>CAVWOT010000015.1:0-375912 GCA_963756605.1 Bryobacterales bacterium | reverse complement strand
TCATCCAAGAATGAGCCTGGGGAACCGGTATCGGATATACGGGTCTCCTTTCTTTGAATGTTGATTCGTATACCGCCCTCTCAGGGCCGACCAACCGGAGGCTGGCAGTTGCCGCGGGCTGGAGGTTTTGGTTTTCCTTTCATAGGAGGTTTTTTGTGTTTTGCTGTTCGACCTATCTGCCACGCGGCAAGGCCGACCGACGGGAGGCCGGTGTGCGTCGCACACGGGCATTGCGCTGGTGATTAGCCTCATGCGGTTCTCCGTTCGGGAAAACTCGCGAACAGTTTCCGTTTGGCCGTTTGCATCACGGTGGCAGCCTGCATATCCGTTTGACGGCGCGACCAACCGTCCACTTCTTGCACGGTCAAGTCCCCCTTCAGATACCCGGTCACTCCCGGCAACTGACGCAGGATTTCCCAGGGAGTGGCATACCAGCGATACCGTTTCTGTTCCTTCCCTTTGGCGCTGATCACCCGTTCCGGCACACCGCACGGCCGGTGAAAGTTCAGATACGGGTTGAAGTATTGCAGGTAGAAAGCCTGCATGGCCGCGGCGTTTTCGGCGGCGATGTAGCCGTAGCCAATGTGCTGGCGGATGACCGCTCCATTTTTGCATTCCACCAAGGCGTTATCATTGCAGTGCCGCGGCCGGGACTTGGTCTGCTCGATCAACAGCTTGTTGAGCAACTTGGCCACGATGTGGTTGACGAACTCGCTGCCATTGTCCGAATGAAAGCCGCGGACGCGGAAGGGAAACTGCTGCAGCATGGCCGCCAGCACGGGTTTCAGAGCGGTTTCGTTGATCTGCGACGTGGCGCTCACTACCTCCCATTGCGTCACCTCGTCCACCGCATTGATGTGATAGATCCCCTTCACCCCATCCCGATCTCCCTGATGTACCGTGTCCACCCGCAAGTATCCTGGCCGGCCCTCCGGCCGCGGCACCCGCCGCTCGCCGATGGCCACCTGCACGGCGCGCGTTTCCTGGTAGACCACTCGTTGTTTACGGTACCCCGCACTGTGGCGTAACCGATAGATGTGCGCCACCGAGATCCCCGCCAAGCGCCCATAGCGGAGATCGCCGAAGTCATACCGCTGGCGCTGCAAGATCTTCTGCGTGGCTGGTCCGCTGAGCGTCTCATGCATTTCATCCACCGTCGCCAGCAGCGCCACGTCCTCCCGGGTGTACACCGTGGCGAAACGGCGGTGCCGGCTGGGCTTCGCCCGCACCTCTCCATGCTCCCGGAATCGCGTGATCAGACGCGTGATCTGCGCCCGGCTCAGTCCAGTCATCTTTTCCATGTAACGCCGCGTCAAACCGCGCGCCGAGCGTTCCAGTTGGTGCCACTTTTGGGCCTCCAAGAACCCATTGACCCAGGCGTATATTTCCTCCCTCTGCTGGCCTTCGAAATGCACTCCGTCGCTGCCATGCAAAAAAGCCCGGATCTCGTCCAGGCTCATACCCGGCTTGTTGCCCACTTTGATCGTCAATCCCCAGCATGTGTTAGCGCCAGTTGGAAGCGACCGCATTAGCGCCGGAAAAACGCCCGCACCGGCTGCCGGTTTCGTTGTCGGCAGACACGCCGGCGCAGTCGTCAGCAGGGAAACGCCGGCGATGAATGCGGTTCAGGAAGACAGGGGCAGCGCTACAAGGTGGCTACCCTCCCGCGCCTTCCGCAGGGACAGGATCTGTGGAACGCCGCTCGTGTTTGGTGTCCAGCTTGACCGATTCGATCACCAGGTAGAGTGTGTTCACGCTGTTGATCTTGCCTGCCACGCAGTAGGCATGGCCGGGCGTGAGGTGCAGGCGTTTGGTGAAGTCGAACAGGCGATACACACGCCGGGTGTCGTGGTCCAGCATGACCAACACCGCGCAGGAAGCGTATTCCGTCCGCGAGAGTAAGAACAAGTGATTGGCGCTGAAGTTAAACATGGAAGGAACCACCAGCGGGAGCCGCAGCCGAAAAACCACAGCCCCCGCCCAGTTGGCAGCGCCGTTGAGGGGTTACCCGGCCGACTTCTCGAACCGGGATATCACCACAGCGCGGCGCCTGCTCGGGACCGGCTAGGACTCAGCCAGTAGAGAGGGATTCTTGCCCGTCTTGCGGACACTTTCACCACCGAGCAGAAAAATTTCGGAGTTCTCGACCAGGCGGTCAGCGATGGCCGTGGCGATGGTGGTGTTGTAGAGGATGTTACCCCAATCGGAAAACGCTGTATTGGTGGTGATGACGGTCGAACGCTGGCGGGCGTGCCGATCGGAGATGACTTGGTAGAAGAGATTGGAACTCTGCTGATCGAGGGATAAGTAGCCGAGCTCGTCGCAAATCAGCATGCCGGGGTCTGTATAGACTTTGAGCTTGCGCACCAAGGAGTGATCGACCTGAGAAGCCAGCAGATGGTTGAGCATGTCCATGGCCGTGGTGAACAGGACGCGATGATTGGCCTGGCAGGCGCGGCAGCCGATGATTTTGGCCAGCATGGTTTTGCCCACACCCGGATTGCCGACAAAGACCAGATTGGTGCCTTTGAGCAGGAAGTCCAGGTCCAGCAGTTTCAGGATTCGCAGTTTGGCTTGCTGGCGGGATTTATGATGGGCGAAATTGAACGAGTCGATGGAGTGTTGCGTTTGCAGGCGCGACATCTTCACCCTCCTTTCGATAGAGCGGCGGCGGCGAGCCTCCAGTTCCAGATCGGCCAGCCGCTCCAGGGTGGCCGCCAGGCTAAGATTCTGGTTGGCCGCGTCAGCGATGGTTTGATCCAGATGACGGCTCATCGTCGTCAGGCTGAGTTGTTCGAGTTTTTGGGGGAGTGCAATCATCGGGTTGTTTCCTTTCGGGGAAAATAAAAGCGTCGTATTCCAACAGCGACAGCGGATCGGTCACCAGTTGATCCAACTCCGGGTGGTTGAGTCGCAGGCGCGGTTGGACCGGGCGCGGGGAGAGCTGCTGGCGCAGGATGTTGGCCACGTAGTCGGAGCCGAAGGCGCGGCCGGCATGTGCCTTAGCCAGCGCTTGGGCCACCGCCGGAGAGCCATACAGCCGGATCAGTTCCAGCAGTTCGCTGACCTGACGCGCCAAAGACCGCTCATTATCGGCCATGCCGCGGAGATAATCTTCCACGGTGAGCCGCGGGCAATGGGCCTCTAACAAAGCGAGCAGCCGTTGCAGCGCCTGAGAACGCGCCGCGGCGGCTTTCTGCGCCAGCAGTTCTTTTTCAAAACGCTCCGCGCCGAAGGTCTGTCCGCGCCGCCAGCAGCGGGGATAGGTGACCAGTTCGCGTTGTTGATGGTAGAGCGTCACGCTATGCGCATCGGCTTTGAGCCGGAGTTGCTCGCCCACCAGCGCGGGCGGCGCACAGTAGCGGTTGCCATCAAAGTAAATGCGGATATCCTTGTGGACCAGCACGTCGGCGGAATCGCGGTAGTCCGGCAACAGAGGAGGCAAGAGCCGCAGGGCTTTGGCTTGAAAACGATCCACCGGGCGTTGCCGCGTTTCGCTGTGCTGGCGCGGGTTGGCGATTTCGGCGAGCCATTGACGGGCCTGGCGATTGACATCGTCGAGATCGGTGAAGGTGCGCAAGGGCCAGAAATTCTGCCGGACATAGCCGATACCGCCACGCTCAACTTTGCCTTTCTCCCAACCCGCTGCCGGATTGCAGGCGCGCGGTATGAAACCGAATTCGCGGGCGAAGGCAAAGAACCGCGGCTGGAACCGCACCAGCCGGCCGTCGTGTTCGGCGACCGCCGTGGCCAGGTTGTCGTACCAGATTTCGCGGCTAGTGCCGCCCAGGAATTGGAAGGCATGGATGTGACAGCGGACGAACGTTTCGAAGCTTTGGCTGTGCGTGAATTCCAGATACAGCATGCGGCTGTGGCATTCCACCAGGGCGAAGGCATAGAGTTTGCGCTTGTCGCCGGCGTAATCGAGGGCGCCAAAGTGTCCCCAGTCCACTTCGCAGCGTTCACCGGCGATCGGTTCCATGCGCACGAAGGCGCGCGGCGCTGGCTGGGGCCGGACTTGTCCCACGTACTCACGGAGGATCGAGTGGCCCCCGCCATAGCCGATGGTGCGAAGCCGTTGTTCGATGACGGCGGAACTGACGGTGGGATCTTGCGCCAACAAATCGGCGATGGTGGTTTTGAACGGATCGAGTTTACTGGATCTGTCGCGCGAGACGCCCGGCTGGTCCGGCTGATGAAGATATTTCTTGATGGTGCGCCAACCCATGCGCAGGTGACGTTCGATCTTGCGGATCGGCCAGCGCTCTGCGTAGAAGAGCTGATGCAGGGTCTGGATCTGTTCGTTGGTCAGCATGGGGTCTCTCTCCTTTTTCACGCCAAAACCGACGCCGCACCAGAGAGATGTTGTTTGCAAGACGCTTCCGAGGCGGGCGGTTTGCGCGCCGGGCCTTGCACGATAAAGACTTGCGCCGAAGCCAAGTTGTTGTTTGCAAGATCCACGGCAGCCGGGCCCAACAGCCAAACCCCGGCCACGGAGGATTTTAGGTCCAGAACCGAGTTGTTGTTTGCAAGATCGAGGAGACGCTGCCGCTGGTCACGCTGGCGCTGTCGGGCGCGGTTCCGTTCCGCTGCGGACGGATGCGTAGCACGGTACTGCTTCCAGTAGCCGGGATGATCGGCGCGCCACTTGCGCGCGCTCTCACGGCACACCTGGCGGTACTCGGGGTCGGAGATGAGTTTCCGCTTGCGGTTATCGGCGCGGCGGCGCTGCTGGCAGACGGACTGGGAGCACGTGGTCTGCTCCGGATGGCATCGGGAGGGTTCGAACTGCAGGTCACAATAACGGCAACGCCGCTCACTCATCCCTACAGGGTGAAAGCGTTTGCCGCTCTCTATAGCTTGCAGAAATAGAGGCGCCCTATTTTAGAAACTTTTGTAAAGTACTTACCGCGTCCCCGCCAACTGGGGGCGCTCCCCCAGACCCCCTCGGAGGGCGTGCCGCCCCCCGCATCCCCCCTGCCCGGCCCGCCAACTACATCGTCGGCGAAACTGCTGTCGGTTTATCCCGGCGCGGACACGATAAAGAAGGAGACTATCTCATCGTCGATTTACCTCCCGCCCGACCCGCAGGTTCCACCGTACAAATCCGCCCAGTTCGTCAAGGCACTCACCGAACAGCACAAGGTTTTTTATTACTTCACTTACCCCAACGAGTTGCATGGCTTCTCCCAGCGCGACCACCGGCTCGATGCCTGGCGCAAGGAGTTGGCGTTTTTGCAAAAGTACGTCCAACCGAAGTACGGTTTGAGCAGCACTTCCACCGACGCTTTATTGCTGAATGGCCCCACCCGCGTCACCGGAGACGGACAGACGCGCCGCACGTCCGCTTCCGACGAGCGCTGAAACAGAATTCACGCTGCCCGGCCGCCAACCCCGGTCCGCCTCGAAAAAGCCATTCGGACGGACCGGCGGAATTATCGAAACTCAACTTGACAAGGCTCCTCCGTTCTTTTAGTATATAAAAACTATCTACTAAATCGACATACAGGACAAATATCTTGGGGGCTTGGGGAAGCAGTCAATAACTATATGCAAAATAAAGATTTAAGTGTCAAACTGCTGGCGGTCGCAGCGCTAGCCATCCTGCCTTTATATACCCTGTGGGGACAGGGCGTTACTTCTGTCATTCGCGGTACCATTACGGATACCTCCGGCGCCATCGTCCAGTCCGCCGCCTTGACCATCACCGACGTTACCAAAGGTTGGAGCCGCTCCACGATCTCGGGCACGACCGGCGAATTTGAATTTGTGGAGCTTCCGCCCGCCGATACGTTCTCCATAGCCGTGGAAGCCCCCGGATTCAAGAAGGAAGTCCGTTCGGGCGTGGTGCTGATTACGGGCCAGGAAAGCCGCGTGGATGTTTCGCTTTCGCCGGGCGCGGTTTCCGACACAGTGAGGGTCCAAGCGGATATTTCGCTGGTGCAATCCGAGGACGCCTCGGTGGGTGATGTGGTGGAAGAGCGCAAGGTGAAAGAACTGCCGCTGAACGGGCGCCAGTTCTGGCAGCTTTCGGAACTGATTCCGAACGTTCAACTGCCGGCGCAGAACTCCTCGATCGGCTTTCGCGGCGGCTTCAACGTTGCCGGTCACCAGGAAACGGAAAATAACTACCTGTTGGATGGGGTGGATAACGCGGACCAGGCCACTATGCAGCCCACCAACCGTCCCTCAGTGGACGGTATCCAGGAGTTCAAGATTCTGACCGGCGTGTACAGCGCGGAATACGGGCGATACTCGGGCGGGCAGGTGCTGATCACCACGAAATCCGGCAGCAACGGGTTTCACGGCACCGTGTACGAGTTTCTGCGCAACAGCGACATGGATGCCCGCAATTTCTTCAGCCCGCACGATGTTCCGGCGTTTCGGCGCAATCAGTTTGGCGCCTCGAACGGCGGCCCGATCCGCAAGAATCGCACGTTCTATTTCGCCACCTACGAAGGTTTGCGGCTCACCGATCAGGTCACCGGCCTCACTACGGTGCCGACGCTGCTGCAGGACTCCGGTAACTTCGCGGGGCAGGCCGTCATCAAGGACCCCGTCACGGGCGCGCCTTTCCCCGGCAATATCATTCCTGGAAACATGCTGAATCCGATCAGCCACGCGTTGCTCGGGTACTTTCCGGCGCCCACCAGCGCGGGCTTGGCGAACAATTACAACTACAGCATGTTGGGCAACGAGCAGGACAATCAGTTTTCAGGGCGCGTCGATCAGGTGATTTCCGCAAAGAACAATCTCTTCGTGAGTTACCAGTTCGCGGATCGCACCACGCTGTATGAGGACAACACGGTCTGCGGCTCGCGAACCATCCCCGGCTTCGGCTGCCTCGAGCCCGAGCGCGACCAGGGCCTCGCCATCAACGACGTGCACATCTTCAGTCCCGACGTGGTGAACGAGTTGCGCCTCGGATACAACCGCATTCGCACCGCGCGCTATAACCAGGACGCTTCGTTCGGCAACGTGGACCAGACGCTGGGCATTCCCCAACCTGGGCCGAGCGGCCAGGATATCATCGGCAACCTGGGCGTGCCGATCGTTTCCATCACCGGACTGGCGACCATCGGCGACCCCAATAATCTGCCCCAAGGCCGCCGCAATAATACTTACAACATCATAGACGGGCTGTCGTGGATCTATGGCAAGCATACGTTCAAGTTCGGTGGAGACTACAAATACTTCATTTATAACTACGCGTGGCTGGATATCGCGCAAGCCCGGGGATCCTTCAGCTTTAACGGGGAGTATACCGGTTCCGCCTTTGGCGATTTTCTGCTGGGCGATCTCCGCTCGACATCCGTCAGTCCGGGCGATCCCACTGTGCGGAGTTACACCCCCACCGCCGGCCTGTACGTGCAAGACGACTGGAAGGTCACCCGGCGCCTGACGCTCAGCTACGGCCTGCGCTACGAGCTACCCTTTCCGCAAAAAGCCCGGCTGGCCAGAGAAGCGAGCTTCGATCCCACCACGGGCCTGGTGCCGGTGATGAACGGCGAGTTGTTGAACGTGAAAAACGGGAAACTGGTCGACGTCGGCACAAATCCCCTCGGCAGTACCGCCTGGAACGTGCAGATGGGCGACTGGGCGCCCCGCTTCGGCTTCGCCTTCCGCCCCTTTGCCAACGACAAAACCGTAATCCGTGGCGGGTTTGGCATCTTCTACGATTTAGGCAGCGGCACGGACGCCTCCGTAAGTGGACTGTTCCGCGGCATTCCGTTCCGCCAGACCCAGACATTCACGAATACTCCTACGCAGCTAGTGGCCACTTACACGGATCCATATCCGGCCACATCGGTAGCGGTGGGTGGTTACACGCCCTACGGCGTGACCTACGATCTGAAGACTCCCGGCGTCCAACAGTGGAGCTTTGGCGTAGAACACGAACTCAAGCGGGACTTGGTCCTTGAAGTTACTTATCTCGGCTCGAAGGGCACGCACCTGTTTGAAAGCTATGACATCAACCAACCCACGCCCGGGGCGGGCGCCATCCAATCGCGGCGGCCCTATCCGCAATGGGGGCCCATCACGTGGGTCGATCCGGTAGGTAATTCCGACTATCAAAGCTTATCGGCGCGGCTGGAACGCCGCTACTCAAATGGCCTGTCTCTCTTGATGTCTTACACCTATTCGCATTCCATCGATGAAGATCCCATGAACGACTCGGGCGACGGTGAAGTGGCGATCATGAATCCTCTGAATATAGCGGCTAACCGGGGCGACTCGCCCTTTGACATCCGCCAGCGGCTGGTGACCAGCCTGGTTTATGAACTGCCGTTTGGATCTCACAGGGCTTTTGGCAGCAATCTGCCCCGCTATCTGCGCGCGCCGATATCCGGCTGGGAAACCACCGCCATCGCCACCGAGCAGACTGGTCCACCGTTCACCGTGATCACCTCCAAAGATATTTCGAACACCGGCGCCGCTAACCGGCCCTTTGTGATCGGCGATCCGGTCCTGGCGAATCCGACTCCCACCGATTGGTTTAACGCGGCGGCGTTTAACATTACCCTTCCCACCGGCACTTACGCCTATGGCAACGAGGGCCGCAATAACCTGCGCGCCGGCGGCATCCAGAACCTGGACTTTGGGTTGTTCCGCAACTTCACACTTACCGAGCGGTTCGCGCTGCAATTTCGCTCCGAATTGTTCAACATCACGAACCACCCGAACTTCGGCCTGCCTGTGAATGATGTCAGCTCCAGTTCGGTAGGCCGGGTTACGCAAACCAGCACAACCAGCCGGGACGTTCAGTTCGCATTGAAGCTGGTGTTCTAAGGGGAAGCGGCGCCGGTATGAAACGAGCACTCATCTGCGGCGGTATCTTGGCTTGCACCGGGTTCTTGCGGGGTGGGCCTGCCGATGACATGCGGCCCGCGGCGCAGCAGGCGCTGATTGGCCAGTATTGCGCCGGATGCCACAACGACAAATTGAAATCGGGCGGCCTGTCGCTCGCGAACCTGGAGAAAACGCTGGATGGCGGCCATATAGCCGATGAGGCCGCCGAATGGGAAAAGGTGATCGTTAAACTGCGGGCCGGCATGATGCCGCCGGCGGGCCTGCCGCGGCCGGATGCCGGACGCCTCGACGCTTTTGCGGCCTCTCTGGAGAAAGGGCTGGATGAGGCTGCCGCGGCGCATCCGGACCCCGGCCGGCCCGCCCTGCACCGGCTGAATCGCACGGAGTACGCTAACTCGGTGCACGACCTTTTGGACGTGGATGTGGACGCCGCATCTTATCTGCCGGCTGACGACATGAGCCACGGCTTCGATAACATGGCGGAAGTCCTGAACGTTTCTCCTACCCTGATGGAGGGCTATATACGAGCGGCCGGCAAGATCAGCCGCGCGGCCGTGGGAGATCCCGCGATGAACCCTATCGTGGAGACTTACCGCGTCCCTTCCACATTCGACCAGACCGGTCACGTGGAAGGTACCCCGTTCGGCACGCGCGGCGGCATGGTAATCAAGCATAACTTTCCCACCGACGGCGAGTATATCTTCCGCGTCACTTTGTACTTCACCACGAATACGTTTCTATTTGGAGTTTACTCGCCGGGCGAACAGGTGGAAATTGCCATCAACGGCGAACGGGTGGCGCTATTGAATGTGAACCCGTTGATGAAAGTCGATGACGACTTGCGCACCGGTCCGGTAAAAGTGAAGGCCGGGCCGCAGACCATTACGGTCGCCTTTCTAAGAAGAGCCGCCGGCCCGGTGGACGACTTCGTGATGCCCTACGACCAGAGCCTGGAAGATCTCTTTGTGGGCCGGACGCAGGGCTTGACGGCGCTGCCGCATGTCCGCGATCTGGGCATCCGCGGGCCGTATAACGCCACTGGAGTCGGGGATACTCTCAGCCGCCGCAAGATCTTTGCGTGCCATCCGGAAACCGAGAGCGGGGAGATACCCTGCGCCACGAAGATTCTCTCCGCTTTGGCCCGCCAGGCATATCGCCGCCCGATTAACGGCTCGGATCTCGACGATCTGCTGACTATCTTCCAGGCAGGCCGCAACCGCGGCGGATTTGAGGCAGGCATCCGTATAGCCCTGCAACTGATTCTGGCCAATCCGCAATTTGTATTCCGCTTCGAACGGACTCCCAGTGGTGTCGCCCCTGGAGAAAACTACCGGATCACCGATATCGAACTGGCCTCCCGCTTGTCGTATTTCCTATGGAGCAGTGCGCCCGACGAGCAGTTACTCAGCTTGGCTGCGCGCCGCAAACTGAGCGTACCCGCGAGACTGGAGCAGCAGGTGCACCGCATGCTGGCCGACCCGCGATCGCAAGCCCTGGCCAGTAACTTCGCCGGGCAATGGCTCTATCTGCGCAATTTGAAGGACGTGCAGCCCGATATCTTCACTTACCCGAACTTCGACGGCAACCTGCTCGAATCCATGCGGCGCGAGACCGAACTGTTCTTCGACAGCGTTGTGCGGGAAGACCGCAACGTAGCGGATTTGCTCACCGCTGATTACACCTTCGTGGACGAACGTCTGGCGAGACATTACGGGATTCCAAACATCGAGGGCAACCGGTTCCGGCGCGTGAAGGTGACGGAGGATTACCGGCGCGGGCTGCTGGGGCAGGCCAGCATCCTGACTGTGACCTCATTCGCGACACGGACCTCACCGGTTCTTCGCGGCAAGTGGGTGATGGATAACTTACTCGGCGCACCGCCGCCCCGGCCCCCGGCAGTCGTGCCTCCCTTGAAAGAGAGCGTTGATGGCGGGAAGCTTTTGCCCGTGCGCGAACGGCTGGAGGAGCATCGCGCGAACCCCGCCTGCGCAGCTTGCCACAAGATGATGGACCCCATCGGCTTCTCACTCGAGAATTTCGACGCCGTGGGGGCGTGGCGTATTCACGATGCGGGTTTCTCCATCGATCCCACCGGAAAGATGGTGGATGGAACTAAGTTGGATGGGCCGGTGAGTCTGCGAAACGCGCTGCTGAGCCATTCCGGCGCGTTTATCCGGACGTTCACCGAGAAACTGCTGACTTATGCGCTAGGGCGCGGAATCGAATATTACGACATGCCGGTAGTTAGAACAATCGACCGGGAAGCGGCCGGCAAAGACAACCGCTTCTCGGCATTTGTGTTGGGGATAGTGAAAAGTACGCCTTTTCAAATGAGGAAAGTGGAGGAAAACCCGGCGGAGGGCGCCAGCCTGGCCGCCGGGAACTAAATGCAATAGAGTGTTTGCGGAAAAAGGGCGGGCAACCGCTTGCTCACGCGCGCGGCTCAGAAACGGGCCGCGACCTTACCGAGCCGCGACCTTACCGAGCCGCGACCGTGAGGAAGCGGTCTTATAGGGGGGAAGGAATGTTCATAACGAAGAAGCATCTCTCGCGGCGCGCACTGCTGCGTGGAATGGGAGTAGGTTTGGGGTTGCCGCTGCTGGATGCCATGCTTCCGGCACAGACCCCATTACGCAAGACCGCGGCCGTTTCCCGTACGCGTTTCGCCGCACTCGAGATGGTCCATGGCGCGGCGGGCAGCACCGTGACGGGCGGAGCGAAGCACTATTGGTCTCCCCTGAAGGATGGTGCGGATTTCGAGATCACGCCCACGCTGCAGTCTCTGGAGCCGTTTCGGGAGTATCTGACAGTGGTAACCGGAACGGACCTGCACAATGCCATGGCCTTGGCGCCCGACGAGGAAGGCGCCGATCATACCCGCTCGTCCGCCGTTTTCCTGACGGCCGCGCATCCCAAGATGACCGAAGGATCCGACATCTTACTGGGCACGTCTCTCGACCAGATCTACGCGCAGCAGTACGGCCAAGACACCCCGCTGCCCTCCATCCAGCTTTGCATCGAGGATGTCGGTTCGTTGTCGGGCGCGTGCGGCTATGGCTATAGCTGCGTGTACGCCAATACCATTTCGTGGTCGTCTCCGACCACGCCATTGCCGATGGAAATCGATCCGCGGGTGGCCTTCGAGCGATTGTTCGGCGATGGCGGCACCAACGTGGAACGCGCGGCCCGGCGCGCAGCCGACCGCAGTATTCTGGATACCATCACGCACGAAATCGCGCGCCTGAAGACCGGGCTGGATTCGAGCGACTGCCGCAGGCTGAGCGATTACCTGGATGACGTGCGCGAGATCGAGCGACGCATACAGAAGGTCGAGAAATACAATTCGAGCGGCAACGCGCGGGATTTACCCGCGGCGCCCATCGGCGTCCCGGATTCTTTCGAAGAACATGTAAAGCTGATGTTCGACTTACAGGTGCTGGCGTTCGTGGCGGATGTCACGCGCATCTCGGCGTTCAAAATGGGTCGCGATGTGAGTTCCAGAGTCTATCCGGAAAGCGGCGTCAAGAGCCCGTTCCATGGGTTATCACATCACGGCGAGAACCCGGATAAAATTGCGGAATTTGCACGGCTCAACCAGTATCACGTGTGTAAGGCCGCCTACTTTCTGGATAAGTTGAGGAACACGCCGGATGGAGACGGCAACCTGCTGGATCATTCGGTAGTGCTTTATGGCAGTCCCATGGGCGATTCGCATGTGCACGAACACAAGCGGCTGCCCATCTTTCTGGCCGGCCATGCCAACGGCCAGATCAAAGGAAATTTGCACGTGAGATGCGCGGACGGCACGCCCATGGCGAACCTTCTGCTCACATTGGCGCACAAGCTGGGGGTCTCCGTCGATAGCATCGGAGATAGCACGGGGGAGATCGCGATTTGACAATGTGGGGCAGACCCCCAGGTCTGCGCGGGTCCTCCAGGATCCGCCCTTGGAGATTTGGAATCAGCCGTTCCCAAATGCGAGCAGGCCGGCGTGGACGTCGGCTGCAGGACTGGAGTCCCGCCCCACAAGAGTAGAGAGGAGCGTATGAAGACTCTGTTTTGCGCTTTATTTCTGGCCGCCGCGATGTACGCGGTAGGTGGCGACACTCAATTGCCGGATGCGGCCATGCAAGGCGACCGGGAAACGGTGCGTGCGCTGCTGCAGAAGCACGCGGATGTGAACGCGGCGCAGGGCGATGGCATGACGGCGCTGCATTGGGCGGCGGCCAAAGACGATCTGGAAATGGCCAAGGTACTAATCGCGGCAGGTGCCAACGTGAAAGCGGCGAATCGGGTAGCCGCGGTCACACCGCTCTCGCTGGCTGCGACGAACGGAAACGCCGCCATGATCGCGCTCCTCCTCGAAGCGGGAGCAGACCCGAATGCCGCCACCACCGACGGCGCGACACCTTTAATGGCCGCGGCCGCCGCCGGCAGCGCCGAAGCCGTGACCACGCTGCTCGATCACGGCGCGCAAATAAACGCCACGGAATCGGCACGCGGCCAGACCGCGCTGATGTTCGCAGCCGCCAAAAACCGCGCGGCGGCCATCCAGGTCCTGATGCAACACAAAGCCGATGCCGCCGTGACCACAAAAGTGGTGAAGCTCGAAAAACCCAAGTTTGACGAAGACGGAAATCCCATCGTGGAACGGAAGGTGAAACCGGGCACGCAGCTCGATCCGGCTACCGCCGCGGCCATCGCCCGCCGCGTCACGGCCAGCGTGATGGGTGGCATGACGGCGCTGCTGTTGGCCTCCCGGAATGGCCACATGGATGCCGTCCGCGCCCTGGTGGAAGGTGGCGCCAACGTCGACCAGGTCAGCGCCGGCGACCAGAGCAGCCCGATCGTGATTGCCATCTGCAACGGCCACTACGATCTGGCAAAGTATCTGCTCGACCATCGTGCGGATCCCAACCTAGCCACCATCGATGGTCTCGCCGCACTCTACGCTGTCATCGACACCCAATGGGCGCCCTTCGGCTGGTCGGCGAATCCGATTACGAATCAGGAGCGCATCACGTACCTGGAATTGATGAAGGCATTGCTCGATCGCGGCGCGGATCCCAACGCCAGGTTGATTCGCCTGCTATGGTTCCGGCCCACTTCCCATAACCAGATGTGGATCGGTTCGGCCGGCTCGACGCCTTTCTGGCGCGCGGCGCAGGCCACCGACGTGCCCGCCATGCATCTGCTGATCGAGAGAGGCGCCGATCCCAAGATCGCATCCACCGAGGGAGTCACACCGCTGATGGTCGCAGCCGGGTTGGGCTGGAACGGGAACTATTCGAAGAATGCGCCCACTTCTGCCCTGGATGCCGTGAAATATTGCCTGGAGCTGGGCCTGGACGCGACGCCGAAAGATGTGCAGGGTTTCACCGCGTTGGCCGGAGCAGCCTATCGGGGCGATAACGAATTGGTCAAACTGCTGGTGGAGAAGGGCGCAAAAATGGATGTCCGAACGGTCCGCGGCTGGTCGGTAACCGACATGGCCAATGGACCATCGCTGCGCAGCAGTGTGCCGATGAAGCATCCGGAAACCGTCGCGCTGCTGGTGCAATTGGGCGCGCCCCCGCTTACAGCGGTGGAAGGCGAAGAGATACTCGGCATTATCCGGCGGCGCCCGGCCACGGCGGCCAATAAGCCTGGCGCAGACACTCCCCCGCCAGACAAGCCGGCCCCAGCCGCCATCCCGGCCCAGCCAGCCCCGGGTTCGATTCAACCGTGAGAGGACCTATGCGAATTCTAACACTCGCTTTTGGAGCGGCTCTGTGGTGCGCCATCTCGGCCGCGCAGTCGCCGGATTTAGAGACGATGACCTGGCCAGAACTCAAACGGGCGATCCACGAGCAAGGTAAAACCACGGTGCTCATCTTCAACGGCGGCACCGAGCAGCGCGGGCCGCAGGGTGTTACGGGCGCGCACACCTTCGTGGCGCACGCCATCGGTATCGCCATCGCCGAACAGCTCGGCAATGCCATCGCAGCGCCGGTGATGCCGTTCTCCGTGAATCGCGCCAGCGCCGAATTGCCGGGCACCATCGGCGTCACCGGGACGCTGTTCGCGGAGGTGAACGAGCAGGTCGCCGAGCAGATGATCGCTAACGGCTTCAAGAACGTCGTACTGATGGGCGATCATGGCGGCGGGCAAAAGGAATTGGCGGAGGTCGCCCAGAAACTCGACGCCAAGTACTCGGCGCAGGGCATTCGCGTAGTCTACTGCCCGGATGTCTACGAGAAGGCCGGCAGCGAAATCAACAAGTGGCTGGAGTCCAATGGCCTTCCTGTGGGGGCGCACGCGTCCATCAAAGACACGTCGGAGATGCTGTACCTCGAAGGCGATCGGCCCTGGGTGCGCAAGGAGCAATTGGCGACGGCCGTCGGCGATCCGGTCCGCAAGCCGGGCGAGCCCGCCGATCCGAATGCCAAGCGCGTCGGCAACGGAATCATCGGCGATGCGCGGCGCTCGTCGGCGGAGATCGGAAAACACATCGTGGACATTAAGGTGCAATGCGCGGTGGAGCAGATTCACAAGCTGTTGGGCGCTGCCAACGCCGCGAGCACGCAATAGTGACGTCTCTCGCGATAGTCGGGCGGAAAACGCCCGCGCAGCGCGCCAACCCCAGTAAAGCGCGCCGCGGCGTGGTGGTATTCGGCGCATCCCTCGCTTTTCTCTCTTTCCTGGACCGGGCGGCCATCAGCCAGGCCGCCCCTGCCATGCAGCGCGAGTTACATCTGACGTCCTGGCAAATGGGGCTGGTGTTCGCGGCCTTCGGTCTCACTTACGCCGCCTGCGAAATTCCCAGTGGCTGGCTCTGTGACCGGTTTGGCGCGCGCCGGTTGCTCACGCGCGTGGTGCTGTTGTGGTCCTTGTTTACGGCGGCCACCGGCTGGGCCTGGAACTTCACCTCGCTGGTGGCCACGCGCCTGCTGTTTGGCGCCGGTGAATCGGGATGCTTTCCCGGCTTAGCGCGCGTCTTCCGGACCTGGCTGCCGCCGCGCGAGCGCAATTCCGCGGAGGGCGTGAAGGCGGCCGCCGCGCGCTGGGGCGCCGCGATCACACCGGCGCTGATGGCCGCACTCTATCGCTTCTTCACCTGGCGGCAGGTCTTTCTGTTGTTCGGCGGACTGGGCATTGTTTGGGGAGTTTTGTTTTCGCGCTGGTACCGCGACAGGCCGCGCGACCACCCTTCCGTTAATGATGCCGAACTGGCCCTCATACCAACCACCAGCGCCCACGCGGAGGCGCCGGTCGCCTGGTCGAAGCTGGTGCGCGCGCGCAGTGCATGGATGCTCGGATTCCAGTGGTTTTGCCATTACTACGGCTTCTACTTCTATATCACCTGGCTGCCATTGTATCTGTACCGGGCGCGCGGGCTTGATATCCGGCACGGCTCGCTGGCGGCGGGCCTGCCGTTGTTTTCGGCCGGTCTGGGGAGCTTGTTCGCCGGATGGGCGCTGTCGTTTTTGTCCGCCCAGTTGAATAACACAGCCCGCGCCCGGCGCCTGTCCGGCTTCGTCGCTTACGGTGCGGCGGGAGCCCTGCTGCTGGTCTGTGCCTGGGTTCCCAATCCGGCATTGGCGATGGCGGCAATGAGCCTTTCCAGCTTCGCCGCGGAGTTCAGCGGCCCAATCTCCTGGACCACCGCCATGGACATCGGCGGCGAGCACGTCGGGACAGTTTCCGGATTCATGAATATGTTGGGACATTTAGGCGGCAGCGTGGCTCCCGCCGTCACCGGGATGCTCCTGACGGTTAGCGGCAATGCCTGGAATATGGTTTTCTACTGTTCGGCTTTGATCTACGGCTTAGGCGCGATTTGTTGGACCGTAATCGATCCGGTGACTCCCTTGGATATCGGGCGGGTCAGCAGCCTGCGGCCGAATCTTTCCAGGAACCTCTAATTAAGCCGTGTTGTATGCTGTGATCATGCGCCATGTTGCCCTGGCTCTGACATTTTCTGTATGCGCTCCGCTGCTGCTAGCCAGCGGAGTGACCGTGAACTGGAATCCGCAGGTTCCCACCGTTGGCCCTTATCCCACCGACGTCCTGACCGTCCCCGATAGCACGCAGAAAAACGGCACGCGGATCAACCTGCCGATGCCCGATTGCACTACAAATCCCAGCGATTGCCAGGATGTGCAGCTGATCAACCAACTGGACGGCTTCCAAACCGTGCCGCGCATTACGGTGAATTTCTCGGGCCCCGTGGACGTCAATTCCATCCACCACGCCGTTTATTACGTGGCGCTCGATAACCTGACTCAGGAAGAGAGCGGAATCAACTTCACCGGCCAGATGCTGTACACCACGCAGATGGTTTACGATCCCACCACCAACACGCTCTACGGCAAGCCGGATGGCAACCTGGACCAGCATCGTCAGTATGCCATCATCGTGCTCGACGTTATCCACGATCTGGCAGGCGATCCGGTCGTGGCCGATCCCGGCTATACGGCCTGCGTGCAGCCTGGTACGAATTCCAGTACGGCGACTGCCTATTGCACCGAATTGTCGCAGGTGGTGAGCAACCTGGCAGCGCAGTTTGCGCCGGCCAACATCGTGAGCGCCTCCGTGTTTACGACCATGAACGTCACCTCCTGGATGGAAGGGGCCTACGCGCAATTGCCAAATGTGATCCCGCCGCCCACGCCGGCGCAGCCTCCCGCGCTGATCCAGTTTTCCAATATTGCTTCGCTGGTGCTGCATGAACAGGTGGCCGTGAATCCATCGCAGTTCGTGGATGTGGCGTTGCCCATCACGAACCCGCTGATCACCGGCATCGGCGCGATTGGCTTCGGATCGTTCGCCTCGCCCAACTTTCTCAATTCGCAGCAGGTGATCCCATGGACGCCCAGCGCGCAACCAGTTTCGCTTCCCGGCTCGGTGAACGAAGTCTATTTCCACGTTTATCTGCCGTCGTCGCCCAAACCGGCGGCAGGGTATCCGGTCGTGATCTTCGGACATGGCCTTGGCGACAGCCAGTGGGGCGGCCCCACAGTCGTCGCGCCCACCCTGGCGCAGGCCGGTTTCGCCACCGTTGCCATCAACGCGGTGGGCCACGGATTCGGGCCGCTGAGCCAGGTCATTATCACGGACCCGTCGGGAAGTGTGACTACCCTGACCGCGGGCGGCCGCGGTGTGGACCTCAATGGCGACGGGCAGATTGGCCCATACGAGGGCTGCCTGGCGATGAACCCTGGCGAAGTGGGATTGCGCGATTGTTTGCGGCAAACCGTGCTCGATCTGAGCGAACTCGTGCGTACCATTCAGAGCGGCGTGGATCTGGATGGCAATGGCACGCCGGACCTCGACGCTACTAAGATCTACTATGTAGGTCAGTCGCTGGGGTCGCTCTATGGCACTATCTTCTCGGCCATGGACCCGGCTGTGCGCGCCTCGGTGTTGAACGTCGGCGGGGGCTCGGTGGAGGATATCGTGCGCTGGAGCCAGGCATATCATTCGCTGGGGGCGGCGGAACTCGGCGCGCGCACACCGTCGTTGCTCAACGAGGGCACCGATTTCAACGATAACTATCCGTTCCCCTATTATCCCGTGTTGGTCAACGAGGTGCCGGGCGCGGTACAGATTCAAAATGGATTCGAGCTTTATGAATGGTTGGAATCGGCGGGCGATCCCGTGTATTACGCGCCGCACCTAGCCGATTCCATGCTGCCTGGCGTGCCATTCAAGAGAATCCTGTTCCAGTTCGCCCGCCTGGATCTGACCATGCCGAACATGGCGACTACGCGGCTGATCAAGGCCGCCAACCATCCCACAACGTGGGAGTACCGGCACGATCTCGCGCTGGCCGATGGCTTGCAGCTACCGCAAGACCCGCATCCGTTCCTGGCCCTGTTCATCGGCATATCCGGCACCACGGTGGAGATACCGGGGCTGGACGCGATACTGATCGGACTGGCGGCGCAGAAGCAGGTAGCCGGGTTCTTCGCCTCCGATGGACAGAGTGCGCCGGATCCCAATACGTTCCTGCCCTCGGGCATCCCGCAGGGCCTGTTTGAAATTCCGCCGCAGCTGCCGGAAGACAACGGATACTGACTGTGGGGCAGGACTCCAGTCCTGCGGCGGGTCTCCAGACCCGCCATTTAGCGGGCGTGGACGTCCCGCGCAGGCCACGGGTCTGCACCACAATAATTCCCTACCAAGTTACCGAAGTGACACTATACGGGCCCAATTGTATAGGATTGCCGGACGTAGTAGCCTGTATCTGAACATTGTTAGGCGACTGCGCGGTATTCGCCGCCAACGGGCTGGAATTCGACACGTAAGTCACTTTCAGCGTGGTCTTCAGCGGAACTCCATTGACCCCAATGGTAACTGCCTGCGCCTGGGCGGACTTATTGGTGATCAGGACGTAAGGTGCACCGCCGCTCGTGGCGTAGGTTTGTGCGTATATGGAAGGTATGGGATTACCGTTAAATCCGGCGATGCTTACCGCCAGGCCCCCCGTCACGATAGTAGGAAGAGTGTGCGTGCCCTTGTTGATGGCCTGGTTAGCTACTTCCAAAGCTAGTCCCGGCGCCGAAGTGTAGAACTGAAACTGAGTATTCGGGTCCGTAGCCGTGTCCGTGGAATAGTCCTTGTTGGCAGTTACTTGACCGATCAGGTAGCTTTCATAGTCGTTCACCGATTGGATCATCCCATGGTAGTCGGTGTTATCGGTATATAAGGAGTTTACCCCGACGCCCTTTACATTCGGTATGACAGACAACCGCGCGATGTATTCGGCCAGGAAGATACCGTTGTACAAAAAGCTTAGGAACTTGTTGTTATATGCCGAGCAGCAATTGAATTCCGTAATGAATATCGGCGTGTTAGCTCCGGCTAAGGGGATCAAATACGAATTGATGTAATCGGAGCTGCCATACGCCAGGATTCCGTTCAGTTCTTGTATGGTGGCCTGGGCGCTTTGTGCCGTAGTGACCGGATAGATGTGGTTCGATATGGCGTTCCAATACTGAGGGGTATAATTCTGCAATCCGTTGTCCCAGCTCGGAAAGCAGGGTACTGGGGACAAGGGCGGCGCCGCGCAACTGGAAGTTCCCGCGTACCAACCCGCCGGAAACAAGGCCGCCGTCGCGGTAGGCGACACGTTTACGATGCCATTGTAGTACGAGTTAGCCGACGCGGCATAAGATCCGGCCGTGGGATATAGTGCCGGATATTGATAGGCCTCGTTGCCCAGTTCCCATTCCACTACATTTAAGCCGTCGTTTTGCGCACTTAGGGCCATTTGCGTGGCGCTGCCTGGATTGTTGTCCGTAAAAGTATTGAAACAGAGAATTGCCGCTGCCCCCAGCGTATGCACAAACGTGGCAAAATCGGAAAACTGGACGCCTCCTTTCGCCTGCGTGAGTTGCTGGGACAACGTCAAGATACTAGCCGACTGGCCTGTGACAGCCGCCGGGTTGCCGGAGATCAGGGCATTGATCCAGGCAACGTTCATGTGACCGGTAGTCCAGTCGAACGCCAGAGAGGAAGTGCCGCCCGGATACCGCATCCATCCCCCCTTAAGCGGCGCCACGGCGGCTAGAAACTTAGGATCGTAATATTCTACGCCGTTCCGCGGTTGAGGGACGTTGAAGCCGCTGAAACCCGGCGCCAAGGCAGTTGACGGTTGCGTTTTAATATTTATGACTGCGGGATTTGCCGCGCAGAGAGTAGGCAGCCAGCCAAGCGTGCATAAGAAACCGGCTCCCGGTAATCGGAACACAATCCCCCCTCGTCGCGGACACAATGCCGTTGGCGACTAGATATACCATGGCCACTACCCGGCGTCAAGACGAGGCAGTAATAGCCCATTAACTTCGGTTAAATTGCCCTGGGACATTGGTATTATATGGCACAAGCTTTAAGCTGGGGTACCCGCCGAACTTCAGTTCGCTCTTCTGTCGGCTTAAGCCGGCAGGGTGTTATCCTGATTTCTCGTGGTAAGTCCAGCCCCGGCGCCCGCTTACACTACTCCCTTCCGTCCCGCAAACGTGACGCAGACGCTTGCGCCTGCGTGCGGAACGTTTCTATTGCTGCTATTTACCTGTGTTACATCGGCTGCCCCGGGCCAATCTGTGGTGCTTCTCGACACCATGGGCCAGGAGCTGGATCGCAACTTCTCCACGCTCAGAGCCAAGGCCGATCCCGCACCTTATTTTCTTTCTTATGAAGTCACCGAGGAGGATTTTCACGGCCTGTCCGCTACCCTGGGCGCCATCAGCAGCAATAATCACGGCAAGAGCCGCCGGCTGGATGTATGCGTACGGGTGGGCTCCCCGAAACTGGACAATTATCATAAGGTGCGCGGCGAACGGACGCAGTTCACTTCCGGCGCGCTGCTCACCTTCGAGGACCAGCCCGCCTCCATCAAGCAGCGTATCTGGCTCGAAACCGACCGCGCCTACCGGCTGGCAGCCGAGCGGCTGATCAAGATCCGCGCGAATGCCGAAATCAAAGTCGCCGACCAAGATGCCTCGAGCGATTTCGCGAAGGAAGAACCCGTCACGCACGTCGAGGCCCTCACCCACGGGCACTTTGCGGCCGATCAATGGGCCGCCCGCGCACGAAAACTGTCGGCGAGATTCAAAGATTATCCCGGCATTCTCACCTCCAACGTCGCTATAACCTATCAGGATGAAGTCAAGTACCTGGTGAACAGCGAAGGCAGCCGGTTGCAGCACGGGCGAGGGTTCGCGCGCGTAATCATCACCGCGCAGGCCAAGGCTATGGATGGCACCGATGTAGCCACGGCTGAAACGTTCGAAGCCACCGATCCCGCGGGCCTGCCGCGCGACGAA
The DNA here is from genome assembly GCA_963756605.1 of Bryobacterales bacterium. GTDB lineage: Bacteria > Acidobacteriota > Terriglobia > Bryobacterales > Bryobacteraceae > Bog-159. Next base: position 354,292 of record CAVWOT010000015.1, on the reverse strand, counting down.
GTCATCGCCGGCGCCATCGAGCGCGTAGCCAAGGACCTGGAAGCGCTGCTGATTGCTCCCGAAGCCGATCCCTTCGCCGGCCCCGCCATCTTTTCCGGCCGCGCCGCGGGCGTCTTCTTTCACGAGATCTTCGGCCACCGCGTGGAAGGACATCGCCAGAAAGACGAAGAGGAGGGCCAGACCTTCACCAAGAGCGTCGGCGGCAAAGTTCTGCCGGATTTCCTCTCGGTAGTCTTCGATCCCACACTCAAGAAGTCCAGCAACATCGACCTGAATGGCTCTTACACATTCGACGACGAAGGCGTCCCGGCGCGGCCCGTTACGGTGGTCGAAAACGGCGTGCTCAAGGGATTTCTGATGTCCCGCTCGCCCATCCAGGGATTTGACCACTCCAATGGTCACGGCCGCCGGCAACCCGGCCTGGAAGTCGTCTCGCGCCAATCGAATTTGTTGGTGGAATCATCGCACGCCGTGCCCGAGGCGCGCCTGCGCGAAATGCTCATCGCCGAAATCAAGCGTCAAAACAAACCCTACGGCCTGTATTTCCGCGATGTCACCGGCGGCTTTACCACCACTGGGCGCCAGGGGCTGCAAGCCTTCAAGGTGATCCCCATCATTGTTTATCGGGTCTATCCGGATGGGCGGCCCGACGAGCTGATTCGCGGCGCCGATATTGTAGGTACGCCGCTGGCCAGCTTTGCGAAAATCCTGGCGACCTCCGACCGGCCGCAGGTGTTCAACGGCTATTGTGGCGCCGAATCGGGCAGCGTGCCGGTTTCGGCCGTCTCGCCGGCGTTGCTGGTCTCGGAAATCGAAATCGAGAAGCAGAATAAATCGCAAGACCGGCCGCCGTTGCTGCCGTTTCCGGTGGAGGGCCAGTGAGACGCCGGCGCCCGGGCCCGCTGTTTGCCGTCGTGTCTCTGCTGGCCGTTTTGACTACTGCTCCGGCGCAGACCGCCGCGGACCCCATCCTGCGCGCCATGCGCGATGAGTTGAACCGCTCGCGAGGCTTGCAGGTGCTCAGCCTGGCTCCGCCCTACTTTATCGAGTACACCATCGAGGATGGCGACGGCTTCGAAGTTTCCGCGAGCCTTGGCGGATTGGTTTCCGTCGCGCATGACCGCTTCCGGATTCCGGAAGTCAAGGTGCGCGTGGGTGACTACAAGTTCGACAACACCGATTATGTGGGAAGCGGGCACCACTTCGCCGCGCTCTACGACATTGAGCGGTTCCCCATCGAAGACTCTTACCCTGTAATCCGCCGCTTCCTGTGGCTGGCTACCGACAGCGCATACAAGAACGCAGTGCAGGCCATCTCCCGTAAGCAGGCCGCCCTGAAAAACGTGGCCGTCAACCAGCCATTGGACGACTTTACCAAAGCCGGACCGCTCACCAAGATCTCAGAAATCCGGCGCGCCGTTCTGGATGAAGATGCCTGGACTGCCCGCATACGGGCGCTCTCCGCCATCTTCGCCGGCTATCCCGCGCTGCGGGATTCGGGCGTGGCCTTAAGCGCCATTCAGACCACCCACTATTACCTGAATTCCGAAGGCACCGAAGTGCGCGTGCCGGATAATCTGATCTACGTGTTAGCGCGGGCGGAAGCGCAGGCGCCCGATGGAATGGTGCTGCACGACGCGGCCATCTTTCACTCGCTCGATTTCGACCACCTGCCGGCCGAGCCGGAGCTGCGCCGCGCGATCGCCGCCATGGCCGCGGACCTCATCTCCCGGACGGGCGCTCCCAAAGGCGAGAGCTATGCGGGCCCCGTGCTGTTTGAAGGCGCTGCCGCCGCGCAGCTCTTCGCCGAGATCCTGGGCGCTAACCTGGCGCTGACGCGCCGTCCTGTCAGCGAACCGGGACACGACGGATTCTTCCAATCGAGCGAGTTGGAGGGCCGCCAGGGCGCGCGCATTTTGCCGGACTGGTTCGACGTGGTGGATGATCCCACCCAGAGAGAGTGGCACGGCCGTCCGCTTTTGGGCAGCTATGAGGTCGACCGCGAAGGCGTCGTGCCCCAGCCGATGCAACTGGTCGAAAAGGGTGTGCTGCAGAACTTTCTGCTTACGCGCCAGCCTATGCCGGGATTTGCCGGCTCTAATGGACGGGCGCGTTTGCCCGGCAGCTACGGCGCCAATGGAGCGGCCATCAGCAACCTGTTCGTCCGCGCCACCCAAACCGTTCCCGTTTCGCAGCTCAAGCAGAAGCTGATGGAAATCTGCCGTCTGCGCAACAAACCGTACGGCATGCTGGTGCGCCGGATGGATTTTCCGTCTTCGGCTTCCGTCGCCGAGATGCGGCGGCTGCTCAGCAATGCCACGGAGTCCGGCGGCCGCCCGGCGATCGCACCAGTCCTGCTGTACAGGGTTTATCCTGATCGCAAGGAAGAACTGGTGCGCGGCTTGCGCTTCGGCGGCTTGAACGCGCGCTCGCTTAAAGATATCCTGGCCGCAGGGGACGATAGCAATGTGCTCGATTTTCTGAATAATCAAGCGCCGTTCGCATTGATCGGCGGCGCAAGCTACGTAGCGCCGAGCTGCACAATCGCGCCTTCCGTGCTGATCGACGACCTCGAACTTCATCCAGTGGAAGAAGAGCTACCCAAGCTCCCCATCGTGCCGGCGCCCGCGTTCAGCGCCCAGGCGGTACACCCCTAACCATATGCGCATCCTGGGCCGTTACATCTTCCGCGAGATCATCTCCAGTTCGCTGCTGGGCATGGGCCTGGCCACCGCGATTATCTTTCTGCAGGGCGTCGGCAAGCTGTTCGAAGTGCTGGTGCGCAGTTCGCCACGGCCCGAGACGATGCTGTACCTGTTTGCGTTATCTTTGCCGCCCCTGCTGCCGCTGACCATTCCTTTCGGTACCCTGGTGGGCATCCTGGTTGGATTGGGGCGCCTGGCCACCGATGGCGAGATCACGGCCATGCGCGCGGCCGGATGCTCCAGCCGCAAGGTCGTCCTCCCAGTGATGCTCTTCGCCTTCCTGGCCATGTTGGTAGCCGGATTGATGACCTTGCGGCTCACGCCTCTGTCGGTGCGCATCAGCAAAGACCTGATCGACAAGCTCTCCGCCTCGCAAGTGAGCGCCGATATCGAGCCGCGCGTATTCGACGAGGATTTCCCGAATACCATCCTCTACGTCGGCGATGTGCGGCCCGGTCCGGTAGTGGTTTGGCGCAACGTTTTTCTGGCGGACCTGACTCCCCCGGAGCAGCGCACCAGCGGCATGGGCGACAAGGCCCAGGGCCCTCTCATCACCGTGGCGCAGGAAGCCATCGCCGTACCCGATCCGGACCATAACCGCCTGCAGCTTTCCATGCGCAACGCGGGCACTCACGAAATGGGCAAGGATCTGAAAGGCTACGACAGCTTTTCGCCGATCGTAGCGCAAGCCTTGTATGCGGCCCCTCCCGAACCGCTGGCCCGGAAGCCATTCAGTGAGATGAACACACGCGAGTTGAGCCACTACTCCGCCCACGGCAAGGATTGGGTGGAAGCGCGCATCGAATTGCATCGCCGCCTGGCGCTGCCCATCGCCTGCCTGGTGCTGGCGCTGGTCGGCATTCCGCTGGGCGTCTCCTCGCGCAAAGGCGGCAAATCGGGTGGATATGTTACCGCCGTCTTCCTGGCATTCTTCTGTTATTACCTGGCGTTCATCACATTAGTGAGCCTGGCGCGTGCCGGCACGCTGCGGGTGGAAGTTGCGCTGTGGCTGCCAAACGAGGTATTTCTGGTTGCCGGAATCATCGCCGTGGCGCGCATGGAAATACCCGGTGGACGCGATTTCGTCGGCGGATTGAAAAATACGGCCAGCATCGCGTTGAACCGCCTGCGCGCGCGCTTCGTACCTCAACTGGGTCCGGCCACCCGCACCCGCGGATTTCGCTTACCTTTGCTTCCCCAGATACTGGATACTTACATCCTCACCAACTTTCTCTTCTACTTCCTCGTGTTACTGGCCAGCTTCGTATCCATGAGTCAGATTTACAATTTCTTCGAGTTACTCGGCGATATCGTCCGTAATCAGATTTCGCTGGCCAAAGTCTTCACCTATCTCTTCTTTCTGACGCCGCAATTGATCTATAAGACGCTGCCGATTACTGTGCTGGTCGGCGTGCTGGTGACCTTTGGGGTGTTGACCAAGCATAACGAAGTCACGGCCTTCAAAGCCTGCGGCGTCAGTTTATACCGCCTGGCGATTCCGATCCTGGTGGCCAGCAGTTTCTTAAGCGGCGGCCTGTTCGCTTTCGATCATTACTACGTGCCGGAAGCCAACCGGCGGCAGGATGCCCTGCGAAATGAAATCAAGGGCCGCGCCGTCCAGACGTACCTCAGCCCCGAGCGCAAATGGATTTTCGGCAAAGGGCCGCGCATCTATTACTACAAGTTCTTCGACAGGGACGAGAACGTGATGGGCGGCGTGATCGTCTACGAAATCGACCCGAACACCTATCAGATCGTGCGCCAGATTTCCGCCGAGCGTGCGCATTGGCAGGCGTCCCTAAAAATGTGGGTCTTCGAAAACGGCTGGCGGCGTGATTTCCAAGGCAACCAGAGCGTCCCCTTGACGGCTTTTCAGGTGCAAACCTTCGCGGAGTTGAACGAGCCCCCCAGTTACTTCTTGAAAGAGGTCAAACAGGATTCGCAGATGAATTTCCGGGAACTCGACAGCTACATCCGCGATCTGCAGCAGAGCGGCTTCAACACCGTCAAGCTGCGCGTGCAGTTCTATCAGAAGTTTTCCGTCCCTTTGTTCGTGTTAATCATGGCGATGATCTCTATTCCGTTCGCGTTTCTGGTGGGCAACCGCGGCGCCATGGCGGGCGTGGGAGTGAGCATCGTGATCGCCATCACCTATTGGGGCATTGGACTGCTTTTCGAGAAGATCGGCGATGTGAACCAGTTGCCGCCGGCCATCGCCGCATGGTCTCCCGACGCGCTTTTCTCGCTCACTGGGCTCTATCTGTTGTTGCGTATGCGTAGCTAAATGGCTCAACTCTTTCCTACCGCCGCCATCACCGACGAATTCTCCCAGGATATCGAAGTGGCCGTTGGCGCCATGGCGGAGATCGGCATGGCCGGAGCTGAACTACGCATGCTGTTCGGCAAGAACATCATCGACCTGACCAATGCCGAACTCGACCGGGCCTGCGAAATCGTGGCCGGCCACAAGCTCGAAATCATATCCATCGCCTCACCCCTGCTCAAGTGTGTTTTGCCAAATTCACCAGCGGTGGACGCCCGCTTCCAACAGGACGTCTTCGCCGCTACGTATACTTTTGAAGACCAGCCGCGCCTGGCGGATCGCGCGCTTGAAATCGCGGAACGTACCGGCGCGCGGATCATTCGCGTGTTCTCCTACTGGCGCTCGGTCCGGCCGGAGGAGTGTTTCGACCGCATCGCGCGCGCGCTCGAGCACCTGGCCACCCAAGCCGCACCGCACGGGCGGACTATCGGCATCGAGAACGAGCACGCTTGCAATATCGCCACCGCCGCCGAAGCCGCCCGCCTGCTGGAAGCCGTGGCGCATCCGAACCTGAAGCTGGTCTGGGATCCGGCCAATGCCTACGTATCCGGTGAGACGCCCTTCCCGGACGGCTACCGGCGCCTGCCCGCGGGCCGCATCGCGCATGTCCATGCCAAGGACTGCCGTGTCGAGGGCCATCAGCCCAAGTGGTGCGCGCTGGGCGAGGGCGGTATTGATTGGCCCGGCCAGATCGGTGCCCTGGTGCAGGATGGCTACGAAGGCTCGATCAGTCTGGAGACCCACTGGACCGGCCCCCGCGGCGATAAATTCGAGGCGAGCAGCATCTGCGGGAGAAACTTACACGCGCTGGTGAGCGTCTGAGCCGCGCGCGCATTTCGAGCCGCGCGCCGTCTATGAGCCGCACGCCTAAGCAAGTCGGTTTCCTCAGCGCAGCGCGACATTAGCGGCCACCGCTGGGCGCATAGGATGCATAGTGTGGGTTTCCGAAGGGGGCATTTGACGGGATGCCGGCTGGGACCTAAACTGAAAGTGCCATGAAGAGAATCATCCAGGTGCGGATTTCCAAGGGAGAGCGGCAGTACGTGGCGGAGTGTCTGGACCTCCCGGTCGTGACGCAGGGCAGGACCCTTGATGAACTTGCGGAGAACTTGAACGAGGCGCTCGCGCTCCATCTGGAGGGCGAGAATCTGGCGGAATTCGATCTCGTGTCGGATCCGTCCGTACTCGCGAGCTTCGAATTGCCGCCGCTTTCCCATGCCAAAGCTTAAGGTCCTCTCCGGAAGAGAGGTTTTGGCTATCCTGTTCAAATTCGGTTTCGAGATTGAAGCGCAGCACGGGAGTCATGCCAAATGCGCCGCTGGCTTCCGGATGGGACGCGCCAGACGCTTACGGTACCGATCCATGATGAGTTGGATAAAGGAACACTGAAGGCGATTTTCCGCCAGGCGACGCGATATATTTCAGAGGATCAGCTTCGGCCACACTTCTACGGCTGAGGCCGTTAATTTCCGGCTTAGGTGGCGATGGCGCTGGCGAGCGTCCTCAAGAAGGCGATGGGTTTGCGAAGTTAGGTCGAGTACGCTATCTGTTGGGGGCATGCAAACGGTGTGGGCTGTACCAGCTCAACGTGACGCTTCCGAATGTTCCGGATGGTGATGCGGTCGTACTGGCTCAGATTGGCAATGTGCAGCGTATCCCGCCACAACATGTGAGGGTTTTCAATGGCAGCCAGGCCGACGGGATTGCTCGCGTCGCCCGACATGCCCCCTGTTTGACCTGCGCCATCAATATAAAAGCACTAGCTTGGGGTTACTCTTGCGGTGTGCATCCACGAATGCGACACATGTGTCCCACCGCACGACGTGGTCGATCTGCAGAGTTGTTTCGGCGGCTGCGCCGGGTGCCACAAACGCGGCATTGAACCCTTCGAGGTCAGCGCCGAATGGGCCGGAGTGTGGCATCGCAAAAAGGCAGGACTGCCGGTCGGTCCGTCGAGCACCAGAATCGCGTTACACGCATTCGCCAGTTCCGTCCGGGATCTTTTCCATGGCGGCTCGCCGGCGTGCCGCATGCTCCGTAGCGTCGATTTGCGGTTGAGCCGCGGCACATGGCAGCAAGAGCAGCGGAATCAACAGGCGAACGCCATCCCTTCGCCCAATCCGCCTTTTGCGCGCCTCTGGCCAGCAAATTGTCCCGCATCGCTCCATTCTAACCACTATGGATATATTGTCGATGGCTATAGTGCCAAACCTTGCAGACCACGCAAAACCTCCTGAGAGTATCTGCTGCCTAAGCCCACTACCCGTTTTTGCAAAAGCTTGACGAAGCTACCCTGGCATTCGGTTAAAATTACAGACGCGTAGTGTGCTCATTCTACTGGGAGCGCGTCATCATGCTGGAAGCTTATGCCTTGAGCGACAAAGGCTGCGTCAGGGCAAATAACGAGGATTTTTCCCGGATTGATCCGGAAATGGGATTGTATGTGCTGGCGGACGGCATGGGAGGCGCCAAGGCCGGTGAACGCGCCTCGCGGCTGGCTGTGGAAACTGTCTCTGAAAGCATACTGAATGCCCAGAGCCGCGATTCCCAGGCTTTGCTGGTGGCGGTTGAAGAAGCCAACCGGCGCGTTTTAGAGGCGGCCGCCCACGACCCCGAACTGGAGGGCATGGGCACCACCCTGGTAGCCGCATTGGAGGTCGGCGATGAGTTATTGATCGCCAGCGTGGGCGACAGTCGCGCTTATCTGTTGGATCACAGCGGCTTCCGCGTCGTCACGGAGGACCAGAGTTGGGTTAACGAAGTGGGCCGGCCATTGGGACTGAACGAGGAGGCCCTGCGTACGCATCCCATGCGGCACGTTTTGACCATGGCCATCGGGGCGGGCATCGCGTTAGAGATCAATTACTACCACGACATTCACCTGCGGCCTGGGGACATGTTGCTGCTGTGTAGCGATGGGCTGCATGGCGTGGTTGAGGAACAGCGCATCGTAGCCATTTTGCGGGGTGGCTCGCCGGATCAGCCGCTCGAAGAGAAATGCCGCGAGCTCATCACAGCCGCGCGCGAAGCCGGTGGACCGGACAATATTACCGCGGTGCTGATGCGGGCCGCCTAGGATCGATGGACCCGGTCCGGCGTGCCTGCCTCCGCCCGGATCGGGTTTCATATGAAGGCATTTCCAACCGTGGCGCTTGCTTCAGCGCTTGTATCAGCATGGAGTTGTGCGGCGATGGCGCAGGTCGCCGTTCTGCAAATCAAAGTTGTAGATGGCGAGGCCGCCGTGCATCCGCCAGGGGTGCGCGTGGCTCACCCGATCACGGTGGAAGTGACGGACGAAACGGGGCGGCCGGTGGCCGGCGCCGCAGTCAGTTTTCAGCTTCCGCCGGACGGACCGAGCGGCCTGTTCTCGAATGGACTGCGCACGGACCTGGTCCTGACCGACGCGGCAGGCCGTGCCACCATTCATTCCGTGCAGCTCAACCGCACCGGCGGACCTTTTCGCATCCGGATTACGGCGGTGAAGGAACAGGCCCGCGCCGGATTAATTTCCACGCAGTACATAGCCGAGAGCGCGGGCGCCCGCCCAGCCACCGCCAAAGTTGCCCCAACTGCCGCATCTCCACCGGCGCCCCAAAGCACGCCGCAGGTGACCACCACCCAAACGACGGAGCCGCCAGCCAGGGCGCAGGCCGGTGACATCACCAAGACCACTACCAAGATGGGGTCAGGAAGCCACAAGAAATGGATCATCATCGCGGCCGTAGTTGTAGTAGCCGCCGGTGCGGCCTTTGTGGGCGTTAGCCGGGCCAAGTCGAGCTCCAATTCAACGGTCTCGAGCAGCGTGGTCAGCGTCGGCACGCCCACCATCACCATAGGGCAGCCATGAAACGCGCCGGCGCAGTGTTCGTGCTGTTAGCGGCGGCTGTTTCCGCCTCCGCGCAAGTGACGCTCTCGATCGTGCAGGGCGGCGTGGCAAGTCCGGCGCCGCAGCTCTACACCTTCGGGAACGTACCGCTCGGGAGTGTGGTCAACGTCGAATTTGAACTGACCAACGCGGGACCAACCTCCGTCTATCTCACCAGCCTGGCCTTAGCCGGTCCGGTCTCGGCGGTGCCTCCGTATCAGCAGTACTTTTCCGTCGTGTGTTCGCTGTCGCCGGATCTGTGCGGCGCGGCTTCCACGCAGCAGCTGCCCATCCAGATCAACCCAACCGGTACGCTGGATTTCACCGTGCAGTTTGAGCCATTCCAACTGGGATCGCCCAGCGCCACCATGACCATCATGGCCGGCAACACGGATTCGATCATCTTAACGGGCACCGGCGTGGCGGAGCTGACGGTGCTTTGGAATAACCAGCCATTAGGCGCCGGCCAGACCGTCACCTTCGGCAATGTGCAGGTCGGCTCCAGCCAAACCATCCCACTGATGCTGTCCAATGGTTTAACCGTCCCGGTAGCCGTTCCCACAATCCCGGCGCTGGCCGCCGGCCCATTCAGTTTGTCGGGCAGCGCCCTCGCAGCGCCCACCGTGGCGCCCGGGGCTGCGGCCGAATTGGATGTGACCTTCACGCCTACCGCCACCGGTCTGCAGCAAGCCACGTTGACTATCGGATTGTACACGTACCCGCTCCAAGGCACCGGAACACCGGCGACTCCGCCCAATTTCCCCACCCCGTCGATTCAACTGACTCTGGCTACCGCGGCCAGCGCTCAACAGGGAAGTATCTCGGTGAACCTGGCGTCTGCTTCAGCAGCTAGCGGCAGCGGCACGGTGACGCTGGCCTTCCAGTCGGCGGTCAGCGGCGTCAGCGACGACCCCAGCATCACTTTCGCGGATGGCACGCGCTCAGCCACGTTCACGGTCGCGGAAGGAGCGTCCATCGGACAATTCACAGACGGCCCCTCCATTTCGTTTGGGACCGGCACCACGGCAGGCACTCTGGTTTTCAACCTGACTCTGGGCACCAACACCGCGCAGGCAAACGCCACGATTCCGGCAGCGGTTATCGGCATCGATGCGGCAGTTGCGGCGCGCAACGCATCCTGCGATCCCAGCCTGGTTTACTGCACCACTACCAACGTCCAGCTGCAAGTGAATGGTTGGGATAATACGCGCAGCGCCTCCCAACTGGTGTTCACCTTCTACGATTCGAGCGGCGTCGAGATCGCTCCTGGCAATATCATCGTGGCCGCCGCTTCGGCTTTCGAGCAGTACTTCCCAGGTTCAGACTTGGGCGGTGTCTTTGGCTTGACGGCTTTCTTTCCCGTCACGGGAGATTCCAGCCAGGTCGTGGCGGCGGTGGTCCAGATCACTAACTCGGTGGGGACGGCGCAAAGCAGCCAGATTACGTTTTAGCAAGGAGACAGGAGTCAGAAGTCAGAAGGAACACATCCGGGTTTAGCTGCTTCTGTCTCCTGTCTTCTGTCTCCTTACTCCTGGCCTTACTCCTCGCCTCTAGAACGTAAACTTCGCTACCAGTCCCTGCAACTGCGCAGCCATGCCGCTGAGCGCCTGCGCCGCCTTCTGCATATCGGTTGCCCCGCGCGTAGTGTTTTCCGCTGCCAAGGCGACTCCGCCGATGTTCTTCGCGATTTCTCCCGTGCCTTTGGCCGCCTCGCCGACGTTCCGGGCAATCTCGTTGGTGGTGACTGTCTGCTCTTCGACGGCGGAGGCGATGTTGTTGGAAATATCGTTGATCTGCGCGATGATCGTGCTGATTTCCCCGATGGCCTGTACCGCGCCCTTGGTGTCGCTTTGGATAGCTTCGATCTTCTGGCCAATTTCTTCAGTTGCTTTAGCGGTCTCCTTGGCGAGTTCCTTCACCTCGTTGGCCACCACGGCGAATCCTTTGCCCGCTTCGCCGGCGCGCGCGGCTTCGATAGTGGCGTTCAGCGCCAGCAGGTTCGTCTGTTGCGCGATCGAGGTGATGACCTTGATCACCTTGCCGATTTCGACGCTCGATTCGCCCAGCTTAGCAATGGTGTTATTGGTGGATTCCGCCACGCCCACCGCCGCCTTGGCAACCTTGGCCGACTCATTGGCGCTCTTAGCGATCTCCCGGATGGAGGCCTGCATCTGTTCGCTGCCCGTTGCCACCACGGTCACGTTCTTGGACACTTGCTCGCTGGCGGCTGAGACGACGTTGGCCTGCGTGGCGGTCTCTTCCGCGTTCGAAGCCATCTGGCTGCTGACCGCCGTGAGTTCTTCGGCGGAAGATGCCAGCGCGGAAGCCTGGCTGGCAGCAACCTTCAGCGGATCCACTACGGTATCGAGCGTGCGGTTGAAGCCATCCACGATCTTGCGATAATCGCCGCGGTGCTTGGCCGCATCCGCGCGGACCCCCAGCTTCCCGTTTACCGCCGCCTGCGCCAGCGTATTGACGTCGTCCACCAAGCCGTTGATATTGCTCTTCAACAGCAACAACCATTCGTGGACCTGATCCTCATTGGAGGCCTTCTCCATGGTGGCGGCCATATCGCCATTGGCAATCTTAGTGACATAGGCGATCAGGTCCGTGAGCCAATCGTGCACGCCGTTGATGGCGTTCTTCATTCTTTCGTGGTCGCCTTTGCAGGCGATCTCCACTTTCTCGCGCAAGTTGCCGCCTCGGATCAGTCGCAATACGCGGTTGCCTTCGCCGATCGGCAATAGAATGGCATCCAGCATGTCGTTAACACCCTTGACGATGCCGGCGTAGGCACCCTGGAACTGGTCCGGCTTACCGCGTTCCGAGAGTTGCCCTTCACGGGAGGCCTCCGTCAGCCGCCCCAACTCTTTCTGCAAACCTTGTAGCACGGTGGCGACGGTATTGACGGCCTGCTTCATATTTTCGTGGTCGCCCTTGTAGGATTGTGTGACGAGTTCGTCGATTTTGCCAACGGCGACCTGCGACAGAATGCGATTGCCTTCGCCGATGGGAAGCAGGATCGCGTCCAGCATCTCGTTGATACCCCCGACGATCTTGCGGTAATCGCCTTGGTGCCTAGTAGCGTCGGCGCGGGTAGCCAGCTTGCCTTCCGCCGACGCCCTTTGCAGCATACCAGTCTCCGTAACCAACGCGGAGATGTTGTCGATGCAGACGTTCAGGTTGTTCTTGATTTCGTTGAAATCGCCTTGATACGTGTCGGTGATCTTTGGCGGAATGTCGCCCTTCGAGATGCGGTCCACGTATTCGGCCGAGACATTCAACGGCCTGATGACGTTATCCAGCGACAGATTGAAGCCTTCGATTACCTTTTTGAAGTCGCCGTGGTGCTTGGCTGCGTCAGCGCGCACGGCCAGCTTGCCTTCCAGCATGGACTGCGTCAGCATCGCACCGTCGCCCGCCAGCCGCGCGATGGAATCGATGCAAACGTTCAGGTTGTTCTTGATTTCGTTGAAATCGCCTTGATACGTGTCGGTGATCTTGGGCGGAATGTCGCCCTTCGAGATGCGGTCCACGTATTCGGCCGAGACCTTCAACGGCTTGATGACGTTATCCAGCGACAGGTTGAAGCCTTCGATTACCTTTTTGAAGTCGCCATGGTGCTTGGCGGCATCGGCCCGCACAGCCAGTTTGCCTTCCAACATCGATTGCGTGAGCGTTACACCGTCGCCCACCAGCCGCGAGATGGCATCGATGCAAACGTTCAGGTTGTTCTTAATTTCGTTGAAATCGCCGTTGTAGGCGTCGGTGATCTTGGGCGGAATGTCGCCCTTCGAGATGCGGTCCATGTACTCGGCGGACACGTTCAGGGGCTTAATTACCGAGTCCAGCATCCCATTCAGGCTCTCGACGACGGCACGGTCGCTTCCCTGGAACAAGTCGGCTCGCGCCCGCTCCGCGAGGCGGCCTTGCTGGAGAGCGGTGGCGACGCGGATTATCTCCTCCTGCAGCAGATCCTTCCGCTGCGTCTCCCGGTCATCGTGTTCGGGAAGGTCCAAAACGGCGGCGCCGGTGGACGGGTTTCGCGCGGATCCAACGCTCCGGCCGTTACCTGTTTGTCTTGCCATTAGTCTGCTCCTTAATTCCTTTAGTTATGAGATTCCAAAAGGCAGGCGAAACAGCCTGCCCCACCGCCGCCATTACCTGCGGCCATCCTGTGCGATTCACGCAGCCGCTCATTACAGTTTTCCGTCAGCGGAGGGCCGTGCCCGAAGTAGATCGTCCGGACATCGCGGGCGCACACCTTTTCCAATGCCGCCAGGAATTCCGGCTCATAGGTGCCCGTTGCCGACGCGTTCACCACGGGGGTGTCGCCCGCGAAGAGTACGCCCTCCACCCGGTTGTAAAGGCAGATCGAGTCGCTGCTGTGACCCGGCGTATGGATGACCTCGAAATACTGGTCGCCCATTTTAATGGTGTCCCCATCCTGCACCAGGCAATCAACGCCGTTGGTATTCGGTGAAAACGCGAACACCTTTGGGCGGAACGCCTCCCGCACTTGCGGCAGCAGCGCCGTGTGATCGGAATGGTTGTGCGTCAGTACCACCTGTTCCACGGGCCATTTGCCCACCCCAGTGGGCGCCCGCTGGATGCTCGCCAGTATGGCCGGGTCCTGGCCCACATCCACCAGCGTGTTCACGTCCTCCAGCCGGCTGGCGTCGCCAAGCACCAGGTAAACCTGGGAAGAATAGACTTCGCCGCTCTTCTCCAGCGTCACGATCCGCATCCGGCGCCCTCCACTTTGCGAAATAGCTGCGCGTCGGGAATCGCCCTCTGGAACAGGGGGGCAAGCTCCGGCGGCATATCCTGCGTCAGTTCACTGGCGAACAAACCGCCGGGCGCCAGGGCGCGATGAAACATTTTGAGCACTTCGATCCTCTCCGGCGCCTGGAAATGGAGCAGCACATTCTTGCACAGAACCAGTGAATACCCCTGGCCTAACTCCCGGAGCGATAGAAGATCGTGTTGCTGAAACACGACCCTCCGCCGGATGCGGTCGATGACCCGAAAGTAATCGTGTTGGCCATTCGCCTCGAAGTACTTCTCCAGGATGCCTCCGGGTAACCGCGACAACTCGTCCCTCGGGTACAGGGCCGCCTCTATCATTTGGGCGAACTGGCCGGTGTTTTCCACATCGGTGGCATCGATGCGGAGGTTGTTGAACGCGAAGTGTCCCATCCGCTCGGCAAGTATAATGGCCAGCGTGTAAGGCTCTTGCCCCATGGCGGAGCCGGCGTCCCAGATCCGCGGATGGCTGCGGCCAGCCAGGTTGGGGAGGAGGTGTTCCGCCACGCGCTCCAGCACCTGTTGGTCTCGAAAGAAGAACGTAAAAGCCAACCTCAGAACCTCCTTGCCTGCCTGATTGGGGCGCACGTTTCAGCGTTCCCATGGCCGGCGTTAGCCGGCAGTTCCGCGCGGCCACCCGGAGGTCTGCCCCACATCAGGTGACATTCGCGGCGATATCAATGGCTTTCTCGGTATCCAGGACCAGCAAAAGGCGGTCCTTAAGTTTGTACACGCCCTGCAGCAGATCGCGTGCAGCGGGAGCGACATTATCCGGGGTAGCCTCGAATGTTTCGGCGTCTACCTCGACCACATCGCCGATCTCGTCCACCAGCAGGCTGACGGCGGTTCCGTCTTTGGTGCGGACGACCGTGTTCATGGGCGTCTGGCCTTCGGCCCGCTCCCGGAGTTTGAGACGCCGCCGCATATCCACGGCTGTGACGATCTGACCGCGCAGGTTGATGAGGCCTTGAATGACGGCCGGGGCCCGGGGTACCTGAGTCATCTCCTGGTAGCGCAGCACCTCCTGCACCTGCAACACGTCGATACCGAAGAAAAGGCCGTCGACAAAGAAAGTGGCATACTCCCGGCAGGCCCTGGCGCCTTCCGCGCCATTCGTTGTTTGCGCCGTGCTGATGGTTTGTGCCGTGCTCATGCGTTTCAGCCTTTCTCGCCTGTGGGTGCCACCGCTTCCGGCGTTCCCACGGCGCCCGCCAGCCTGCCCAGAGATCGCAGCATGGCCTCCCGATCGAACTTCATCTGGTAATCGAAGAACCCTTGCGGATGCTCACGCTGGGCCTGGCCTTGCTCGGCGCTGTCGATAAGCGCCAGCGCGGGGATCTGCGCCAAGCCTGGCAACCGCCGCATTTCTTCCAGAAGACTGTGACCGGCGTCCGCCGGAAGATCGAGACCGGCCAGCACCACGTCGATTTTGCCGCCCTCCAGTTCCCGCAGGGCCGCTTGCGTGTCCGCAGTCTCCACGACGCGATAGCCGGCCATCTCGAGCGAACTGCGCACCAGACCGCGCACAAAAGAAGAAGGTTCGGCGATCATGATGGTGGCAGCCGCGGTGCGCTGCCGGTCCTGGATGCTGAACCAGCCATCGTCGACAGACTGAATGATGGTGTGCAGATCGAGCAGGTCGGTCACCTTCTTGCCGATCACCGCGGACCCCAACAATCCCCGGCGCGTGGATGGCTGCCGCGCCGTCACCTGGTCCTCCACGATGTCCAGAATCTGGTCCACCAGGATGCCGATGCTGCGATCGCCGTTATTGAAAACCACTACCTGTGCCGGATCGTTGAGACTGGCCGTGTCCTCCACGCCCGGATCGAGGATGGGCGCCAGGGAGGCCAGTTGGAGAATTCGCCCGCGGTACTGTACGACCTGTTTGCCGCCCGCGTGCTCGATCTTGGAGAGGGCGATTTCCTCCAGGCGCGCCACTAACGACAGCGGTACGGCCACGCGCGCGAACGGCGCCGCGCGGAACAACAGGAAGGTCTGGCGATCGCTAGCGGAGTTTTCGCTGCGGCGGATTTCCGCAGTGGACTTATCACGGGATTCCTGCACCACGCCCGACAACTGCGCAATTCCCGCCACATCCAGAATCAGGGCCACGCGGCCATCGCCCATGATCGTGGCGCCGGCGTAGCAGTTCAAGCCTTTCAATTGCTTGCCGAGCGGCTTCACCACGATTTCCTGCGTGTCGCTGATGCCGTCGACGACCAAGCCAAACTGACGGTCCTCGGCTTGCAAAACTACGATGTTCACGACTTCGGATTCAGCCGGACTGTCGGTTTTTAGGACGTCAGCCAGATAGACCAGCGGCAGCAGGCTCCCGCGCCTGCGGTAGAACGGCGTATCGTGGATGCGTTCGATCTGGCGTTTTCCGGCGTCCCCCTCCAGGCGGATCAGCTCCAGCAGGCTCACCTGGGGGATCACATAGCGCAAGCCGACACCGGTCAAGTTCCGGGGCGCCGATCTTCTCTCGGCCAGGGTGACCACCAGCCCTGGAATGATGGCCAGCGTAAGGGGGATTTTCAACTTCAGCGTGGTGCCTTCACCGAGGCGGCTGGTCAGCTCCACGACGCCGCCGATCTTTTCAATGTTCGTCTTGACGACGTCCATTCCCACGCCGCGGCCGCTCACGCTGGTGACTGTTGCGGCCGTGGAAAAGCCTGGAAGAAAGACCAACGCCAGCGCTTCGCGGTCGCTCATGCGCTCGGCCTGCTCGACGCGGATCAGCCCTCTCTGCACGGCTTTGTCTTTCAAAACCTGAACGTCCATTCCGGCGCCGTCATCGACGATCTCGATATTGACTTGGCCGCCCTCGTGGAAGGCGCGCAGAGTTAGCTTGCCCTGGGCCGGCTTGCCGTTGCGGACGCGGATTTCGGGTTTTTCAATTCCGTGATCGCAGCAATTGCGCACGATATGGGTGAGCGGGTCTTTGATAGCCTCGATGATGGTCTTATCCAGCTCGGTGTCGGCGCCATCCATCTGCAAATGAATCTGCTTGCCGAACGAAGTGGCCATGTCGCGTACCACGCGCGGCAGTTTGTTCCAGACCACGCCGATGGGCTGCATGCGGGTCTTCATGACGCCTTCCTGCAGCTCCGTGGTGATCAGGTTCAAGCGCTGCGAGGTGGCGTTGAGCGTGGAATCGTCCTGCCGGGCGTTGAACTGCAAAATCTGATTGCGGGCCAGCACCAGTTCGCCCACCAGATTCATGAGCTTGTCGAGCAGGCCGACATCCACGCGGATGGTGGAGTCCGAGACGGAGGGTCCCTTGGGGGCAGCCGCTTTTTCCAGATCGGGGGACGCTGGGGGAGTCTCGCCCAGCGGCGCGCCGTTGGTTGCCTGGGCGCAAAACGCTTCCAGACGTTTGCGCAGATCGTCGTGGGTGTTGGATCCTTCTTTGCCGTTTGCCTCGATGGCTACCAGGATGGTCTTGACTACATCCACGGCTTCGAGAATCAGGGTGACTAACTCCGGCGTCAGATCGCGTTTTCCTTCGCGCAGTTGGCTGAGGATGCTCTCCGCCAAATGCGTTACGGATCCCAGAGAAGAGAAGCCGAGAAAACCGCAAGTGCCTTTGATGGTATGGATTGTGCGAAATATACTAGCCAGCAACGCCGGGTCTTTGGGGCGCTTCTCAAGCTCCACCATCTCCAGGTCGAGGCGTGCCAGGCTCTCATTGCTTTCAATGAGGAATTCTCGAATGACTTCTTGATCGTCCATTCCGAGACGGTCGACTCACTTTCCTTTGAGGATTTATCGAAATGCTAGTGGCGGGGTCCGGGGGAAAGTCTCAGGGGATAAGCATAGCCCGGCCATTTTTCGTTCCGCTCCCTGACGGTCGCGGCTCGGCAGCTTCTGCCGCGTTAACGAGTCGCGACCGCCAGGGGGCGCTTTGGCTCCAGATGGGCTTTATCCCTACTGAACCAGTTCGTAGGCTTGCACTTGTTTGAGCAGTTCCGAGAGGTTGATCGGTTTCACCAGGTAAGCGTCACAGAGCTCGTGGAAGCACGCCATGACTTCCTTCACGTCGTCGATCGCTGTAGTCATAATGATCTTGACGCCCGCGCTGGAGGGAATACCCCGTGCTTCTTCGATCTTGCGCACGTGCCTGACGGCTTCCCGCCCATCCATTTCAGGCATCATGATGTCCATGCAGATCAGGTCGTATGGCTGTCCGCCCTCCCAGGCGGAGCGGAATGCCTCCACCGCCTCCCAACCATTGACGGCGATGTGACATTCGCCGTAGCGGGCCAGGTACGTCTGCAGTACCAGCCGGCTAGTGAAATCGTCTTCTACGATCAGCGTTTTCATTGTATGTTTTCCTCGATCCGGGTATATTCCCATCCAGTGCGCCGCAGGGTACTCCTGAGGCGCTCGAATTCACCGGCAGCCCGGGGCAACAGTGCGCCGAAATCACGCCAGTTTGCCGGCCGCGCCGGCACGCTCTAAATCCAACGCCAGGGCGCGCAGACCGTTCGCGGAAACAGCCGCTGCCGCTCCGCGCATGGCGTGTGCCTGCAAAGCCGCGCCTGGCCCATCCCCCGCCTCGAGCCGCTGGCGCAATTTGTCCAACTGGGCCGGAAAGTCTGCCAGGAAACCGTTCACAATGCGGCGTGCGAACTGTCCATCCTGGCCGAAACGCTCCAACAAACTCTTTTCGTCGAAAACCGGCTCTCCGGAGCCGGTTGCCGGCAGTTGAACAGTTGGCACCTTTTTTGCAGGGGAGTGTGCGGGCAGCCACTTGGCCAGCACGGCTGCCAACTGCTTCAACTCCACCGGTTTCGCGAGGTAGTCGTTCATACCAGCCTGGATGCATCTTTCGCGATCGCCCGCCATGGCATCGGCCGTGACGGCGACGATCAAAGCATCCGGGTTCCCATCCTGTCGAATGCGGCGCGTGGCTTCGAAGCCATCCATGCCTGGCATCTGGCAATCCATGAGGATCAGGTCGTATTTCTCCTGCTGTTGCGCGGCCACCGCCTCTTCGCCAGTGGCAACCACGCGCGCCTGATAGCCAAGCCTGCGCAGTTGTCCCACTAGTACCAGCTGGTTGGTCGGATCGTCCTCCGCCACCAGGATACGCGCGTCCTGTCGCGCACCGTGCCCATCCGGCGGCGCCAGTACAGGCGCATACGCGGCGGTCTGGGGAACGGCGTCCTCGCCAGAAGCCGGGACCGGCCCAGGCGCAATATCGAAAACCGCAGTGAACCAGAAGGTGGAACCCTGGCCCGGCTCGCTTTGGAGTCCAATTTTCCCACCCATCATTTCTACCAACTGCTTCGAAATCGATAGCCCCAATCCGGTGCCGCCATATTTGCGGGTGGTGGATGTGTCGGCCTGCACAAACGGCGCGAATAATTCCGCGGCCTGATCCGGCCGGATGCCGATGCCTGTATCGGTGACGGAGAAACGCACCGTGGCCTGGCGGGAATTCCGGGCCTCGCTTCCCACCTCGATGCGCAGCTCGCCCCGTGCGGTGAACTTGATGGCATTGGCGGTGAGATTCAGCAAGATCTGCCGCAGGCGATGGGGATCTCCGCGCAGAAAACGCGATGTTTGCGCGGCCACCCGAGCATGCAATCCCAGGCCCTTGCTGTCGGCCCGTGTGCGCAGGCTCGCCACAACATCCTCTATGACATCCGCCGGTTTGAATTCCACGTGTTCCAGCGTAATCTTGTGCGCCTCGATCTTAGACAGATCCAGGATGTTATCGATAAGTGTTAGCAAGGTCTTCCCGCTGGACTCAATCACCGCGGCGTATTCCCGCTGCTGCGGCGTGAGATCGGTCTCCAGCAGCAATTGCAACATGCCGATCACGCCGTTCATGGGCGTGCGGATCTCATGGCTCATATTGGCGAGGAACCGGCTTTTGGCCAGGCTGGCGGCATCGGCGGCCTCGCGCGCGTGCACTAATTCCGCTTCATGGCGCTTGTGTTCGGTGATATCCTCGGCGATGCCTGCCACGCGGATCAGGCGCCCGGCCTCGTCGCGTATAGGGAAAGCACGATCGCGTATCCATCTCTGCTGGCCGTCGGCCCTTTGAATGCGATACACCGAGTCGACGCCCTCGCCCGCCATCTGTCTCGCGAACACCTGGTGGGCCTCCTCCCGATCGTCCGGGTGAATGGCCTCCAGCCACGCCATCGGGTTGCGGTAGAGGCTTTCGCAAGTACGGCCCCACACCTGCTCGTAAGCCGGGCCGACATAGAGAATTTCCGTGCCCGCCGCATTCATCATCCAGAAAACTTCGCAGAAGTTCCGCCAACTGGCGGAACTTCTCCTCGCTGCGGCGCAGATCGTCTTCCGCCTGCTTGCGCAGGGTAATGTCCGGGCTTAGGCCGACGTGACCCAGAAACTCGCCAGCCGGCGAAAACCGCGGCTCGGCGTAGGAGGCCACCCATCGCCATTCCCCGTCCGCTCGCCGTACACGAGCTTCGGCGTTGAAGGGCGCGTGCGCTGCCACGGCATGCTGGAACGCTGCGATGTAGCGGGGCGCGTCATCCGGATGAAGCAAAGGAAACCACTTGTTTTCCTCCACCTCTTCGAACGTGATGCCGAAGAATTCGCGATACGTGCGGTTCACAAAGCGGATGCCACCCTGTGCGTCGGTGACCCACATGATAGTAGGGCAACCGTCGGCCATCACCCGGAAGCGATCTTCAGTTTCGCGCAAGGCTTCCTCAGCGCGCTTTTCCAGGTACATCTTCTCCAATTCGCTGCGCGTGTATGCATCGCCCCCTACGGTATTTGCCAACATCGTCAAACTGAAAGCTGCCGCCACAGGGGGTGAAACGCGGTCTTCATTCGGCACGAATTCCAGTGCGGCCGCACGGCCGCCCGGCTTCAATGCGGCATGCACCTTGCGCAGCAGACCGACGCAGGTGGGCACGTCGAAATGATGCAGGAAGTTCGTGAGCAACACAATGTCATACGGTCCGCCGTAGTCCACCTTGAAGGCACTGCCGGGCAGCAGGTGATAGCGGTCCTCCACTCCCGCCTTACGCGCATTGCCGCGCGCGACTTCCAACACCGCCGCCCAATCGACCGCCGTCACATGCGCTTCGCGATTGAGCTTCGCTACTTCGATGCCGAACAGTCCGTGGCCGGCGGCGATATCCAGCACGTCGAGCGGCCCGGTTAGCCCGTCGAGCACCAGGGCACCCAATGGTCCGGCCATCGCCCCCATCATAGGCGCCATGCTGCGCGCGAACTCCACCCAGATGGGATTGTCCGCTTCCACCGAACCGTCCCCCGGTAGAATCGTACGTCCGCCGCGAACGACATCCGCCTAGGCGCGCGAAGGGTTCTGCCAGCGCCGGATGGCCCAGGAACCGCGCCGCCGAGGCCATGCACGCAGGGGATCTAGGATCGAGGAACACCGCGCTGGTAGGCGTGTGCTGGTAATGGCCGTCCTGCTTGGCGAGCAGCCCCTGAATGGTCAGGTAATCGCAAAGAATGCGGATGCCGCGTTCGGATGAAGCGCATTGGCGCGCCAGCGAGGCCACATCTCCGGGTCCCTCGCCGATGGCGCGAAACAGGTTCAATTCAATCGCAGCGCGCAAGGCCGCGGTCCGTTGGTATGCGTTCAACGTGTCGAAGACCAGTTCTGGCGATGGTTCGGCCGCGCGGTGCGGTGTCATGTTTGGCTTTTGGGCTCCTCTGGAATGTGGAATTGATATCCGATGCAAGGTTCTGTCAGGATGTAACGCGGCTTGGCAGGTTCCGGTTCGATCTTCTTGCGCAGCTGATTGATGAAGACGCGCAAATAGACGACCTCATTGCCGTAGTCCGGGCCCCACACCGCCTGCAGCAGGCGGCGATGGGGAATAGCTGTGTTGGGGTTGGTTGCCAGATACTGCAACAAGTCGAACTCTTTGCGCGTGAGGCGGATTTCGTGGCCGCCCACCACCACCCGGCGCGCCGCAAAGTGGATCTCCAAGCCCTGGGTTTGCAGCAGTTGGGGCGCGGCTTCCGGCGCCAGCGGGGAGCGGCGCAAGCCGGCCCGGATGCGCGCCAGCAGTTCCTGCATGCTGAACGGCTTGGTGACATAGTCGTCCGCGCCGGCGTCCAGAGCGCCGATTTTGTCCTTCTCCATGTCGCGGACCGACAGCACAATAATGGCGAGATCCCAGCCGGCGCGAATGGCCCGGCAGGCTTCCAGACCGCCCATGCCGGGCATGGCCAGGTCCAGCAAAACCAGATCGTGCCGGTTGCGCCGTAACGTTTCCAAAGCCTCCTCACCGTTGCGCGCGTCGCTGACGGCGTATCCTTGCGCGGCGAGCATTTTGCGCATCACGCGCCGGATTTGCAGATCGTCGTCGACCACCAATATTTTGGCGCCGCTCATACGCTGGTTTCCTCATGGGCGCAGGGAAGAGTAAACGAGAAGGTGGCGCCCTCGCCTGGGCGGCTTTCCACCCAGAGCCGGCCGGCGTGCGCCTCGACCACTTGCTGGGCGATAGGCAGGCCCATGCCCATCCCGGTCAGATGGCCGCGGCCTTGTTTCCCCCTGTAGTATTTTTCGAAAATCCGGCGCTGCTCATCCGCCGGAATACCGGGCCCGCGATCGGTGACGCTGATTATCACGCCGCCCTCTCCGGCATGCGCGCGCAGCGTAATGGGTGCGCCCGGTTGTGAATATTTCAGCGCGTTGCCGGCGATTTGGCGAATCACCAGCCGGATCAGTCCGGCGTCGGCTGAGACCGGGGGTAAATCTTGCGGCAACTCAATTTCGACTTGGGATCCAGCCAGTTCCTTCTCTAATGTTGAGTAGACCAAGTCTTCCACGGTGTGGGTGTGCAGGTCCAGGTCCACGTGGCCGGCCTCGATGCGCGCCATTTGGATGGCCTCGGTCATCATCGCGCTAAGGCGCCCACTCTCCTGGTTCATAATTTCAAGCCATTCGCGCTGATCGCGCCGGGGAGCCTCCGCCAGCATGGCATCGATGCCGGCGCGGATGGAGGTGAGGGGCGTCTGAAACTCATGCGCCAGGGCATCCAGCAGCATGGACTTCAGCTCCTGATGACGCCGCGCGCCTTCGGCCTGAGCGGCGCGCTCCTGCTTGCGGGCGCGGTCGATGGCTAAGGCCACCAGATTGGCGATGGACTGCATGGCCGGTGCGGAAATGGAGGATTCGCTGAACCCCAGACTGCCCGCCGTACTGGTTCCCATAGGCACCGGAATCAGCGCCGGGTTTCCTGCGCCCACGCCCGGGTCGGCGGAAGCCTTAGCGACCAGGGCGGCTTCCGCGATCCCGGCGGTGTCGCCCACGCGCTGGACTCGGCCCGTAAAGGCGTCGTAAAAGGCCACCCCACGACAGCCGAAAATTTCCGCCACCTGGGCGGGAATGCTCTGCGACAGTGTGTTCGCAGCGCTGGCCTGCATCAGGCGGCAGCTCAGCGCGTACATCCGCTCGATCTCGCGCTGGCGTTGGACGGCTTCCGAGGCGCGCTTCTTCAGTCGCGCGGAGAGCTCGCTGACAACCCAGGAAGTAATCAGGAAGGCGCACCAGGCCACCCAGTTTTCCGGATCTTGTATGCCGAGGGCGGGCACCGGGGGCAGGAAGTAGTAGTCCAGCCACAGCATGCTCATAACCGAAACCGCCATGGCTTCCGGCAGACCCCACAGCGTGGCTGCGCCGAGCACGAATAACAAATAACTGAGGGCCGCGGTTGTGCTATTGACATGGATGGCGTAGGCGTAAATCATCGACACCGCGGTAACGCCCGCCCCCGCGACGACGAGACGGAGAATCAGTCGGCCCCAAGTTCGTTGGCGCATGCTTGAACAGTTAGAGGCTATTATATGCTCTCAACGAGGCGCCGCAAAGAGAGACGCGTTCCTTTACGAGGTTTCACGGTACTGTGCTTACCGCCGTGAGTGGCCTGTTTTCAAAGGGTTCGCAGAGCCTTGACACGGCCGTAACGATCACGTCATACTGGTTCACTTCCCCATCTTCACAATTCAGGTTGCAAGGGGAGAGCACTATATCGCCGCCCGAGAGAGCGGCTGTGAAAGGAAGTCCCGATGCCAACAGGAAGAACGCGGCTAGCTGCTGTGGTTTGTTTGCTCGTGCTCGGCACCTGTCCGCTGGTGTATGGCCAGGCTACCGGAATCCTATCGGGCACTGTAACGGACGCCAGCGGGTCGGCGATTGCCGGCGCGAAGGTTACGGTAGCGGCGCCTGCGCTGGGAATCACACGCGAATCCACGACTGACGAGTCCGGGCATTATCTGGTGCCTTTGCTGCCCGTAGCCGACTTCACCGTGCGCGTGGACTTCACCGGCTTTCAAACCACCGAACAGCGGGATATACGCCTGCAAGTGGACGAACATCGGGAGGTTGATTTCAAGCTGGTGCCCGCGGCGGTGAAGGAGAGCGTGGAAGTGGCCGCCACCGCGGTGGCTGTGGAGACCACCAACGCGACGCTGGGCCAGGTGATCACTTCGCAACAAGTGGCCGAACTGCCGCTGAACGGGCGCGATTTTGTCCAGTTGGCCACGCTGACGCCCGGCACGATTACGGAAACCAATCCGCAGAGTTTTTTCAACGGCGGACCGAGCAGCGAGGTATCGGCGCGCGGCTCCTTTTCGCTCTCCGTTGGCGGGTCGCGCGCCAACTCCACGGATTGGCTGTACGACGGCAATGACAACAACGAACTGACGGCGGGGGGCATCGCCATCCTGCCTTCGCTGGACGCCATACAGGAATTCAAGGTTTTGACTTATAACTATTCAGCGGAATATGGCACGCGCGCCGGACCGACTGTCTTAGTAACAACTAAGTCGGGAACCAATGACTTTCACGGATCGTTATTCGAATTTTTTCGCAACACGGACCTGGATGCGCGCAGTTTCTTTGCCAGTTATACGGAACAATTCAATTTGAACCAGTTTGGCGGCTCGCTGGGCGGGCCGATTCAGAAGGACAAGACGTTCTTCTTCGCCGATTATCAGGCCAAGATGCAACGCCACGGGATTCCTTATGTGGGCCTGGTTCCTACCGCGGCCATGCGCAACGGCGATTTCACCGACGACGCGTTCGGGAATCCGAATTCCGAAGCGCTGAATAACCCTTATGTGACCACACAGACTTCCACTGGCGCCCTGGTAAACCATCCCTTTATGTGCGACGGCGCGGGCAACGCGCTTCCCGCGGCCGCCAACGGCAGTCAGTCGCCAGGTACTCCGTGTAATAAGATACCGCAGAACCTATTCAATCCGATCGGCCAGGAGATGATCAACCTATACCCCCTGCCCAACGCAGACAATGCGGCCCTCGGCTACAACTATGTCAACGAGCCGGTGCGCAAACTCAACGAAGGCGAGTTCGATATCCGGCTGGATCACAATTTCTCCAGCAAAGACTCTGTGTTCGCGCGCTTCAGTTACGATCAGGCAGATTCGTTCGTTCCGGGCGGCTCGCCGGGATTCGCCGAACAGAGCGCTTTTGCCAGCACCGAGAACATCGACAATCACGGGCGCAACGCCGCGCTTTCGGAAACGCACATCTTCTCATCGCGGACGGTGAATCAATTCAGCATCGGTTTCAACCGCATCATCGATTACTTCACGTCTTACGGCAGCGGAACCTGTGAGGCCACCAAGCTCGGAATTCCGGGCGCCAACTCGACTCCAAGCAACCCGTTGGAGGGCAATAATAGTTGCGGGTTGACCTCCACGGAATTGAGTGGTTACTGGTCGCTGGGCGACCGCGGGTATTCGCCGTTCTTGGGCGGCACCAACGTTTTCTCGATCTCAGATTCGTTCGATATGGTGCGCGGCAAACACGACATCCGGATCGGGGGCAACATTCGCGCCAACCAGTTGAATGTCCTGGGCGTCGGCTTCCAGGACGGATACTGGGACATCGTCGGCGATTGGGGCGGAGACCCCGCCGCATCGTTGTTGATGGGTTTCAGCGATCTGGCTATCCACGATCAAACGTTGGCCGGCGATGTTACCGGGCGGCGCTGGAAGATGTACCGTCCTTACGTGCAGGACGATTG
Source organism: Bryobacterales bacterium (assembly GCA_963756605.1). Classification (GTDB taxonomy): domain Bacteria; phylum Acidobacteriota; class Terriglobia; order Bryobacterales; family Bryobacteraceae; genus Bog-159. The sequence goes on along the minus strand of CAVWOT010000015.1, from coordinate 328,570 downwards.
GCGCGTGAGTAAGGATCTGACATTGAACTTAGGATTGGCCTGGGCCATGGTGACGCCAGAGAGCGAGGCGTTCAACCGTCAGGCAAATTTCGTCCTGTCCAGCCAGACTTTTCTTATCGCCGGGCAAAACGCCGATGAATATGCGGGCGTCAAGATGGATTGGACCGCGCTCGAACCGCGCATCGGTTTGGCGTGGAAACCCTGGGGCAGCCAGACTACCGTGGTGCGCGGAGGTTATGCGATCTATCATGATTCCTCCTGGAACATGGGCGCCCAGGGCTTGTGGCAAAACCCGCCGTATTACTATGAGTCTGACGCATTTGCGTTTGGCGGCGGATGTCCATTTGCCAATTCGTATTGCGCCACCGTGCCTGCAAACCCACTGACACCTACCGGCATTAGTTTGTCGTCCGGCTTTCCCATTGTCACCTCGTCACCCCCGCCCGGGGATTTCACGGGCACGATCAATTCAATGAACCTCAACTTCAAGCAGGGTATGGTGCAACAGTACAACGTGAACGTGGAACACCAGCTGCCTGGGCAGGTGCTGTTGACGGTCGGATACGCGGGGTCTCGCGCTTCCCACATCCTGGTGTATGGCAATAACCTGAATGTGGGATCTCCCTCCGCTTGCGGCGTGGTCGCGGGATACACGCTGGGTTGCGGGCCGGGCGGAGCGGCTTTCGGCGTTCCGGAGACAAACTTCCCATACTCGACCATAGATAATATGACTGACGACGGGAGGGCCCACTACAATTCGCTGCAGATCAAGGCTGAGACCAAGAGCGCCAGGCACGGTCTCTATGCGTTGATCGGCTATACGTATTCGCGAAATTACGATACGGGTTACACAGATGGACTCGGCAGCAACTTAGGCGCCCCTTACTATCCGCTTCCTGGCTGGCAACAGTTGGATTGGGGTTTGTCTCAAGTCAACCTCAACAACGATTTCACCGCTAGTGTGATCTATGAACTGCCGTTCGGCAAAGGTAAGACGTTCGGCAGCGACTGGAACGGTCCGCTCAACGCGATCGCCGGAAATTGGGAACTGACTGTAATCGAAAAGGCGACTTCCGGGTTTCCTATTTTCGTGGTGGCGGACAATAACTCCGGCGTCAACTTTGAGAACGACGGGAATAGCCTGAACCGCCCGAACCAGGTTTGCAACCCGCACCTGAGCAATCCCACAATCAGTGAGTGGTTCAATGTCAGTTGTTTCGCCAACCCGCCGGCCGGCGAACTCGGAAACGCCTCCCGCACTCCGGTCTCCGGACCGGATTTCGTGAATACGGACTTCTCGGCCATCAAGCACTTTCTTCTGCCTTGGCGCGAGGGGCTGCGGCTAGATTTCCGGGCCGAGGTCTTCAATCTCTTTAACCATCCGCAATTCGGCACACCTGGCAGCAGCATCTGCGCCGCCTGTCCGCTGCTCGGTGCGCCGGGATTCGGCTCGATCGACACTACGGTTAATAATCCACGATTGGTTCAGCTTGCCCTGAAGCTTCTATTCTAAGTGGTGAGACAGATGGCCCGGTTTGTATATCCTTCGTCATTTGTATGTGACTGCGGCCATCAGTCACATTTCTTCGAGAACACCGTTCGGGAGGCGGCGGCAAACAGCCTTCGCCGGCGTAAGAAGATCGAACTCCTGGACTCGGAGGCAGAGGAGCACGCGATCGAGTTCGCGGAAGGGCACCCTGTCGCGATTACTTGCCCTCGCCTGGGGTGCCGTCAGATCGACGGGTGACCTGTCGGGCGGCACTCTGCCCGAGGCAGCCCGCCGCCCTGCCGCAACCGAGGTGATGCTGCAGCGGGGTTGAAGCCCCGCGCCGGCTAAAGCCCGCCCCCCCCGCCTATGGCGCGTACCGCGTAAGGCGCGGCGGTTTCGCGTCGGGTTCCAGCAGCCACGCTGTACGCCCGGGATAGTATTTTCGCAGTTGCTCGTTTTCCGCGGGACCCAGATCCAGCGCGCGCACTACCCGCGAAACATCTATATCGGCCGCGTTATATACCCACTGGTCGAGCGGATGGCGCGGTCCGTAGCGCACGAAGACAAGTTGCTGGCCGCCGGCCTGCGCCAGTCGGCGATCAATGGCCAGGCGGCCCTCTGGATCGCCGTGGTTGACGAAATCCCAGCTCTCGTATTGGTCAGACAAATCCAGCGCCGGCCGCCATCCGGCGAGCAGATGCAACCCGTACCAGAACAGGAACTGCGCCGCGCATAACAAGAACATCAGTTGCGCTACGCGCGGACTTACCCGGCTGACCTGCCGCAACGCTGTTACCGCGACGAGGATCAGAAGGCAAGTAACGCCGGCGACGTAGTGCGGGTAAAAGTACGGGTAGAGGTTGGTACCCATTGCCATGATCGCCAGTGCCAGCAGCACCCACCAGAAGCGCGGTTCGCGCAGCGAAGGCAGGAATGCCGGCAAAACCAACAAGATCGGTACCGGAAAGAAGAAGCGCAGGAAGCGCACACGTTTTTGAAGGCGATCCGCGAACGCCCCCAGCGAATCCGGGGAATTTCCATGCACGGCAGACTGTAACTCATAATCGGTTTGCTGCTCCGGCGTCAAGGCGTGGTGTGGCTGGGGAACCGGTTGAAAGGTGAAGCTGGCCGGGATGCCGTATTGATACTGGCTCAGCATGTAAGGCAATGTGAACCACTTGCCCGTAACAGCGCGATTTTCGAGCAATGTTAGCGCCAGGGCCGGAAGCACCGCGGCCGTCGCGAGCGCCACGATGCGCGCCAGTGCACGCCACTCTCCGCGAAACGCCGCTAACAGATAGATACCCGCGGCCAGTGTTATGAGCAAGGTTTCGAACGGGCGAGTTAGCCAGTCGATGGCCAGGCCGATGCCCAACAGCAGGGCGTCGCGTCGGCGTGCCTGGGCCTGCAGCCGCGGCAGAGAACCCAGGATCAGGCATCCGCCGGCCGCCGCCAGAGATCCGCCCCAATAGGTGTTCATCCAATACTGCAACGGCCCGCAGACGAAGACCGCCAGCAGGCCGCCGGCCAGGGCTGCGGCGGGCGTGGTCCAGGCGCGCAGCATCCAATAGCAGAGGGCGCAAAACAGACCCGTGCAAAGCAGGACGCCGGCCCATTGCGATCCGAAAAGCAGCTGCCCGAAGGCTAACGCGAGCCCTTGCCCGAATGGGTAGATGGAGCTATAAGAAGGTTCCTGCAGCACGAAATTAGTTTCGAAAAAGCGGCGCATGGGATGCGGTGGATTGGCCAGGCGAAAGTGCGCCAGGGTATCTCCCAGAAGGGTGAAGCTGAAGTCGTCCGGTGTTCTGGGTGTGGGCACGGGCGCTTGCGGGAGCAGCGCCAGGCGCAAGGCGATCGGCAGCAGTGCCAGCGCGAGCATCGATCGGCGCGTTTGCCAGGCGAAGGCACGCACTGCGGGACCAAAGCGCGCGGCCGCCAACAGCAGAACAACAAGCAGCGCCGACCAGGCTAGCGCGATCAGACCGGCAGCCCCGAATCCCATGGTGTGCCCTTATTTGGTTCGGGTGAGGTTCTCGAACAGGAAGAGGCCGCTCTTGCCGGCCACAACAAAATCGAGATCGCCGTCGCCATCCAGGTCCGCCACGGGAATCTGCATGCCGCCTCCGGTGCGTGTGCTGTAGTCCACTACGTGCTTCACCCACTCGATCTGCTTACCGCCATCCAGGCGCATGAACTCGTACCAGTAGATGCCCAAGGGCTCGCGCTCGCCCGGATCGTGGCCATTGTGGGCCATGTAGCGCTTACCGGTGAGCAGGTCCTTCTGGCCATCGCCGTTCAAATCGACCAGCGTGAGGGCGTGCGCCTGCGACCAGCTTTCGTCGATGATGTGCTTGGTCCACTGGCCGCCGGCGCCCTGCTCAAGCCAGAAGATGCCGTAGTTGTGGGCCATAGACGTGACGATGTCGTTGCGGCCGTCGCCATTCACGTCGTAGGCGTAGATGAACCCGGTGTCGCCCAGATCGAAATCGGGATGCCATTTCCAAATGCTGTTACGCGCGTCGGGCGGCGCTTCGAACCAGCCCTTGGGGGTGATGATGTCATTGCGGCCATCGCCGTTGATGTCGCCCACACCGATGCCGTGTCCCCAACTCCTGGGGCTAACGACGTGCTTGACGAACTCGCCCTTCGCTTGAGGGTTTCTTTCAGGCGTCCTCTCATACCAGGCGAGCGGCATGTTCGGGTCTCCGAACTCGGGGAGCACTTCCTCGGCTTTGCCATCGTTATCCAGATCCACCAGGAACGCGAACTCCACGGGCGAGCCAGTCTCGATCATGTGTTCTTTCCACTCACCCCCGCCGGGGCCGGGATTCTCGCTCCAGAAGAGACGGTGCGCGAACCAGGAGCAGCTCACAATATCGATGCGCCCGTCGCCATTCACGTCCAGCGGCAGGTCGCTGAAGTTATCGATGTAGTTGTTGGTGTAGGGCAGCGACCGGAACTTGTGCTTGATCCAATGCGGCCCTTCGTACCAGTTCTCGCCGGAGACGATATCGGGCCGGCCGTCGCCGTTGATATCGGCGATGGCGCAGCTTTCGTTGGCGCCCAGATCGAGCGTGTGCTTGGCGAAAGGGATATCGGCGGGGCGGGTGGCGGTCCAGGCGAGAACGCTGGCCAGGCAGAGGCATGCGGCCAAAAGGCGAGTCATGCCGCGATTGTAACTCGGGGTATGCTGAGTGATTATGCGAAAGCTATTTGGTGCGCTGGTTCTGGCGGCAATTTGTTTAGGGCAGGAGGCGGGAGATCCGTGGGCCAAAGCGGAACTCATGGAGCCGGCGGCGCTGGTGGAAGCGCTGCACTCGGCCAAGCCACCGGTGGTTTTGTGCACGGCGTTTACCGTGCTGTATCGCAGCAAGCACATCTCTCACGCGCTGGAGGCGGGTCCGGGATCGAAGCCCGAAGGCATGGCGCTGCTGAAGAAAGCGGTGGCGGACCTGCCGAAGGACGCGGATATCGTGGTCTATTGCGGCTGCTGCCCGATGGACAGGTGTCCGAACATCCGGCCGGCTTATCGCGCGCTGCGGGAGATGGGCTTCGAGCACGTGCGGGTGCTGAACATCCCCACGAACATGCACACGGACTGGTTCGGTAAGGGCTATCCTGCGGAAGGCAGCGCGGCGAACGACAGTCACTCGTAACGCAGCGCGACCAGCGGATCGATCCCGGCGGCGCGGCGGGCGGGGATGTAACACGCCGCGAGCGCCACGATCGACAGGACCGCGGCGACCAGAGCGAGCGTGAGCGGGTCGCGCGGCGAGATGCCGAATAGCAGGCTGCCGAGCAGGTGCGTGAGGGCCAATGCGCCGGCTGCGCCGATGGCGAGGCCCAGCACGGTGAGGCGCATGCCGCGGCGAATCACCATGGCGAGCAGGCTGCCGCGGCTGGCGCCCAAAGCCGCGCGAATGCCCAATTCGTGGGTGCGCTGGGTGACCGAATAGCTAATGACGCCATAGATGCCGATGGCTGCCAGTAGCAATGCCAGCGCGGCGAAAATGGCCAGCAGCATGGTTTGCATGCGATCGCTGGCCACGGTGCCGGTCTTGATTTGTTCGAGGGTCTGGAGTTCGGCGATGGACTGATCTTTATCGACCGCGTGGACCGCGGCGTAGATGGCGGATGTGAGCGTGCGTGGATCGACTGATCCGCGCAGTACCATGTTTACGTCGTCAGTGGGACTCTGATCGAACGTGACATACAGGCCCGGGTCTTTGGTATCGATCAGGCTGCCGGTTTGTTCGTCGCCCACGATGCCCACGACTTCCCAGGGGATCTCCGGGCCGAGACCAGGCTGACCGTAGAGGATCTCCTGAATCAGAATGCGCTTGCCGATGGGGTCCTCGCCTTTAAAATAGCGCTTGGCCATCTCTTGGTTGATAACGATCACGGGCGCGCCGCCGCGGGTATCATCGCCGGTAAACGTCCGGCCGCGCAGCAGGGGGATATCGAGGGTGCGGAAATAAGTGCTGGTGACCCGCTTGTAGAAGCAGGCGCGGCGATTGGCGCGATCGACGAACGGGCGGCCGGCGATGAGGAAAGGCATGCCATCGCCCCAGCCTTCCATGGGGAGCACGTTGGTGAACGCCACGTCACGGGCTCCCGGGATAGCGCGCAGGCGCTGGTCGAGGAGGCGCACGTATTGGAGGAGTTGGGCGGGTTGAGGGAAACGATCGCGCGCGATGGGCAGGTGGGCAGTGGTGATGTTGGTGCTGGTGAATCCCGTATCGACCTGCAACATGCGATAGAAGCTGCCCAGCAGCAGGCCGGCGCCCGCCAGCAACACGAAGGCCAACGCGACTTCGGAGACGATCAAGGCGCTGCGCAGGCGCGCGCGCCCGGCTCCGGATGACGCTGCGCGGCCGCCTTCCTTCATGGAAGAAGCTGGATCGACGCGGGTGGCATGGATGGCGGGGGCGAGTCCGAATAGCAGGGCAGTGATAAGCGAGATGGCCAGGGTGAAGAGCAGGATGGCCGGATCGATGGACACGTTGGCTTCGCTCGGCAGAGAGAAGGGCGGCGCGAGCCAGATGAGGCCGCGGATCATGGCGTAGCCGAGCGCGAGGCCGAGTGCTCCACCCGCGACCGCGACCAGCAGATTCTCGACGAGCACGTGGCGGATCAATCGCCATGTGCCGGCACCGAGCGAAGCGCGCACGGCGATTTCGCGTTCGCGGGCCGCGCCGCGCGCCAATGTCAGATTAGCCAGGTTTGCGCAACCGATCAGCAGAATTGCGCCGACGGCCGCCAGCAAGACCAGAAGCGAGCTGCGAAGCTGGTTGCCGACGATACGGTCCTCGAGGCGCTCGACGGTAACGCCCCAGCCTTTGTTAGATTGAGGATACGTCTCGGCGATACGCGCACCGATGGCGTTCATGACGCCCTGCGCTTTTTCGAGCGAGACTCCTGGCTTGAGACGGGCGAAGCTGAGCAGCCAGTGATAGTCGCGGGTCATGTCGCGCGGATCGAAAGCCAGCGGCGTCCAGAGTTGCTCAAAGGTGCGGTCGAAAGAACTGTTGGCGGGCATGACGCCGATGACCGTATACGGTTTGGCATTCAGCGTCAGGGTGCGGCCGATGATGGAAGGATCCGCACCAAAGCGGTTCTCCCACAGGCGGTGGCTGAGCACCACGACCAAAGATTTGCCGGGTTGGTCTTCGCCTGGTGCAAAAGTGCGGCCGAGAACGGGCTGCACGCCGAAGACATCGAAGTAAGAAGCCGAAACCCGCACGCCGGGAAACTCCTCCGGCCGGCCGGCGCCGGTCAAGGTGACGTTCCCGCCGTAATTGATCGCCGCAATATTCGCGAAGACGGTATTCTGATTCTTCCAGTCGAGGAAGTTGAGGGTGGAGATGCCGTTGCGGCTACCGCCCGGTGGTTTCTCCCAAACCATCACGATGCCGTGCGGGTCGGAATAAGGAAGGGGCTTGAGCAGCACGCCATTCACGAAGCTGAAGATGGCGGTGTTGGCGCCGATGCCGAGCGCGAGGGTGAGAAGGGCGATGATGGTGAAGCCGGGCGACCGGCGGAGCGTGCGGATAGCGTAACGCATGGTTGCTCGTTAGACGGCGCGGCCGTGTTGCGGTTAGCCGGACTGATAGAGAATACCGGCGGGAGCGCGGAAGGTTACACTGGCTAGTAAACAAACATGGCAACAGACAGGAAGATTGCGGTGGTGACTGGCGCCGGGAGCGGGATCGGGCGCGCGGTGAGCCTGGCCTTACAAGGGGCCGGATACTCAGTGGTGCTGGCGGGAAGGCGCGCCGCGGAACTGGAGCGCACCGCGGGCATGGCTGCGCCGGGCGGCGGCGAGGTGCTGGCCGTGCCGGCAGACGTGGGCGATCCGGAGGCCGTGCGGGTGCTGTTCGCCAGGGTGCGCGAAGCTTTCGGCCGCCTGGACGTGCTGTTCAATAACGCCGGCATCAGCGCGCCGGGCAGGCCGATGGAGGAACTGACCTTCGAGCAATGGAACGCCGTCGTGCGAGTCAATCTGACGGGTGCGTTCCTGTGCGCGCAGGAAGCTATCAAAATCATGAAGACCCAGGTGCCGCGCGGCGGACGGATTATCAACAACGGATCGATCTCCGCGCATGCACCGCGGCCTAACTCCGCGCCATATACGGCCACTAAGCACGCTATTACAGGACTGACTAAGTGCATCTCGCTGGACGGGCGACAGTATGACATTGCCTGCGGGCAGATCGACATCGGCAACGCGGGTACGGAGATGACGGCGCGGATGGCGGCGGGCGTGCCGCAGGCGGACGGATCGCGAAAGGCGGAGCCGGTGATGGATGTGCGGCATGTGGCGGATGCCGTGTTGTATATGGCGAACCTGCCGTTGGAGGCTAATGTTGAGTGCATGACAGTGATGGCTACTAAGATGCCGTTTGTGGGGCGAGGGTGATGTCCACTTATAGGGAGCGGTTCTATATTCCGGGGGCGGCCGATGGGCGCGAGTGCGCTTATCTGTGCAGCCACTCGCTCGGTCTGCAACCGAAGACCACGCGCGCTTACATAGAGCAGGAAATGAAGGATTGGGAACTGCTGGGCGTGGATGGTCACTTCCGGGCGCGGCATCCGTGGGTGGAGTACGGCAAGCTGCTGACCGAGCAGACAGCGCGACTGGTGGGCGCACTGCCTATCGAGGTGGTGACGATGAACTCGCTCACGGTGAATCTGCATCTGATGCTAGTTTCATTCTACCGGCCGACGGCGCAGCGGCACCGGATTGTGATGGAGCAGCACGCGTTTCCGTCGGACCGGTACGCGGTTAAGTCACAGGTGCAGTTTCATGGATTCGATCCGGCCGAGACGGTGGTGACCGTGGCGGGGGAAGACGAGTTAGAAGAGCTCTTGGATCGCGAGGGCGAGTCAGTCGCGCTGGTGCTGATCGCCGGCGTCAACTACTCTTCGGGCCGGGCATTCGATATGGCGCGGGTGGCACGCGCGGGGCACGCGTGCGGCTGCGTGGTGGGTTTCGACTTAGCGCACGCGGCGGGAAACTTACGGTTGAAGCTACACGAGTGGGACGCGGACTTTGGGGTGTGGTGCACTTACAAGTATCTGTGCGGCGGGCCGGGCAGCATCGCGGGCTGCTTCGTGCATGAGCGGCACGCACGCGCAGAGACACTGCCGCGGTTTGCGGGCTGGTGGGGGCATGAGCTCGAGACGCGCTTCCGCATGGGGCCCGATTTTCATGCCGCGCCCGGCGCGGAAGGGTGGCAGGTGAGCAATCCACCAGTGCTGTCAATGGCGGCGCTGCGGGCTTCGATAGACTTGTTCGATGAGGCTGGGATGGAGTGGGTACGGGCGCGCAGCTTGGTGCTTACGGGACACCTGGAATCGCTGCTGGACCGGCATGCGGAGTGCGGATTTACGATCGCGACGCCGCGGGATAAGGAGCGGCGCGGGGCGCAGCTTTCGATTCGGGTTCCGGGTTCGGTGCGGGCGGTCTGTGAACGGTTGGCCGCGGCCGGGGTGGTCTGCGACTGGCGCGAGCCGGATATATTGCGGGCCGCTCCGGCCCCGCTTTATAACTCGGAGGAAGATGTCGAGCGGTTTGTGGCTGAGTTAGTGGGTGCATTGCGGACGCGATCGCGGTAGGCGCGGGCCCGTTCCATGACCCGACGGTATTCGGCCACGTCCACGTCGCGCTCGCAGCAGGCCATCATCAAGGCTCCATCGTCGCGGAAGTTGCCGTCCCATTCGACGATCTGCTCGTCGCTCCAGTCCGGTGAGTATTGTTGCATCTTGTCATCCGGCATGCGATCGAAATAGGCGCGCAGGTTGATGCTGGTTTCATCGGGCCTTTCGTCTATCCAGGGTTCCTGCTCGAAATTCCAGATTGGTTGTACCATATTAGTTCTTCGCTGCGCGTCCTTCCACTAACTCGATACTTATGTGATCGGGGCCTTCTACGAAGTTGCCATTGGTTACTTTAACTCCGTCTTTGCGGCAGCGCTCCAGCGTGTCATGCAGGTTGTCCACGCTGAAGGCCAGATGATCGACCACCCGGCCTGTGGTGGGTTCGAAGTCTTTGCGACCTTTCCAGAGCTCCGGCATGGCGTCGCGGGCGTATTCAATGGGGAAGATGATAATGTTCACGTTGTCCATCATGAGTGACGCTACGGGTTCGACATGGACACCGCGGTAGACGCGGCCGGTACGTTGGCTGATATAGCCTGGGGTGCCGAAGTATTTCTTGTACCATTGGCCGGCGGCTACGGGGTCCTGACTGAGCAGGTGAACGTGTCCGAAGTGGTGGTGAGCGGCGCTATTCAGCTCGATCAGTGCGTGATCGGGGCCGTCCACATACGCGAAGAAGAAGCTGCCGGCGGGTTTATTTGCCAAGTCGCTGATGTCGGTGATGGGGGTTTGAAACTTCGTGCCGGAATCGATTTGTCTCTTGTAGACCGCCGGCATGTCTTCGGCGCCCCAGCCGAAGTGCCAGATAGCGGATACGATCTCTGACGGCGGCGGGATGTTTACCTTGTTGAAGAGTATCCAGGATTGTTGCGCCCAAACAGCATCCTCACCCCTCGGGCGACCGGCGAATATGGCCTTTTCACAATCGAATTTGTGAGTATAGAATTCGATGGCTGCGGCGGGGTCGGTTGCATTGAGATGGATGTGGTGGAAGTGCGCCTTAGGAGGTTCTTGCGCCAGCGCCGGAATCATTAGTGACAGCAGGATCAGTATTCGCATAAGTCACTGTGCACTTCGTACTTCTTGACTATTTTCTTGGGACCTTCGGCATTGTGGCAATCGAGACAGATGGGACCGCTCAGAACCAGGCGATGTTTGGCGGAGGTGTCGTTGTGAATGTTGTGGCAACTAATACAGGTGGTGTCAGTGGCGTTCAGGAGCACATCGCGGACGTTGCGGAGAATGTGGCGGTCGCCGGGGTTTAGATTCGGGTCGCCGGCTTTCGCGAAATCAACCTGGAAATCGGCGAAGAGATCGTCGCCGGCGACGAAGTTATTGGGATAGGGCAGGCCATTCGATTTGGCTTTGCCTTCGCGCAGGTGACATTGCCCGCAGATAAAGACGATCTGCTTGGGATCCTTTGGATGTTTCTTGGAGAACCAGATGAGCGATGTGTCGTTGGGATGGTTCTCAGGAGCGATGCCGTGACAGGTGTAGCAATCGAGTGAGGAGGCGGAGAAGGCGTGGGTTTGCGGGTCGACTGCCGTGGTATGACAGCCGGCGCAGCGGAGGGCGAAGGCTTTTTTATCCCAGGTTTTGCCGTCGGTAGAGAGTAAGTCGAACTTGCCGTAGCTATCTGGCTTGAGGCTTCGCTGGGGGGTATGGGATCCCAGGACTAATTCGGCGCCGGAATCTTCTCGGGTGTGTATGGTTCTCGCGTGGGGGTTAATTCCCCAGGTGTCGGCTACCTTGACCCGGTGACAGAAGAGGCATTCGTCCCCGGTGACGTATTTGGGGATGGGTTGGTTGACGTGGGTTTGGGCGGCGACGAAGCAGGGGAGGACCAGGAAGAGCGCGACTGAAGTCCCGCGGCCGGCTAAAGCCCGCACTCCAGTGATTAGTCGGCGGCGCGAACCCACCCGTAAGCCTCGTTGGAGCGTTGGCCGCCATTGCCGAGATAGGCAGTTTTCAGACGCGACAACGCGTCGGCGGGCAGCGGGTTACGTTTGGCGGTGACGTCGAGATTGTATAGCCTGGCGGCATTCAGGCCGAAGATTTTGGCTTTGTCCTCTTTCGTGAGCTTCTGATAGCCAAACTTCTCGCATAACTCGTCGCTGATCTGGAAACGCTTGAAGGCGTCGATGACCCACTGGGGCGATCCCCACCAGAGACAGTCGGTTCCCCAGATGACATGATCCACGCCGTAGTATTTGATATTCTTGCCGACGCCGTGCATGGCCATGGTGGGGTTTGAGATGGCGAGCGGACCGAAGAAGCTGCCGAGTTCCGGGTAGACGTTTTGGATTTGCGGGTTGCGGCGCTTGATATCCATCAGGACGTTGTGCCAGGCGAAGTCGCCGGTGACTGGATCGTACTTATCGCCTTCTTCCCAGTTAGGTTCATTGGGGCCGTGCTGGATGGCCGAGTGATAGATGACCCAAGTGATATCGGGGTTGCGCAAGGCGGCTTTTTCGATATCTTTGGGATTCGCCAGGTGGCCGAGAATGCGCGACTGATACGAGTAACCTTTGTGGACGCTGAAGAACTTCATGCCGCGCTTGCGAGATTCCTCGATAAACCATTGGGCGTTGTCATCGTCGCACTGGAAGCCGCCGCCGGAGCGGCCCGGATCGGTGTGGCAGTACCATTTCCAGGAAGAGATCTTGTATAAGTTGAGCTCGCGCTCCATCTGCTCGATAGTGGCGGCTTTGTCCGGCTTGTTAGCAGTCTTGTCCCAGTAATGATTAGGCGCCAGGTTGCCCTGACTTAGGGCGCGCTTGGATTGCGCGAGTGAGTTAATTTCATCGCGGGCCTGGGCCATGAGCCAGCTAGGCAGAATGTTCAGACCGGGCGTGCGCGCCTGACCTTCCAGTACTTTGCCATCCTTATCGCGCTGTAACTCCTTGCCCGGCACGCCGGAGATAACGATCATGTCGGTTTCGCTATCGAAGAACATCTCTTTGATGAAGTTATGGAAGCTGTAGGCTTCTTTGTCTTCTTTTAGCTTGAAACCCATGTTCCGGAAGAATTCCATCTTGCCGATGTCACCGCGGAGACCGATGGGGATGCCATTGGTGAAATGAGACTGGACATCGAGGACGAAATATTCGCCCTTGGGCAGCTTTTCCTCGTAGGCGCCCTGGTCGGTGGTTTCGTCTTCATCGACATCCCAGACTTTGCCCCAGACTTTGTTGGAAGCGAGGAAGCAGGCGGCGAGGCCCATGGGGGTCGCCATGAATTTGCGGCGGTCCATGCCGAGTTTGCGGGACTTCTCTTCGGCAATGTGGCCGGTCCAATATTCGACTTCCTTCTGCTTCTGGCTTTGCGGGCGGGGGATGTACTCTTCGTTGGAGACCAGTTGCGTGGGTACGGGTGAATCGACTCCCTTCAGACGGTCACGTTGTCCTTTTCGAATCCACATGGATTAGCACCTTTTTTGGGAATTGTTGGGATGCGCTCAGGGGATTATACGCCTTGGGCACGCGCGGGGGCAAACGCGGCGGGGCAAATTGGGTTCGAAGAATTTTTTTGACCGATGGAAGCCAATTTCGCGTAACCCGTGTTTTTTGACAACGCTGGAGGCGCTTTGGGGCGCTTGCGATGCAACGATTTCGGGGACGGGTGACATGGGTTTGGCCTTGCGTCTGCGTACCACTAAGTTAGCACAGCCGGGGCCGCGGATTTTCAATCGACTATAAGAGTCGACTATAAAAGCCTTGACACTTGCTCGGATATCATGCACACTCTCTTTATAAATTTTTAGAGGGTCTAATCGCAGTTTTTTTGCCGCTCCCAGCCTGGGTATCGTCGCACCGCCAGCGACAAGTTACCAGACAATGTTGTCTGTTTAGACTCCCCCTAGACTAGTCAGATCAACAGCGAAGGAGATGTGGTCACCCACACGTACGTGGTGGCGGGTTGGTGTATATCTCGGACCAGGCGGGGAACCGGCGTACAACACGAAGTACTGGCTGAGCTCGCTGGCGGTGTTGAATACGCCGACAGCTTCAGGCGGCGTGCACCAGAACGGAATTGAGAACTTGTTTCCGGGCGGAGGCATTTAATGCTTTCAATTACCCGAATTTCACAAACCCGAGTTTGAGTTTGCAATCGCCGCTGACGTTTGGGGAATTTCAGGGGACTATGCCGCCGCGGTCGATGCAGTTTGCTTTGCGGTACGAGTTTTAGTTTTTCGGCGGGCGGGCTGGGAGGCCACCGCAAAAGGTTCGCAGCAGCGGGGCTGAAGCCCCGCGCCGGCTAAAGCCCGCCCTCCGTTTTTTTGACTACTGAGTCACTCCGACGTGCGCGACGCTAATGCGAACGTCCGCGCCAACCGGTAAGCCGAGGGTGTTGGCGGCGTCTACGACTAACTCCACCATGCGCACCTCAATGGAAGTGGACGTCTTGATCACGCGATGGAGCCACAGCGTCCCCAGTCCGGCGATGGACACATGCGTATTGGGCGCCGGGTTCGCGCCCACCTCGGGATGTCCAGCCACAGTCAGATCGACAAAGACCGAGCCACTGTCGCTGAAGGTGATGTTAGAGCCGCTGGCAGATACGCCGGCATCCGCCGTGATGGTAGTGGCCGTCACCAAGCCGGTGAGCAGGTTCAGGCCGGCAACACTGGCGGTAATGTCACCCGCGGCGCTGCTGCTGGTGACGGACTCTTGCGCGCTGGTGCGGACCACTCCAGTAGTGAGCACGCCGGGCACGTTCACGCCGGCGGTGGAGTTAGTTTCGTCCTCGTCCACACCGGAGCAGTTCAGGACAACCACCGCCGTGCGCCCCGCATCCAGCACTCCGGCGGCCGTGACCGACGAGCCGTAACCGAATCCGCTGATCAGCGCCACGTTGGCCAGCGTGCTGCTCTGCGCGTGGGCCACGATCACCTCGGTCCCGACGGGCAGGTTTAGGGAATTGACTTGCAATACTTTAATATGGATCGCATTAACCGTCAGGCTGGCCGAGGTGGCGCCCACATTGGCGATCTCCTCATTGAGGATTACGTGACCGATTCCAGGCAGCAGGATGTGCGTGTTCGGCGCGACGTCGACCCCTATCGGAATGCCCGCCACGATCGCATTGGTGAAGTTGGTTCCCATGCTGCTGAAGGAATACGCGCCCGCCGACGAAATCGAGCTACTGACCGATTTAACCGCATCGGCTGTAATCAGGCCGCCCAGGAGACTGATTCCATTTACCTCGGCAATAGCGGTTGCAGAACTGCCCGCACTCAGATCGGCTGAAGATACCGAAGTATCGATGACACCGGTGGAAGCCAGTGCGCCGAGAGAGACGCCGGCAACGCTGTTGGAGTCGGAGATTCCGGTTGTTTCAGTACAAATAGTACTGACCGCGGTAGGTCCGGAAGCGACCGTAGCGTTGGCCGGTTGCGCCCAGACGATGGTGCCATAAGCCCTGCCGGAATAACCGGTCATAGGTTGGCCGAAAGCGCTCGAACAACATACAATGCCCGCTACAACAGCCATACAGGACAGCGGCAGGCGTCGAGACACACGTCGAGAGATCCGTAAAGACAATGTCATTTCTCCTCCAATACAGTCTGGTTTTGCCGGAAGAGCTTGTAAGCTTCTTCTTCGGCTTAGCTGTAGTAGCGCTCAGTTGTAGTATAGGTCGGTGACTCGGCGGGAGCAAAGAGTAGTAAGTACCAGAGGGACGGTAATCATGTTCGATAGTGCACTGTATACATCGGGTAACATCGGGTGAGTAATAGATAATACGAAGCGCATCTATTAGGGACGCACGGCGCCGGCCAGCACTTTAACCGGGCGGTAAGCGGCTAACAGCACATCGGACGATGGTTGCGACCGGGCGGGCGGGCGCGACAGGCGGTCGAGTTCCGCGTTCTCTTTGGCGAGCCATTCCGCTTCGGCGGCCTTCGCGGCTTTTTGCGCTGCCAATTCCGCCTTCTTTGGTTTCTTGTGCTTCTTCCCGGCTGGCTCGGGAAGCGGAGGCGTCAGATAGTCCAGTAGCCGGAGGCCGGCCGATCCGAGTGCCGCGAGGTCTTTCGACTGCGGGATCACCTCGGCCAGGATTTTGTTGTTCTCCGCAATGGGCTCGAATAGTGCGTCGTTGGCAGCCCAGATTTCGAATTGCCGGCGTAAGCGGGCAGCATCTTCCGCATCGCCGGCCGGGTTGGCGGCGAAGCGTTTGGCCGCGAATTGCATGTCGCGCACGAGTTTGCTTTCGGGCAGGCAAGCGTCCACGAAGCGGTTGAGCGGCGCGGTTCCCCAAGCGGCCCCCCGGCGGCCGGTGCCCAGGCCCAGCGCTTCCACGGCTTCCGCCAGTACCCGCACTGGTTCCACGGGCCCGTCGCCCGCCAGGCGATCGAGCATAGGCTGATAATTGGCGAGATGCCGCACGCCGGTGAATTGCAGGTTGCGGCTGATGGGGTCCAGGCGCGCATACATCGCATCCACGTCAGTTACTTCGCGCGGCGACCATAGCCGTTCTGCAATCACCGCCGTGCGCGGCCAGATGCGGTCGTCGATCGTTTCCTGTCCCGCCAATTCCGTCCACATGCAGGCTTCGCCACCCATGATACGGGCGGTCTGCTCGGGCGTCAGGTTGGCGGCATCGGGGCCGCCTAAAGGATCGACGCCGTAGTGAAACGATGCCGGGCTCAGATGATCCAGATAGTATCCCCAGGAAAGGATGCCGCGGTATCCCTTCGCGGCCGCATCGTAGAGCGACTTTTGCCCGCGCCACGACTGGATTACCGCGTCGGTGGGAAGGCCCGGCACCATGATCTCGTCCCAGCCCACCATGGTCTTGCCGTACTTCTGCACGATCTTCAAGAGCCGCTGGTTGAAGTAGACCTGGATGGCGGGCGCGTTCGCAAATCCATGCTCTTTGGCGAACGCCTGAATACTGTCCGACTGATTCCAGGTGCGCGGATTCACTTCGTCGCCGCCGATGTGAAAGTACGGGTCGGGGAACAGTTGGGTCATCTCGCCGATGAAGCCGTCGAGGAAGGTATAAGTGCTCTCCTTGGATGGATCCATCACGGAACCTTTACCACCGAGAGTGAAAGGCCCCGGGCTGGAAGCGAGTTCGGGATAGCCGGGGAACCAGGCGCTGGTATGTCCGGGAATGTCGAACTCGGGAACCACACGGATGCCGCGATCGCGCGCGTAGGCCACCACGTCGCGGATCTGATCCTGGGTGTAATAGTCGCCGGCGGAACCCATCTGGTGCAGACGGGGATAGCGTTTGCTCTCCACGCGAAAGGCCTGGTCTTCGGAAAGGTGCCAGTGCAGCACGTTGAGCTTGACCGCGGCCATGGCGTCCAGATTCCGCTTGACCACTTCGACCGGCATCCAATGGCGGCACACATCCAACATCAGGCCGCGCCAGGGGAAGCGCGGGCGATCTTCGATATGCACAGCGCCAACCTGGAAACCATTCGGGCCGGGCTGAATGAGCTGTACGAAGGTGGCTAAGCCGTGGATAGCGCCTTCGGCGGTGGCGGCCTGGATGCGGGCTTGGGTGGCGGAGACATCCAACGCGTAAGACTCATCCTCGCTGAGAGCGGGGTAATCGGCCGTCGCGGCGCACTCGATTACCAGGCGGTGTGCGTCGGGCGGCAACGGAGGAGTGGGCGCGTACAGCACGCCGGTTTGGCGGGACACGCGGGCGAGAAAAGACTGGACCGCGGGCGCCAGGCGGGCGTTGGCTGTGCCGACTGTTTCGACGACGAGGTTCGCATCGATCGGGAAATTTCCCGAGGCGGGTTGAACTTTGATGGGGATCGGCATGAGAGCCGGCGCGGCGGCGTATGCCAGTTGAGTTAGCCCTGCGGCGACTGCGAGCGTAGCGGACCGGAAAGACATCAGACCTCCCGAGTGCGGGCGTTGCGCCCTATAGAGCAGCTTAGCAATGAGGTACAGGCCGGCGGGCAAGCCAGTTCAGTTGCCGAATTTGCGGGTGCAGTCGGGGCACATGCCGTGCGTGAAATCGGCCTCGGAGTGATCGTGAATATAGGCCTCTAATTGTTCCCAGTGGTCGTGCTCGTCGCGGATTCTCTTGCACCAGGCGCAGATGGGCAGCAGGCCGCTGAGTACTCTCACCTTCTTCTGGGAGGCTTGCAGCTTCTGTCCCAGCCAGCAGATGAGCAGGCCCAAACACAGGAAGAAGCCGAAGCGGATCAAGAGCCGAACATCGGCTATGTGCAGGGAGCTTTCTTGGGGGAGGAAGAGGAACAACTTAGCTGCACTGGTGACAGCGAGCGCGGCAGCGCCGGCGCGGATACCCGCGTACATGACGCTGATGGCCACGGCACTGAGCAGTAACTGGTATGAATCAGTACCGAGGATTTGCGCCAGCAGCTTTTGCAGAGCGACGCTCGCGGCGCCCAGCGCCAGCCCGAAAGCCACACGGGGGAGCGCGGGCATATCAGGTAATTACGCCCTTGCGCACCGCATACAGGATTAGCTCCGCGGTGCTGTGCAAGTTCAGCTTCTGAAATATATTGCTGCGGTGAGTCTCCACCGTATAAAGACTCAGATTCAACATGGAGGCTACTTCCTTGGGCGTTTTGGCCTCCGCCAACAGCTGCAGAGCTTCGCGCTCGCGGGTGGTCAGCAGTTCATAACTGTCTTCCACTTCCCGATCGCGCAACTGGCGCATATACTCGTCCGCCAGCATTTTGTTGATCGCCGGACTGAAGAAGGCTTTGCCATCGTGGACGGCGCGGATGGCATTGATCAGATCGTATTCGGCGGAATCCTTCAACAGGTAGCCCTTGCCGCCCGCCTTCAGGGCCTTCAGCACGTAGCCTTCGTCGGAATGCATGCTCAAAAAAACGATTCCGGTTTGGGGGAGCCTGGCGGAGATCTGGCGGGCGGCCTCGATGCCGTTCAGCAGCGGCATGGCCACGTCGAGCACGGCGATGTCCGGCGTATGCTGGTCGGCCAGGGCGACCGCCTGGCGGCCATCGGAAGCTTCAGCCACCACCTGAAAGCCGGGTTGACTTTCCAGCAGCAGGCACAGGCCGCGGCGGACCACGCGGTGATCGTCGGCCAGCAGGATGCGGATCGTAGTCATGTGGCCGCCTCGACGCCCAGATCCGCCGTCTTGGGGGTGGGCAGAATCACGGAAACGGTGGTGCCTTTGCCGGGGCGGGTGTCCAGCGCAAAGGCGCCGCCCAGGTGTGTAGCGCGTTCCTGCATGCCCAGCAGCCCCATACCGCGCTCCTGCTGCGGGTGGAAACCTTTGCCGTCGTCTTCGATGGCGAGCCGGATGCTATCGGCCTCCTGCGCGACGGTGACGCGCACGGTAGTGGCTTCGGCATGTTGTGCGCAATTGTGCAGGGATTCCTGCACGATACGGTAGATGCAGGTTTTGTGCTCTTCCGGCAGATCGTCGGAGACGCCTTCGGCCGCGACGCGCACGCGCAGGCCGGTCCTTTTGGATACTTCACGCCCTTGCCACTGGAGGGCGGGCACCAGGCCGAGATCGTCGAGCATGGAGGGCCGCAGCAAGAGCGCCATGTTGCGGACGACTCCCAGGGAGTCCTCCACCAACTCCTTGATCTCTTCGAGCTTGTGCTCGGCGCCCGGCAAGTCGCGCGTGCGGATGCGTTGCGAGAGATTGGCGAGTTCTACCCGCACTCCGGTCAGGGCCTGACCCACTTCGTCGTGCAACTCGCGGGAGACGGCGCGCCGGTCGTTCTCCTGCGTCTCCACCAGCCTGGCGGAGAGCTGTTTCAGCTCGGCGCGCGCGGTCACTACCTCTTCGTAACGCGCGGCGGCTTCGGTTTCGAGGGCCACGATCTTTCGCATGCAGAAGATGGCCAGGACGAAGCCCACGGCGATGGTCAAGCCGAGCGTGAAGATGGCATTGCGGCGGAACATCGAAAACATGTCGATGACTTCGTGTTTGCCGACATCCAGTTGGGCTTCGTTGATGCCGGCGATCTGATCGGCGATGCGCAGCATGGCGGTGCGGCGGGGAAAGACTTCGTCGCGCAGGAAGGCGTAACCGCGGTCGCGCCGCTGGCCGGCGTTCCAGGTGAGCACCGGGGCGAGGATGTTCCAGTAATCGCGCAGCCCGGCGTTCAGATCGCGCAAGGGGGCGGCCTGCGCCTCATCCGGCAACGCTTCGTACGCCGTCAGGGAGGCTTCCATGCGGTTACGGGTGCGCAGCAGGCTGGCGCGGTGGGCTTCGGCCTTGGCCGGGGCCGGCTCCAGCAAGTAATCGCGCACATAAGTGCCGGATAGATAAACGCCGGAGCGGATCTGCTCGAGCAGGCGGGTGCGCGCGAGGAAGCTTTCGCGGATGGCGTCGTTGCGCTGTTGAATCTGCCGGAGCTTTTGGACGCTATCGAATCCGGCGAAAGCCAGCAAGAGCAGAAGGCCGCCGAATCCGATGGTCAGCACCAGGCGGGTGTTGGCCGCCGTGCTTCGCGCCGTCCGCGCCGGTGGTGACGTAGAACGGTGCATTTCAATTCGAGTATACGCTGGGGGCCGGCTGGCGGGTATACCGTGGCGGGGGTACTTCGGCGGTGTACTTCACGGTACCAGGGCCGGCGCGGAATCACGCCAGCGTTGCCGGCGGTCAAGGGAGCAGTTCGGAGTCTTGGATGAGGAATTCGTTCTCCTGCGTGAATATGATCTGGGCCGGAGAAGAATTCATCTGTCCGAATCCGTTGCCCCAGTCGCGATTCGGGAGCTGGCGCGGTGGGCGTAGCTGCCTGCGAGCCTCGATCCGGCCAAAGATCACGGCCCAGTGCTGCTTGAACAATCGCCTTCCGCCAAAACCATCCTTGGTGTAGAACGGCAGCTCTTCCACGTGGAGAGAAGTTGTACGCCGTACCGATCCGAAGCTTCTGCGCCAGACGTTCGGGTCCGGGACGAGGATGCCCAGCGGCGGGGTGGGGCCGGAAATCCCGCTTGCGGCCGCTACCTGATTCGGCCAGACGTCCGTCGTCAGTGTCGAATCACAGATGTCCTCACTCAACCCGCCAAGTCAGAGTCATGCGACATAAGCCATTGGATCGGCCAGCAAGTCGCAGACAGTGATTGGAGAGGTGCCTCCAGGTCCGGCTAGCGCGCCTCCGTAAGTGTAGTCAGAGCACTATTTTGATCCTGTCCGCGATGACTGAGAAACGGCTTGGCGCGTGTGAGAAGCACACGGAGATATTATAATGATGCGCCGTGAGATCGGTCTTGATCTGGAACGAGAAGGTAATGCTAAGCCTGCGTTCCTTGCAGGCGGTCGGAAAGGTGGTGTCGCCGATGGCGGCCCTCACGGCTTCCATGAAGGAAGCGGGGCCGGTCAACGTTACGGCCGTAGCTCTTCGATTGGGATGCTCGATTCTTTGCCGACCAGGATTCGGCCATGGCTGAAGCGGCTCGCACGCTGGTTTGTGCTCCCACCGAGGTGTGCAATGGAGGCCAGAACAGGAGAACAAATGCGGGCAGGACCGGATGCCGCACCGTCATGTTCTTGTAGTGGCGGAAACGTATCCGATGTGGCGTGAATCGGGCAGGATGATGCTGCCGATGGTCTCAGCTACACAGCCGGTTTCACGGCACGGATGAACGCGCTTAGAAACTTGCCTTCCACCGCGGGGGCCATGGCGTCCACATCGATGCCCTGCCCGCTCAAAAATGCCCGCGCGTCCTCGATGCTGTAAACGCGTGTCGGCTCAACGTCGATATTCTCGAACCCGACCTTGGCGAGCTTTTCGACGTATATCGAATCTTGCAACGCCCCGGCGATGCAGCCAACCCAGAGCAACATGTTTTGCCGGATTTCGGCGGGCACTTCCCCGCGCGTGACCACATCGGAAACCGCGAACCGGCCGCCCGGTTTCAAAACCCGAAACGCCTCGCGCAGCACGCGGTCTTTGCTCGCCGACAGGTTAATGACGCAGTTACTGATGACCACATCGACCGAGTTATCCGGCAAAGGGATATTTTCGATTTCACCTTTCAGAAATTCCGCGTTCTCTACGCCGGCCTTGCGCTGATTCTCGCGGGCCAACGCCAGCATTTCATCGGTCATGTCAAGGCCGTAGGCTTTCCCGGCGGGGCCGACGCGCCGGGCCGAGAGCAGCACGTCGATACCGCCGCCCGAGCCCAGATCAAGCACGGTTTCTCCCGGATGGAGTTGCGCCAGCGCGGTGGGATTGCCGCAGCCGAGTGAAGCCAGGACGGCCTCCGGCGGCAGTTCCCCGGTTTGCGCGGCGTCGTACAGGTTCGAAGTAATCGGGTCGCAGCAGCCATCCAGCGCCTCCGACGCACCGCAGCAGGAGCCTCCGCCAGTTTTGACGCGCAATGCAGCCTGACCGTATTTCTTTCGTACTTGTTCTTTTAGTTCCATGTGGATTCTCCCTTTCCTGATTTCGGGTGATGGTATTTCTCAACGAACGCTATGATGTCGATGCCTACTTCCCGCATCGCAGTTACCGCGGCCAATTCATCACTGGCCAGTACGCGCAAGAATGCCTCCGGCATCTGGGTGCGTTGCATGAGTTCTCATTCGAAAGAAACAGTACCCTCGGTTTAATCGCCATACTCCGCCCTCCCCTTACCTGCATGTCTTTGTGATATTGGCCGGCTTGATGGCCTTGTTGCGGGTGCAGCATTCCGCGTAAAGGAACCCGAGCAGTTCTTCCAGCGCTGTGATATTGGCCGTATATCGCAGAAAGGTGCTTTCGCGGCGCACGGCGATAAGGTCCTCGTTCTTGAGCTTTTCCAGGTGATGCGACAGAGTGGACGCCGCAATGCCCAACTCGCTCTGAATTTCCCCGACCACCATGCCTTCGGGGTGAGCGGACAGCAGCGCCCGCAAAATGCGCAAACGAGGCTCGGCCCCGAGTGCGGCAAACATATCGGCGTAGGTGGCTGTCCGGTCGGCGCCGGCCGAGTCCTTTAACCGCGATGCTTCCATATTTCTATTATATTGGAAATAGGTGAAATAGGCAAGAGGCCTTGGCTGGATGGCGGGTCTGGAGATCCGCCGCAGGACTGGAGTCCCGCCCCACATGGTACTTGCTTACTCGCGGGCCTCCATGTTAGTCTGTTGTCAGTTACTGATAGGAGAGGCCTTGAGTAAACCGACGGACCTGGTGCAAGGCACGCTCGACCTTCTCATTTTGAAGACCATCGGTCTGGAGCCGATGCACGGCTGGGCCATCGCGCAGCGCATCCGGCAAATGTCCGGAGAAGTGCTGCAGGTGGGCCAAAGCGCCCTTTACCCATCCCTTCACAAGCTGGAACAGAATGGCTGGATCAGCTCTAAGTGGGCGCTGAGCGAGAACAATCGCCGCGCCAAGTATTACAGGCTGACAAAGGCCGGGCGTAAGGCGCTGGCGCTGGAAGCGGCGCAATGGGAAAGGCTGTCGGATGCCATATCGCTGATTGTACGGACCGTCTGACAGGCAAAACGCTATGCGCTGGATCAACATATTTCGCCTGCGTTTGCGGGCGCTGCTGTTTCGGAGTCGCATGGAGCAGGAACTCGACGAAGAGCTGTGCTACCACCTGGAGCGCGAGGCGGCGGAAGGCGCAGGGCTGTCGTCGAGCGTGGATGTCGAGCAAAGAAAAGAGGAGTGCCGGGATATGCGAGGCGTCAACTTCATCGATCATACCGTTCAGGATTTCCGCTACGCGTTGCGGCAATTGCGGAGAGGTCCCGGATTTGCCTGTGTCTCTATTTTCACGCTGGCACTAGGTGTCTGCGCCGCGCTGGCGATTTTCGGCCTGGTGGATGCAGCTTTAATCAAGCCGCTGCCGTATCGCGATGCGGCGCGCCTGGTGAGCGTTTTTGAAGCGGATGCGTCTACTGCGCGCGGCAATATGTCGCTGCTGAACTACCGCGACTGGAAGAATCTGAGTACGGTGTTCAGCGGGGTGGATGCATATGGCGGGGGCGGCGGCTGGAGTTTCACCTTAAGTGATGGCACTTGCACCCATCATGTTCCGGGCTTGCACGTTACGGCAGGTTTCTTTCACACACTGGGTGTGATTCCCATGCTGGGACGGGATTTCCGTTCCGGCGAAGACTCGGTCGCGGCGCCGGAGACGGTTCTGCTCAGTTATGCGACGTGGCAGGAGCGCTATGGAGGCAATCGGGACGTGCTGGGACAAACGGTCACGCTGGACGGCGTGCCGCATGTGGTGATCGGCGTTCTGCCGCGCGGTTTCCATTTTGCGCCGGCCGGCGGGGCGGAGTTTTGGGCCACGCTGCGGGAAGCGCGCGGCTGCGAGCAGAACCGGGGCTGCAGCAGCGTGTACAGCATCGCGCGGTTGCGGGATGGCGTTTCGACCGCAACCGCCTTGGCCGAAATGAAATCGATCGCGCATCAGGTGGAGCGAGAATATCCCAACACCAATCGGGATCAGAGCGCCAACGTGGTGCCTCTGCGCGAAGTGATTAGCGGCGATATTCGCCCGATCCTGCTGATGCTGATGGGCGGCGCGGGCCTGCTTCTGGTGATCGCCTGTATCAATGTGTCGAGCCTGCTGTTATCCCGCTCCGATAACCGCCGAAGGGAAGTTGCGGTACGCAACGCACTGGGCGCGTCGTCTTCCAGGCTGTTCCGGCAATTCACTACGGAAGCGCTGGTGCTGGCCATGACGGGCTGCCTCCTGGGACTGCTGCTGGCCGGGTGGGGCATGCGGTTCCTATTGCATCTGATTCCGGCGGACATGTTGGGAAGCATGCCTTACCTGGACGGGGTGGGCTTGAATGCCCGCGTGGCGGGGGTGGCATTCGCTATCGCGCTGATGGCATCGGCACTGTTCGCGCTGACGCCGCTGGTGCGCATTCGCTTGCCGCAGATGATCGAAGGCTTGAAGGAAGGCAGCCGCGGTTCGGGAACCACCTGGCGGCGATTTGGCGCCAATCTGGTGGCGGTGGAGTTGGCGCTGACCGTGGTGCTGCTGGTGAGCGCCGGGCTGCTGGGCAAGAGCCTGTATCGCCTGCTCGAAGTAAACATCGGGTTTCGCGCCGATCACCTGGCTACGTTCCTGGTGGAACCTCCGCCCGGAAATTGGGATGAGGAGCAGTTCGCACAATTCAAGCGGCAGGTGGTGGACGCCGTTTCGTATTTGCCCGGTGTTCAGTCCGTGGGTGCGTCGGACCAGCTTCCTATGGGCTACGGGTATAGCGACGCTGAATTCCAGGTAGTGGGTCGGCCTTACCATGGTGAGCACAATGACGCGAATAACAGGCGCGTAAGTTCCGGTTACTTCACGGCGCTGGGGGCGCGTCTGGTGCGCGGCCATTATTTTACGGCCGCTGAGGAGGCTTCCAAGCGGCTGGTGGTAATTATTAATCAGACGCTGGCCAACCGGTATTTTCCCGGTGAAGACCCGGTCGGGAAACAAATTTTCTATAGCGCCGATCCGCAGCATCCCATGCAAATTGTGGGAGTGGTGGCGGACATCAAGGAGGGCACACTCGAGGCGCCGGCCATGGCGGCTTTCTACGTGCCGTTCGACCAAAGCCCGAACGACCGCTTTTGTGTCGTGGTGCGCACCGTGCATAGCGAGCAGGCGTTGTTTGCCGGGTTGAGCGGCGCGATCCATCGCGTTGACCCGGCCATCTCTATCTCCTACCTTTCGACGATGACTGAAATGCTGAACCAATCCCCCACGGCTTACCTGCATCGCTCGTCGGCCTGGCTGGCCGGGAGCTTCGCGATTGTCGCATTGTTGCTCGGCGTAGTCGGGCTATATGGAGTCGTGGCGTACTCGGTGAGCCGCAGAACCCGCGAGATCGGAGTGCGCATTTCGCTGGGAGCCGAACCGAAATCGATCTACAGGATGATACTGGGTGAGGCCATCCGGCTGGCGGTGGTAGGCACGGCCCTGGGGATCATAGGTGCCGTGGGCGCGACGTCGTTGATGCGGCGACTGCTGTTCGGCGTGCGGACGTGGGATGTATCGGTGCTGGGTGCGGTGGCCGTTGTGCTGGCAATTTCGGCTTTACTGGCCAGTTATATTCCGGCGCGGCGGGCAGCGTCGGTAAACCCGATGGAAGCGCTGCGTTCGGAATAGAGGCTTTTTTTAACCAAGTGCGCGAAACCGATTCTACGGCAGCACCCGGTACGGCACGTTACTAAAAAGCGCGCCGCTGGGCGTGACAACCTGGACTCTTCCGCCGCTCGCGCCGGCGGGTACGGCGGCTGTGATTTCGGTGCTCGAAACCACTTCGAGCACGGCCGGATCGCCGTCGAAGCTGACGCTAGTGGCGTCCGTTGTCCCGTAGAAGTTGCCGTCGGTCGCTTGGACCAGCCCTTGGGAGGCGTATTCGCCGTCCCTGTACACGGCCTTGGCACAGAATCTGTAGATCGTCCTCAGCGTGCCACTTGGCGCGATTTTGAACACCGTACCCCTCGCTGGCGGGGCCACCATTGACGCCCCCCGTCGTATGTTGTGCCGTTATGCCTGCGCTCCGTCCGCGCAATACGGCAAGGAGCAGAAGCTATATAACGTCGCCAACGTTCCGCCGGGGGTGATCCTGAAAAACGGCTCCCTGACCGTTGGCTCCGCCGCCAGAGGTCGTCCCGTAGAGATCGCCATCGATGGCTTGAACCAGGCTTGAACCAGGCTTGAACCAGGCTTGAACCAACGAGCCGTCGGGCTCTCCGCCGTGTTATCGAAGGTGTGCAATGTCGTAAGCGCGCCCGCCGGCGTGATTTTGAAGACCGTGCCAGCCGCCGCTGTCCGCGTAGCCGCTTTGCGCGCAGAAACGGTATGCGGTCGACAGCGCGCCGGTGGGGTGATTCTGAAAATCGTCCCACCACCGTGGCCGCGCCAATAGCCGCCTGGATCATTCCCGCGGCCGGCTCCGCGCCATACGGGCACACGCCTACGTCGCAGAAGCTGCGTATCAATGTCAGCGCGGTCAGCGCGCCACTCGGCGTGATCTTGAAGACACTACCGTATTTGGACCAGCCAGCACCCTGTAACCACCGCCATAGCCCGCGCCTGTAACTCGCCACCGCGGCGCCGAATGCAAATCCAACGGCATAGGCTCTGCTCGCGAAAAGAGCCGGGAGTTTCAGCCCCACTGCGCCAGCGTCAGCCAGCCCGTCGCATCGACAGCATCTCCGGCGCGTTCCATCTGCTTGGGACTCACGCGCGGCTGCGCGGTGAAAAACGTCGCGTTTAACACAGCATGGCACTCGCGCCACACGCGGTGTCATATAGATCACAGTTGCAACCTCACGTTCCCTAACAAACCCTTTCCGAAGGCGATATAATCTCAAACCGGGTGTAAATATGACTGCAAAACGAAGCTGCTCGTTCGGATCATTAGCTGTTGCTTCCATCGCCGGCCTGCTTTTCTGGACGGCGCCGGCCCGCTCCCAAGAGCGCCGGACACTGGCCACTGAGTTGGCCGCCCCCGGCAGCGCGCAAGTCGTTGGCCGTCTTCCCGCCCAGCAGCAATTGAACCTGGCACTGACGCTGGCGCTGCGCAACGAGTCGCAGCTCGATACCCTGCTGAATCAACTCTACGACCCGTCCAGTCCCAACTACCATCAGTTTCTGAGCGTGGAACAGTTCACCGCGCAATTCGGGCCCACCGCCGATGACTACGCTCAAGCCATCGCCTTCGCGCGATCAAACGGCTTGACGATCGTCAACACCGCCCCCAACCGCCTGGTACTGGATGTGAGCGGCCCCGCCTCCAACGTCGAGCAAGCCTTCCAAGTGAGGATGCAGGTCTATCAACACCCAACGGAAAACCGCACCTTCTATGCTTCCAACGTGGAACCCTCCGTTCCCCCAGGCGTTCCCGTAGAAGGTGTCTCCGGCCTGAATACCTTCGCGCCGCCGCGGCCCATGCTGAAGTACGCCAGCCCAGGCGCGCGTTCCAACCAGACCGGCTCCGGTCCTGACGGCCAGTTTCTAGGTAGCGATATGCGCGCGGCTTACTACGGCGGGACCGCGCTCACCGGCGCCGGGCAAGCCATCGGATTATTCGAGTTTGCGCCCTACAACCTCAGCGATGTGCAAGCCTACTTCAGCACCATTAACCAGCCGCTCAATGTGCCGATTGTCAACGTCGTGCTGGATGGGATCAGCCCCATCTGTGGCTCCTGCGACGATGGTGAACAGGTGATCGACATCCAACAGGCTGTTTCCATGGCGCCTGGAGCGGCCGCGATAATCGTTTATGAAGGCAATAACGACACCGATATGTTGAATCAGATGGCGGTCGATAACGCTGCCAAGCAGTTGAGTTGCTCATGGGGTTGGCTGCCGGCCGATCCTAAGTCTGACGAACCTATCTTCCGCGAATTCGCGGCGCAGGGACAGAACCTGTTCGTCGCCAGCGGCGACAGTGGCGCCTATACGCTTCCCGGCTGCACCGGCAACAACTGCAACCCGGCGTTTTACCCGGAGGCCGATCCTTACATCACCGCCGCCGGCGGCACGCACATCACCACCAATGGTCCCGGCGGCCCTTGGGAATCGGAAATTGCCTGGGGTGGAAGTCCCCTCCTCGCCTGCGGCAATACCACAGGCGGCAGCAGCGGCGGATACAGCACCAACGGTTTTGCCATCCCCAGCTACCAGCAACTGAAAGGCGTGGTCAATTCGTCGAACGATGGCTCCGCCACATTACGCAATGTCCCAGACCTCGCCGCGGAAGCGGATTGCGACAATTACTACTGCGCCAACGGGTCTTGCCAGGGCGGAGTGGGAGGTACCAGTTTGTCCGCGCCGCGCTGGGCCGGCTTCCTGGCTTTAGCCAATGAGCAGTCGAACGGCGCACCCATCGGATTCTTGAACCCGGCCATCTATCGCATAGGCTTGAGCGCCGGTTACGGCGCCGCCTTCCACGACATCAGCAGTGGGAGTAACGATAACGGTCTCGGGGAAACTTACAACGCCGTGGTTGGCTATGACCTGGTGACCGGTTGGGGCAGCCCCAACGGACAGAGCCTGCTGAACGGGCTTGGCCCGGTGTACACGGGTCCAAATTTTACGCTGACGCCATCGCCGGCTACCATCAATATCCCGGTGGGCAGTACCGGGACAAGCAACATCACGCTCAGCCCGTCGAACGGATTCACCGGAACGGTGGATCTTACGGCGACGGCTCTCGGCCAGCCCGCGGGTGTTACGGCCAGCCTGAACCCGACATCGCTGACCGGTTCCGGCGTCTCCATTCTAAGTGTAGCGACAACCAATTCAACTCCGGGTGGAAACTTTCCCATTGTTGTGACCGGCATGGCTTCCGGCTTGACTCAGACGGCCTACGTGACGCTGGCGTTGCCGGGTTTCTCCCTCACGGCGCCGGCTAATATATTTCTCAATCAGGGCGGAGAAGCCGTCAGCACGATCACCGTGAATGCCGTGAACGGATTCAGCGGCAGCGTATTATTCTCCCTAACGGGCTTGCCCATGGGAGTGAAGGCTAGCTTCAACCCCGGAAGTTCCACCGGGTCGACTCAGATGGTTCTGTCTGCAGCCAATGAGGCGACGCTGGGCTACGCCAGGCTGACCGTCGTGGGAACGTCGGGCAACCTCACGCAGTTAGCCACTATCGACCTCGCGGTGAGCGCCGCCCTCGGAACGGGGGGCGCGGGGACGCCCGCTGATTTGACGGCGGCATACAATGTCCACGGCATTTACAAAGATGGTTCGATCTATCCTAGCGGCGGCGGACTGGATGGCGACGGCAGCTCGTATTCTTATAACCTGTTAACGTCCTCCCGCATCGCCTATGGCACGCAGTTCAACTTCGGACCGCCGGATAAGCTCGATGCCGTGAGCGGCACGGGTGATCCCATCGCCTTGCCCGCGGGCCAGTTCTCCAGGCTCAGCCTGCTGGCCACCGGAGTCAATGGCGACCAGACGGCGCAAGTCATAACCGTGACTTATACCGACGGTTCAACTTCTGAGTTTACGCAAAGTTTCAGCGATTGGTTTACGCCCGGCAACTTCCCAAGCGAGGTCGACACCGTTGCTATGGCTTACAGGAACCTGAATAACGGCACGCAGGACGACCGGACATTTAACCTATACGGTTACGCTTTTCCGATAGACAGCACCAAGACTGTCCAGAGTCTCACGTTACCCGATAATCGGAACCTGGTATTGCTCGCTGCCACCTTGCTCCGGTAGATATAAAAACTGTATGACGCTGGTACAGTCCGGCGGAAGCGGCACTAGTAGCCTTGCTCCATCAGCCCGATGACGCCCAGCAGCGCGCCCCAATGATAGTAGGCGTCGCTGCTGTTCACGTCATTGCCCGCGCCCGTGATCGAGTTGTAGTTCTCGTAGATCGAGCGATCGCTCTGCCACGACTTCATCAGGAGCTTGTGCGAGCGCTCGGCAAGATCCGTACGCGCCGGCCCCAGAGCGTAGTTCCGCATGCCCAGGTAGACCAGGAAGTTCATCGGTCCCCAGATGCGCCCGCGCCAGTAGTTCTGATCTTGATAACCCGGTACGTTGCGCGCAATCGAGGGCATCACCCACTCACCGTGAAATTCCAGCGGATTGAAATAATGCTCGCGCATCATGCGCGCGGCCTGCTCCGCCGAGGGCACTTTCGCGATCAGCGGATAGAAATTCGTCGGCGATAGCCGCGGCGAGCTTTCGCCGGTATCGGTGCGTTTGTTCAGATAAATGCCGGCTGTCTCATCCCATAGTGTTCCCAGGGCCGCGGCGTATTTATCGCCGCGCGCAAGCAATTCGCGTTGGTCCGCGGCCTTGCCCAATACGCCGGCGATTTCCGCGAGCGCGCGGCAATCGGCCACGTACAATGCGTTCAATCCCACGTCGGCCATTTCCAGCTGGTTGGTTAACGGGTTGAACCGCACGCCGTCGTACATCGGCGAGTTGTCCAGTCCCGATTCGTACAATGCCGCTTGAAAACTGTGGAACGTGCCGTCCACCAGTTGCGGCACGTTGTCCGAACCCCAGGCAAGCAGTCCCTTGGTGTCGCGGGCGCCCGGCCACCAGCGATTCCAGCGCAACAGTTCGTCGTATACTTCGGTGAGGAACCACCTCTCTTTGTGGCGCTTGTAAATTTCCAGCACCATCAGACTGCCCACCGGCGGCTGCGAGCGATCGTCGCTCTGAATGTCGTAGGCCGACGACGAATTCGGAATGAAGCCGCGGCGCGTGATGCCCTTGGTTACCTCCACCGCGTTCGCGAAGGCCAAATCCTGGTTGTATAAGCCGTACATGAACGATGCGAAGTATGTGTCCCAGTCGAACAGCACGTATCCGCCCCAGTTAGCGCTCCACATGCGGCTCACCGGCGCGATGGCGCGGTCGTTTTCCGGGTCGTACGTAAGGTTCCATGCAAGAATCGTTTGCATTGCCGTGAAAACTTCGCGCGCTGCGCCGTAGTCCGCCAGTCGCTTCAAGTGCGCGCCGCGGTGCGTCTCAACAATCCTGGCCACCTGTTCCAGCGTCTTCTCTGGACCCGTGTACACCCCGATGCGCCCCTCCAGCGCCACCGAAAGATACGGCGCGTCGGCCGTGACAAACGGGTCGTTCACTCCCTCCGCCGTGGTGCGCACTGCAAAGGCGCGGCCGCCTTCGCGTCCCGGCTGCGCCATCAGCACTGCGCCATTGCGCCGCACGGAGCCCGGCCGGTTCCAGTAGTAGCCTGTCTCCACGATCAGGTGCTCGGCCCGCAGCGCGGCGCGCTGCTGCATGCTAACCAGGATGTATTCCTCGCCGTTCTCGGTGGCGCTCTCGACCAGCGCCGCGTTCTTGGAATCGGCGCCGCCGGTGTTCCACTCCAGGGTGAGCTCGGTATATGAGCCGTCGTCCGCGTGTGGGCCCAGGCGAATCTTCTCCGGCCGCCTGGCCATCGCATTGGCCTGGAAGAACGTATTCTGGTAGCCGTGGCCCATGCCGGCGCTCTTCAGGCCCAGCGTCAGCGCGAAGCCGTCGGGCAGATAGACGTGCGCCAACACGCTGTTGGCGCTCCAGGTGTTCCAGCCGCGGCACAGCTTCTGTTGCAGCGCACGATACTCGGGCGTGCGCAATACGCGCGAAAGGTGTTGCGTCGCTGGACGGGCAAACCCGGTGGACAGAAACGCTGCGGCGAAGAGAGAAGTCCATAGCTTGTTCATGGCGGAAGAATACCTCTTATACCGCGCACACGGTTAACCGGTGCCAGAAGCAGTTCGTGTGACGGTTGCACTGAAAACGCATCGTACCAGGCATCTACATTTCGGACCGTGTCGGCGCGGTACCGAAAGGGAGCGTGGAGTCAGCGATGTCTTCGCTGAGCGTCTGCTTTCCGTTCACCGCCAGATCGGGAAATGGCCTGTAAGTGTCGAACTGCTCAGCGAGCGCCTGGCAGGCTGCGCGAAAATGATCGAAATCCGCCGTGGTCCACCAATTAGCCAGACGCCCTGCCGCATCGAACTCGCTACCTTGGTCGTCGAAGCTGTGGCTGATCTCACGGCCGATGACTGCTCCCATTGATCCGTAATTGTGCGCCGCGTCGGCGTCTCCGTCGAACATCGGCGGCTGGATTAGAGCGGCGGGAAAATTTAGCGCGTTCTGCAAGGGCAGATTGAACGCATCCACTGTCTGGGGAGTCGCCCACCATTCTCCCCGGTCAGCTTGGTGGAGGTCGCGGAGTTGGTGGCCGGTATTCGAATAATCGGCACGTTGCACGTTGCTGAGTGCATCGCCCTTAACGATTTCAAGGCCAGGGTAATCGCGCCAGTGGTTAGGATAGCTTACTCCCACTTCCAACGCGCTTGGCAAAGACTTAACCAGATCATCTACCATGACTTCCGCCTTGGTTTTCGTTTCCGCGCGGGGAAATAGCGCTCCACATACATCTTGCCGACTGCGGACCCCAGCGCGGAGTTGGTCGAACCCATAGCTCGTTGCCGGCGAGGACGCATTGCAGGGATTCCGAAGAGGGCCTTGTCGTAAAAGCTATAAAGCTGAAATGCTCCTCAACCATTGATCTCGAGGAGAGTAGAATATGAACAGGAGTCATCCCCATGCGAGATAGGTTTGTGTGGATCGCCTGGCTTTCCCCGGTTTGTTCGCTGGTATGGCCGGCATTGGGCCAGACCGCCCCGCCTGCTCAATCACCGCCGCAGATTCACAAGGAGTGGACGCTTGGGAAAAAGTTGACGCAGGAGCTAGATCACCGGGACGGCCGTGTCAATGATCCTGGTATGACGCAATATCTTCAACGTGTCGAAGACCGGTTGGCTGTGGCGGCCGGGCAGACCGCACTCGAAATCCGGCTGACACGCAGCTCCGAACCCTACGCCACGGCGTTGGCAAATGTGCAATATCTCTCCGCCGGGCTCGTCCAAAGGCTGGAGAATGAAATGGAGCTCGCCGGTCTGCTGGCTCATCAACTCGCACATCATCAGCAGCAGGTCAGCGGAGCCACAACTACCCCAGGCGCCGGCATTCCGCTGTACGTTCCGCCCTGCGTGCTTTCGCCATTTGGCACTCCGGATGGAAACGGAACGAGGCGCAATCAAGAACAGCGGGCGAACGCTCAGGCCATAGGCTACCTGAAAGCCGCCGGCTACGATCCGGAGGGACTTCTGGACCTATTCTCGAAGCTCGCCTACGAACATCCCGCCTGGGCACGGGCAATCGTCTCGGAAGATTTGCTGTACCAGCGAAGCGTGATCGAAGGCGAGGAACCGCCGCCCGGTGGGTATCGAGTGAACACGAGCGAGTTTTCCGAACAGCATGACAATTTGCTGGTCGTTCTCGGTCAGGTGCCCTCCAAACGTCAGGCGCCCCGCAGCCGCCCAAGCCTCGTCCGAGCCGGTCCTGCTCCGACGTAACCGCAGGCGAAACCGGTTACGGCGTGCTGTTCCTAGGCCCGAAAGCTGTAAAATGGATACTCCGAGGTGATGCAGCCGTGGCGCAGAGCATGCCGTCCATAACACGACTTTGATCGCCAAGATGAAGCGGCTGCGTATCAATCGCGGGTAAAGCTCAACGTTGCAGGCGCGAGTACCCCCGTCGGTCCCGCGCTCGAGCCCAACTCTTTGATCCCTCCGCCGAGCGCAACGACACGCGAGCGTGCAGGTGCAGAAAACTCCAATCCGCACCCGGATGTGGGAAGGGTGTCCGGGCTGGCCGAAGCCTGAAGAAACATATTTCGGAAGTCGTGGAGATGATCCGCGGTCGGAATCGTTCATGTTGACCGAATTACGCCGGTTAAGCGCCCCCAAAAGCTGCCTTGCAATTCCACACGCCAAACCGGTAGCATGTATGGGATCAATGCCCGCTCTTGTCGCAGAAGAGGAAGCCGTTCTCGACAGCACCATACTGGACGAAGAAAAACTGCTCGCTGCACCCGAGCGCATGGCGCGTATCGCCATCGTGGGCGATTTCAATCCAGAGTCCGAAACGCACCTCGCCATCGGCGCGGCTCTCCGTCACGCGGCTGAGGCGCTGGGAGTTCGCGTGGAATCGAAATGGATCGCCACCGAATGCGCGGCGCGTGATGCGGACAAGATCTTCCGGAATCACGACGGATTGTTTATTTCCCCCGGCAGCCCGTATCGCAGTAAAGAAGGGGCATTTGCGGCGATCCGTTTTGCGCGCACCGAAGGCCGGCCGCTACTCGGCACCTGCGCCGGCTTCCAGCATGCGGTCTTGGAGTATGCCCGCAATGTGGTGGGAATCGCCGACGCCGAATCGGCCGAGCATGGCGTTCCGTCCGCGAACCTGCTGATCACGGCGGTAGCGTGCCCGATGCCGAACCGTGCGGCCGGATCACCGCGTTTACACGGCGCGGCGACCATCCAGTTGCGGCGCGGCACGCGCGTCAGGGAAATCTACGCGCGCGATGAAATTTCCGAGCGGTACTTCTGTAATTTCGAAATGAATCCCGCCTATTGCGATGCGTTGCAGAAGGCCGGGCTGGTGCTCTCGGGCTTTTCCGAAACGGGAGATGTGCGCGTCATCGAACTGCCGCGGCACCCGTTTTTCATCGCGACACTTTTTCAGCCGCAGTTGTCGTCGGAGGCGGGCAAGGCGCATCCGCTGATTCGCGCGTTCGTCGGAGCCAGCGCCATGGAATGCGGGCTTCACTGAGTCTCGCATATTAAAGTGACATTTTCGGCTTTCGCGTGGGGCAGGACTCCAGTCCTGCAGCGGGTCTCCAGACCCGCCATCTTTGCGGGACGCGGACCTTCAGCGCCGCACTTTGGCGCGAAGTGCGAAGATGAAAGCATGCGGCGGTTGTTTCTCCTGTGCGGCCTGCTGCCCTGGACCGCCGTGGCGGCCGAGCACTGGATTCGGTTCACGTCCGGCCCCATCGAGGTTTTCAGCAGCGCCGGGTCCAAAGACGGACGCGAAACACTGGTGAAAGTCGAGGAGTTCCGCCACGCGCTAGGGCTGGTGCTGGGCGACGACGATTTGCAACTGCCCGTTCCGCTGCACGTACTCTTGTTCAAATCCGGCGCGCCGCAGTTGGCTGAGCCGGTCATGCGCGGGCGCAATGAGTACAATCTCGTGCTCACTGCCGGACAGGGGATTTCCGACGACGTTTTCGCGCGGCTGACGCAATTGTTCATGGACGCCAACACGGCGCGCATGCCGGAGCGCCTGGAGCGCGGACTGGTCTCGCTATTCTCCACCATCCAGGTGAACGGCATTCGCATCACGCTGGGCGAACCGCCTTTACATCCCGATATGGACTGGGCCCGCGTGCACCTGCTGGCCGTCGATCCGGAATATTTCGGCAAGCTGCGCGTGCTCACCTATAACCTGCGCAAAGGCGTGGATGAGGACGCCGCCTTCCGCAATGCCCTGGGCAAATCGCCGGAGCAGATCGAACTGGAAGCCCAGGCGCACCTGGCGCAAGGGCGGTTTCAGGCTACCTCGATGTCGCCGCTGCCCATGAGTCCGATGGATTTTCCCGAGCGGCCAGTGGATGCGGACGCGGCCCAGTTGGCGATCGCGGACTTGTTGCTGGGTGTCCAGTCGCGAGCGATTTACCGGGAGCTGATTGCACAGAAGCAGCGCGTGCCGGAAGCCTGGGAAGGCCTCGGCATGTTGTCGCTCAGCGATCATGACACGGATGACGCGCGCCAGGATTTCGCGGCCGCCATAGCTGCCGGCGCGAAGAGCCCGGAGTGCTACATGCAATATGCGCGGCTCGAGACGGATAACGCCAAGGCTCTGGCCGCGCTGGAAAAGGCGGCCAAGATCAATCCCAAACTGGCGGAGCCCCATTTTCTGATGGCCCAACGGCAAACCGATCAGCCGAAACGGATCGAGGAGCTGAAGCTGGCCACCAGGCTGGACGCCCGCAACATGGCATATTGGGAGGCGCTGGCCCAAGCCTGCCTGGACGCGCACGATTACGCGCAAGCCGCGCAGGCCTGGAAATCGGCCGAACAGGCCGCCGTCACGCAGGGCGATCGGGCGCGCATGCAACACAACCGGCTGCAGGTCGAAGACCAGCGGCTCGATTGGGAAGACGCCGAGCGCAAACGCAAGGCCGACGAGGAAGCGCGCGAAATCGATAGATTAAAGCAGCAGGCGCGTGCGGATTTGCACGCGCTCGAAGCGCACGCCAATCAGGGCCAGGCTCCGTCGTCGCCGAATGAAAAAGTGGTTCCGTGGTGGGATGGTCCGAAACCTTCGGGCATGACCACGGGAGTGCTGAAGCAGGTGGACTGTCTGGGCAAGCAGCTTCGCCTGGTGGTCATCGGTGACGATCGGAAAACCGTGAAGCTGCTGGTGGCCGATCCCGCGGTGGTGGCGATCTTAGGCGGCGAGGGAGAACTGAAACTGAGCTGCGGAGCGCAGGCATCGCGCCGGGTGAAGGTGGAATACTTCCCCAAAGCGAACGCCAGGCTGGCGACCAGGGGCGAAGTGGCCACCATCGAGTTCCAGTGAGCCCTAATCCGTTCCGTTGGGTAGTGCTGGGTGTCTTCGTACTGTCGTCGGCCATCAACTACCTGGACCGGCAGACCCTGGCCACGCTGGCGCCGCTGGTGCGCACCGAGTTCCGTCTTTCGCATGCCCAGTATGGGCTGATCGTGAGTGTGTTCTCCATCGCCTATGCGGCCTGCGCGCCATTTGCGGGCATGCTGATCGACCACATCGGACTCGATCGCGCGATCAGCCTGGCCGTGGGGGTGTGGTCGTGCGCCGGCATCTGCACGGGATTCACGCGCGGCTTGCCCGGTCTGTTGGGGTGCCGCGGCGTGCTGGGCATGTCGGAAGCGGCGGGCATTCCCGGCGCGGGCAAGGCCATCCATCGCTATTTATTGCCGGCGGAGCGCGCCCTGGGGAACGCGTGGAACCAGGCGGGCGTGAGCCTGGGGTTGATTGTGGCGCCGCCCATAGCCACCTGGATCGCCATGCGCTATGGATGGCGGCACGCATTCGTAGTGACTGGCGCGCTGGGCCTGCTTTGGATTCCGCTGTGGAATCTGACGGCGCGTGCCGCCGACCCGGGCGTACGCGCGTCCGTCCCCGCAGCGCTTCCGCACGCCAATCTGTTACGGTCGCCGCGACTATGGGCGCTCGTCGCGGCCAATGCGCTGAACATGAGCGTCTATTCGCTGTGGACGAATTGGACCACGCTGTACCTCGTGGATCGGCACCGGCTGCCGCTGGCCGAAGCGAACTGGTATGCGGTGATTCCGCCGGCGATCGCGGCGCTGGGCGGATTCGGTGGCGGATGGCTCTCACTCGGCTGGATGCGCATGGGCTTCACGGCGGTGAGGGCGCGTACGCGGGTCTGTCTGGCGGGAGCGCTCGCGGCACTGGCGGCCGCCGCGATTCCGTGGCTGCCTACCGCGGGATGGACCGCCGCGGGAATCTCGATGAGCATTCTGTCGGTGTCCGCCATCAGCGTGAATGTGTACACCATCCCACTGGATATTTTCGGTGGCGAGCGCGCCGGGTTCGCGGTGGCCATGCTGGTGGCATCCTACGGCGCGGTGCAGGCGCTGATCTCACCGGTGATTGGGGCGGTCGTCGACAGCTACGGCTATGCGCCGGTTTCGATGGCGGCCGCGGTGATGCCTTTGGCCGCGTATGCCGTCTTGAAGACGGGGCTGCGCGAACCGGCGGCCGGCGATGTATGACCGCTTGGCTGCTACCATAGTCCCATGCGAATCATTACGCTTGCCATGTCACTTGCCGGCCTCTGTTCGATCGTGTGGGCGGCCGAAGAACCGAAAACCAGCGAACGCCTCGCGGATGCAGCGGCGCTGTTCCATGAAGTCATGAGCACGCCCGACAAAGCCATTCCGCAGGATTTGCTCAATAAGTCCCATTGCATCATTTTGGTGCCCGGCTTGAAGAAGGGCGGGTTTGTGATAGCGGCCAAATTTGGTCGCGGCTTTGCGGTTTGCCGTGCGGCTTCCGGCCAGGGTTGGGGTCCGCCTGGAGCGGTGCGCATAGAAGGCGGCAGCGTCGGACTTCAGATTGGCGTCTCTTCAACCGATTTGGTGCTGCTGGTGATGAATGAGCGTGGTATGAAGCGGCTGCTGGAGACTAAGTTCACGCTGGGCGGCGACGCGACGGTAGCCGCGGGTCCGGTGGGCCGCGACGCCAGCGCGCAGACCGATGCCCTGATGACGGCTGAAATTCTCTCCTGGTCACGTTCGCACGGCGTGTTCGCCGGCGTGTCCCTGGACGGGTCGACGCTGCGTAACGATGTTGACGTGAACAATGAGATGTACGGCAAGCCTTATGAGAACCGGCAAATCTTGCATAGCGGGCTGCCGCGGCCGCCCGGCGCCGGCAAACTGATTGCGGAGCTGAATAAGTATTCGCCGCGCGAGACGCATTAGGATACCAACCGCCGTTAACTCTTAGCAGTAGGAGGGCGGGCTTTAGCCGGCGCGGGGCTTAAGCCCCGCCGCAGCTTCTTTTGGGACAGCTTCCGCCACTGAGCGACCCCGGCCTGCGCAAAAAGAGCTAGAATGGCACC
Organism: Bryobacterales bacterium; assembly: GCA_963756605.1. Lineage (GTDB taxonomy): Bacteria > Acidobacteriota > Terriglobia > Bryobacterales > Bryobacteraceae > Bog-159. The sequence goes on along the minus strand of CAVWOT010000015.1, from coordinate 290,010 downwards.
AGACTCCATTGTGTGTGGAGGCCTGGGTGAGGCACGGATGCTGAGATTAGACTCCGATAAACCGGTTGAGTTCTGCGATGGCTTGCGCCGCCGCGACTTTCTGCATGCTGGCGCTCTTTCGATGCTGGGTCTGGGCCTAAACGACATGTTCGCGCTGAAGGCCCTGGGCGCCGTCGATCGGAAAAAAGACACCAATTGCATCATGCTGTTCCTGGTGGGCGGGCCGTCCCAGTTGGACACCTGGGATATGAAGCCTAACGCGCCGGTGGAGATTCGCGGGCCGTACAAGCCCATCAAGACGAACGTGCCGGGCATCGAGATCTCCGAGAATTTCCCTCGCATGGCCAAGCACGCCGACAAATACGCGCTGATCCGCAGCGTGTATCATACCGCCGCCGCGGTGCACGACACCGGCCACCAGATGATGCAGACGGGCCGGCTGTTCCAGGGCGGCGTGGAGTATCCGCACATCGGCTGCGTGTTGTCGAAGCTGAAGGGACCCAATGGCGATGTGCCGCCGCACGTACTGCTGCCGCGGCCCATCGGCAACACCGGCGGCAATATGCCGCACGGGCAGAACGCCGGTTTTCTGGGCAAGACTTATGATCCATTCGTGTTGAATGCCGACCCATCGGACCCCAACTTCAAAGTGCCGGACATGCTGCCGCCGGATTATCTGACGGCCCTGCGCGTCGACCGGCGCAAAAACTGGCGCGAGATGGTGGATCACACGGTCAGCAAGTTCGAAACTTCGCAGGATGCGCGTTTGTTCGACGCCACTTTCCACCAGGCGTACACGCTGATGTCCTCCGAGAAAGCGCGCGCGGCATTCGAACTGGCGCGGGAGCCCGAACAGGTGCGCCAAAAATACGGGCAGAACCGCTTTGGACAAAGCTGCCTGCTGGCGCGCCGGCTGATTGAGGCGGGCGTGCGCTTTGTCACCGTCAACATGTTCGAGACGGTCTTCGACGAGATCACCTGGGACATACACGGGTCGAAGCCGTTCAGCCCGATCAGTTGCTATCGCGACCTGGTGGGGCCCATGTTCGACATGGCCTATAGCTCGCTGCTGCAGGATCTGCAGGACCGCGGCCTGCTGGCCAATACCATGGTGCTGGCGATGGGCGAGTTCGGGCGCACGCCCAAAGTGAACCCGGCGGGCGGGCGCGACCATTGGCCGCAGTGCTGGAGTATCATCATGGCGGGCGGCGGCGTGAAGGGTGGACAGGTGATCGGAGCGTCGGACGAGATTGGCGCCTCGCCAAAGGACCGCCCCACCAGCCCGGCGGAAGTTGCCGCCACCATTTACGACGGCCTGGGCATTTCGCTCGAGCTCGAATTGCCAGGAGCGCAAGGCCGGCCCATCCCGCTCGTCGAGCGCGGCGTTGAGCCTATCAAGGAACTGTTCGTCTAAATGGAACGTCCGGCACTAGCCCTGCTCCTGATGCTGCCCGTAAACGCGTTCGCCGCGAGTCTCGCGGTGCTTCCGCCATCTGTGAATCTCGAAGGTCCCGAATCCTACCAACAACTCCTGGCCGAAGCATCGCTCGATAGCCATCAGGAAGACTGCACCCGCACCGCCCGGTGGACCTCCTCCAACCCCGCGGTAGCCACCGTCGATCAGACCGGCATGGTGCGGCCGGCCGGGGATGGCGAAGCCATAATCACCGCCGCCGCCCAGGGCCGCACAGCTACCATCGACGTGCATGTGAAGAACGCACACGCGCCATACACCTGGAGCTTCCGCAACGACGTCATCCCCGTGCTCAGCAAAGTCGGCTGCAATTCGGGAGCCTGCCACGGCGCCGCTGCCGGCAAAAACGGATTCAAGCTCACCCTCCGTGGCTACGATCCCGACGAGGATTACGAAACTCTGACCCGCCAATCCCTCGGGCGGCGCGTCTCGCTTTCCGACCCCGCGCACAGCCTGATGCTGCTGAAACCCACCTTCGGGGTTCCCCACGGAGGCGGCAAGCGGTTCTCCACCGATTCGCTCGAATACCGGGTGATTGCGGAGTGGATCGCCTCCGGTGCGCCCCGTCCTGCCGATAGCGATCCCACCGTCACCGGGCTGGAAGTGTTCCCAGCCACCGCCACCCTTAAGCCCGGCGCCGAACAGCAGATCGTCGTTCGCGCGAAATATTCCGACGGGCGGCTGCGCGACGTCACACATTGGGTGCGCTACGGATCGAGCGACGAAGGCGTGGCCTCGGTCGACGATTCCGGCCACGTGAAGATGAACGGCAGCGGCGAAGCGGCCATCACGCTGTGGTACGCCAGCCGGGTGCTGTACGCGCGCATGGGAGTGCCCTATGCCAATCAAGTGGACCCGTCGGTCTACACCAAATTCGACCGGCATAATTACATCGACGACCTGGTGGTGGCCAAGCTGAAGGCGCTGAATATCGCGCCCTCGGGACCCGCTTCGGACGCTACATTTATCCGCCGCGCCTATCTCGATGCGGCCGGCATTCTGCCCACTTCCGAAGAGGTCGAGGATTTTCTGTCCGATTCTTCCGCCGGCAAGCGCGCCAGCCTCATCGACCGCCTGCTCGAGCGCGACGAGTTCGTCGATTACTGGACGTATAAATGGTCCGACCTGCTGCTGATCTCCAGCCGCAAGCTGCGCGCCAACTCCATGTGGTCGTTCTACAACTGGATTCGCGACAGCGTGAAGGAAGACAAGCCCTGGAATAAGTTCGCCTATGAGATCTTCACGTCGTCGGGCGACACGCGGCAGAACGGCGCGCTGAACTACTACGTGCTGCACAAGGATCCCATCGACCTGACGGAGACCGCCACCGAAGCTTTCATGGGCAACCGGGTGACTTGCGCGCGCTGTCACAACCATCCGCTGGAGAAATGGACGCAGAAGCAGTATTACGAGCTGGTGAACCTGTTCGCGCGCGTCGGGCTGAAGGACGGCAGCGAGCCGGGCGATATCGTCGTGTATGCGAAGGCCACCGGCGACGTGCTCCATCCGAAGCTGCTGAAGCCGCTGCCGCCCACGCCGCTCGATGGCACGCCCATGTCGCTCGATTCCACCGAAGATCGGCGCGTGCACTTCGCCGACTGGCTGATAAGCCCGCAGAACACTTATTTCGCACGGTCGCTGGTGAATCGCGTGTGGGCGAATTTCATGGGCCGCGGGCTGGTGGAATCGGTGGACGATGTGCGCGCCACCAATCCCGCCTCGAACGAGGAACTGTTCGCCGCGCTAAGCGACGATTTCGTGAAGAGCGGCTACGATGTGAAACGGCTGATCCGCACCATCATGAATTCCAGCGCGTATCAGCTTTCGGCGGATGCGAACGCGGCCAACCAGATGGACACGAAATACTATTCGCGCTATTTCGTGAAACGGCTGCCCGCGGAAGTGCTGCTGGACGCCATGTCGCAAGTGACTGGCGTGCCCGCGAAGTTCGCCGGCTACCCGGCGGGCACGCGCGCGCAGCAATTGCCGGACGTACAGGTGCAATCGCAATTCCTGAGCGCCTTTGGACGGCCGAAGCGCATCATCTGCGATGCCGGGGAACGGTCGAGCGAGCCGAACATCGCGCAAGCCCTGCACGTCATCAATGGCGACACGCTGAATAAGAAACTCAGCGACCCACAGGGCTACGCGGCCCTTGCGGTGAAACTAGGCCTGTCCGATTCGCGCATTCTGGATCACCTGTATCTTTCGGCCTTCAGCCGGTATCCCACGGAAGCCGAGAAGCAGCCCTTGCTGGCGGCCTTGCGCGCGGCCCGCACCACGACGGGATCGCCCGAAGTGCAGCGCGAGGCGCACCGGCAGGCGCTCGAAGACATGATGTGGGCAATGCTGACGAGCAAGGAATTCCTGTTCAACTATTGACTCAGCGAGGCGCCAGCCTAGCCTGCCATAGGCGCAAAATTAGGGCACCTCTGCTAAGATTCAGCGCTCGGGCCGAGGTGGACCGCCCGGTCGCTACTTCCTCCAACGGGCCTTGGGTCAGGGTGGGCACAATTCTATGAGTAGCGCGTCATACGCCAACTTACCATGAGCCCCGCATCGCTCGAGCGCTGGCGCTTTTCACAACGTCCAGACGTTGTCATAGGCGTCCTGCGCAAGATGCTTCGCTCGCCCGGCGATCTCGTCGGCACCCCAATCCTTCGCACCGAAAACAACTGGGTCAACCCAAACGTGTGCGCTCTTTAGAATCGCAACTTTCTCTAAGAAACTCCTGTTTGCCAGTTTATTATTCAGGGTTTGGTCCACCAGTATCAGATTACCGATAGATGCGACCTGCTCTGGAGATAGCCCCGTGCTCTTGGGCGGATTTTCGGGCGCTAGGTGCTCGATTGTCATCTTTTCTGGGTCGATCGGAAGGCCACTAGAGTTCTTTTGATAGATCTTGGTCAAAATATATCGGACGAGGCCCTTCTGCTTCGTCATCTGACTTGAGTACTTCAGCGTCATGAAACTCGGCTCAAACTCAGCATACTGAGGGAGCTTACTCGCCAGTTTCTTCTTCTGGAACTCCTGCAATCCCTTCACCTTTTCCTCGGCATCCTTTGCCTGATAAAGCTCTCGAGCTGCCAACGCATACATGAAGGAGATCCCACCAGATGATCGCTGCGAGGCAATGGCCGTGAACTTAAAATGAAAACTCTCTACCGCCGCGAGAATCGCCCGCACATGCTTGGTCTTCAGGGCGTTGTCCTCATAGTGCCGCATCACACTGAGGACCAGGGGGAGTTGTTGCTTAATACGAAATAGGCTCATTGCCGGCAGAGCATCCCGAATCTCAAGCTCTTCTTTCTTCCATGCCCTTGCGGATGGCTCGTGTATGTAACGGTAGATCTCGCTTTCTTTGACAAGGTCGTCAAGAAAACGGGCCGCTTCGTCTTTCCTTATGCGTTTCCTCAAAGCCTTGTACAGCTTCTTCTCAGTAATGTATTCGTACCGCGAGAGCCAGAAGTGGTGAATAAACGTTGAGACGCTAAGGTCGGCTACTTGAGACGCCTCAAAGACTTGATGAATCTCATTCCATTTATCCTTTGCCAGATCGACACCCTTATTGGTTGGCTTTAACAAACGAGCCAAGTGGCCCTTCACAAGATCGGAGAGCGTCAGGTCCTTACCTCGCGTGTTAAGCGTCTCGAAAATGACATACGCGTCGTCATCATTCTCAAGGGCAGTAAAGATGAGCTTTAGATTTAGAACCTTATCCCTTATCTTCGCCAGTTCTTCCTGTATTCGGGCCGTCTTTTTCATCTGGGAGAGGTTCGGCTGAAGCTTGATGGCCCCCACATCCTCATTCACGTTGCCTTGAAAATACTCGAATGCCTGTTTGAGTAGCTGTTCCTCGGGACCGGCGTCGGAGCCTGCCTCCGGCTTGCCACCGAATTTCTGGATGTGCTCTTGAAGGTAGGGGTAGGCGGTCTCTGTCTGGAGAACATAGAACCGTTGGTCCGAGATGTCGGCACGTTCAATGAGGCCGTGAATGCCCTTGGCGAGGTTTGGAAATCCCTCTCGCTCGAATGCATTTCGGAGAGCGCAGAGAAGCAGAGTGATGGTTGTGATCCTCTGCTGGCCGTCCACAACCCCCATCGCAGTCTTGTCGTCGTACACAACGAAGCTGCCGATAAAATACTGTGCCTCATTCTCCACGACAGCGTCGTTCCAGAACTCTTCAATATTCGTTCGATCCCAGGAGTAGGGACGTTGAAACCTCGGGATGCGGTAGAAAGACTCTTTGAGAAACTGACCAACCTGTTTATCTAGACATGTTATCTTCATTGTTTAAGATGCCCCTCCCGCCAGGTGAGCGATCCCGTAGCAACTCAGATCGATCACTCAAGCGCCATGCCTGTCTCGCAGCCTCAATCGCTTGATCTTCCGAAACCGCACGCGATGAGCAACGCATCCCGCGCTTCAGCCCATCGCGTTTCCGATAGGTAGCACAGCACTGGACCAATTCGACTCCGTTGCGCGAGCGACACGTGATCGAAATTAAGCGCGCACGCGACCGGCATCCCGTCATCAACGGTCAAGACTATCTCAGTTGTCAACCCGCGAATCGTTCGCGTCGCTGGGACCACGATGATCTCGTTCAGCCGGTCGATGACATCGTTTCGTGTAAGAACCAGAACTGGCCGTCGCTTATCGGGAAGCCGAAACGTATACCAGCGGATCTCACCCCGCTTCACCCCACATCCTCCCAGCCGTCTGGGTCCCACGCCAGCGGCTCGTCGTCCGTCGAAAACTCGTCGCGGGAAGGTGGTAGGGACCGGTAAGCGGGCGCATCCGCGCCCTGCGGCAAGGCAAGCAACCGCAGCAGGCGTACGCGTTCCTGAGGCGTCAACGACGCGACCAGCGGAAGAATGTCGTCGGCCGTTAGAGTTTTAGCCATCGATTGCATTCTAGCAGGATCACGCCTCCGAGCCAGACGTCGGGCCTCATTAACATCCATCATCCATGCAACTCATCCACGGCATGGATAATATGCAAGGAGGATCCCCGCCGCGCAAGTATTGCCGTCTAGAACCCTCTGGCGCGGCAGGCCGCCGTTGCCCGACCGTCCCCGTCAGGTTGGAAAAGCGACCCTGGCCCACGCCATCGCCGCCGGGAATTCCCCGAAAGCTATTCTGGATCCATCCGCACCTACCTGGAGCGCGAAGGAGCCTGGCTCAGGCAGCTTCGAGATCAACGCGCACGCGGAAACCCAGCGCCGTCGCGATATTGACCAGCGCGTCGAGTGAGAAGCGCGAGACCCGGCCGCGCAGCAGATCGTTGATCCGTGGCTGCGTTACGCCGCAGCGTCTGGCTGCCTCGTCCGGCGTCCAGTCATGTTGCCTCAGGCGCGCCGCGATCTTCTGCATCAGTTCGGCCCGTGCTCTCAGATTCGCAGCCTGCTCGGGCGTGTCCGCGATCGCATCCCAAACACTCGCGTAGCTCTCGGCTTTGCTCATGTCCTGCCTCCCAATAATTGCCCAAATCGTCTCTTTCGCGATTTCAAGATCCTTCTTCGGCGTCCGTTCACGCGATATGCGCCGCTCGATTTCAAAACGCGAACCTCCTCAACACGCTTGCCAATGGAGGGCAATGGCTTGAAGTCGGCGTGCGCTCTCGGGAAGTCGCGCAAGCACCTAAGCGAATCGCCGAGAAAGCACACCCGTCGCGCGTTTTCAATTATATTCGATTGGATATACTCAGCAAGCCTGCCGCGCCGGGCGTCGGCTTCTCGCGGTTGAGAGCGTGTGGCTAACTCACCTTCCAGCCCTCTGAACCCCATCACACGCCCCGCAGCCCACGCCCGCGATGGGAACACACGTCCGCGGCGTTCCCTCAGCCGAAATCGCGTGGCCGGCATGCTACGCTTTCACTGGGTAGCGCGATCACTGCCCAAGCTCCTTGAAGTTTTTAAATACGAAATTACCATTCGAACCCAACAAATTATTTATTTTCAACAAACCGTTCCAGAAGAAAGCCAAGTTCCACGCGAGCTGGCCACCTCCAGTCTCCTCGGGTGTAAGCTAATGGGAGTTGCATGAGAGTCACACAATGAGGGCTGCTGTTCCGATCGCGGTGGTTGTCCTGCTCCTCCCGCCGATGTCCGCGCGCGCCGCAGACCCGCCATCGTTTGCCAAAGACGTCGCGCCCATTCTGTCGGCGAATTGTGCCGGCTGCCATGCCGCCAACGTCACCATGGGCACGCTCGATCTGGACACCTTCGCGGGCATCCAAAAAGGCGGCCATAGCGGACCCGTCATCGTGCCCGGCAACAGCGCCGAAAGCTTGCTCTATCTCCGCATCACGGGCAAAGTCACGCCCGCCATGCCGCTGAACGGCAAGAAGCTGGCCGATGGCGAAATCGAAATCATTCGCCAATGGATCGATGCCGGCGCGCCACCGCCAGCCGCGGGCGAAGTCGCGGTGGCCGCTAAGCCGGCGATTCCGGACATCAAACCGCGCACCCATGTGCGGCCTCTCATCAGCGCGTTGGCATATCGGCCCGACGGCAAGCTGCTGGCGCTCGGCACCTATAAAGAGGTTCGGCTGGTGGATCCCGCCACCGGCAAGGTGGCCGCCACGCTACCTGGCGAAGCCGAGGACGTGCGCTCCGTAGCCTTCTCGGGCGATGGCAAGCTGTTGGCGGCGGCTGGGGGACTGCCCGCGCGCAGCGGCGAGGTGAAGATTTGGGACGTCGAGACGCGCGCCCTGCTGCGCACCATCGTGGGGCATACGGATTGCATTTACGCAGTGGAGTTCGCACCAGACGGCAAATCGCTGGCCACGGCGAGTTACGACAAGCTCATCAAGCTATGGGATGTGGCATCCGGCGCGGAGATACGCACCCTGAAGGATCATATCGACGCGGTGTATGCGCTGGCGTTGACGCCGGATGGCAAGCGGCTCGTTTCGGCATCGGCGGATCGCGGCGTGAAGGTGTGGGACACTGCCTCGGGCGAGCGGTTGTATACGCTGAGCGAGCCGACCGACGGACTGAACACCCTGGCCCTCGACCCGGCGGGCAAGCGCGTGGCGGCCGCCGGTCTCGACCGCACCATTCGCGTCTGGTCGCTGGGCGAAAAAAGCGGCACGCTGCTCAATTCCCTGATCGCGCACGAAGACGCCATACTGCAATTGGCCTGGTCGCCTGATGGCAAATTTCTGGTTTCCTCCGCCGCCGACAAAGAAGTGAAAATCTTCAACGCTGACGACCTCAGCTTAGTGAAATCCTGGCATCAGCCTGACTGGGCGCTGTCCCTGGCCTTCGCGCCGGATGGCAAAACCGTAGCCGTAGGCCGCTTCGACGGCTCCTATGAGATATATGATGTGGGGCAGTCTCCCAGCCTGCGCGGAGCTCTAAGCCCCGCCACTCGCGAGGAAGGAAAATGAAAAGCTTCCTGATCTTAGCCTTCTCCGTAGCCGCCGTAGCGGCCAACAGCACCACGGACTCGCCTACCGGAAATCGCACCACGCCGCCCACCATCAGTTCCGTTTCCCCCCGAGGCGTGCCCCGCGGCGCCACCACCGAACTGACCATTGAAGGACTCAATCTGGCCTCCGCCAGCGCGGTATTCTTCAGCGAACCGGGCGTCACCGCGCGCATCCTGCGCATCAAGGAATTGCCCGACGGGCCGGATGTCAGATTGGGTTCAAACGGCGGAATTTCCACCGTCGATGTCGGACCCCTGCCGCCGCGCAACGAAGTCACGCTGGAGTTGGATATCAGCGCGGATGCCGACATTGGTCCGGTCGATTTTCGCCTGCAGACGCCGCTCGGCACCAGTCCCACGGGACGTTTCCTCATCGAGCCCTATTACGGCGAAAGCGCCGATCGCGAACCGAACGATACGCCCGAGGAGGCCGTGGAAGTTTACACGCCGGCCATTCTGGTGGGCGCCATCTCGAAGCCCGGCGACGTGGATTATTACAAGGTGACCGTGAAAGCCGGCGAACAACTGGTGTTCGAGAATGGCGCGGCGATGTTGGGGTCCGCCCTGCAGCCGGTCGTCAGTATCTACGATGCCGGCCAAACACTCGTCCATGAGTACGGCCTCGAGGGAGGCAAGTCGGCGCAGTATTTCGCGCATCGCTTCGATAAGGCGGGCGCGTACTACATCAGGATCGCGGACTACGAAGAAGGCGGCAGCGCGCGGCACTTCTATCGCATCAAGGTCGGCAGGTTTCCGCTGGCTCTGTCGGCGTATCCGTTAGGCGTGCAGAAAGGGCGCACGGCCGAGATCGCGCTCACCGGATACAATCTCGGAGCGGGCAAGATCGCGGTCACCGGGGAGCCATCGCCCGAAGACGAATCGATGGTAATCCTGCGTCCGAAAGTCGGCGCAGGCAAGACGTTCAACAGGCTGAAACTGGCGGTCAGTGACGAGCCCGAGATCGACGCGAGCGCCGCGCAGTTCATCCAGGCGCCCGTCACGGTAAACGGCAAGCTCTTGGCAGCCAAAGAGTGATTTCCGATTCAAAGCGCATAAAGGCGAGAAGCTGGTGCTCGAAGTGAACGCCAACCGGCTGGGTTCGCCGCTCGATTCGATGCTCGAAATTCTGGATGCGCAGGGCCAACCGGTGGAGCGCGCTACGGTGCGCTGCGAACTGGCCACGGCCATCACGCTCAACGATCCCCGATCGTCCGGGTCGGGTATGCGCATTCTGTCGTGGACCGGCATGGCCGTGGGCGACACGCTGATGGTGGGCAGCGAACTGATTAAAGTGCAGGCCATGCCGCGCGGCCCCGATGACGACATCCGGTTCGAGTCGTTCGAAGACCAGCGCATCGGACTGCTCGATACCACGCCCGAAGCGCATGCCATCGACACGCCGGTATATAAGGTCCAGATCTATCCGCCTGGAAAGAAGTTCGTGACCAACGGTCTGCCCCTGGTGCATCTGCCCTACCGCAACGACGACGGTGGTCCCGGCTACGGCAAAGATTCCCGCTTGCGCTTTACCGCGCCGGCGGATGGCGAATACATCGTGCGGCTGCGCGATGTGCGCGGCTTTTCGGGCGAGGCATATACGTACCGGCTGACCGTGCGCGCGCCCGCGCCGGATTTCAGGCTGAGCGTGGACCCGCGCAATCCGAACGTGCCCGCCGGCGGGCGCATCCCGGTGACCGTGACCGCATTGCGGCTGGACGATTTAGACGGGCCCATCCAGGTGGGCGTCGAAGATATCCCCGCCGGACTTTCGGCCACGCGCGGTGTCATCGAGCCGGGGCGCGCATCCACCACCATTCTGTTGAGCGCGGATGAGAATGCGCACCTCGACCGTGCCGTTCCGTTGCGTGTGAGCGGCAAGGCGCAGGACGGCGCGCGGCAGCTCGCGCACTGGGCCAGCACCGAAGACAAGCTGAAGCTGATCGCGCTGATGCCGAAACCGGATATCACCATGGAGGCGAAGACGCGCGACGTAACGCTGGCGCCGGGCGAGTCGGCCACGGTCGAGGTGGAGATCCACCGCAACAACAATTTTGGCGGACGCGTGCCGGTGGAGGTGTACAACTTGCCGCCGACTGTGATGGTGGCCAATGTGGGACTGAACGGCGTTCTGATCCACGAGAACGACAACCACGTCACGTTCACGCTGCAGGCGCTGGCGAACGCGGAACCCATCGACCAGCCCATTGTGCTATCTGGTAATATCGAAACGCGATCCGGCCAGCAGAACGAATATGCATCCGAGCCGATCGAACTGAAGGTCCATACTGAGCCGCGACCGTAACTGAGCCGCGACCGTAAGGGAGCGGTTATTAGCCATGTCGAATATCTCGTTAGTACGGGAAGCTCTCCAAACAGGCGAGGGCATCCTCAGACTCGCGCCCTGTTGGGTGCCGCGATCGTTCCTCATGCCCGGCGGACGGTTGAAATTGGACCCGCGCGATCTCTATGCCTTAGGCGCGCATCGCGGCGGCATCGACGAGCGCTGGTTTTCTTCTACCACGCAGGCGGCCAACGGCCCGGGCACGCCGGACGACGAAGGCCTGAGCTACATCGCCATCGACGGGCAGCGCGTGCTGCTGCGGGAAGCCGTGGCGGGCATTGGCGACGAGATCCTGGGCGCGGAGGTGATGGCGCAGTACGGCGGCTGGAACGTACTGTGCAAGTTTTTCGACAACCTGGGGCCGATTCCTCACCACATGCACCAGATGGACGAGCATGCGCAAAAGGTCGGCCAGAAGGGCAAGCCGGAGGCCTACTACTTCCCGCCGCAATACAATTTCAAGGACAACAATTTTCCATACACCTTCATGGGCCTCGAGCCGGGCACCACGCCCGACGACGTGCGGCGCTGCCTGGAACGCTGGAACCAGGGCGATAACGGCATCCTGTATCATTCGAAGGCGTATCGCCTGCAGCCGGGCACTGGATGGCAGATCGACGCGGGCATTCTGCACGCGCCGGGTTCGCTGGTCACCTATGAGCCGCAGGTGAATTCGGATGTGTTCGGCATGTTTCAGTCGCTGGTGGAAGGGCGCGCCGTGCCTTGGGACCTGCTCGTAAAGGATGTGCCCCCGGAACATCATCACGATCTGGATTACATCATTGGCATGCTGGATTGGGACGCCAACGTGGATCCGGAATTCGCCAGCCACCGGCTGTTCCATCCGCGGCCCGTGCGCGCCGAGGCGGAGATGGCGGAGTGCGGCTACTCCGAGAAGTGGGTGTGCTACTCGACGCCGCATTATTCAGCGAAAGAACTGACCGTCTCGCCGGGGCGCTCGGCCGTGATTCACGATGCGGCAGCCTATGGGCTGATCGTCGTCGAGGGCTGGGGCGCAGTAGGCAAAATGGAGGTGGAGACGCCTTCGTTGATTCGCTACGGTGCCATGACCAGGGACGAACTGTTCGTCAGCGCGGCGGCGGCCGGGCGCGGCGTGCTGGTGCGTAATCGCAGCGACGAAGAGAACCTCGTCATGCTGAAACATTTTGGCCCCGGCAACCCGGAAAATCCGAGCCGCGACCGTGAGGGAGCGGGCCGTCCATGAAATTCGGCGTGAACACCTTCATCTGGACGGCGAACTTCGACCGGTCCAACTTGCCGCTGCTGCCCGCGATCAAAGCGGCCGGCTTCGACGGTGTCGAGGTGCCGCTGTTTCACCCCGCGCAGTTCGCGGCGGCGGACATTCGCCGCGGCTTGGCGGACAACGGCCTGGAATGCACCATCTGCTCTATCCTGACCGGCGGCTTGAACATGATCTCCGAAGACGCCGCCGTACGCGAGAAGACCCGCGTCCACTTGCAGGATTGTGCAAAGGCCGCCGCAGAAGTGGGTGCGAAGATCATCGCCGGACCGCTATACTCCCCGGTCGGCCTGATGACCGGACACCGCCGCACCGCCGATGAATGGAAACGCGCCATAGATTGCTATCAGGCCATCGGCCCAACGCTCACTGAGTACGGCGTCACCATCGCGATCGAGCCGTTGAACCGGTTCGAGACTTACTTCCTGAACACCGCGGCCGATGCCGTGGTGTTGTGCGATGCCATCGGACACCCCAACGTAGGCATCCTGTTCGATACATTTCACGCCAACATCGAAGAGAAGGACGTGCCTGCCGCCTACCGCATCGTGGGCCGGCATTTGAAGCACGTACACACGTGCGAAAACGATCGCGGCATTCCCGGCACAGGCCACGTGGATTGGCCGGGCGTTTTCCAGGCGCTGCGCGACCTACGCTACGACGGCTGGCTGACCATCGAGAGCTTCGGCTTCGCCCTGGGTGAGCTGTCGGCGGCGGCTTCCATCTGGCGGGATATCGCGCCATCTCCGGAATCGATCGCGTTCGAAGGAGTAAAGTTCCTGAGGCGCGGCATGGCGGCGGCGACGGCGGCGTGAAACGATTCGCCGTGAGATTTGCTCTTCTCTTTCTTCTCACTGCGGCCGGTGCGCTGACCGCTTCCACCGTGAGCATCGTGCGCCAGGGCGATGGTTACTCATTGCTGCGTGACGGCCAGCCGTACTTCGTGAAAGGCGCGGTCGGCGCGGTGCATCTGGAAGAGTTGGCCGCGGCTGGCGGCAATTCCATCCGCGCCGGCGTAACCGCGCTGGATCGCGCCCAAGCGCTAGGCTTGACCGTGCTTGCCGACTTGCCTTTCGGCAAGCAGCGCCGAGGTTTTAACTATGCAGATCCAGTCGACGTGAACCAACAGCGCGAAGGGCTGCGGGCCATGGTGGAGCGGTACAAGAGTTACCCGGCCGTGTTGGCTTGGGCGCTGGGCAACGAACTGGAGATCGGCACTACCGCCGGCCAGCGGGCGCACTTGTGGCGGGAAATCGAAGAAGTGGCCCGTATGATCCACGGCATTGATCCCAATCACCCGGTCATTACGGTGGTGGGCGGCCAGTACAAGGAGATGCTGCACGAGCTGAACCAATACTGCCCCAGCCTGGATGCGGTCGGTCTGAACTCTTATGCCGACATGCTCACCCTGCCGGAAGACATTCGGCGCGAGGGTTGGACGCGTCCCTACTGGGTGACGGAGTTCGGCCCACGCGGCCACTGGCAGGTGCCCCGCACCGCGTGGAAGTTACCCATAGAGGACTCCAGCACGGAGAAGGCCGAGTTCTACCGCAAGGCCTACGAACATGCCGTTCAAGGCAGGCCCCTGTGCTTGGGCTCCTACGTTTTCCATTGGGCGCAGCACCACGAGAAGACGCACACGTGGTACGGCATGTTTCTGGCGGACGGCAGCCGGACCGAAGCGGTCGATATCATGACTTATCTATGGAGCGGCCGTTGGCCGGCCAACCGCAGCCCCCGTCTGGGCCCGGCGCCGATCCATATCAACTCGGAGAACGGCGCCGCGCAAGGCCCCGCTATTCTGCCCCCCGACGCCGTGCTGGATTGTCGTCTGGATGCCTCCGATCCGGATGGAGACGCGCTCGAGTACAGTTGGGACTTGCGGCTGGACGTGAGCGGCGACCCCAAAGTCGGCGGCGACCGCGAGGAGCCTACTCCGCCGATTGAAGGCCTGGTGCTCGCCGCCGCGGGTAATCGCGCCACGTTTCGCCTGCCGCAGAGCGAGGGCGACTACCGGCTGTTCGCCTACGTGCGCGACGGGCACGGCAATGCCGCCACCGCTAACGTCCCCCTCCGGGTTGAGAAGCCCGCGTTCCCCGCTCTAGCCCCGGATGCGAACGCTTCGAAGTTCGGCGCCGGCATCCAGCGCACCATGACGCTGCTCGCTACCAGCACCTCGGCGCGGCGCAACGCCGTGCGCATCCTGTTCTACGGCCAGTCGCTTAGCAAGCAAGAGTGGACGCGAACCATCGCCGACAAACTGCGCGCGCGTTTTCCATATGCCGATATCACGTTCGCTAACCGCGCCATTGGAGGTTACGCGTCAGATCTTCTGAAGCGCACGCTGCCGCACGACGTCTTCGCGTTTTATCCCGACCTGATCATCTTCCACGATTTCGGCGGCGAGCCCGACTACGAGTACATCATTGATCAGATCCGGCGCCATACCACGGCAGAGATCCTGATTCAGAACGACCGGCCGGACGCCCTCACTGCCGGACCCGAGCCCACCGATCCCAAGAAACTGAGCGGCTACCGGTGGATGAACCGGCACAACGCCGAGTGGCTCCCCGAGTTGGCCGCCCGTTATAACTGCGAGATCGCCGACGTACGCGGGCCATTTCTCGATTACCTGAAAGCCCACGGCCTGCAGCCGGCCGATGTCCTCACGGATGGCGCGCACTTCAACTTTCAGGGCGACTATCTGATCGCGGAGCTCACCGGGCGCCACCTGCGCTACGATCCCACGCTGCCGCGTAAGCCCTGGGAGGATCTGGTCCGCACTTACGAAATCGGCCGCGACCTCCAATGGGTGAATGGCAAGCTGGAGCTGGAATTCGACGGCAATCGTGTCGATGCCATCGCGGGCTGGGCCGACCCCTACTATGGCGGCGAAGCGGAAGTTCGCATCGACGGCCAGCATCCCTCAGAGCGGCCTGAGCTCTATCACATCACGCGGCCCACCGACACGTTCAGCGTGGACTGGCCGGCCGTGAACCACGTCGGCGCAGAGAAGCCGCTGCTAGTTGAGAACTGGACCCTGAAAATACTGGAAGTGAACGCGGACGAGTCCCGGTTGCGCTTCGAGGTGGCTGGCTCACGTACTGGCCCGGATGGCAGTGGCGTAAGTAGTGAACGCTTCGTATCCAAGTCCGGCCGCGTGGTGATCGAACCGGGTGACTGGACCTTCGCGCGCTCCTTCACACTGCGGCACCAGCCCACGCCGGCGGGCTTCGAGGTGACCTGGAGTGTGCAGCCCATGTTCGTCGATGTGTATCGCGCGCCGCGCCTCGAAGACCGTACCCGCGAGCAGGCCGCCACGCTGGCGCTGGGGCTCGCCGGCACGAAACACAAGCTGCAACTCCTGGCCCGCGGCCCGAATCCACCGATGATCCGCGCCATCCGGGTCTACCGGCCACCCATCGCGAATCTGGAGAAGCTGGGAAGCAAGTAACTCGGAGGATCAAAGGCTGACAGTTGGGTGTATACTCGACTCTGGCGGTGCAAACTGAAATCCCCGCTTATCCCCGCATAGGACCAACTATGAAAAAGTCAGCGCGGGTCAGTCTCACCTTAGTAGCTGCCGTCGCATGCGCCGCCCGGGCTCAAGGACCCGATCCGTGCGCGGCGGGCACCTTCAGCGCGAACGCGTGTCACTCAGCGATCAAAAGTCACGGTTATTGGAGCGGCTGCACTTGGGTGCCACAGCAGTATCAGAAGTATCCCTACTATTACAATTTCTTTCGCGCGTATGCATCGACCGGTGGACTCGTCGCCGCCGCACCGGAGGATACGTGCCGGGGCCTGTTGCACGGCGGTTTCGGCGCTATCGGCGCCCGCCGCCACGCCGGCTCATAACTGACGCAGGGCTCGCATGCGACGCATCGCTTCAGCGCCGCGGCCCGGCTGGCAGGAGCAGGTCGAAGAAGCCGGACTGGCGTGGCACACGACCGATCAGCCGTACTGGAACGAGTCGGCCTTCTACGAGTTCACTGCCAGGGAAGTGGCATCGCTCGAAGCCGCCACCAACGAGCTGGAAGCCATGACTCTAAGATCGGTCGAGTACATCATCCGGAACAAGCTATACGCCAGAATCCATGTCCCGCTCATGGCGGAGTCGCTGATTGAGGCCTCCTGGCATGCCGAGCCGCCATCGCTCTATGGCCGCTTCGACTTAGCCTTCGATGGCGTGCATCCGCCCAAGCTGCTGGAGTACAATGCCGACACCCCCACCTCTCTGCTGGAAGCCGCCGTGGTGCAGTGGTATTGGCTGCAGGACACCTTCCCCCGGCGCGACCAATTCAATTCGCTGCACGAGCGTCTGATTGCCCTGTGGAAGGATCTGGCGCCCAGCCTGCCGGACGGCCGCATCGACTTCTGCTCGATGGACGATCTGGAAGACGGCATAACCGTCACCTACCTCCAGGACACCGCGCAGCAGGCCGGGCTCGCGGCTTCCAGTTTCCCCATCGACGAAATCGGCTGGGACGGCAGCGCCTTCATTGGGCCCGACCAACGCCCGCTGGGCGCAGTCTTCAAACTATATCCCTGGGAGTGGATGGTCCACGAAGAGTTCGGCCGGTTTCTGGCAGCCGCGCCTACGCTATGGATTGAGCCGCCGTGGAAGATGCTGCTCTCAAACAAAGGAATTTTGCCGATCTTATGGGAGCTTTACCCCGGCCATCCCAACCTGTTGGAAGCGCACTTCGATCGACCGCAGCCGCTAACGTCGTGGGTGCAAAAACCGCTGCTCGGCCGCGAGGGCGCCAACATCACCATGCATCGGCCGGAAAGCGATTTCGAGACCGGTGGCGAGTATGGCGCGGAGGGCTTCGTCTACCAGGACCTGGCGCGGATCGAAAGCTTCGACGGCAAGTACCCGGTGGTGGGCAGTTGGCTGATCGGGCACGAGCCCGGGAACGCCGCGGCTGGCATCGGCATCCGCGAGTCCGACACACCCATCACAACCAACTTCAGCCAGTTCGTGCCGCACCTGTTTGACTAAGCGCCATGAGACTCGCCCTTTTCAGCGCGCGCATGTTTTGGAGGGCGGGCTTTAGCCGGCGCGGGGCTTCAGCCCCGCTGCAGCGAACCTTTTGGTTGCGGCTATGCTGGTGCGGTGCGCTGATCTGGCCGGCTTTCCTGGTTGGATATGCCGTGGCCGTTGCCTCAGCGCAGGCGCCCGATTCAGGTAGTACTTCAGCCGCCTTAACGACGATAACGACGGATCGGCCCGCCGTCACGGACTCCAGCGCAGTCGTCGGCAAGGGGGTGTTCCAGGCCGAAAACGGCGTGCTCGATACCGGGAATCAAGGGCAGCGTACCATCGATTTCCCAGAGACGCTCATCCGCATTGGCATTGGTCCGGGCACGGAAATCCGTTTCACCGCTCCCGACTATTACCAGGGCTCTATGACCTCCACCGGAGTGCAATCGGGTTTTGGCGACCTTGCTTTCGGAATCAAACAGCAAATCCTGAATGCCCAGGGCGGCTTCCAGGTGGCGGGCATCGTCTCGCTCAGCTTTCCCACCGGGGCGGCTGCCATCTCCAGCCATGGCTACGATCTTTCTTTCCAACTGCCCTGGTCACACGCGCTCTCGTCCAACTGGACCGCGGCTGGCATGCTGTCCGTCTACGTGCCCACCGAAGACGGCTCCCACAGGGTTGTAGGCGAGTCCACCTTTCTCGTGGATCGACAGTTGACTGAAGCTTGGGACGCGTTTACCGAATACGCCGGCGATTTTACCCAAGCCGGGGGGCCGCGGCACCTTCTGCACTTCGGAACGGCTTACAAGATTGCGCCGCGGCACCAACTCGATTTGCACGTGGGGGTGGGGCTTTCCGCGGCCGCTCCGGACCACTTTGTCGGAATCGGTTACTCGTTTCGTTTTGGAACGGCCAGACCCTAACTCGCCGGAGCACGCGCGTCATCCGCTATGCATCCGTTATGCATTCCTTAGACCTTCCTTAGAGCCTCTTGATGGGAACTCTGCCATACTGGGCTGTAGGAAATCTTGACCTGGACCAGTCTCTGTCAGCTCTTGGCCTTCCTGGGCTTGTTGCTGGCCATCACCAAGCCGCTCGGCTGGTATATGACAAGAGTCTTCGAGGGGAAGGGGACTTTCCTCTCGAAACCGCTCTTGCCCCTGGAGCGCCTGCTCTACCGGTTGGGGGGTGTAAACCCGGAGAAAGAGCAAACGTGGCGATCGTATGCCGGCTGTTGCCTGGCCTTCGGTCTCGCGAACTTTATTGTCTTCTATGTCCTGTTGAGATGCGAGAAGTTTTTGCCCGGACATCCCGCCGGAGGTACTTCCATCACACCGGACCTGGCCTTCAATACGGCGGTCAGCTTCCTCTCTAACACAAGCTGGCAGGCCTACTCGGGCGAGGCCACGCTGAGCTACCTTTCCCAGATGGTGGGGGTCACCGCGCAGAGCTTCACCTCGGCAGCCGCTGGGATGGCGGTTGCCATGGCGCTCATCCGCGGCTTTGCGCGCGATTGGTCTGCCCGGCTCGGCAATTTCTGGGTAGACGTGACGCGCGCGGTCCTTTACATCCTGCTGCCACTATCGCTTGCCGCCGCACTGATTCTTTGCTCGCAAGGCGTTCTGCAGACATTCCACGCCTACCGGCACATCACTACTTTGGAGGGCGCGCAACAGACCATCGCCCTCGGGCCGGTCGCCTCGCAGGAATCCATTAAGCTGCTCAGCTCGGACGGCGGCGGCTTCTTTAACGCCAACTCCGCGCATCCTTTCGAGAACCCTTCGCCGGCCGTCAACCTTTTGGAGATGCTCCTCATTCTGGCCATACCTGCCGCCTTTACCTATACGTTCGGCGAAGTCGTGAGGGACCAGCGCCAGGGTTGGACCCTGTTCGCCGTCATGTTCATTCTCTTCGTGTGCGGCGCTGCGATTGCCACGGACAGCGAGGCGCGGGGTAACCCTGCGTTGCACGGTCTCGGGATTGTGGGCGGCAACATGGAGGGCAAGGAAGTTCGCTTTGGAACCGCGGGATCGGCCTTGTTCTCGATGGCCGGCACGGCCTCCAGCGATGGCGCGGTGAACAGCGCCCTCGACAGCTACACACCGCTCGCCGGGTTGATTCAGATGCTAAACCTCAAGACCGGGGAGGTAATTTTTGGCGGCACCGGTTCTGGAATTCTCTCGATGATCCTGATGGTGCTGGTAGCCGTGTTCATCGCGGGGCTGATGGTAGGCCGGTCGCCGGAATACCTGGGTAAGCGCATTGAGGCCAAGGACATCAAGATGGTGATGCTGGCGCTGGTAGTGCCGGCCGCGGCCAACCTGCTGTTCTCCTGCGCCACGTTCACCGTGCGCTTTCCAGCCCACGGCTACTGGAACCCTCCTGGAGCGCTGCTGGCTAACTTGGGAAACGCCGGCCCACATGGGTTGAGTGAGATCCTTTACGCCAACGCGAGTGCCGTCGGCACGAATGGGAGCTCGTTGAACGGACTGAACGCCAACACTCCATGGTTCAACCTGACTTTGGGAATCGAAATGCTGATCGGGCGCTTTCTGGTGATTGTTCCCACGTTGGCACTGGCCGGGAGCCTGGCTCGTAAGAAGCGTGCCGTAGTAACGTCAGGCACCATGCCCACCCACGGCCCACTGTTTGCGGTTTTGCTGGTGGGGATCATCCTTATCTTCACTGCGCTGACCTTCTTTCCCGCGCTTTCGCTGGGACCCATTGCGGAGCACTACCTGATGCACTCGGGCGCGCTGTTCTGATAGCCGCGCCATGCGGTAGTACGATGAACATCAGCGCATGAAGAACGTCATCGTCGGCACCGCCGGCCACATCGACCACGGCAAGACCACACTCGTAAAAGCCTTGACCGGCATCGACGCGGACCGCCTGGAAGAGGAGAAGCGCCGCGGCATCACCATCGACATCGGATTCGCGCACATGCAATTGACGCCCGATCTGCGGCTGGGATTTATCGATGTGCCCGGCCACGAGCGCTTCGTGAAGAACATGCTGGCCGGAGTGAGCGGCATCGACCTGGTGCTCTTCGTGATCGCGGCCGACGAATCTATTAAGCCGCAAACGCGTGAGCATTTCGATATCTGCCGTCTGCTGGGCATTCCGCAGGGCGTAGTGGCGCTGACCAAAGCCGACCTTGTCGATCCGGACATCCTGGGGCTGGTGCGGCTGGAGGTGGAGGAGTTCGTGGCGGGGTTCTTTCTGGAGAGCGCGCCGGTGGTAGCGGTCAGTGCCACGACCGGCGCAGGCCTCGACGAACTCCGCGAAGCGTTGTGGCGTGCCTCTTGCGCTGTTCCGGGGAGAAGCGCGGCCGGGCATTTCCGCCTGCCGCTCGACCGCGCCTTCACCGTGAAAGGATTCGGCACGGTGGTAACCGGAACGTTGATTTCGGGCGGCGTCTCGAAGGAGCAGGAAGTCGAGCTATACCCGACCGGCCGCCGTCTGCGCGTGCGCGGCGTGCAGGTCTACGGCGCGCCCGCCGATCAGGCTCTCGCCGGGGAGCGTACGGCGCTTAACCTGGCCGGCATCGAGCCCACGGAAGTGACCCGCGGCATGGTGCTGGCCGCGCCTGGGGTGTTCCGCGCCACTACCCAGGTCGATTGCGCCCTGCAGTTGCTGCCGTCCGCAAAGCCGCTGAAGCACCGCGCGCCGGTGCATTTTCATGCGGGGACGGCGGAGATCGAAGCGCAGGTGCGGCTGCTGGATGGCGCCGCCCGATTGCAACCGGGAGAGCGCGCGTGGGCGCGCATCGTCTTACGCGAGCCGGCGCTGCTCCTGCCGGGTGATCGCTTCATCATTCGCATGTTCTCTCCCGTGGTGACGATTGGCGGCGGCGTGGTGGTGGATATCGGCGGCAGGCGTTATCGCAAGGGCGATCGAGTTGCCGAGCGGCTGGCAACTCTGGCGGAAGCGCCCGAGGCCGAGCGCATCGCGTTGCTGGTGCACGAATCGAAATACGGCATGGGGATGGCCGAACTGGTAGCCCGCACAGGTCTTCAGGAGCGCGAGATCGCGGTGGCCGCGGCGCAGGCGCCGTTGGTCGTGCTCCAGCATCCCCATCTTTGGTTCGTGGATCGCCCGTGGTTTCACGGCGCGATAGAGAGGCTGCTGCGCGCCGTGCGCGAGTTCCATAAAACGAATCCGTTGCTGCCCGGCATACCCAAGCAGGATTTGCGTGGTCGCGAGCTGCCGGATGCGCCTCCGTTCCTGATAGACGCCATGCTCGCGCAGGAAAAGCAGATAGTCGTGGAAGGCGAAAACGTACGGCTGACTACGCACCGGCTCGTTCTGAAGCAGGACGAACAGCAGGCGCGCGCCGTCATTGAGCGTGCTTTCGAACAGGCGGGTCTCGCCGTGCCGGGGGTGCCGGAGGTGCTGGCGAAATCCGGTGTCGAAGCTGCCCGCGCACGTTCGCTTTTGCAGATTCTCTTGCGGGAAGCCCGGCTGATCCGCGTCAGCGATGACCTGGTTTTCCATCATACGGCCATGGAAAAGCTGCGTGCCATGCTGGCCGCGCACATAGGCACGCGCTTCAACGTTGGCACGTTCAAAGACTGGACGGGCATCTCGCGCAAATACGCGATCCCGCTGCTCGAGTACCTGGACCGTGAGCGCGTCACGCGGCGGGAGGGCGATGAACGGGTGGTCTTATGATGTGCGATAGCTTACAATCGCCTCATGGCTACCCAGAACTACTCAAATCATGTCCGCCTGGTGCCGGGATTTCACTACCTCCTGGCGGGCATCCTGTTCCTGACGCTGATCGGGTCGCTGATCAATCTGTATCAGTCGTGGGGCGTCCATGGCCAATTCTATAGCGCGGCGTTAATCGTGGTGCTGACGGTTTGCGGATTCGTGCTTGCCTATTACGCCCGCACCTTTCCGCTGAAGGCACAGGACCGGGCGATTCGCGCGGAGGAGAACCTGCGCCACTTCGCACTGACGGGCAAGCTGCTCGATGCGCGCCTCAGCACCACCCAAATCATCGCGCTGCGTTTCGCGCCGGATAGTGAACTCGTCGAGCTCGCCCGGAAAGCGGCCGACAGCAATATGCCGCCGGCCGATATCAAGCGGGCCATCAAAAACTGGAAGGCCGATACCTATCGCGTGTGAAGGCGTCAGGTCTGACTTACAACTGCCGCTGCGCCGCATCGGCAGCCTGCGCCAGATTCATCTTTTTGACGAAGGGCGGCTATCTAGTCGGAAATCAGCCCACGGGTGGAGGCGCTCACAAGACGTTTCAACGCAGATGCGTCGTCGCTCTCTCCAATCGTCATGTCTGGTAGTTGGATAAAGCCGTTGGAGACGAGACAACGCCCTGTGCAGGACCTCCGTACCCATTGTGAACGGAACCTCCTCGCACCGTCCCTGTTTCACGGATCTGTTCTGCCATCTTCACAAGATATCGTCGGGTCAAATCCCGATTCTCTTCGGCCGATCGGTCCGAGGCCACAACTCATCTTTCGCGCAACGTTCGCTGATGAGGACAAGGTCAACCGCGACGACGGAAGCCCAGTTGCAGGAATTCTGGCCATTCATGGAGGCTCGCAAACCAAGAGCTCGGGTCGTCGGGAGCGACTGAAAATGCCGCAACGGCGACTGGCTCCCGAGGACTTTCGCCGGAGGCGGTGGGACGTATTAGAAAGGAATTTTCCAGTGACCCTGGAGCGCTTGCGGCACTTTGGTAATCATCGCGACATCATCACCGCCATGGAATCTGCCGGCGTCCCGTCGCTGGCAGATTGAACAGGCCATCTGCAACCTCACACTTAGGTTTAGCTCCTGCAACGGAGTTCTCCACTACACCACGGTTCAAAAGGGCCATCTAGTTCGGCACGTAGCGGAGGCGCTGGCCCGCCGCTTCGAGGAAGCTGACGGCATAGATCCGCTCGACGGGCACCTTGATAAGCGATCTCTCCGACTGCGGATCGCGCTTGACGCGGCAGCACTGCTCAACCAGAGCGGTCACACATCGAGTGAGTCTGATCCCGTCCGTCTGCAAAGCCTTCTGGCGAAGTTCGGGTTCTTGGAGAATAGCTGAGATGGGAGCAAGCGTTCCGGACAAGCTTTTCGTCTTCGTCAGCTCAACGACCGGCGAGTGTGAAGAGGAAAGGCGTGTCGCTCGGAAGGCAATTGAGTCCCTTAACCATGAACCGTTTTTGTTTGAGGATGCCGGGGCGCGCCCCTGCCCTCCGCGTGAGCTATACCTCCCGAAGCTAGGG
This sequence comes from Bryobacterales bacterium, assembly GCA_963756605.1. Classification (GTDB taxonomy): domain Bacteria; phylum Acidobacteriota; class Terriglobia; order Bryobacterales; family Bryobacteraceae; genus Bog-159. The sequence goes on along the minus strand of CAVWOT010000015.1, from coordinate 266,272 downwards.
AGCTCGCATATTTTTATCGCTATCTACAATCATTCGTACGGTTGGATTGCGCCCGGCCAGTCGGTATCTAGCTTGGAGGACGAGTACCGCCATGCCCTGAAGAGCTGCCGCCGACCGTGGCGAATTCATCGACCATGAGGAGATCGGCAAGTTGATTGATCGCCGGTATCCAGGCTGATGCGCGTTCGATGGACGGACCAGCCGCCAGGCGACCTCACTAACATTCGCGACTACACCGAGGAGCAAATGGCCTTGAGCGAACGCACTGAGACGCACCACGAATTCGTTGGAGCCGATTTTGGCGACGCCGGAGGGGGTGATGAGGCTTTGCGCATTGACGGCGTTGACCACGGTTTCGGCAGGAACTACTGCAGTCCTCCGACTTTTGTCCGGAGGTCGATCTGAAGCGCGCGGCACACACGAGAGTAGAATTAGCTGACCATGCGTTCTGAAAAGCCGAGCCGCACGGCACAGTTTGTAGCTTACAATCGGGCTCTCGGGAATCTGGCGCCGCAGGTGCCGGGCTTCTCAGATCCGCTGGCGGCTGAATTCATGCCGGAGAAATGGAGGGCCAAGATCCGGCGTACGCAAGCGAAATTATCCGCCCGTCCGGCGAAATCGCCGTATCCGTTCTGGCTGCGCGGGATGGGCTTATTCAATCAGTTTCGGACGGTGGTTCTGGACCGTGCCATCGCGGCCGCTGGGCCAATCGCGCAGCTGGTCATCCTGGGCGCCGGCTTCGACACGCGCGCCTGGCGATCGGATGCGGTGGCGGAGACGACCGTGTTCGAGGTGGACCATCCGGCCACTCAAGCGGTGAAGAGACAACGGGCCGCGGCGGTTCCACTCAAAGCGCGGCAAGTCCACTTCGTGGCCACGGATTTCCATCAGCTGGATATGGCCAAGTCGCTGCTCGCCGCCGGTTATGATGCGCACCAGCCGGCATTCTGGCTTTGGGAGGGCGTCACCATGTACCTGCGGCCGGAAGCTGTAGCGGCGAATCTGGATACACTGGCCACCCTTTCCGCGCCCGGGAGCCACCTGGCGATGACATACCTGAGCAAAGATCGTGGGCGGACTCCGCGGAGCTTATCTCTGGCGTTATTGGGCGAGCCAGTGCGCGCAGCTTATGCGCCGACGGAGATCACAGAAATCGCGAAGTCCTATGGTTGGGCATGCACCGCCGATTCCGGAATTGAGGATTGGCTGCGCGAATTGACACCTGGGCTACGGCTCACCCGGCGGCAAGCGGGCCTGCAATGGTTTGAGCGCATCTGGGTAGGGGAAAGACTTCCGTGACCGGCCCCTGCTATTCTGTACGGTGGCATCCAAACAACCTGCCGAAAGGAGAACCTCTAAGTGAGAGTCGGCGTATTCACCGCCTTGTTGGCGCAACTATCCCTCGACGATGTGCTGAAGAAGCTCAAGACCATCCACATCGACACGGTGGAACTCGGAACCGGCAACTATCCGGGCGATCCCCATTGCAAGCTATCCATGCTTGAAGATAAGGCCGAGCGCAACGAGTTCAAACAGAAGCTGGCGGATAACGGCGTGTCGATCAGCGCGCTGAGCTGCCATGGCAATCCGCTGCACCCCGATCAGGCGCGCGCGAAGCACGATCAGGAAGTCAGCCGCAAGACAATCCGGCTGGCCGAGAAGCTGGGTGTTCCGGTGGTCATCGATTTTTCCGGCTGCCCAGGCGATAGCGACAAGTCTAAGTGGCCCAACTGGGTCACCTGTCCCTGGCCGCCGGATTACCTCGAAATTCTGAAATGGCAGTGGGAGTCCAAGGTCGCGCCCTATTGGACCAAGCAGGCCAAATTCGCCGCCGATCACGGGGTGAAGGTGGCCATCGAAATGCATCCCGGCTTCGTGGCCTACAGCCCGGAGACGATGCTCAAGCTGCGCTCGATCGCGGGCGCCTCGATCGGCTGCAACTACGATCCCAGCCACATGTTCTGGCAGGGTATCGATCCCATCGCCGCCGTCCGCGTGCTGGGAGACGCCATCTTCCATGTGCACGCCAAGGACACCCAGATCTACGACCGCAACCTGCCGTTGACCGGCGTGCTCGACACCAAGCCATACACCGACGAGCGCAACCGGGCTTGGATTTTCCGCACCTGCGGCTACGGCCACGGCGCGGAGTGGTGGAAAGAGTTTGCCTCCACGCTGCGCATGTTCGGGTACGATTACGTGCTCTCGATCGAACACGAGGACAGCCTCCTTTCGCCAGAGGAAGGTCTGCGCAAGGCCGCCGATTTTCTAAATGGCATCGTCATGAAGGAACAGCCCGCCGCTGCCTGGTGGGTATAGTGCGTTTCTTTCTCCTCCTGGCCTGCGCGGGATCTCTGTTCGCTGAATTCCGCGCAGGCGCTTTTAAGACCATCATTACCCCTTCGGTGACCGGCCACGGTCCCGTGTACATGGCGGGCTTCGGCCACAACCGCGTAGCCACCGGCGTGCATGACGATCTTTACGCGCGTTGCCTGGCGTTCAGCACGGGACAGAAGCCGCTGGTGATGTGCGAAGTCGATCTCATCGGATTTTTCCTGGACGATGTGGAGCGGGTACGCGCTAAAGTCGCCGGCGCGGATGTGGTGGTGGCGTCCACGCACGTGCACGAAGGTCCCGATACGATGGGGCTGTGGGGCCCGGCGGCGGGGCAATCGGGCATCGACGATGGGTACAACGGCTTTGTGGTCGATCGCGTGGCCGCAGCCGCTCTGGGAGCGATCGCGGCGCTCGAACCTGCCACACCGGCCTTGGCCGTGGTCCACACCGCGGAGCTGGATTCGTTCATCGACGACGACCGGCCGCCGGTAGTGCACGATCCCGACCTGATCGTCCTGACGCTCACGGGCAAAGACGGCCGGCGGATCGCCACGGCGGTGAATTGGGCCAACCATCCCGAGACGCTGGGTTCGCGCAATACGCAGATCAGCGCGGATTATCCGGGTTTTTTCTACAAGCGGCTGGAAGCCAAGGTGGGCGGCATGGCCGTGCTCTGGAACGGGGCGGTGGGCGGGATGCAGTCGCCGCTGAACGCTAAGATAAAAGATCCGGCCACCGGAAAAACGGCGGCCGACAACAGCTTTCGCAAGACGCAGATTCTGGGCGAGCGCATCGCCGACCTGGCGGCAGATTCCATCGGCGCGGCCGCGCCAGTGCGCATCGATAAGGTGGAGTTCGCCGAACGCATCATCACGATTCCGGTGACCAATCGCGGATTCGAGATGGCGGCGCAGGCGGACCTGTACAAGGGGCGCAAGAAGACCGCCGCCGATGGCGCCACCACTGCGCCCGTAGGACTCATTCGGATGTCGGGTGGAGAGCCTATTCTCGAAATCGCGCTGATACCGGGCGAGATGTATCCGGAGCTGAGCTTAGGCGGTGTGGAGCGCTATGCCGGCGCCGATTTTGCGGATGCGCCGATCGAAGCGCCGATCAAGCCGATGCTGCATGCGCGGTTCAAAATGCTGATCGGATTGGCCGATGATGAGATCGGTTATATCATCCCTAAAGCCGAATGGGACGAGAAGCCGCCGTACCTGCAGAACGCGAAGAAGGCGTGGTACGGTGAGGAGAATTCCGTGGGACCGGACGCGGCCGCGCGCATCGCGGCGGCGATTGCGGAACTGTCGAAGTGAATAGGCGGTGCAGCGGCGCTGAAGCCCGCCCTCCACTGCTAGGACAGATCGATCACGAAGGTGGTTCCCTTGCCCGGCTCGCTGCGCACCCCGATCTTTCCCCGGTGGTCGCTGATCACCGATTGCACGATGGCCAACCCTAATCCGGTGCCATGGGTTTTGGTCGTATAGTACGGCGTGAACAACCGATCGCATTCCTCTTCGGTAAGCCCCTGGCCGGTGTCTGAAACCTCCACGCGTACGCCGCCTTCATGGGGAGCCGTGCGCACGGCGAGCGTACCGCCGGAAGGCATGGCATCGATAGCATTTAACACCAGGTTTTGCAGCGCGCGGCCGAGTTGGCTGGGATCCGCTTGAATGGCGCGCAAATCCGCGGCGAGATCCAGGCGGAGTGTGACGCCCGCCACCTGCATCTGGGCCTCGAAAAGCCGCAGGTTCTCGCGTACCAGCCCATTCAGATCCACGGTTTCCAGTTGCGGTTGCGGCATCTTGGCGAAATCGCTGAATCGACCCACGATGCCGCGCAGCTTACCCAGTTCGGCCAACAGTGTGGTCGTGCTCTCGCGGAAGACTTCGTCAAATTCGGCGGGATGCGCGGCGCGCGCGCGCTGCAGGTTCTCCACGGTGATCTGGAGGGGGAACAACGGATTCTTCAACTCGTGCGCCAGGCGGCGGGCGAGTTCGCGCCAGGCGGCTACGCGCTCGGCCTGCACCAGGCGGTCCCGCTGCTCGATCAGCTCGCGGGTCATCTGATTGAAGGCCGCCGCCAAGGCGCCGATTTCGCCGCCGGAATGCACCTCCACCTGTGTATTCCAATCACCGCCGGCCACTGCGCGGGCGCCGGCGGCCAGCGCTTCTACCGGGCGCGTAATGCGCGCGGTAGTCCAAAAAGCCATCAGCAGCGCCAGCAGGATGCCGCCCGCGGCCACCAGGATTTCGACGCGCAGCATGAAGCGCTCCAGCCGAACCTGCGCCGCCCGTGAACTGCCCACCAGGAAAGCGCCCATCAATTCGCTTCCGGGGCCGAAATCTTTGCCCGGGCCAAGCAACGGAATGGCGTGGAACGTTTCGGCGCTGGCGGCATCGGACGTCCATTGCACGGTGCGCGTCACTTCGCGGCGCTGTCTGCGTAGTTCGTCGATCAGGGGCTTGAGCGGCGCGGTGTTCGGGAGCGGCCCCGAGGCACCGGCGATCCACTGCGGCTCGCGAAACAGCAGCGCGCGCATGCCCGCGGGCAAGACGAAAGACGACAGAAACCCGCGGTCGAGTTCTTCGCCTCCGACTACATAGAGCTTGCTCCCACCCACTCCGGCAACGCGCACGGCGACCAACGCCAGCGCGGTATCGTTGGGCAATTCTTCAATTTTCAGGAAGGGCTCCCGGGAGTTCCAATCGTCGCGCTGCTTCACCCAGTCTTCCTGGTAAAGAAAGCGCGCGGGCCATTGCGCGGATGAAATGATGTTGCCGTTTTCCGAGACCAGTTCCAGAAAATCCAGATTGTGAGCCGTGGCCAGCGGTGGCGCCGCATCTACATAAACCGCGGGATCGGCATCCGGACGGCTGAGCGCGATCACCATCTCGCGCGTGCTATCGGCGTCGGCAATGTCCTTCACCTGCTCCGCTATTTCGCGCTGGCGCCGCAGGAACTCCTGGTGGAACTGGGCCGCCAGTGCCGAGACGCGCTCGTCGTCGAGGCGTCCGAAGGCGCGCCGGGTGGTGGTGGAAACGATGGCACCGACGAATACCACGGCCACAATGACCGTAAGCGAGAAAGCGATCAGCAGCCGCGTGCGAAAGGTCATGGCGCGGTCCCGGAGAGCCAGACATTGTCGAAGCGCCAATCGCCCAGGCGCGTGACCGCCGGCGGCGCATACACCCGGACGCGGCCGCTCGCGCCGAAGAGAACGGGAAGATGAAACAGGGGAATGGCACGCCAGCCCTCCAGCAGCTTGCGCTCGGATTCATAGAGCGCCGCCGCGGAAGCCGCAGCCGATGACGAGGACGCTCCTAATGCCGCAGGTGCAACCAGCCCCAGCGCGGTGGCCAGATCGGCCAGTGCTTTCGCCGGATCGAGCGAGTCCAGCCGCACGTCGACCAGACGCGCATCCGCGTGCGCATTCTGCGGCGAGACCTGCACCGTGATTCCAGCGTCGCGCGCGTTGACCGCCACGCGCTCGGCCAGCAGCCGGGCCACGCGCATAGCCGGATCGTAAGTCAGCGATAGCGTGCGCTGGGCCGGCGGCAGGGCGTTGGCGAGTTCCCGGGCTCGCGCCAGATCGGCCGCCGTCGAAAACGTGAACGCATAACCCGATATCCATTGCGGCAGCAGCGCGGCGGAGATTTCACCCTGCTTTTGCAGGAGTACGTTGTGCATCGCCGCGCGATCGATCGAAAGCGCCAAAGCTTCTCGCAAGCGAGCGTCCACCGGGCGTCCGGATGCCGCGGGCGCGAATGCCACGGCCATCAGATCCACGGCGGCCGAGGACCAGGCGGTGCGCCCATCTGCCGCGGCGCGCCGCAGATCCACGGGCAAGAGTTCCACCACATCGGCTTTGCCCAGTTCCAGGTCGGTCAACTCATCGCGCGCCGCCCGGCCCAGTTGGACCTCGATGGAGTCCAGAAACGGACGGCCCCCCCAATAATTTTCGTTCGCCGCGAAGGCCGCGCGGCGGCCGGGCTCGAATGCCGTAACCAGGAACGCGCCGGTGCCCACCAGGCCGCCTCCGGCGCCGTGTGCGAATACCGCCCCGTTGTGCGCGAGATCCAGCAGCAGATCGGGCACGGGTCGATTGGCGCGCACCACCACACCATCGCCCGCCACGGCAACGGCCAGATCCGGCAAAGCCGCTTGCAGGGACTCTGCTACCGGCGCGGCCGTCAGCGGAGTGCCGTCATGGAATTTAACTCCCGGCCGCAGGTTGAACTGCCAGCGTTTCGCAGCAGTGTCGTGCTGCCAGGATACGGCCAGACAAGGATGCGGCGCATCCGCCGCATCCAGCCGCACCAGCGTTTCGAAAACCAGGCTCGCGAGCGCGGCGGCATCGGCCACAGCCGGATCGATGGCGGAAGGAGCGGCGCGTATCTCGACACGCAGAGTCCCGCCATAATGCGGGCGGGTGGCTGCCCCGCAGAGGGCCAGCGCGCTAAGAACCGCAGGCGGGAACCAGGCTGAAAGCCGCATAGCGTCCGGTTTGGAGATCGTGGGAAACCGCCGTGGCGGAACTGCCTGCGGACCACAGCGCGGTCACCGGTCCGGAGAACTCCAGCGCCGGACCGGCCGTATTGGCGGCACTGTCCACGATCTCATAAGCTTCGATGGCGTCCGGTTCGGTGAGCGCCGAGGCTCGCGCCGCCAGAACGCGCGGGCCGCAGGGTGTTTGGATGGCCGCGATGTCGCTGCCCCACTTCTCCGTAACGCCGGCCGCCTCCCAGGAACGTGTGTAGATGTGTGCACGGCCGTCGGCGGAGGCCAAGAACCAGACATCGCCGGCAGTCGCGGCGGAGTAAAACGGCGGCAGCTCCAGCGTGCCTCCAGGTGCTACATCGATATGCCCTGGGAACAGGTTGCGATCCGGAGCGAAGAAGGCCAGGGCGCCGGGCGCGAGCAGCCAGGGGTCCTGCGAGTCGCGGCAATCGAGCGACAGTTGGGGCGTCGTGCTGCCCCGGCAAATGGTTCCCGGCAGATATGCGGTGAATGCGCCATCGCCGGCCGATAGCCGTCCGCGCATATCGCGGGGCCATGGATGCGTGGCCGAAATCGGTGCGGATAGCCGTTCGCCGCCGCGGACGAGCAGCACGCGCGTCGAGTCCAACACCAGCAGCCCGCCGCCGGTTTGGATAGCATCCAGAATGGGTAGATCCTGCTCCCACAGCAGTTTCTTCTCGAGCGTGACACGCGGCGCCTGATCCTGCTGGGAAGCCGCGTGCAGCCCCGGCACACGCGGCCAGGATGCGAGCAGGACCTGGCGATCCCCGTGGCGATCGATCTCCGCCACTAGCAGGAACTGGGTCAAATTCTCAGAGATGGCGATTTGGACATCCAGGGCGGATGGTCCAGCCGGCGTTTTCAAATCAGACTCGAACACGCGACGCACTTCCGCAGTTTCGGCGGCCCCCAAGCTGGATCGATTCTTCACTGTGACAGCCACCGGTTCAGGCGCGGCCACGGAGGCCACTTCCCGCGCCAACTCGTGCGCGGCGGCGCTCATGTCGTCAGCTATGAAGGGGGTCAACAGGATGAAGATGACCGGGCTCAAGCCTCATCATCGCACGCGGATATTGGTCCATGCCGGGCCACTGGATCGGCCCGCGTACTCCGGCTTTCCGACCGGCGGTGTCAAACCTGCAGCTTGCGCAGGTAGGGAACGCTGGCCTTCATCAAATCCAGATTCATCTCCACAAAGTAGTTCTTAATCCCACCCGTCTTCGCCGCCGTGAAGATCTTGGTCCAGTCGAGTGTGTCCTCGCCCACCGCCGCTATCTTTTTGGTAGGCGCCGACCACCCCTGCACATGCATCGAGATGAACCGCCCCGGATACTTCGTGAAGTACTCGGCCGCGTCGTAGCCCTGGCTGATCGTGGAAACCTGAAACTGAAACTTCACCAGCTTCGGGTCGAGCAGCTCAAACAAGACATCGTAGGTGCGCTTGCCGTCCACCGTCGATAGCTCGAAGTTCTCGTTATGCAGGCCCTGCTGAATGCCGGCTTTGGCCGCTTGCTCGCCCATCCGGTTGTATTCGTCGGCGGCCCGCTTTACATCGTCCATGGTGGGATTCCGCGGTCCATCCAGGCTGGGTACGAGCATCTGCGTGAGACCTACGTCCTGCGCCCAGGCGATTCTGCCCGCCTGGTCCTTCCGCAACTCCCCGATATCGAAGTGCGAGCTCTCGCACTTCACACCCAGGTCGGCTAGCATGCGGCGCAGTTCGGCGCCTTTGTATTTGGCGAGACCGCCGAAACCCGAGTCGGCGTAACCCACCGGCGAACACAGTTCGATGGCCTCGAAACCGGCTGCGGTAAGCTGCCGGATGGTGCCCGGAAAGTCCTTGGCGATCATGTTCCGCACCGGGTACGTCTGGCATCCGATCGGCAAGCCCAACGGATTAGCGGGCAAAGCCCGCGCGCCCGCCAAAAGCGCACTGGTACCCTGCAAAAGCCTTCTTCGTGAAATCTGCATTTTCCCCGGTAATTGTCTCACGATTCACTCACCCCCGCGCAAACACCACGAACCCGTTGGCCGGAATCACAATGCTGGCCGACGCGGAAAAGCCATGCATAGGCGGACCCGATGCGGTAATCCCCCCGCCATTCCCTGCCACTATCGGATTCACAAAGTTGTCATAAACGTCGCTATTGAACACCTCCACCCATTCCCCTGAACCGGGAAATCCAATCGAGTAGTTGTACCAGGTGTCCTCCGCCAGAGTCGCCACCACCACCACATCCGCGCCCACGCCGTCCAGCCACCGGTGATATGCCAGCACGCGGTTCGCATCGTGGACATGGAACGGATTCACATTGTCCCCTCGCAGCGCCGGCTGATTCCACCGCAGCCGAATCAGGTCCTGAGTGAAGCGCAGATGATCCACCATGGCCTGGTCGCTTCCCGTGGTTAATCCGCTCCAATCCAGCAGATTCGAAGACGTCGGATCCCAGCTCCACTGCTGGTCTTCCAGAAATTCCTGACCCATGAATAGCTGCGGAATTCCGGGCGCCGTGAGCAAAATCCCCATCGCCAGCCGCGTGCGGCTGCGCGCATACCACGACCGGGTATCGGCCGAATCCGCCAAAAACGGAATGCGCTGGTCCGTGCCCACCTTCACTATGTCATGATTTTCGATGCACGGAACCGTCCGCCATGCGTGGGCGAAGCCGCTGGGATAAAGCGCGCCCGCTATAGCATCGAAATCGATCGCCGCTTGCTGACCGTAGGATGCCGCCGTTATCGCCGCCCGCACGGCCGTGCGCAAGCCATCGTGCTGCAGCACGTCGAACCCGGCCCCGCCGTCCGCCACCGGTGTCACAATCGATTGCGACGATTTCGGATAGTTGCCCACTTCGCCCGGCCAGAATTCCGCGTTTTGCAGCAGATTAGGTTTCAGGAACCGCACCGTATTGGTGAGGTCGCAGCAAAAACTCCAGCCCGAATCGCAATTCATCGATATCAAGTCACTAATTTCATCGTAGCGAAACCCATCGGCATGAAGCTCGCCAATATAGTAACTGGCGCTATTGATGATGAACTGACGAACGTCGTTGTTCCACAGCGCGAAAGACAGGCCGCCCGTGCCGCGGTCCTGGTCGGTGAAGTACAAGCTGTCATTGTTATTGCCTACGTTTGGGACGCGATCGTAGTAGTAAATGCATTCGTCGTCGGGCAGGCCATTCACGCTGAATCCGCCGGCGTGGTTATATACCACGTCGAAGACTACTCCGATGCCATACACGTGACAAAGATCCACCATGGCCTTCAACTGCCCGTGGCCCGAACTGATATCGGCCAGCGCCAGGGGTGTGCAGCCCTTCGCCGCGAGCAGCCCGTTGGTCGTCGCCAGATACTGTGCCAGCGCCGTTGGGTCCGTAACCACATAGGGGAAGTCAGGAGAGAAGTAATCCGCGCCGTCATAACCCAGCGACGGATCGGTCTCGACTTCATCCACCGGCAGAGGCTGCAGTATGTTAATGCCTAACGCCACCAGGTAAGGAATCTTGCCGATAAGGTCCAGAAATGTGGAGGCGATTCCAGGTTTGGTGATCGCATAGGTCCCCAGATGCGCCTGGTAGACGATCATATTGCTGAAATCGGGCGTGACATACGCCGCATCGTGCCAGGGGTACGCCGTGGCCGAGCGGATGATACAACTGCAGTCTGGAAACGCGGCGTCTGTCGCGAGATCGCGTGCATAAGGATCGCGCTTGTAGCCGCTCGATCCCAGGCCAATCACCCAGAAACGATAAAGATCGCCCTCCTGCGCCGTGGCAATAAAGCCGGTCCAGTAACCGTTGGCGTCCTTCGCCATGAGTAAGTCGGTGGTCTGCCCGGTAAGTGCCGCGCCACCAAAGATACCGTTCACATAAACGGCTGTCGCTCGCGGCGCCCAAGTGCGGAACGTCGCACCGCCGCCAGAGATCAGCGTCGCGCCCATAGGTGTAGATGCGGAAATATTCGCCTGCGAGATCATATGGAGCCTCCTACGGAAAAAACCAGGACCAACCCAGGGGTGAGACGCTTAGGATACCACTCCGCCGCATCGTGGCGCACGCTTCAGCGTGCTGCTGCCGGCTTCAGCCGGGAGTGCCGCATCTCGGCGAACCGGCACGAGCCGGGCACTAATTCGGGCTAAGCGTGTCTAAATTGATGAAGTGATACCAAAGCCTGACCTTCCCGTGCTGCTGGCTGCTATTGCGCTGCTCACGACTGGTTGCGGCTCGCCTGAGGATCTGATTCATCCCGTCATACGCGCCAAAGAAGAGGACCGAATCGCAGCTATGAAATCAGCGCCGGTCATTTTCGTGGGCCGGATCCAGCACGCGAGACTGTTCCCAAAACCTCAGGAAGTGGAGAAGCCGCCGGAGGTAGCAGGCCCAATGGCACCGAGTATCCCGCTGTACCTGGCAGAGATTTCTGCCACCGTTCTGCTCACGCTGCGGGGAGCGGAGATTCGTCAGGTCCGGTTCTATAGCTGGGTCTGGGCATCCGGTAAACACGGAGGGCCAAGGCTGTTCAAGCCGTTCGCAGGTTCAGTCCACGTTTTGTACCTGACCAAAGATTCGGGCTACCTCCACACGGTAGGGGATTACCCGGCTTACGATTTGGAAGTCCCTACTCGGTCCGTGCCTGGATTCCTTGCAAACTGGCAGGCCGGCTATCAGCAGGGCTCCGGTCTGATCGAGCGTATCGTTGCCGTCGAGCTCAAGTCCGAGCTGGAGGCTATTCCGGTCGAACAAGACCCGCGCGGGCTTAACATCGCAGAGCTGCAGATTTTGACCAGCCCGTCCTTCATCGCAAGCCAGCTTGACTTGCTCTGCCACGGCCTGCGCAGTCCCGCCGGGCGCTCTACAGCTTGCGTACTGTTCGCGGACGGGTTGTCAAACCAGGCGAAATAGTTCCGCACACTAAGCCCTGATTCCCAGCACCTCCAAGAGTTGTGGTTCCATCAAGCCTCACCCTTCGCGCAAAGCGGTCAGCGGATCGACGCGGCTAGCCCATCGGGCCGGCAGGTAGCAAGCCACCAGCGCCACCGCCAGCAGCGTTACAGCCGCGCCCCCCACGCTGATTGGATCGGCCGCGCTGACGCCGTAGAGCATCCTGCTGAGCAGACGTCCGGTCAAAAGCGTCGCCAGGAAGCCGATCAGCACTCCGCCCAGCACCAGTGTCATGCCCTGCCGGAGAATCAGTCCGAGCACATTCCACCGGCTGGCACCCAGGGCGATCCGCATTCCGATTTCCCGCTTGCGTTGCGTTGGCCGATGAGTTGTCAGGCAATAAGACTTAAGGTCTGAATCCTGGGGCTAGAACGCTAACTTGAATACGGTGCCTTGATTCGCCGCGCCGGCAATAGAGGTTGTGCCGTAAAGCGCCCCGTCTATTCCGATTAACCAGGATTGCGGCTGTCCACCGTCAACACCAGTAAAGTTGTGCAGAACTCTTTCTCGCCATGGGTCACCCGGCGAAGCCGGCGGAAACAGTTCGAAGACCGTGCCCTGGTTCAAGGTCCCGCCGTAAAGGGTTGTGCCGTAGAGAACGCCGTCCTTGTTAACCAACAGAGTTGCGTAAGGATCGAAACCTCCGCCATTAAGTCCTTCACGAAAGCTGTGGATCATCGCCTGCGCCCAGGCTCCCCCCGGCGTGCTGGGCGGCGTCAGCGCGAAAACGGACCCTTTGCGGTACTCCCCGCCAGGGAGGATGGTCGTACCGTAGAGCACTCCGCCGGCGCCGATTACGAGGCCTGCCCCCGGTGCCGAAACTCCTGATGTGAAGCCAATCGTACTCTCGGTCCAGGGGCCCCCGGGAGATGCCGGAGGCGTCAACTCGAAAATGGCTCCGCCAGCCAGCCCGTAGAGCACTCCGCCTTCTCCCGTGGTTACAGATGCCGTCGGGTCCTCGCCGTCGCCGGTATTGGTAAAGCTATAAATCACATTTTCTGTCCAGGCCCCTCCGGAATTCACTGGCGGCAGCAGTTCGAACACGGTGCCGAAGTTCAGTGTCCCGCCGCGAAAAGTCGTGCCATATAGCGCTCCGCCCTTGCCAGTTATCAAGGTCCCGCATGGCTCATTGCCGTCGCTGCCTCCCCTAAAGTTGTAGATAACGGACTCCACCCAGGCGCCTGAATCCGAATCTGGCGGCGTTAATTCGAATGCGGTTCCCGCGTTGTAGTCGCCACCGAAGACGGTCACGCCGTAGAGACGGCCGTTCTCGCCGATGACCAAGCCCCCGAACACGCCTTCCTCGAAAGTCTGAATTACGGTTTCCACCCATGCGCCGCCGGGAGAGGCCGGCGGCTTCAACTGGAACGCGGTTCCAAAGCCGTTTGGTCCGCTGCCGCTCGTAGTGCCAAACAGGCTTCCGGCCTTATCGGCAACCAGACCCGCGTACGGAGCCCCTCCGTCGCTGGGCGGGCCGAGAAAGCTATACAGCGTGGTTAGAGTGGGAGAAGGGGTCTGGGCGGCGCCGGTCCCAATCAGGGCGATATCCATTAGCACCGCGGCGCTCAGAACGGGCCTGCAAAGTATGCCCCTAACCGTACGTTCCATCGGTGCATTGTAGCGCGGCATTGCCCGTGGGGCTTATGGCGCGGTCTTGCCTCACCCTTCGCGCAAAGCGGTCAGCGGATCGACGCGGCTAGCCCATCGGGCGGGCAGGTAACATGCCACGAGCGCCACCGCGAGCAACGTCAGGGCCGCGCCCGCCACGCTGATTGGATCGGCCGCGCTGACGCCATAGAGCATCCTGCTGAGCAGACGGCCGGTCAAAAGCGTCGCCAGGAAGCCGATCAGCACTCCGCCCAGCACCAATGACATGCCCTGCCGGAGAATCAGTCCGAGCACATTCCACCGGCTCGCACCCAGGGCGATCCGCATCCCGATTTCCCGCTTCCGTTGATTCACGGCGTACGCCAGGACGCCGTACAATCCGATGCTCGCCAGGCCGAGCGCCAGCAGCCCGAACACCGTCAGCAGCGTCACACCCATTTTTTCCTGAAACAATCCGCCGTCGACGATTTCGCGGCCGGTACGCGGGCTGATTAAAATCTGCGGGCCGGCGGCGCGGATCTCATTCTGCGCCGGAAGCATGATCTGCGCGGGATCTCCACGGCTCCGTATGTATAAGTTCATCGCGTCCGAATAGTTTTGTTCCAGGGGCACATAGACGCAGAGCTGCGGCGGCTCGCCCCAGTTGGAGTAGTTGGCCGTACGTGCGATTCCCACGATCTGCCGCATCTGCTGGTCGCCAGGCAATTGGATGCGCTTGCCCAGCGCGTCTCCATCGGGCCAATAATCGCGCGCCAGCTTCTCGTTGACGATCGCAACCGGAGTGGTGCTTTCCCGGTCCAGATCCGAAAACTCACGGCCGCGTTCCATGGCCACACCCGCCGTTTTGAAATAGTTCTGCCCTACCGTGTTGACGACCGTGGTAATTTTGTCGGCTTGGCCGCGCGCCTGCCTCCCTTCGATCTCGAGCCCGTTGACCATGCGGCTCCAAAGCGGCAGGTTGGAAGCCCACGATACGGAATCCACGCCGGGCAAGCGGGCCACGCGCTCGGCGGCATCCTGGTAGAAGGCCTTCGTTTGCGCCTTACCATAGCCCGCCTGGCCCGGATTGGTCATGAAGATCGCGAGATGCTCTGTCTGGAAGCCCGGATCGATCTGGTAGGCCCGCCCGATGCTGCGCAGGAACAACGCCGCCGTCACCAGCAAGAGAAACGAAAATGCGACCTGGCCGGTCAGCAGCACGTTCGCCAGACTGACTCTGCTGCGGCTTCTCCCCATGGTGTGGGCTTCCTCCTTCAGCGATTCCGCCACGTTCGCGCGGGAGGCCTTAAAAGCCGGCAGGCCGCCGAACAGGAATCCGGTGGCCAGGGAGATGAGCAGCGTGTAACCCAATACGGCGGGATCGAGCGTGGGCGTGAAGAAATTGGCCGAACCGGGCAGAGCCGATAAGAGAAGGTGCAGCCCTGCATAGCCGGCGAATAATCCGAACACGCCGCTCAGGATTCCCAGAAGCAGGCTTTCCGTGAGCAGTTGACGCACCAGCCGGGCGCGGCTGGCTCCCATGGCCAGGCGCACGGCGATTTCCTGCTGCCGGGCTGCCGCGCGCGCCAGCAGCAGGTTCGCCACGTTGGAACAGGCGATCAGCAGCACGATCGCTACTACGATCAATAGCGCGGCGCCCCCCATGATAATCGGCTGGGAACTGGCTCCGTTGCTGCCAAAAAACACCTCGCGCAAAGAGCGTGCCACGACCGTGCGGCCTTCATTCGCGGCGGGATCTTCGCGCGCCAGGTCCGCGGCGATAGACGCCAGGTCGGCTTGCGCCTGTGCGCGTGAGATGCCCGGTTTCAGCCGGCCGACACCCGTGAAAATCGCTTTCGCGCGGTCGGTGAGCGCGGACCCCATCTCGTTGGGCAGCAGGCGTTCGGCCATGGCGGCAGGAATCCAGAAGTCGGGCCCGAAGACTGCGTTCACACCGATGAAACGGGGCGGTGCGACGCCGATCACAGTGAAGACCACGCTGTTAATGCGCAGTGTTTTGCCGATGATATCCGGCGCGCCGCCGAACAGCATCTGCCATGTTCCGTAGTTCATTACGGCGACGGGGTGAGCGCCCGGAACACCATCTTCTTCCGGGAGGAAAAAGCGCCCCTTGGCGGGCCGCAGACCCAGGGTGGAAAAGTAATTGCCGGTAACAATTTCACCAAATACGCGCTGCGCGGCACCTTGCGGCTGCCAGGTGAGTACGCGCGGAGAAGTGTAGCCCGCCAGCGAAAGGAAAACCGCATTGCGGGCCTGGTAGTCTTTCAGATTGGCGTAGGAAACCGGCAGAGGCGCGATCGACTTCGAAGTACTCCGCAATTCGGCGGTTTGGAGCGCGGCAAGCCCGGAGGCATGCGCCACCGGAAGCGGATTCAGGATCAGCGCATCGATCAGGGTGAAGACGGTGGCATTCGCGCCGATGCCCAGGGCCAGCGTCAGAATCGTAAACAGCGCGAAAACCGGACTTTTGCGCATGGCGCGGACCGCGTAGCGAAGATCGCGCCAAAGGCTCGCGGCGAGCGCCGCCGGACGGTTATCTCCGGCGGGTACGGGATCGTATTTCGGCATCTGCTTCTGAATGGCGATCTCCTGCCGCAGCGGATAGAGATCGTCCAATTCCGCGAGCGTGCTGCGGTACGCCTCTTCTTCGCTCGATCCGGCGCTGCGCAATTCGCGGTAACAATCTTCCAGATGCTGCGCAATTTCTTCCCTCAGGCGCGCCTCTCCGGCGGCCTGGAGGTGCAAGGCGGCGATGCGTTGTTGAATCAGGCTTTTCCAATCAGGCATGTTCCATTCCTGTGACTTGGCCGACAATCGCGACGAAGTCTTTCCAGCTCTGCTGCTTCGAACGAAGCTGCTTTCGCCCTTCGGCGGTGAGCTTGTAATAGCACCGCCGGCGCTGGTCCGGCTTTTCCACCCAGACTCCCTGCACCCAGCCTTGCTTTTCCAGGCGGTGCAGCAGAGGATAAAGCGAGGTGACGTGAAATCGCAGGGCACCGCCGGAGCGGATCTGAATCAATTTTGAGATATCGTACCCGTGG
The DNA here is from genome assembly GCA_963756605.1 of Bryobacterales bacterium. Classification (GTDB taxonomy): domain Bacteria; phylum Acidobacteriota; class Terriglobia; order Bryobacterales; family Bryobacteraceae; genus Bog-159. The sequence continues at coordinate 249,825 of CAVWOT010000015.1, read as the reverse complement.
CGGGGTTGATCTTCGAGAAGCGAAAGGACCAGGAGTTCGGCGCTTCCTTTTTTCCAGTCGTTGTCGGGCGTGCCGGGTGTATCGGGCGTCATATTGTTCTTCCCATTATATGGGACACAACAATATGACGCACGGGGAACTGAGTTGTTTCACGAAGAAGCGAAAATTGGGATACCCGACCGCCCACCAACGCCGCATCCGGCCCGCCCCAACTTGACACGCGGTGTAACATCATCGGCAGGAGTTCGTATGGCACGGACGCATGCCCGGCGCTTTCCTTTGCCGGTCGATCGCCCTGACGCAGCCGGTCAACTGGCGTCAATGAAATGGATATTAGCATTAGCGCTGATCGGCACTTTTCCGGCGCAGGCGCAAAGATATAAGGTGCTGCACGCGTTCACCGGATCGTCTCTGGATGGCGCCAACCCCTACGCCAAGTTAACGTTGGACCCGGCGGGCGGTCTTTACGGCACGACGGAGATGGGCGGCGCATCGGGCTTCGGTGTAGTCTTCACGCTGGACAGCACAGGCACGTTCGCTGTACTGCACAGCTTCGCCGGTGGCGTGGACGGGCGATTTCCAGGGGCACATCTGATCCGAGACGCGGCGGGCTACCTCTACGGCACCACTTCGGAAGGCGGCGCATCGGAGGCCGGTATCGTGTTCAGGCTGGATACCGCCGGTACGGAGACGGTGCTGTACACCTTCAGCGGCGGCGCGGACGGGTACAGCCCTTTAGCGGGCCTGACGCGTGACCCGGCCGGCAATCTCTATGGCACTACCGTCCTGGGCGGCGAAGCCAACCAGGGCGTAGCATTCAAGCTCAGCACCACCGGCAAAGAGACGGTGCTCTACAATTTCGGTGGACCGCAAGGGTCCTACCCCAAGGCGGGTCTAACCTGGGATCCAGCCGGCCATCTCTACGGAACTACCTACAACGGCGGAACTACAGCCTGCACCGGTAATGGTTGTGGTGTGGTATACCGATTGAGTCTGTCCGGCAAGGAAACTGTATTGGACGATTTTACTGGAGCCTCGGACGGGGTCTACCCGATATCGGGCCTCATCCGAGACTCTGCCGGCAATCTCTATGGGACTGCTTCAATGGGCGGCGCCGTGGGATACGGAACCGTGTTCAAAGTGGATGCGACTGGCGCCGAAACCGTGCTGCACAACTTTACCCCGTACGAACCCAGCAAATAAGGAGGGCCGCCACCCCACCACCCACAACCCACCACCCACCCAAGTCCGGACGGTATTGAAACGATACTGCATACTTTCACCGGGACGGACGGGGCAAACCCCACCGCAGCCCTGGTGCGGGACTCGGCCGGCAATCTCTATGGCACTACGTACAACGGCGGCACCGGCAACTGCATTTACGGCTGCGGAGTAGTTTTCGAGATTGCGCCTTAGTGCAGTTTGGCCGGGAATGTGCGGCCGTCCCACCCTCCTGACAGAAGCCTCACTCTGAACCGGTCAGCCGGATCCTCTCGCCGCCGTGCTATACCTCGGATAGCAAAGGAAGCAAATTCCAGGCCCCGAGCCGGGAAAACATGAAATTACCGTTCGAACCCAACAAATAGGGGGGCCGACAACCCACCACCCACAATCCACCACCCACCCACGACAACCTCGCCCGTCCCACCCGCAACCGGACACTGTCCGAATCTGAACAGCACAGCGTGACAAAATTGCCACTCCTGCGTCAAACTAATCGAAGGGATGATTGGAAGCTTCAGCAGAGCCGGAACTTATGGCGCAGGACGGACCTGGCGCCGTGGGTGTCAGGTTGAGCCCAAAATTAGATGAAGCCAGCCTGATTCGGGCTGTTCAGCGCGGCGACCAGGACGCCTTCGAGCAACTGGTCCGCGCGTACGACCAAAGTGTGCTTCGGCTCGCCGTGAACCTGCTGCGCTCCCAGGAAGACGCACGTGACGTCTTCCAGGAGGCGTTCTTGCGCGTCTTCCGCAGCATCGATTCGTTCCGGTTCGATTGCAGCTTCCATACCTGGCTCTACCGTATCGTGACCAACATTTGCCTCGATTATCTGCGCAAACGTAAAGTACGGAAGGAAGAGCCGGCCGTGGTGGATACGCCCGAGGGTCCGCTCGACCGCATGAACGATTTCGAAGAGGATGCCGCCCACGCCGATCCTGAGCGGAACATGTGGAACCGCCAGCTCGGCCAGCGTATCGAGGGCGCCCTGGGCGGTCTTACGCCCCGCGAGCGCATGGTTTTCGAACTGCGCCATTATCAGGGTCTGCGCCTGCGGAACATCGGCGAGATCCTGGGCACCAGCGAAGAAGCCGCCAAGAATTGTCTATTCCGCGCGACTCAAAAAATGCGCGCGGTTTTGGGAGATTTTCAATGAACTGCGAATCGGTAGCCAAACTCATTCCGTTGTACTTCTACGGCGAATTGCCGCCCGAGGATGAAGACCGCTTCGAACAGCATTTGGATACCTGCGCGGCCTGTGCCCGTCAGGCGGAGTCGCAGCGGGCGCTTTCCGCCGGGCTCGACCGGCGCGCCATGGAGCCCTCCGCCGCGCTACTAGCCGAATGCCGGCATGACCTTATGCGGGCCGTCTATCGGCAGGAAGCGCCCATTTCCAGGCCGGCCCAGCCCCCTCCCGCCCGCCTGTCCAATGCCTTCACTGCCTGGCTGCCGTCCCTGGGCGCCTGGCGTATGCCGCTAGGTGCCAGTGCCCTGATGGCCCTCGGTTTTGTGGCTGCCCGCTTAACCACTCCCGGCCCCGCCGGCTCCCTCAATCTGGCCACGCTGGCTCCAGACGTAATCTCCTCCGTCCGTTCCGTACAGCCCGCGCCCGAAGGCGCGCAATCCGGGGAAGTGCGCATCGTACTCGATGAAACCCGGCGCCGCGTCGTTTCCGGGCAATTGAGCGACAACAATATCCAGCGCCTGATGCTGGCCGCCGCGCACGACGAGAACAATCCCGGCGTGCGTTGGGAATCGGTCGATCTCCTGAAGAGCCATTCGGATTCCTCCCCGGTCCGCGAGCTCCTCCTCAACCGCGTGGCGGAAGATCCGAATGCCGGCGTGCGGCTGAAGGCGCTCGACGGCCTGAAGGCCTATACCGGCGATCCGGAGGTGCGCAAGGTGCTGGCCCAGGTGCTGGTGCGCGATGATAGCCCGGGCGTGCGCATTGCCGCCGTGGATGCCCTCACCGCGCACGCGGATGATAATATGGTGGGCTTCCTCCAGAGCGTGGTGGAGAAGGAAGACAATACCTACGTGCGCCGCCGATGCGTAAAGGCCTTGCAGGATATGAACGCCTCGGTTGGAACGTTTTAGGCCATGCATCTGATTCGGCCCACATTCGCTTGCGGTTCTCTGAGCGTCGCGCTGAGCCTTTCGCTCAGCCTCGCGGCCGCCGACGCGCCGCTCACCCGCGAGGGCAAGTATTGGGTCGAGGTGCGCTCCGCATCGGAACCGATGGCGTCCTCCGCGCGCCTGCACATCACTTCGCGCGGCGCCGTCACGCTCAACGGGATATCCGGTACGGAAATCTCCTACTCGCTAAAGATTCGCGTTAAGGCTGCCACGGAAGCTCAGGCGCGTGCCCTGACCGGTAAATTTGGCGTGCGCGTCGCTAAGCAGGGCGGCAACGCGGTGTACCTGGTCGTCCAGCGCGGCGACGGCATGGCGGATCTACAGGTGAAACTGCCGCGCACCGCGCCCGAGACTTCCATCGTCACCACCGAGGGCGCCGTGGCTTTCTACGATCTCGATGGCGCAGTCCAAGCCGAAACCGGCGGCGGAGCCATTAGCGCGGACCGCGTGAACGGTAACATCATGGTGCGCACGGCCGGCGGCGATATCATGCTGGGCGCCGTGGGCGGAACGGCCAAATGCGCCACGGCGGGTGGCAAAATCACCGCCAACCTGGTGCACGGCGACGCTTCTTTTGAAACCGGCGGCGGCGATATCCTCGCGCAGGAAGTGCGCGGCCTGGTGCATGCCACTACGATGGCGGGAAGCATCCGTATTCTGAATGCCGGCTCTGCCGTGATCGCTTCCACCGGCGGCGGACCCATCGATGTGGGACAGGCCCACGGCGTAGTGACTGCGCGCAATTCCGGCGGCCCGGTGAAGGTCGGCTCCGCGGAGGGAGTACGCTGCGAGAACGGCGGCGGAGGCGTCAATCTGGTAAATATCTCCGGCAGTGTGCGCGTCTCCACCGCCATCGGCAATATCATCGCCAGCCTGCTGGCCGGCAAGCGCATGTCCGATTCCTTTCTCTCCACCGGCGGCGGTGACATTACAGTTATCATCCCGTCTAATTTGGGGGTGACCATCCGGGCACAAAACGAACTGGTCGGCAATATCCGCCGCATCGTATGCGATTATCCTGGAATCTCGGTACGCGAACAAGGCGGCCAGGTGATCGCCGAAGGGCCCGTTAACGGCGGCGGACCCGTCTTGCGTATCTCCGGCGCCGGGGGCACCATCTTTATCAAACGGCAAGATTGAGAGGGCTTATGAATCGCACTATCCGTCAATTGCTATGCTTCGCCGCTGTGGGCCTGGCTGCGGCCGCCTGCTCGTTTGCGCAGGATACCGTCCCCCCGCGCGCGCACACTGCCACCAACCGGAGTTTCGGTCTGCACGTCACCCGGAATAGCTACCTGGGCATCGGCGTGGCCGAAATCGACGCCGAACGCGCCAAGGCGCTCAACCTGAAAGAAGTGCGTGGCGTCGAAGTGAAAAGCGTCGACCACGATAGTCCTGCGGCCAAGGCCGGCCTGAAAGAATCCGACGTAGTGCTCGAGTACAACGGCCAGCGCATCGAAGGCACCGAGCAGTTCGTGCGCCTGGTGCATGAGACGCCCATCGACCGGCAGGTAAAGTTGCTGGTCTCTCGCAACGGCAGTACCCAGACGCTCACCGCTACCATCGGCCACCGCGCGGAGCAGTACTCGTTCATGACGGGCGATGGCGACAACGGCCAACTGACCATTGAGATCCCGCCCATGCCACCGATGCCGCCCATGCCGGACATGCCGGAAGTCCCGGCTGTTCCGGAAGTCCCGCCGATGCCTGAGATCCTGCGTGGATACAGCTTTACGAGAACGGGCGTGCTGGGCATCGAGTGCGAGGCGCTCGGCTCCCAACTTGCCGCCTTCTTCGGAGTAAAAGAAGGAGTGCTGGTGCGTTCGGTCGGTAAAGATTCGGCCGCCGAAAAAGCCGGCATGCGCGCCGGCGACGTAATCGTAAAAGTGGATGGTGAATCCGTGAGCCAGATACACGAAATCTCCAGCCTGGTGCGGGCCGCGCGCAATAAGCACACTTTTCCCGTCGTGGTCGTACGCGACAAAAAGGAAGTGACGCTCACGGTGACGGTAGATTCCGTCAACCGCGGCATGCGTCCCGTAGTCCTAACCACCCCCCGCTGCTGAAGACCTGTGGGAGCTACCCACAACCCACCACCCACAACCCACCACCGGCCAGCGCAGCGAGCTGAGCCTGCGCTACAATAAGAACATCCCTCCCCGATATGCGCGATGAAACTTGCGTCCGCACTCTCCGGCCACTTCGATAACGACGTCCGCGCCCGCGGCGCCAGCTATTATCGATTAGGCGCGGTCCGCATCAAGCGCGGCAATGCCGCCGAAGTCCAGGCCGGCGTGCGCGGCTCGCGCGTCTACGACGTGGATATCTCCTGGAATGGCCATCGCCTGGTCTTATTCTGCGATTGTCCATATTACGAAGATGTGGGCGCCTGCAAGCACATTTGGGCCACCATCCTGGCAGCCGACGCACACAACTATTTCACGTCTATCACCCGCCTGAATTTCCGCGATGTTGTCTTCGATGAAGCGCCCGAACCCGTGCCGAACGGCCATCACGATTACGATGATCCTCTGTATTACGCGCCCCTTAGCCGCGCGGTCCCCGCGCTGAAGCCGCAGCCCGTAGCAGCCCCGCCCATCTGGCGCCAGCGTCTGAACGAAATCGTGCCGGCGGGCTCCCTGGCCTACCAGACGTGGCCCGCGCATCGGGAACTGGTCTACATTGTCGACGTGCCCTCATCCGTGACGCGCGGGGCCCTGATCCTCGACCTGAAGACGCGCGAGCCGAAGCTCAAAGGCGGATGGAAGAAACCCGCCACCCCGCAGATTACTCGCGCTACCATCTCGAAGCTGCCGAACCCGACGGATCGCCACATTCTCGGCGTGCTTTCCGGAACCGCCACAAACTCCGATTGGATGGCCTACGGCACATACGAATCGTTTGCGGGCTTTCGCCTGCGGCATCCCGTCGCCGCCTCTATCATGCCGGAAATCGCCCGCACCGGACGCTGCCTGATGGAGGCCGCCGCGGGCGAAGAGTCCTCGCCGCTCGCCTGGGATGATGGTCCGCCTTGGCGCGTCGTGCTCCGCCTGCAGCGTTTCGAAGGCCGCGCGTGGACCCTGGCAGGTTACCTGCGCCGCGACGCTGAAGCGCACGAGGAGATGGAACTGACGGCGCCCCTGCTCATTAGCGAAGGGCTGGTCTTCACCCGCGACCGCGTCGCCCTGCTTGAGGAAAACGCGCCTATGGAATGGATCGCGGCGCTGCGCCGCCTCCGCCATATCGACGCGCCCGAAGGCGACATCGGCCAGATGATCGCGGCGCTGCTCGAACATCCGCTGGCCGCGCGCCTGGAGGTTCCCGAAGAACTGCATTTCGAGGAAGTTCACGCCGCGCCCCGCCCCTGCCTTACCTTCCGCTCCGAAAGACGCTATGAGTGGGAGCAGCAGCGCCTGCACGCCGAGCTCGCGTTTGATTACGACGGTCGGCGCGTGTCTCAGCAAATTGCCAACCGCGGCATCTACTACCCGGATGAGCGGCGGTTCGTGGTACGCGACCAGGAAGCCGAGGCCGCGGCGAAGGAATTTCTCTACGCACAGGGCTTGGAGGATTTCCCGCAGCAGTATCCAGGTGAACCCCCAAGTATGCGCCTGGCGCCCAAAAAGCTGCCTTCCGTGGCGCACGCCTGTCTGGCGGCCGGCTGGCACGTGGAGGCCGAGGGCAAGATTTTCCGCCGCCCCGGCGCCATGCACGTGGGCGTCTCGTCCGGCGTCGATTGGTTCGAATTGCATGGCGAGGTGGAGTACGAGGGCACATCTGTCAAGCTCCCCGCGCTGCTGGCCGCGCTGCGGCGGGGCGAGAATATGGTTCGCCTGGATGACGGCACTTACGGCCTGCTGCCCGAAGAGTGGCTCACGCGCTTCGGTCCTATCGCCGGCCTGGGCACGCCCGAGCCCGACCACCTCCGCTTTCGCCGCAATCAGGTAGGCTTACTCGATGCGCTGCTCGCCACGCAGCCCGAAGTCAGTTGCGACGCTGTCTTCACCCGCGTGCGCGACGAGCTGCGCAATTTCGGCGGCATCCGCACCGGCGAGCAGCCCGCCGGCTTCGTGGGCCAGTTGCGCGATTATCAGCGCGACGGCGTCGGCTGGATGGACTTCCTGCGCCGCTTCGGTTTCGGCGGCTGCCTCGCGGACGACATGGGCGTCGGCAAAACCGCGCAGGTGCTGGCGCTGCTCGAAGCGCGCCGCGCCTTGCCCGATTCCTCCGGACCGTCGCTCGTAGTGGTTCCCCGCTCGCTGGTGTTCAACTGGAAACAGGAGGCCGCCCGTTTCACGCCGCGCTTGCGCGTGCTCGACCATACCGGCCTCGCGCGCGACGTCAACGGCTTCGAGAATTACGACCTGATCCTGACCACCTACGGCACCCTGCGGCGCGATGCCGCGGACTTCCAGAACATCGAGTTCGATTACATCGTGCTCGACGAAGCCCAGGCCATCAAGAACCCCGGCACCGAATCCGCCAAGGCCGCCCGCCTGCTGCGCGGGCGCAATCGCCTGGCGCTCAGCGGCACGCCGGTGGAGAATCATCTGGGCGAGCTGTGGAGTATCTTCGAGTTTCTCAATCCCGGCATGCTGGGCGCCGCCAGTGTCTTCAAGCTGGCCGGCGGCGCGGCGCGCAATCCCAGCCAGGAGACCCGCACTTTGCTGGCCCAGGCGCTGCGCCCGTTCATCCTGCGGCGCACCAAGGAGCAGGTGGCGCGCGAACTGCCGCCTAAATCCGAACAGACCATCTTCTGCGAGTTGGAAACTCCGCAGCGCAAACTCTATGACGAGTTGCGCGTGCATTATCGCAATTCGCTGCTGGGCATGGTGGACACCAAGGGGCTGGCGAAATCCAAGATCCAGGTGCTCGAAGCGCTGCTGCGCTTGCGCCAGGCGGCTTGTCATCCGGCGCTCATCGATCCCAAACGCCGCCACGATTCGAGCGCCAAGCTCGACGTGCTGATCGATCGCCTGCAGGAAGTCGTGTCGGAAGGCCACAAGGCGCTGGTGTTCTCGCAGTTCACCAGCCTGTTGGCGCTGGTGCGCGAGCGCCTCGACGACTCCGGCTTGGTTTACGAATACCTGGACGGCTCGACGCGCGACCGCCAGCAGCGCGTCGAGCGCTTCCAGAATGACCCCGATTGCGGCCTGTTCCTGATCAGCCTGAAAGCCGGCGGCCTGGGCCTGAACCTGACCGCCGCCGAATATGTATTCCTGCTCGACCCCTGGTGGAATCCAGCGGTGGAAGCGCAAGCCGTCGACCGCGCCCACCGCATCGGCCAGGCAAATCAGGTATTCGCCTATCGCCTGATCGCGCGTGACACAGTCGAAGAAAAGATCCTGCAACTGCAGAGCAGTAAGCGCGACTTAGCCGCGGCTATTATCAGCGCGGATAACAGTCTCATCCGCGACTTAAAGCGCGAAGACCTCGAGTTACTCTTGTCATAAGTGAGGCTGGCGTTCAAGGAGCCACACTCATCAAGAGTTATGCGAACCTTGAGTTGAGGGCGGCAGGCGATGTGGTATTGAAGAACGGCGTACCGGAGAATCAACACGCATCGACTGAATACAGCTTGGGCTTCGTTGTCCTACCAACTACGGGCGGCTATGCGATCTCAGTTGTGGTAGAGATACGTCATCCCGCGCGAACGCGAGTCCAGGGGCGTGGACCCTTCGTTTGGGCGAGGATGACGCCGGCAACGTTGCTGCGCGGCTTTTCAGTGTCGTCCGCCTGCTAGGGATGCCGGAGCAAGCGCCTACCAGCCCCATCTCGCCGCGAACCGACCCGGCCGGGGGTAAGAATCCGCAAGTACCCCGTTTGCGGACTCGGAGGCGAATTGAAACGTCGAGAGTTTGTTTTCAGGCTCATCTTGCATTGGGCAAGATCTTCACGCCTGACGGGCCGGCCCCAAAATTCTGACTGAGGCACGACGCAACCTGATTGTAGTGCCGCCCAGTAGCCCCAGCACGATCGATTCGGTAAGCAGTTGCCGCAGGATGCGTCCGCGACCGGCGCCGATCGAAAGGCGAGTCGCGAATTCCCGCGAACGATCCGCGGCACGGGCAGCGAGCAGGCTGGCAAGATTCGCGCAGACAGCCAGCAGCACTGCAACTGTTGTCGGCCGTAAGTGAACTCACGCAAGTCGGGTTGGGCGTGAGCATGAATTGCGCTGCATTCGTGCCGGTCACCGACATGCTGATATTCGACAGCGTTGGGGGCGCCCGTATTCTTAAGCGTCACGGTTTTGGTCACGCTGGAGTTCACCGTTCGCGTTCCGTCTGTGGATTGGCTGGCGCATTGTCAATAATACTTAACATCGGTGCCCGCGGATAGGACTTGGGCACTCATTGACCTCCACGAATTCGTCGGGGCCTCCTCCCTTCACAATGGCAGCGCAGGCGCAACCAAGGGGTTGAGCGCAGCGGCGCTGAAGCGCCGCGCCGGCTAAAGCCTGGCTAGAGCCCGCCCTCCCACCGTCCACACTGTATGATGAGTAAATGACCAGCGCCCCGGAAGCGTCTTCGCCTGTCACCGCCGATTCGATTGTCGATCTGGAAAGCCAATACCTGCTCCAGAACTACAGCCGTTATCCTTTGGTCGTGCACCGGGGCAAGGGTTGCCACGTTTACGATTTGACCGGCACGCGCTATCTCGATTTCATCGCCGGCATCGGCGTGAATGCGCTGGGCCACGCCCATCCCCGCATCGTCAGGGTTATTCGCGAACAGGCCGCGCTCCTGATCCACTCGTCGAATCTCTACTACCACGAATACCAGGGACCGCTCGCCAGGAAGTTGGCCGAAATCAGCGGCCTCCAGCGCACCTTTTTTACCAACAGCGGCACCGAATCAATGGAAGGTGCGATGAAGATGATCCGGTCGCACGGCAATCATAACGGAACCGGGAAGCACGAAATCATCTCGCTCGAGAACTCTTTCCACGGCCGCACGCTGGGCGCGCTCTCGATCACCGGGCAAGCCAAGTACCGCCAGGATTTCGAGCCACTGCCGCCATGCGTGCGATTCGTGCGCGCCAACGATCTGCAGGCATTGGAAGCTGCGTTTGGCGAATCGACGGCCGGTATGGTGCTGGAGCTGATTCAAGGCGAAGGCGGCATCTATCCTATATCGCCGGAATATCAGCGCAAAGCCCGCGAGTTGGCCGACCGCTACAACGCCCTGCTGGTGTTCGACGAGATTCAATGCGGCGTGGGGCGGCCCGGCACGTATTTCGCATACCAGCGCACATACCCGGCCGTACTGCCGGATATCGTCGTGGCGGCCAAGCCGCTGGCTTGCGGATTGCCCTTAGGCGCCATCGTGGCCAATGAAAAAGCCGCGGCCGCCATCGGGCCGGGTATGCATGGCTCGACCTTTGGCGGCAGCGCGCTGGCCTGCCGCGTAGCGCTCGAGTTTTTCGACATTCTGGAAGGCCTGCTACCGTCCATCCAGTCGGTAGGCGGCTATCTGCACCTGAGGCTCAACGAGCTGGCGCGCAAACACTCTTTCGTCAAGGAAGTGCGCGGTTTCGGGCTGATGATCGGCGTAGAGATGGAGATCCCCGGCAAGCAGATGGTGCTGGACGCCATGGCGGACGGTCTGCTGATGAACTGCACGCATGATACGGTGCTGCGCTTCCTGCCACCCTACATCATTACGGAGCGCGAGGTAGACACCGCGGTGAAGATTCTCGGCAAGGTATTCGCCAAACAGAAGGGAGCGGCGGCATGAAGGTGGGCGCCGTAAGAGCGGGGTGGTCATTGGGGGTCGCGGGGGTCGCGCTGGCCTTGCCGGTGCTGTGCCAGGCGCAATCCGGATGGGTCGCCCTGTTCGATGGCAAGACCATGGCGGGATGGGACGATCCGCGGCAGAAGACTCCGCCCGGCGACGCCTGGACTATAGTGGACGGCTGCCTGAAAGCCAAAGCCGGTCCGCGTATCACCGAGGATCTGTTCACCAGGGATGTGTTCCGCGATTTCGAATTGGCTTGGGAGTGGAAGGTGGCGTCCGGCGCGAACAGCGGCGTCAAATATCGAATCCAGGACCGGATCTTTCTGGCGCAGCGCCCCGGAATGCGCTTCGAAGATCTGGTGAACTTTTCCGTCGCGAACCGGCCAGCCGAACGGCCTGACCACGGGCAGGAATACGTGGTGGGCTTCGAATATCAGATGCTCGACAACACGCGCAATTCCGACGCGCGCGTGGGCACCAGCCACCAGGCGGGCGCACTGTATGACATTGTGGGTCCCGAGAAGGACGTAACCCGGCCGGTGGGTGAGTTCAACGAGTCGCGCCTGGTGGTGAAGGGCAATCACGTGGAACATTGGCTGAATGGCGTCAAGGTGGTGGAGACGGACCTGGATTCGCCGCTGGCGGCGGAGCGCATGGCGCGGCGTTGGGGCGTGGGGACACCGGTCACTATCGATCTGACTAAGCAGCCGCGCAAAGATTGCCCCATCTCACTGCAAAACCACGGCAACGACACCTGGTTCCGGAATATCCGTATCCGGCGGCTGGATTAGATGTGCCGGGCGGCGCACATCATATCGCGCTAAAGTAGCGTTCTATGGCCATCATTGCCGTCGCGGGACGCAAGGGCGGAGTCGGAAAATCCACCATCGCTGGAAACCTGGCGGGGGAGTTCGCCGCGATGAAACGTAGCGTGCTGGTGCTCGATGCCGATCCACAGCACAGCATGGTGGCTTGGGCTAAGGAAGGCGACGGCATCCTGGCGCGCACGGTCGAGAAAGTGGAAAGCGGCGCTGCATTGAAGGCGCGGGCGCGCCAGGCTGAAAAGGACGCCGACATCGTGCTGATCGATACGCCGCCGGGCACTCCTGAAATTACATACGACGCGGCCCTGGTGGCCGACCTCATGCTGCTCCCGTGCGGTCCATCGCCGCTGGATCTCTTTGCGGTGAAGGAGGCGCTGTCTCTGGCTCTGAAAGCGCGTGCGGAACGGCGCTCGAAGAAACCGCGCATCCGGTTCGTGCCTTCCAAGGTGCTGATGTCTACAAATCTCGGGCGCGGGCTGGCTTCTTCGCTGAAAGAGATGGGGAAGAAAGTGCTGCCTCCCATCGGGCAGCGGATCGTGGTGGCAGAGGCGGTGTCCAACGGGCTGACAGTCGCCGAGTTCGCGCCCGATTCGGCCGCGCACGAAGAATTCCGCGAGTTGGCCAAGGCCGTGGACAAAATTCTGAAAAAGTAGCGCTAATGCGCCGTGCGCAACGGCGCATTGCGAAGCGCCTCGATCTCGCGCAACATTCCTTCGACCATCGCGCGCGCTACGGCCTCACCCTTGGCGCGCGTGGCCAGCGTAGCATCGCCATAGATCCCGCTTGCTGAATACGCGCCCGGCTTATTTGGATCGCGGGTGAGGCCGCCGTCAGCCGGATGGTAATCTTTCACCGCTTTGCGCATCTCCACGGTCGCCGGATCGATGAACAGCATCAGCGACGTCTCGATTTCATCCGCATGCGTGCCGCCCTCTTCCTGTTTCACCCGCCTCTCCGCTTCCCCGCCCAGTTTGAGCACATCCGAATAGCGCAGCAGGATACCGTCACCGGACAGTATTTCCGCTGCCGGCTGGAGCGCGCGCAGCGTCGAGACGCCCGTATTCAGGGCATAGAATCGCTTCGGACCATAGCGCGCCAGCGACCGGCAGATATCCACCAGCATGTCGCGCGCGGTCTCGAGCCGCAGGGTGGTCGAGCCGGGATATTCGACGAATGCGGGATAGTAGCTGTAATTGATGGTGGGCGCCACCACTACATCCGCGCGTTCCAGGATCTGCCGCGTGTAATACTCCGCTTCGAGAAAATCGGTCTTCAGCTTCAAATGCGGTCCGTGCTCCTTGGCTTCCGCGCCGATCGGGATCACCACCACCGTCTCCGGCCGCAGTACCTTCTCGGCTTCTAACCAGGTCAAATCCGCCAACACGATTCCGCGCTGCTGGCCCAGGCTCGCGCCGGCCGCCAGCAAAGCAATGCACCACTTTCCGCACACCCGCATGGGCCGCCCTCCTCGATTGTGCTAACGTATCATGCTATGTTTTGCCGCACTGCTCTGCTGGCCGCCTGGCTGACGGCCGCCACGGCCTGTTCCGCCGCCGATCAGGCCGGCGCGCTGGATGTCCGCATCCTTTCCACCATGCTGGCCGATGAAGGTTTCGGCGAATGGGGTTTTGCGGCGCTGGTGGTTGCCGATGGCCACCGCATCCTGTTCGATACCGGCGCGCACCCGGACACCGTATTGCGCAACGCCCGCGAACTGCACATCGATCTCTCCGACGTTCCGGATGTGATTCTTTCACACCATCACCTTGATCACACCGCGGGACTGCTGACCCTGCGCCGGGAGTACGCGAAATCCAATTCCGCCGCCCTGTCTCGCGCCCACGTGGGTGACGGCATTTTCCTGAGCCGGACCGCGGCTGGTGAGCCGGAAGCGAATCACATGATCGCCACCCGGCGCGAATATGAGGCCACCGGCGGGAAAATTATCGTTTACGACGGACCGCGAGAGATCTTTCCAGGCGTCTGGCTGACCGGTCCGGTGCCGCGCAAATACCCCGAACGGAACTGGAATACCAGCGAAAGGCTGCGGCTGGGTGACGGAAAGACTGCGGAGGATAATTTGCCGGAAGACCAATCACTGATTGTGGTTACGGCCAAGGGGCTGGTGGTCATTTCTGGCTGTGGCCATGCCGGAATCGTGAATACGCTCGAATACGCCCGCACCCGAATTGCGCCGCTTCCAATCTACGCCGCGCTGGGCGGCTTTCATCTTTACAACGCGAGTGACGAGACGCTGGCGTGGACCGCGTCGAAACTGAAGGATTTTGGCTTGCAAAACCTGTTGGGTGCGCACTGCACGGGCATCGAAGCGGTATATCGCCTGCGCCAGCTTACCGGCCTCACGCGCGCAACCGCCGCGGTTGGCGCGGTGGGTGGCGGCTTTAGTCTGGCCGCCGGACTCGACCCGGGCTCCATCGCCCGGTAAGGATCGCGGCTAATACGGAACGATCCGACGCTATCCTTCGTAATATTGCCTATAACAATACGTCTATAAGCTGATGCCTATCGGTCGTGCTGAAAAGGACTCCGGTGCACAATATGACAAATTCAGCTAGGAAGCCGCTTCGCCTGTGGCCCGGCGTGGCGATCGTAATACTGCAGTGGCTCCTTTGGTTTGTCCTCCCTATGGTGGATCCCGGCGCGACCTTGGTGTCGGTGCTCGGGGGATTCGCCTGCGGAGTAGTTATTGCCCTATGGTGGTTGTTCCTGAGCCGGGCGGCTTGGATCGAGCGTTTGGGCGCCCTCGGCCTGATAGCCGTCGGGATGTTCGCCACAAAGCGCCTCGTGGACGTGTCGATTGCGACTGGGGCACAAGGGTTGTTGCTTTACATCCTGGCGATCCCCTTCCTGAGCCTCGCGCTGGTTGCATGGGCGGTGGCCACGCGCCGTCTCCCGGACGGACTTCGCAGGGCGACCATGGTCGCCACCATCTTGCTGGCGTGTGGAGGGTGGACGCTGGTGCGCACTGGTGGTTTCACCGCCAGCTTGCATAACGACTTGCATTGGCGCTGGTCGAAAACAGCCGAGGAGAGGCTGCTGACCAAATCCGCCAATGAACCTGGCGCGCTGCCGGTGATTCGGACTGCCGCGGCGGCTCCCGGGAAGGTGCCCGAGGCTGTCTCCAGCAGCTTGCCGGCGGCTCTCCCGACGGTACCCTCCACAGCGAAGGTTCCTGAGAAACAGGTGGTGGCCAAAGCCGTGATCGAGCCGGCGGTGCTTCCATCAGCTCCCCCCGAAGCCGAGACCGGCGTGAATTGGCCCGGCTTCCGCGGACCCCATCGCAACGACATCGTTCCCGGCGTGCGCATTAAGACCGATTGGAAGGCGTCGCCGCCGGTGGCCCTATGGCGCCGGCCGGTGGGGCCGGGTTGGTCATCCTTCGCGGCTCGGGGTGGTCTTATCTACACGCAAGAGCAGCGCGGTCCCGACGAGGTGGTGTCCTGCTACAAGCTGACCACCGGCGAGCCCGTGTGGGCACACGGGGATCCGGCACGGTTCTGGGAGTCGAATGGCGGTCCCGGTCCGCGCGGAACGCCGGCGCTCAGCAACGGCCGCGTATACACATTTGGCGCGACTGGAATCCTGAACTCGCTCGACGCCGCTGACGGCACGGTGGTGTGGTCGCATAACGCAGCTTCCGACACCGGCATGAAGACTCCCCAATGGGGCTTCGCGAGCTCGCCGCTGGTGGACGGTGACCTCGTGGTCGCCGCCCCTGCCGGCCAGTTGGCGGCCTACGACCGGGTCACCGGCGCGGCGCGCTGGACGGGGCCGGCCCACGGCGTGAGCTACAGTTCGCCGCAGCTTTTCACAATCGACGGCGTCCCGCAGATCGTGCTATTGAGCGAAGCCGGCGCCACCAGCGTCGCGCGAGCCGACGGCGCGCTGCTCTGGGAGCATAAATGGCCGGGCTATCCTATCGTTCAGCCCGCCTTGACCGCGGACGGCGACGTCCTACTCGCCGTCAGCGACTCAAGCGGCACGCGACGCCTGGCGGTCGCGCATGGACCCGGGGGATGGACCGCCACGGAGCGCTGGACCTCCATCGGACTGAAACCCTACTTCAACGACTTCGTCGTGCACAATGGCTATGCCTACGGCTTCGACGGCAGTATCCTGGCATGCATCGACCTGAAGGACGGCAAGCGCAAGTGGAAGGGCGGACGCTACGGTAACGGCCAACTCATCCTGCTGGCCGATCAGGATTTGATGCTGGTGCTGTCGGAAGAGGGCGAGCTGGCGCTGGTGGGGGCGACTCCCGATCAGTTCACGGAGGTGGCCCGGTTCCCGGCAATCGAAGGAAAGACGTGGAACCACCCGGTGCTGGCCGGCGACGTCCTGCTGGTCCGCAATGGCCAGGAGATGGCGGCGTTCCGGCTGTCTCTCGCGGGCCGCTGAGGGTTATTGGCCCGCGCCGGCGTGGGGCCCAAGAGCTAGCGCCGCGCCTTTGCCTCCACCATTCTGCGGCCGCACTCATCGAGGTCGGCGCATTCGCAACGCCGCTGCAGCAGGTCGCGCATCGCGGTGATGCGCTCGATTATGGCATCCAGTTCAACGATCTTCTTGCGGGCGATGCGCTGCCAGCGCTCCGAAGGGCGGCCGCGGTCATGGAACAGCTCCCGGGCTTCCGCGAGCGAGAGACCGCAATCCTTGGCGCGGCGCAGGACCGCGAGGCGGCCAAGGACAGAGGGATCGTAGCGCCGCTGCCCGCCGGAGCGGATCGGCTTGGGGAGCAGGTCCGCCTTTTCGTAGAAGCGGATCGCGGACGCCCGCAAGGAGGCCATCCTGGCGACCTCGCCGATAGTGAGCAGCGTGGACATCACCAAAGTATTCTTTGAGTTTACGCCGGAAGTTTAGCGGCTTGCCGGGGGGATGACACCGTTCATACGCAGGTATTCGACCATTTGACCGTAGTGATCGTAGGAGTGCGCGACCGCGTCGACGGCGAGGCCCAGGCGGGTTCGTTGCCAGGTTCCTTTTGTGCCGGGAATCGGCTCCGTTTGGTTGCTTTCCGTGATGGTGGCTACGGCGCGATGGAGATACAAGAAGGAGCCTTTCAGGTAGTCCACAATCTCGGCCTTGGTGCGCACGGAGTCCGGCGCTTCTTCGCCCTGTTCGCCGTGAGGCGATGTTTCGCCGAGAATCCGAGCCGCGACTTCGTAGTTGTTGGCGGCGAGATGTTTGATTTGGCCGCCAAACGTGCGTACTCCATGAAACGCACCGTTGGCCGGCGCAAATGCGAATTTGTCATCGGCGAGAGCGGCGGCAGCCGAGACCACAGCGTTCTCAACGTTGGTAATCCAGGCGTCCAGCACCTGGCTCGCGTTGAGACGCACGGACGCGATTCCGGTTTGGGCCAGCGCGTCCGCGCAAAGAAAAATGAGTGCGATTGTTTTCATATGGGCGGACCGTGTTCACCTGCTCATTCACTTAGCCATCCACTTAGCCATCCATTTAGCGAGGTCCGCTTCGATGAACTGCTTGACGCCGGAGCGGCCGGACAAGCGCATCCAGAAGGCGCCTTGTTCCCGTTCCTGGCGCAGGTCGATGTCGAAGAACGGACAGCAGAGGTGTTCGCCGGCGGCCCATTCAGCGACCAGGCGGAAGGTCACTGGGTCTGCGGGAAATTGGAACTCGTAACCGTCACTTAGTTCACGGACGTTTTTGACCATCTGCCGCAAAGCGGGGCCAAGCTCGGCAAAGTGCCGCTTGCGTTCCGCGGCGGTGAGCGCCGACCGGTCGCAAGCGAAGGAGGATTGCTGCGAAACAGCCCGCTCAACGACTATCGTGCCGAGCAACAGAGCGGCCGGAACTAACATCGCTGTTGTCTTCATGACCTAACTCTACTTGTTGAAGTTGAGTTTAAGTCAAGAGGGAAAGTTGTAACATTTTATCAATCGGGCCGGAAGTATCATAGGTAAAGGGTAGGGAGCCGTGGCCGCGCGTCAACACAGGGTTCAGACTCAACTCGGCCGAGCCGCAGTCCGGATCTTTGCCGCCAATGATCGCATGAACCAGATTCTTATCGAACATCTTGACCCTACCGCCTGGAGAGCCAAACCGCCCGGCAAGGCCCGCACCATTGCGGCGATCTTCACGCACATGCACAATGTCCGCTGCAAGTGGGTCAGGCTTACAGCTCCGCACCTGAAGGTTCCACCACAGCTCAACCGCGCGCACTGCACGCCGCAGCAGGCCCGTGCGGGATTGGCCGAGAGTGCCGCTCGCTGCGCGGAGATGCTCGCTGAAGCGCTCGGCGACTGGTGGGGGCCGCGTCGAGAAGTTTCGCAGAGACGGCTGGGCTCCGGCCTTGGCCGGTTGGCCCGGAAATGCTGTGCTACATGCTTTCTCACGAAGCCCACCATCGCGGGCAGGTGTGTATGCTCGCGCATCAGCTTGGATTCCCGTTGCCGAATAAAGTGGCGTACGGGATCTGGAATTGGGAAAAGCTGTGGAAAGAGTGCGGATCGTCTGGCGGCCCGGGTTACGATTCTTAAGGGATACGCTAAAGGGCCGGACTTGGCCGCGCAAAAGATAGGCTCATCTGGCTGAAAGACACATAGCTTCCCCTGCTGCAGCTGCCCTAACTTAAAGGTCTGGTCTTTCGCACAAGGGTACGTGGGTTGGCCGATTTTTGCCCCCGCGCGGATTACCGAGGCTCTCCGGAACACTGGTGCTATTAGAACAGTTGTGGGAAGGGCGGAATCGAACCCCCGTCTTGGCAATCAGCGGCGCTATCATCTTGATAGTCGCCGTCGTGGACTGGTGGACGAAGCCTTACGTTTCGCTCGGTTTCCTCTACCTTTTTCCAATTATGCTGGCGGCTGGATTTCTGCCCCGGTGGCTGGTCGCGTTGCTGGGATTGGCCTGCGCCGGCTTGGCCGAGGTGTTCAGTTCACTGGAACAGTCATTTGTTCGTTTAGGTTTTGAGACCCTGGCGCTTGCGGGATGCGGATTATTCGTCGGCGAGTTAATTCGTAACCGGCGTCTCAGTACGGAAGGGGAGGCGAGGCTGAAGGCTTTGGTAGAAACGAGTCCGGCGGCAATCGTGACGGTCGACGGACGGGGTTTTATCGAACTCGCCAATCGGGCGGCTGTGGAACTGATGGCGCCGCGCGACGGACATTTGATTGGCAATCCGATTGCCGCGTTCCTGCCCGAATTGCACCATGCCCTTCGATGGGAGGATGCGCCTCAATTTCGAGCGTCGATGCAATGCCGCGGGCACCGTGGCAGTGGCGATTCTTTCGCGGCGGACGTTTGGTTCTCCACCTATAAAGAGGGGGTCAATCCCAAGGTGGCCGCAATCATCGCGGAAATCGCCGAAGCAGAGGTGCCAGCTACTTCGGCGGAGCAACCGCAGCTCCCCGCGTTGAACGCCCGTGAGACTGAGGTGCTGAGATTGCTGGTCCAGGGCTTAGCCAACAAGGAAATAGCCGCGCGGCTGGAGATCTCCGAAAGTGCGGTCAAGAATGCGATTCAACAATTGTTCGGGAAAACCGGCGTTCGTACGCGCAGCCAACTCGTCCGGGCGGCCCTTGAACGGTACCGTAGTTCTCTGTGACCAACTTCCGAGTCGATTGGGCAAACCTGGAATCAAACGACGCGGAATATTTGCCCTTGCGACGGGCGGGCGGATAGAGCGTCAGGAGCGATCGGCCGGTTCACCGGATACTTCCAGCGTCGCGAATGGTAGGTGAGTCACTTTGCGGGCGCTCCGCCAGGTCGCGAGCGACAGACAACGACCCCTCCAGTGCCACACGCACCAGTTGGCCGCGTTTGCGTACACCAGCCTTGCGGAATAGCTGCTGCACGACCCCTTTCACAGCGCTTTCCGAACTGCCCAGGTTTTCTCCGATCTTCCGATTCGTAAGACCTCCAAGAATCCCCAGGAGCACCCTTTCTTCTGTATCGGTCAGTAGATTCCCGGACGTTCGATAATCCCGTTGGGGCTGATCGGCCAGCCGATCGGCTAGAAGCTGAATGGCCTTCTGATCGACCCAGACGGCCCCGCTGGCCACAAGCCTGATGGCCTGCACAAGGCGACCCAGAGCTTCGGTTTTTAGAAAAACACCGGACGCCCCACGCTTGATTGCTGTGGACAGCTCCCGCGCATCTGCCACTGCCGCAACGATCAAGAAACGACCCTCGTAACCTGCGCTCCGTGCGGCAGATATGAGATTCTCTCCGCACGGCGTGCGTAGATCCAAGTCCGAGAGGACGACATCGACCGGCGAGCTATTCAGGATCTCAAGGGCTTCGGCGGCAGTACCGCACTCGCCGGACAACTCGAAACCTGGTTGGGACGCCAAGAAGCGGCCCAAGCTAGCCCGATACAGAGTTTGATCGTCAACGAGGACCAGGTGAATCGGCTTCTCCTCCATTTGTGGGTGCATGCGCGTTCCAGTTATCTTAGCGGCGAATCGTCACCCTGCCAAGCATCTCAGCTGAAAGATTCTGGCGGCGGCGTAAAGAGTAACTATTTAATCGGGTGATTGGGTCCGCAGTTATGGCCGGATCGTGCGACTAATCGGGAGAAATCGAAAGACCGGCGACGCTGAAGAGAAGATTAGTCGCCGTGAGGCACGGGGCGCGATACAGTCAAACTCTGCCTTCCTGGTTTCCATCGGAGATCTCTTTTCACCCTATATGAAGTTTGCGACATTAAAGGCGATTGTTAAGGGAATTACCAGGCGGATTCTGCTGCGGCACGTGCGCCACGCGATTCTCATTACGGGATTCCTGCCGGCCACCATTGTTGCCCAGACTACTTTCACCTGGCAGCAGATCAAGGATAAGTTCGAAGCCGCCAATCCGACGTTGAAGGCTGCCCAACTCAATATCGACGAATCCCGCGCGGCCGAGATCACCGCCTACCTTCGCCCGAACCCGGACCTCACTGGAGACGGTCGATCAGATCAACCCGTTCACGAAGCAGCCCCCGCCGAGCGGAGGGCCGAATGTCTACAGGCCCTTCGCTTATACGTTGCCCTATGGGTCGATCAGCTACCTGCACGAGCGGCAGCACAAGCGGGAGTTGCGGCGCGACCAGGCCAGGGAGTCCACCGCCATCGCGGAATCGACTTATCTGGACCAGGAGCGCGGTCTGGTGTTTAACCTGCGGAGCGCGTTCGTACAAACATTGCAAGCCAAAGCGGTGCTGCAGAACGCGAAAGAGAACCTGGATTACTGGGATAAGGAACTGGACGTGAATCGCATCCGCTTCAAGGCCGGCGACCTCGCTCAAGTGGATCTGAATCGCCTGGTGCTGCAGCGCGTTCAGTTTGAATCCGACTTCGAAGCCGCGCTGGTGAATCTGCGGACGGCCAAGATCCAGCTTCTGATGCTCCTGAACGACCGGACGCCGATCGAGCGGTTCGACGTCTCCGGACCGTTCGATTTCTCCGAGCAGTTAGCGCCCCTCGAGGAATTCCGGAACATCGCCCTGGAGGCGCGGCCGGATCTGAAGGCTGCCGTGCAGAACGTGGAATTGGCCAAGATCACGTACCAGCTGGCCGTTGCCAACGGCTCGACCGATCCGACGTTCGGTGTCGACTTCGCCCGCAATCCGCCGATCCCGGCTTACTTCGGTGTCAGCGTCTCGATTCCCTTGCGTATCTTCGACCGGAATCAAGGCGAGAAGGCGCGCACCCAGGTCGATATCGGCCGCAACGAGCGATTGCGGGACGCCAACGTAGGCGCAGGTTTTCAGCGACGTCGATTCCGCCTATTGGACGCTGGTCCAAAACGTGAATCTTCTGAAGCCGTACAAGACTACGTACCTGCCGCTGGCGACTGATGTTCGCGACACGACGGCCTTTTCCTTCAAGAACGGAGGCGCGTCTTTGCTCGATTACCTGGATGCGGAGAAAGCTTATCGGGACACTCGATTGGCCTACTTGAATCTGATTGGTTCGTACTTGACCGCCGCGGCGCAAATGAACATGGCCGCGGGCCGGGAGGTTGTGCAATGAATCGTCTACTTATTTTCGAAGCAACCGTGTGTTTGGGTTTGGGCCTTCTGGTCACCGGATGCGAAAGAAGGGCGACAGCCCAACAAAGCGCGGCGGATACCGGTCCGGCCCGTACCAGCCGTACAGCCGGACCTGGATCCTAACAATTTCAAGGTCGATCACCCGGAGCAATTTCCCCTGGCGACGGCGGGCGAGCACGTGGCCGCGCCGGAGTTGAACGTCACCGGAGTGGTGAATCCCGACGTCTCCCGGCAGGTGCCGGTGCCGTCGCTCGCCACCGGGCGCATCGTGGAAATCGACGCGCGGCTTGGCGACGAAGTGAAAAAGGGCCAGCTTCTGTTCAAAGTGCGCAGCTCCGACATCGCGAACGCGTTTTCCAATTACCGCCAGGCCGTCAAGAACGAAGAATTGACCAAGATCCAACTCGACCGCGCCAATATCCTGTTCGAACATGGGGCGATTCCCAAGAGCGCTCAGGAGATCGCGCAGAACGCCGAAGACGACAACGTCGTGGTTCTTGAAACAGCGAAGGAACAACTCGGACTGCTGGGGGTCGACCCCAACCATCCCACGGGTATCGTCTCGGTCTTCGCGCCTGTGGCGGGCACCATCACGGACCAGGAAATCACGAACCAATCGGGCGTCCAGGCGCTGACGCCGCCTAACCCGTTCACGATTTCCGACATGTCACGCGTCTGGATCATCTGCGATGTATGGGAGAACAACATGTCGCAGGTTCACATCGGCGAGTACGCGGACATCCATCTGGTAGCCTATCCGAACCGGGTCCTCAAAGCGCGAATCAGCAACATCCTGCCGATCGTAGACCCCAACATTCGCACGGCCAAGGTCCGCCTGGAAGTGGAGAACCCCGGCCTGATGCGCGTAGGGATGTTCGTCACCGCAACGTTCCACGGCGCAACGACAAAACGGCACGCCACAGTGCCGGCTACTGCGATTCTGCACCTGCACGACCGGGAGTGGGTCTATGCGCCGCTGGGAAACGGCCGCTTCCGGCGCCAGGAGGTGGTGGCCGGGAATACGCTCCCCGACGGCACCGAGGAGGTGGTTTCGGGACTGAAGCCTGGCGACCAGGTGGTGGCGCGCGCACTCGTCCTGCAGAATACGGTGGAGCAATAATCAATGATTCGCCGCGTAGTCGACTTTGCCCTGGACAGACGCCTCTTCGTTTTGGCTTTCGCCTTCCTGCTGTTAGTCGCGGGGATCGCCGCGTTCCATGCGCTTCCCATCGAGGCTTATCCCGACGTGGCGGACAATTACGTCGAGATCGTGACGCAGTGGCCGGGGATCTCCGCGGAGCAAATGGAGCAGCAAATCACGATCCCGGTTGAGATCGTGATGAACGGCATGCCACACGTAACCCATTTGCGGTCGTTCTCGTTGTTCGGCCTCTCCGACATCAAGCTGATTTTCGACGACGAGGAGCTGAACGCCTGGGACCGCGAGCGGGCGCTCGAGCGGCTTTCGCAAGTCACCCTGCCGCCCGCGGCGGTTGCCGCCGGCGTGGCGGCGCAAATGCAAACGGACTGGAGCCCTGCCGGCCAGATCTTCTTCTTCACGCTGCACACCACCAACCCGGCGTACGACGTGATGGAACTGAAGTCCATTGAAGACTGGGTGGTGGAGAAGAACTTCAAGGCCGTTCCCAACATCGTGGACGTTGCCAGCTTCGGCGGACCCACGCGTGAATATCAGGTTCGCGTCGATCCCGACAAGCTGATCTCATACGGGCTCAGCATCGGCCAGGTGGAGCAACAACTCACCAACAACAACGCCAACGGAGGCGGCAGCTTCATCGAAGCCGGTCTGCAGCAGGTCAATATTCGGGAAGTGGGTCTGGTTAAGAACGTTCGCGATATCGAGAACACCGTGATTCTGACCAAGAACGGCACGCCGCTCCGCATTAGCGATATCGCCGTCGTGGCACAAGGTCCGAAGATACGCCTGGGCCAGTTTGCCCGCGCGACGAGGTACCCGGACGGCCGGGTCGTCGATAACGACGATGTGGTTTCCGGCATCGTGCTGCTGCGCAAGGATGCCGAGGCGGACGCGGCGTTGAAGGGTATTCACAAGAAAATGGCAGAACTGAACGATCACATCCTGCCTCCCGGCGTGACGATCGACCCGCTCATCGATCGCAGCGATCTGGTAAAGTTCACCACGGAAACAGTGCTGCACAATCTGACGGAGGGCTTCATCCTGGTCACGATCATTCTGATGCTGTTTCTGGGAAACGTGCGTGCCGCCCTGATCGTCGCCATCACCATTCCGTTTTCTCTGTTGTTCGCCTCCATTTGTCTGCAGCTCAAGCAGGTTCCGGCAAACCTTTTGTCGCTGGGAGCTTTGGATTTCGGGATGGTGGTGGATGGAGCGATTGTGATGGTGGAAAACATCGTCCGCCACCTAGGCCACCAGGAACGGGTGACCAAGTCGGTTCGCGACAGAATCCGCGACGCCGCGCATGAGGTGCAGCGGCCGGTGTTCTACGCCATCACCATCATCATAACAGCCTATTTGCCTATCTTTACTCTGCAGCGGGTGGAGGGCCGGCTGTTCCGGCCGATGGCCTGGACTGTGGCATTCGCGCTTTTGGGCGCCGTGATATTCTCCATGACCATCGCTCCGGTACTGGCAAGTTTTGCCTTCCGCAAAGAGACACGCGAATGGGAGAATCCGGTGCTGGTCTTTGTTACCAGAATATACCGGCACGCCGTTACGCTGGACCGTACATCACCGCTGGGTGATGGTGGCGGTGTCGGTGGCCGCGGTGTGCTGCAGCCTCTGGCTGTTGCAGGGCGAAAGGATTGGGTCGGAGTTTCTGCCGCACCTGGATGAAGGCGCATTATGGGTGCGCGGCACGCTGGCTCCCAGCACCGGACCCACCGAGGGCATCCGACTATCGAACCAGGCGCGAATCATCCTGTGTTCTTTTCCCGAAGTGACCCAATGCTCCAGCCAAACGGGGCGTCCGGACGACGGAAGCGACACGACCAGTTTTTTTAATACAGAGTACTTCGCCGATTTGAAGCCCAAGAAGCAGTGGCGCCCGGCATTTCACCAGAACAAAGATGCAGTCATCGCGGCCATGAACCGCGAGCTGTCGAAGCTGCCGGGCGTGGTCTGGGGCTTCTCCCAGCCGATCGCCGACAACATGGAGGAAGCCGTCAGCGGGGTAAAGGGACAGCTGGCCACGAAGGTCTACGGCGAGGATTTGCGCGTTCTTGAGGACAAAGCCGAACAGGTCCTCAACGTCATGCGTACCGTCAGGGGAATCACCGATTTGGGAGTTTTTCGGGTTACCGGCCAGCCTAACGACAACTTCGTGGTGGACCGTCAGCAAGCCGCGCGCTACCAGATCAACGTCGCGGACATTCAGGACGCCATTAATACTGCAGCGGGAGGAAACGCTCTCACCCAGGTATTGCAAGGCGAGGCGCGCTACGACCTGGTGATGCGCTACCTCCCGCAGTTCCGCAGCACAAAAGAGGCTATCGAAAACATCCGATTGCTGGCGCCCACGGGCGAGCGGGTTTCGCTGGGGCAGCTCTGCAAGATCGAAGAGCGGGACGAAGGCTCTGAAATCTATCGCGAATCGAACCAGCGGTACGTCCCGATCAAGTACAGTGTCCGCGACCGCGCCCTGGGCAGCGCCGTCGAGGAGGCCATCGAGAAGGTGAACAAGCAGGTTCAGCTTCCGCGCGGTTATCACATCAACTGGGAGGGCGAATACGAAAGCGAGAAGCGCGCGGACGCGCGGCTGTTGATTATCGTCCCTTTGACCATTTTTTTGATTTGGTTGATTATCTACGGAGCTTTCGGTTCCGCCAAATGGGCGTGCCTGCACCTGGTCAATGTGGGAGTGGCGCGAGTCGGAGGGCTGATGGCGCTTTACGTGACCGGGACGCATTTCAGCGTCTCGTCCGGGGTTGGGTTTATGGCTTTGTTCGGCGCTTCGATCCAGACCGGCGTCATCATGGTCGAATACATCAATCAATTGCGATCCAGAGGGATGCCGATCATGGAAGCCGCGATTGAAGGCGCCACACGCCGCCTCAGACCCATCATGATGACCATGCTGGTAGCTACACTCGGTCTGCTGCCGGCCGCCCTATCCCACGCGATCGGCTCAGATTCCCAGCGCCCCTTTGCCATCGTGGTCGTGGGTGGCCTGATCGCCGACCTTGCCATGAGCATCTTCCTTCTGCCCACCTTTTATGTATGGTGGGCGCGCCCGACAGATCATCTGCCGCCGTCGGAAGAGGCGCGCAGCGTATACGAGTCGGGCAATGGCGCACATGAATAGGCTCCAAATGACCACTCGAATATTCGCCGCGATTGGATTCGCGACCGGTCTTCTGCTGCTGGCCGCGGACGAGCCAAACCAGAAGATGGCGGCGACCCACACACAGCGCATGGACTTTCCGCCTGGCGGCACGCTCAGGTTGACGAAATCGACGGGAATGGTGACAGTGGAGGCATGGGACCGCCCGGACGTGGAAATCACCACGATCACGTCCATCGATAAGGTGCGCGTTGCGGGCGAGCGGCACGGCGATGAGTTGGTCATCACCACCGACTTTCCCCATCCGGCCTTTTCTCGCATCGATCTGGAATACCGCATCAAGGTACCAGGCTTCGCCAGACTTATAGCCGCTCATGATGATGGGGACGTGAACATTGACGGCTTAGTGGGCGACATCCAAGTGACTTTGCATCAGGGGGAAATCATGCTGCATCTTCCCCAAGCAGGCCGATACAACGTCAATGCGAAGAGCCAGTTCGGCAATGTGAACTCCGACTTCCCCGGACCGGAGAAGCGCAGGTGGTGGCTTCTCGGCCATCGCAGTGAAAATGCGGATTCCCACGCGGCGCGCAGGCTGGATCTAAGAGTCGAATTCGGGGATATCGTCATCCTCAAAACGCGCGTGCCGGCGCCGCCCGGGCCGTTGATTCCGGCCGCGAAAGCAGGTGGCTTGTGAACAAGGAAACAATTCGGGCGCGCATAGAGGAGATCGGGATCGTTCCCGCGATTCGCCTTTCGTCTGCCGCGGATGCGCTGTTTGCCGTGAAGGCGGTGGCAGACAGCGGCATTCCGGTCGCGGAAGTAACCATGACGGTTCCGGGCGCCATCGAGGTGATTTCGGAACTGGTGCGCGACAGACCCGAGCTGATCGTGGGCGCCGGCACAGTCGTTGACGCCGTAACGGCGCGCCGCTGCCTCGACGCTGGTGCGATGTTTCTGAGCAGCCCGGGCCTTGATCTTGAAGTTGTGGAGTTCGCGGTGAAGCAGAATGTGGTGGTCTTTCCAGGCGCCTTGACGCCTAGCGAGGTTATGGCTGCACGGAAGGCCGGCTCGGACTTCGTGAAGGTTTTTCCCTGTTCACGGCTGGGCGGCGCCAGTTACATCAGCTCACTCAAGTCGCCCTTCCCCCACATACCGTTGATCGCTTCCGGTGGCGTAACACAGGGAAACGCTGCCGATTTCATCCTGGCGGGGGCTGCCGCAGTGGGGATTGGCCGGGATTTGATTAATCCGGAGGCTGTCCGGCGGCGCGAGCTGGATTGGATTCGCGAGCTGGCGGGACGCTTCTTGCAGATCGTCAAGCGGGCGCGCAGTCAAAAGACGACATGATACCCCCGTGGAGGCCTGTACGAGTGAGTTGGTGGGACAGGGGTCTGGCCTTGGCCGCTGGCTTACTCCTGCTCGTATCCCTGGCTCTCTGGTGGCAGTCCCGGCGCGAGTTGGACTCGGTGCGCCGCGAGCTGCGGGCCGTGAGCGCGGCAAACGAGTTCCTCAAACGGACGCTGGGCGATATGACCATCGCGCTGATCGCCAAAGATAAAGAGATCGATCGCCTCGGACGTGTACCCTGCGAGGGACAGGAAAAGGCGCGGCCCGGTTCCGGAGCGAGAACCGATCACCGCAAGGTTTCCGCGTCTTCCGCCGGCAGCCGGGGGAGCCGCGGATCCTTCGATTCGCTGCCGGACTCGTTTTTCCCGACTCTTTCAGCCGCACCGGTCCTGCTGCGCTAAGGCGGCTTCAACTTGCCTACGTTCCGCGGCGATGGCCCGAAACCCGAGAAGCAGACCAGGTGACCCGCTTAACCATCCTAGGTATGGAGGCGAGGTCAATCTCGAGTCGAGGCTGAGTGGACCTCACAGATCGGACGTGAGCAGCCGCGAGAGATGAAACGAAGCGCTATGGCGGAGGCCGGCGCAGCCGTTTCGACGTTCGTCTTAAGCCGCTCTCGCGAGACTGACTGGCGCGCAGGCAAAAATCTCCAGCAGCACAGAGTGCACCCGCACATAGCGCTGGCAGGCGGAACAGCCGCACATGCCATGCTCCGTGGCGAGGTCTGTCAGGTATTGGAGTTGCTCCATCATGACCTCATTGGCCTGCATCAATTCCGCGGCGGACTGGGGAGCGCGCCGGTGGTCCGCCAGCGGGCTGTTTCCATTGAGTTGAGTGGACGTTGTCATCGCTTGCTTCCTTCTTGGCCGATCCTTTTGGTATTCATTTGAGGGAGCTTTCCGCGCCTCACTCTAAACGCTACAGGCGCCGTAGCTGTCCGTCGTTCGCGCCCGGCCGGCGCCACCTGACGAAAGGGCGGTGCCGCGATCCGGCCGCCCGAGCAGAGTGCATCCGCTTCCCGGCGCAGATCGCAGGCGTGGCGATGGAGGCTGTCGGCTCGTTGATCCAAATCGTTGGCAATTTCCCGCAGTTGCTGGATGTAAGCGGCAGCCGTCTGTTGTGGCCCGCGAATAGGTGTCATTTTGGGCATTATGCGAAGAACCGGCGGGCGAGTCCCGGGGCGTGCAGCGCGGGTTCTGGAGCCGCCGCCATCGGTCGCGCGGCTGTTATTGCCGCGCCCATTCGCATTCCTTCCCAGTCGTAATGAAACTCCTTACCGCAATCCAAACACACCACGTAGGTGCTCTCCAGGTTACGGCCCGATGTCAACGGGAAACTGGTCTTCCGGTGACTACATCCAAACAGCCCGTCGAGCAGCGCGTTTATCATTAGCAGACCCCCGGTCGATAATCGTGAAGAGCAATCAGATTGCCAAGTGGTGAGAACAACGCAAATCATACTCTGCATTGGGATTCGGGTCCCGGTGTAGCCTTCGGCCACAGAAATGTGCCCATCTGACCCACATGCGGTCACCACCAATCGGGTTACAACAGAAACCGTTGGGTTAGCCGGCGACCAAACCGCCCGCAAACGGAAGTTGGGCTTCCCCAACCCTGTTCGCACGCCACGGACTGTGCGGCGGGTCGATCTTCGGGCGGAGCACGCCTGGGGCGGCGAGGCCCGGACGAATCGCGGCGCGAATACGTGTCGCACGATCTACGGATTGACGCCTTCCAACGCGTCGGCGCTACTCCACGGCGCGGGCTGCCGCGTGGACTCGCTGAATTGCATTTACCACGAGGTCCGGTTGATCCAGATGAATCATGTGGTTGCTTTTCTGTGCCAAAATCAACTCACCTTTTGTCGATAGTGCAGCTAAACGATGTTGTCCCGCGGCCCAATATTTCTCAAGCAGCGCGAACGGACCCGGGAAGGGCTGCCCATGTTCGACCACAATTAACGGCAGGTCACCCAGCGAACCTAAGCCGCCGGGTTCGGTGAACGGTGGTTTTACGCGCCGCAGCGACGCCAAGTCGTCCGCCGTGGCGGCAAACTCATCCGGCTTGACGGACGACAATTGTTCACGGAGCGATGGAAAACAAAGTCGCATCACGCGCGGCACGCCGAATCGCGCCGCGAACTCCATCAGCCGGGGAAACATCCTGACGCGGGAATAGAAGGCCAGCACGTCCTCGCGGAAAATCGCGCCTTCTTCGGCGGTATCCACGAGAACCAGCCCCGCTACCTGATCGCGATACTCGCGGGCAAACCATCGTACGATGAAACCACCATAAGAGTGCGCCACCAGAATAAACGGGCCCGGGACTGCGGCGTTCAGCAGAAGAGTGTGCAGCTCTTCCGCGCGTTCCTGGATCGTGCGCGATGCGCGAACCGGGTCGCTCCAACCGTAACCGGCGCGATCGTAAGTACAAATGCGGGCAAACGCCGAGACCTTTTCCTGCACCGGCCACCAGGATATCGCCGGCTCGCCGGCCCCCTGTTCGATAATCACGGCCGGACCCACGGTTCCCTTGCAGAGCAGATGAAGCCGGTGGTCTCCGACGGCAATCATCCGGCCGGGCGGGCCATGGCTCCTGCGATCCCTCGCTTCGCTGATGCGTTCATAGATATAGCCGGCGAGCGTCAAGACGAGGCAAAGGCCTGCTGAGACTGCGAAAATCCATTTGACGTAGGGCATGGCTGGGGCCTATAATAATACATTGTCGTATAAAATACAAACTTGTATTTTATAGGAGGCCAGGATGCCCAAAAAGGCCAAGGCGGGCGCAGATCACCCTTCCGGAGGCAAGCGCGCGCGCACGCGCGCGAAACTCATCGAGGCGGCGGCCGAGGTTATAGCGGAAAAGGGCTACGATCGCGCGTCGCTTGAGGAAATCGCTGCCCGTGCGGGGATGACTCGGGGCGCCGTTTACGGTAACTTCAAAGGTAAGGAAGAACTCTTCTTAGCCTTGGTGGCAAGCCACTGGAAACCGATTGTTCCCTCGCTGAAGCGCGGGCTGGGCCTCAAGGCGCAAATGCGTATTCTGGGCAAGACCATTGCCGCTGAAGCGCGTGCCCGGCAAAGGCAGGCCGCTGCCGCGACGGCTTTCCAGCTCTATGTTCTGACGCACAAATCGATGCGGGACCGCATGGCCAGGCAGAACGCGATTGTTTATAAACGGATGGCGCGGGACCTCGTTAAAGTCGTTCCGGCAAAGGACCTGCCGATGTCTGCGGAACGGTTCATTCGGGTGCTTGACGCCCTCTCGACGGGCCTGCTCTTTACATATTTCCAAACACCGGAACTGATCACCGAGGACACCTTTATTTCCGCCTTTGAAGCCCTGGCTTGAGACAATCATGTCTTGCTGCAAAGCCGATTCCAGCCGGCGCCGCGGCATAATCACGGATCGACACACTACATTTCCCGTCTCCTTCAACCGATAGAGGAGTAAGACGGAGGCCAAAGGCATCCGTAAAAAGAACTTCAGTCGATTCTCGCGGATGGGAGAGCCGCATTATCGTGGTTATCAAACTAGCGCTTACCTACGTGACCAGGCCCGCGGCGCCTTCGGGATCTTCGGAAGACGGTCCGGACGGTGTATTCCGAGACCATCCTTCGAACGGATCTCTCGAGGAATACTTGCTCGATCAACTGGCGGAAGCCGATCTTGCCGGGATCGAGGAACACTTGCTGGTTTGCGACCAGTGCCGCGCCATGCTGGAGAGAATCGAGCCGATCAACTACATTCACTACACCGGAGACGGGCCGGTCTATGAGCGCATAACAATGTTAACGACAGGTGCGGTAATGGCCCGCCATAGCGGCCAGGACTTGCACGCCGCGAGGGTGTTTAGGAGCTTTTCTGGCGCAAAGCGATACTTGAGCGAATCCTTCTCTCAGATGTTTCCGGACCACATCTGCACCGGCTTGTGTGCCTCGCCGCCCGTTCGCTTGGCCGAGCGGGATTCTCGAGACCGGATTCTTCGGGACTTGGCCCAAACGGAGCCGGGATTCGTGCCCCCGGCCTAAATAAAGGCTGCCTGACGCACCCGCCGGATCCACGCACCACCGGTACAAAACACCGGGCCGGTCGAGGAGTCAAGGGAGCGCCACCGCTACTGGCCTCCGAGCAGCACACGCACCGAGCCGCCCTGGTTGCAGGCTGACGAGATCGGGGAAACAGCCCGGGAACGCCGCGCAATCGAGGCCGATCTTTTCTGTCGATCCAGCTCAACTGCGGGTAATCGTCCGTCAAAAGACGATTGGTGCGCGGGCTTCCCGCTTCGTGTTGATATAGGCTGGGGTAAGAGAGAGAAGATGACTCAGATCGCCAGAGTTATTCTGGTTGCGCTCGCCGTTTTTCTTGCCTGCCGGGTCACCCATGCCGGGGTCCTGGCGACAACGCCTCCAATGGGATGGAACAGTTGGGATGCCTACGGGACTACGGTTCGGGAGGCCGAGGTCAAGGCGAATGCCGACTACATGGCGAAATACCTGGCCAGGTATGGATGGCAGTACATAGTAGTCGATATCGAATGGTACACGCCGAAAATCAAGACGCACGGCTACATTCCGGATTCCGCGAATGTGACTCTCGACCAGTTTGGACGTGTCATGCCGGCGGTCAATCGTTTCCCTTCAGCGGCGGACGGTTCCGGGTTCACGCACCTGGCAGCATACGTTCACGCGAAGGGGTTGAAATTCGGAATTCACATCATGCGTGGCATTCCCCGCGAGGCGGCCAAACGCAGGCTGCCGATACAAGGCACCGCCTTCACGGCGGCCGACGTGGCCGACACAGCGAACATCTGTCCCTGGCCAGGCATGGCCGATACGTTCGGAATCAACACGAAGCACCCCGGGGGGCAGGCTTATTACGACTCCATCGTGAAGCTGTATGCGGAATGGGGCGTGGATTACATCAAAGCCGATGACATGTCCCAACCGATCCAGATGGCGGAGATTGACGCGTTACATAAGGCCATTGTGAAATCGGGCCGGCCTATCGTGCTCAGTCTTTCGCCCGGCCCCGCGCCGCTGGAGCAAGCCGGTTTCCTTGCCGAAAACGCCCAGCTCTGGCGGATCTCGAATGATTTCTGGGATACCTGGCCGTCCCTTCGCCACGCTTTCGACCTGCTGAACAGTTGGAGTCGCTACGCGAAGCCGGGCAACTGGCCGGACGCGGACATGCTCCCGCTCGGGCGGATCGGTATCCGCGGAGAGGTCGGCGACGATCGCAGGACGCGATTCACAGCGGACGAACAGCGGACTCACGTCACTCTTTGGTCCATCGCGCGCTCACCCCTGATGTTTGGCGGCGATCTGCCCAGCAATGATCCCGCGACACTGGCGCTGATCACGAATGAGGAGGTGCTGGCCGCCGACCAGCAGGGAACCGAGAGCCATCAATTGTTTTCCCGTGGCAACGCGATCGCATGGGTTTCCACGGCGCCGGATGCCGTCTCGAAATACCTGGCGGTCTTCAATGCCGGCGACAGCAGAGCGGCGGACATTCGTGTGAACTGGAGCGAACTGGGTCTCCCGGACCTCTGCCGCCTGCGCGACCTCTGGGCAACGACAACGGCGGGTCCGGTCCGCAGTGGGCGTACCTTTCGCGTGCCGGTTCACGGAGCGGTGTTTTACAAAGTGACTCCGGCCCGATGATCGCTCACACTGCCGAGGGCAGCGGTGTAATCCGAAGCGCGGCAGCGTAGGGACCCCGTTCGTTTCGAGGCATGCTCACCACCAGATTATCGCCGGCCTGCTTCCAGGCAATGTCGGCGGCGCTGCCCGGCGTTCGCACCGTTGTCCCATTGGCCGCGCGAATTCCAGGAAGTGTTACGTCCGGACCGGAGACTGGATCCAGCAGAAACGCGTACAGCGCGTCGCCTTTCTGAGTGAACCGCACTTCCGATCCCGCGCTGGTGGAAGCCGCCCGGACCCAGGGGCGGGTGTCGAAGATACCTTCGCCGTTGACTCGAAGCCAGGCGCCGAGCTTATGCAGACGGTCGAGTTGGATATCGGAGATGGATCCGTCGGCCTTCGGGCCAACGTTCAGCAGCAGGTTACCGTTCCTGCTGACGATGTCGATCAGCAGCGCAATCAGCTTGTCCGGCGCGATCACCTGCTCGGGGCCCTCCGCCTGGTTGTATCCGAAGCTGAAACCCAGACCGCGGCACTCCTCCCACTTCTTCTCCATGATCTTGTCGTACTTCGCGTATTCGGGCGTGGTGTAGTCGCTGAAACTCACTCCGAACCGATTGTTGATCACGCCCTCCGGGACCGTGTTGTAATACTGTGCGAATAGCTCGGGAATCTTTCCCGCCTTCGGATAGCTGATGTCATTCCACATAACCGATGGCTGATAGCGATCGATCAGCTCCCGCCAGTGGGAATCCGCGTACTGGGCATATTCGAGCGACTGTGGAGTCCGCGCGTGTAGGTCCGCGATGCTGCGGATGGGCTCGGCGGTGAATGTCCAGTCCAGCCCGCCTGAATAATAAAGCCCCATCTTCATTCCCTGGGAGCGCACAGCCGCGGCGAGTCCTCCGACCAGGTCACGGTCGGCACAAAGCTTTCCGGAGCGCCGGGGGTTCTGCACCCGGCTTGGCCACAGCGTGAAGCCGTCGTGGTGCTTGGTGGTCAGCACCACATACCGTGCGCCCACGTCATGGAACAGCTTAGCCCACACCTGCGGGTCCCAGTTCGCCACGCCCTTGTTGAACATGGGCATGAAGCTGTAATAATCAAAATCCTTGCCCCACGTGGCGATGTGATGTTGCCAGGTGGGTGAACCGGTTATGCGCAGACTATTCAGGTACCACTCCGCGTACGCATTGTCAGTGAACCATTTGTCCGGAGGCACTTTGTGCAGTTCGCCGCTGGTGGGCGCCCACGCCGGCACCGAATAGAGACCCCAATGGATAAAGATGCCGAGTTTGGCATTGCTGAACCAGGCGGGCACCTGGTGCGTGGAAAGGGATTCCCAGGTGGGCTGATAACGGTTTGGATTATCCGCGCGCAGACCGCGGCCCAGGCTGGCGGCGGCGAGAAGAGTCCGATGAAAACTTCGCCGATTCATGCAGGTGCGCCCTTCTTCGGGTGATATCGTTAACTGTAGCGTTATAATATCACCTTTCGGTGGTTCGGGCCCGGCATCAACCAGGCCTCTTAGATGGGGTGGCCGCACCCTGCGCAGAAACGCGCGCCGCTCGAAATCGGCTTTCCGCAATGGGCGCAGAAACCCTCCGGCGGATTCGGAGGCGGGAGCCGGTCCAGCGAAGAAGGGCCGGCTTTTTGGCGGTTCACCAGAAAATAAATCAATGCCCCGATGAGAATCAGCGGAAGGAACAGGCCGAACAGCCCGCCAAATGGCAAGCACCCAAGGCATCCGAAGCCTCGCAATCTTCGCAAACCCATGCAGCCCGTAACCTCCTCAATGACCCTCGAATTGTATCAAAACCCGCCATAACGCCACGCGGAGCTTCTATGCGGCCAGGTGCGGGATCTGTCAATGATCTAGCCGCGGATCTAGCCGCGCTC
Organism: Bryobacterales bacterium; assembly: GCA_963756605.1. GTDB lineage: Bacteria > Acidobacteriota > Terriglobia > Bryobacterales > Bryobacteraceae > Bog-159. The sequence goes on along the minus strand of CAVWOT010000015.1, from coordinate 214,717 downwards.
TACCCATGCAGGCTGGGCACCCTGGTCCCCTGCCGCGACTCCGTCGTGCTGAATCGGGGCCAGTTGAAGCCGTAGAAGGCCACGATTATGAAGCATAGCGCCGGCACGATGAACCCGCGGGACATATCATACTTGTCCGCCACGTAACCCATCAGTTTGGGCAGGATAGCCCCACCCATGATCGCCATGACGATAAAAGCCGACGCTTTCTTGGCGCGTGCGCCAAGCCCGAAGATCCCTAACGCAAAGATGGTGGGAAACATGATCGACATGAAGAAGTAGCTCAAGAATACGCAAGCCACCGACACCCAGCCCAGCTTGCAAAAAACCAGCAGAGTGGCAGCCACGTTCAATGCGCCATAGATCCCCAAAACCTTATGCGCGGCGAATTTCCTCAACAGGCCGGCACCACTGAAACGTCCGGCGAGGAAACACACTAACCCGATGGACGCGATGTTCGACGCACCCTTGTTGCTGAGACCGAGGGCACCATTCACGCCGGTCTCGAACCAGCCGGAAAGCCACTTATGCAGGAAGGTGGCATGCTCGGAGACGCTGCCCAGCGCCGTCTGCCACGAACCAGGAATGGGAGGCACCTCGGCGGTCATGTAATTGATGAAGAAACTGAATATGCCCGCCTGCGCGGCGACATAGAAGAACTGCGCGACCACCGCCATTACGAAATGCGGGTGCGACCAGATAGAACGCGAAGCGCCGGGTGCGGCGTCGTCCAGGTGGTAATCGTCCTTGGTTTTGATATCGGGAATATCGGCGAAGTAGAAGACGATCGCCAACACGATCACAATGACGGCGATGGCCGCATAGGGGATATAGAGGGTCTGGCTCCCCGTGCTGTGGCCCGCCGCGTCCTTTGAATAGAAATACACGCTTCCCACAATAGGCCCAAGGATCCAGCCCACGCCGTTGCACGACTGGGCGAGGTTGATACGGGTAGCCGCGAATTGTCTGTCTCCGAGTACCGTAGTGTAGGGATTGGCGATGGTTTCGAGAAAGGTGAGACCGGTGGCTATCACGCAGACCCCTGCCAAAAAACCTACGAAGGCCGCGTTGGGCGAGACCCGCCCTTCGTGGACCATGGCGTTGATGTGCGTAGCCGGGATGAACCACAGCCCGCCTGCCGCCACCAGCAGCAGCCCGGCGATGATGCCGCCCTTGTACCCCAGTCGGGTCGCCAGCCATCCGGCCGGCAGAGACATCAGGAAGTAGCCGAGATAATGCGCGAACTGCACCCAGGCGGACTGGGACTTAGTCAAGCTCAGTTCCTCCTGGAAGTGCTTGTCCATCACGTCGATCATCCCGTTGCAAACGCCCCACAGAAGAAACAGCGAACAAACCAGAATGAAGGTGAACGCCAGGTTCCTTCCGTCATCGGTGATGAAGAGTGTTCTCTTATTGTCCGTCATGATTTGTAGGCGGGCCCCTCCGCCGCACGCAAGGCCATACGCCGCGCATGGAAGGCCGCCTGATCGACGCGCACGGCGATCTCTGCCGAGCTATAGCGCTGTGCGGAACGAAAACTGGTTTTCTGCTCCGGCGTCGCAGAAGCCGCGTCGAACATCCAAAGCCACCGCCGAAAGGCTCCGCACTCTTCCTCGGCCGGAAATAATCGGGCGTTCCAGAGCGTGCGCTCCTTTTCAGGTGTCTCGTCGTCCCAGATGCTCGAAGGCGGCGCGCCGGCGGCCAGCAGCCATTCCGCGAGGGGTCTTCCGCAAAAAATCGCATTCTCCGACAGGGAGCGCTTGAAGGTGTCGTCTACGCCGCAGCACCGGATGAACCACGCCTTGCCGCCCTCGCGGCTGGAGCCCTCGGAAACATCGAGGCAGGCTCCCGCGGGCAAATCGAGAGGATCGAGAACGTCCACGCCGACGACTACCGAGCGGCGCTGCAGGCGAAGCGGCGCGCGCAGGCGGCAACCTTCTACCCAGACTTCATGGCCGGCGATCGCGCCGTCGCCCTGCACCTCATTATTGATGTCCAGAATCGCGGCCGGCGGCGGCGCTCCCAAGTCCTCGGTGACCAGTTCCAGGCCACTCGAGATCAACTGGCTGCTGGATCCGAAATGCAGGAAGCTGCACTGGGTGAGCCTTCGGACGTGGAATGGGATAGGCCGTAGTTCGGCGAACAAGCTCTCCAGAGCCGCCTCGCCGAGCGACGATCTGCTGGACCGGGCAGTCTTCAGGTAGTGGGCCAGCGTCGCATCCGTTCCCAGCGCGCAGCAGATCTCGCGATACAGATCAATGCCATGCGAAAGCATCGCGGCACGTGCCGGCGGACCCCAGAAAGCGCGCAGGAGAGCCGCCGCGGAGCTCGCATCCAGGCTCATGATGCCAACATCGAGCACCGACCGGCCGTCGGCGCCGATGGCGCCAGATTCGGCTTGGGTGCGCACGTCCGGCTTCTGCAAATAAATCCGAACGGATCCATCGGGGTTGGGGCACAGCACGCCGTGACGGGCGGCGTCTGCCGGGGATGCCGCCGCCCCCAGCGCGGTAATCCCAGAGCCGGGGAATGCGACGGCCGACGGGTCGAAGCGGATCAGCGCGTCTCCCGCGGCGATCACCACCTGGCCGGTGCCGCGCGCGCCCGCGGGAAGCGCAAGGAAGGCCGGCACCAGCCGGTCGAACAGCGTGCATCCCAAGGCTGCGCGGCCGGCATCGCGGAAGCGGAATGAAAATCTTCCCACAGGGCGAATAAGCCGGCAGGCGGCGGGAATCGCCACCGGCGTGTACGATCAGAATGCGCAGACGGGCCAGGATGGCCTCCGCCTGCCAAACATCGCCCGGGTCGCGGCCCGGCTGCGACTCGCGGCTCGAGCACCTCGGCCAGGCAACGGATGGTGCTTCCGCCGCTGCCGATGCGGCGGCCATCGCGGTCGGGAATCACCAGGCAGTCCCGCACCTGCGGCAGCAGTCCGGTCTCGCGGCGTATCCGAATCTGATCCTTATAAGCCGCCGCCTGCCGGTCATTTGCGGCTGTAACGATAAGGTAATCCCAAAGGCCGGGGGATTTCATCGCCTTCACAATGGTCTGCGGGTGGACTCGCGCGCCACAATAGACGGCTGGAGCATAAGGCTCTTCGGCTGCGGCGCGACCTTTGCTTCTATCAGTGACAACACCAGTTTCCCGGCGCGTTCGCCGATGGCCCGGCTCTGTTGGTCCACGCTCGAAAGGGGCACGCGCAGGGACTTGTCAAAATGGAGATTGCCGCAGCCGATCACGGCAATATCGTCGGGGACGCGCACTCCGGCTTCGAGGATGGCATCGATCACTCCGATCGCGATCGGGTCGTTGTAACAGAACACGCCATCGGGTCGTGGGTTCAGCGCCAACAGCTTCTTCATAGCCTCATTGCCGCTGAGCCAGCTATCCACATCGGTGCGAGCGTCCCGCCACCACGTAGCCTTGGAACTGACTCAGATCGTGGTGCGCGAGGGCTTGGTGGTAGCCCTCCAGGCGCCCCACCGCCGTGCTGGTACTGAGGCCGCGAATGTGGGCGATTCTGCGGCACCCGACCGATATCAGGTGCTCGGTCGCCAGACGGCCGACCGCGATATCGTCCACCCCCACAAAATTGGCAGGCATCCCCATAAAAGCGCGATCGAGGAGCACGTAGGGAACCTTCTGCTCTTCGATACGCCGGAAGCTCTCGACGGTCCACTGCGTGGAGGCAATCATCAGCGCATCCAGACGGCGGCTGAGCAGGCGCTTGATCTCCTGCCGTTCCAGGTCCGGGTCGCCCTGCGAGGAGGAGATCAGCAGACTATAATTCTTGCGCCGCAGCACGTCGGATAGACCGGTCGCCACATCCGCGAAAAACGGGTGCATCAGGTCCGGAACAATCAGGCCGGCCGAGTAACTGCGGCCCGTGACCAGCGCGCGCGCCGCCATATTGGGCTGGTAGTTCAATTCCTTGATACGCTTGAGGACGCGTTGGCGGGTCTCTTCTCCGATATCGCTGTGGTTGCGAATGACCTTGGAGACCGTTACCACGGACAGCCCGAGTTCCCGGGCGATGTCCTTCATCGTGACTGCCATTTTTGCCATTATGTGCCCTGGCGCGGAGGTCTCTCCATGGTTGAATAAAGCACAGCGTCGCGAGGCTGTCAACGATAGCTGAAACGTTAAAGGAAAGCCGCAAGGCCAGGGATCCGCCTTTCGACCCGAGCCGGTTTCGTGAAAACAAGTACATTTTTGGGAACAACAACGATGGATTGCCTCCCGCGCCCTTGACACGTCGTGGACCCATTAGTATACTTCCACTATCTCGCAAAGTTAACGATACAGTCACCGTCGTCGCGATGATAGGGGATACCCGGTTCGCGGTCCTGGTTGGCGACCGCCGCAGGCATGCTTGGGAGACAAGAGTCTGCGAATTAAGGAGACACAATGGCAACGTTAGCCAGAGATCCAAGGTTTTGGCGTTCCAGTTTCGCCACGCTTTTGATGATTTTCGTCCTCTGGGCCGTCGCCCAGCCGGCCGCAGCCCAGGAGGCCTCCGCCACCGTCAATGGAGTGGTCACCGACCCGTCCGGAGCGGCAATTCCCGAAGCGCACGTAAGCCTGACCAACGTGAATACGGCGGTGGTGCGTACTACGGTGGCCAACAGCGGGGGCGCCTACGCCTTCCTCAACGTGGTGCCCGGCGTTTACACGCTGGAGGCCAGCGCCACGGGCTTTTCCAGAGTGACGCAATCGGCCGTCACGCTAGAAGTGAACCAGACGGCCACGTTTGACTTTCATCTGAAGATCGGCGAGTCCCAGCAGAGCGTAACGGTGGAAGCCGTCGCCGCTGGTGTGGAAGCTTCCACCGCCGAGTTGGGCACGGTCGTCGGCACGCAGCAAGTCACCGACCTTCCCCTGAACGGACGCAACTTCACGGAACTGCTGACCATCACCCCGGGCGTGGCCAACATCAACCGCGACCAGAGTGGCACGGGAGCCGGTGCTGGCGGAGGCGGGTTCGCAGGCGCTGCCATCGGGGTGGCTTCGTTCCCTTCGATCAACGGTGCGCGGGTCCGCAGCAATTTGTACAGCCTGGATGGAATCAACGACCTGAATACCTTCCTGACCACTTACAACTTCGCACCGATCATCGACGATATTCAGGAGTTCAAGACCCAGGGCCATAACGACCTGGCCGAATACGGCGGCGTCATGGGCGGAATCGTCAATGTGGTCAGCAAGTCCGGCACGAACCAGTATCACGGCACGGTCTGGGAGTTTCTGCGCAATGCGGACCTGGATGCCCGCGGTTTCTTCAACGCCGCGCTCCCGCCGCTTCGTCAGAATCAGTTTGGAGCGGCTATCGGCGGTCCCATCTGGATTCCCAAAGTCTATAACGGCAAAAACCGCACCTTCTTTTATGCCGCTTACGAAGGATACAGGCAGCACCAATCCACCGAGGGCGGCGCCCTTGGACCGACGGCTGCGGAACGCAACGGCGATTTCAGCGCGCTGTTGGCGCAATCCAATCCCACGATCCTTTACGACCCTTACAGCACCACGTACAACGGAACCGCGTATTCCCGCACTCCCATTCCGGGCAACATACTCCCGGCGAGTGAGATCAGTCCAATCGCGCAGTTGTATCAGACACTCGTTCCGACCGCCGGCGCGCTGATCAACGGAAACAACATCTACATACCGGAAAGGCAAGTTATCACCAATGACACCGGACAGATCCGCGCCGACCAGTACATTGGGAATTCGGACCAGCTCATGTTTCGGTACAGTCAGTATGAGGAATCCGAGTTGCTTCCGGCCAGCGTGATCGGCTTGGATAACGACGATATTTACGGGCGCAATTTCGCCATCCATGAGACTCACACGTTCAGCCCGACCTCGATCCTGGAAGCGTACTTTGGCCGCAATTTCGGATTCGACAATGAAGTCGCCGCGGTGCAAGGCCAAAATGCGGCCTTCCTCAATCAGTTGAACACGCTGGGTGTGTCCTCGACTTTCGAAACCCTCAATGGCAAACAATATGCGCCGATGCTGAGCAGTATTTCGGGCTATCTGGCCTGGCCGAATTCGGCATTGCAGGGCACCACCCTGGCCAATGTCTGGCAGTTTGGCGGCACCTTTTCGAAGATCATCGGCAAGCACACCATCAAAGTCGGCGGGGATATTGAGACGAACTACTTCCACTCGCCGATCGGGTATAACACCGAGTCGTTCGGGCAGGCACAAACCGCGGGTCTTGGCACAGACCAGGGCCAAGGCGGCAATTCGTGGGCGTCCCTGTTGCTGGGAGCTCCCGGCGGCGCCGCGCTCCGCAATGTCAATGAAGTTGCTCAGGGCGGCTGGATGGATGCCGCGTTTATTCAGGACCAGTGGAAAGCCACTCCCCGGCTGACCGTGAACGTCGGATTGCGCTATGACCTCCGGCTCTGGCCCATCTACGGCGCGGGCAAAGATCTGTATACGGGCGACGCCAATGCGGTCACCGGACAGTACATCCTGACTGCGATTCCACCGAATTGTTCGGCTTCCGTCGGGGCTCCCTGCCTTCCCAACGGGACCTTCGCCGGAGTGCCTAGTTCCGGCGATACGGTCTCGCAATACCCCGATCCGTACGGGCCGGGCGTGCTGCCCCCGCATGTCAGCGTGGCGGGATCGAATCACGCGATTCTCAAAAACGACTTCGGGGATTGGTCCGGAAGGCTGGGTCTGGCGTACCGGCTTACGGATAAGATGGTGCTGCGCGCGGGGTATGGACGTTTCTACGACATGTGGGGGGGAATCACCCAATTATCCCAGAATTTCGGTGGGAATTGGCCTGCGGTGGCAACCATCAACAACCCATCGCTGAATCAGAATAAAGTGACCTCGGGCATGGCCGATCCGTTGAGTCTCGGCAGCGGCGGCGGCCTGGTCTATCCAGTTTCCACATTCTCCGAGGTGAGCCAGTGGATGGTGGACCCGAATTTCAAATCGCCGTATATGGACCAGTGGAATTTCGGCATCCAGCGGGAACTGCCATCGAACATTGTGGCGGATGTGAACTACGTGGGTTCGGTGGGCCGGCGTCTGGACTGGGGACCGGTGCAGAATGTGGCGCCTCCGGGTCCTGGCGATGTGGCCCCGCGCCAGCCCTTCCCGTATATGCTGCCGCAATGGTTCGACCAGAGCGTGGGCGCGAGCCGGTACAATGCGCTGCAGGTTTCGGTCAGAAAACGGGCCAGCCAGAATCTGGCGTTTCAGTTGTCGTACACGCTGTCGAAGGCGATCGACGATGAGTGCGGCATAGGCGCCAACTGCAACGCGCAAAACGTCTACGACCGCACGGCGGATGTGGAGTTGTCGGATACCAACCAGACCAACAACTTCACCGCTGCGTTCACCGTGCAATCGCCATTCGGGAGACCGGGCACGGGCGGCAACAAGGTGGTCGGCCTGTTGGCCGGCGGATGGGCGCTTAACGGCATCCTGAGCCTCCATTCGGGACTGCCGTACACCGTGGTAGCCGATACTGCGATCTTGAACAATGGCGGTTATAACAACGAGCGGGCTAACCTGGTGGGGAACCCAAATGCCGGAGCCGGAACCATAGCTCAATGGTTCAACGTTTCAGCCTTCGCGGATCCGGCGCCCTACACATACGGTAACTCGAAGCCCAATGCCTGGGTGACTGATTGGGGCAGGAACCTGGATCTATCTTTGTTCCGCCAGTTCCATATCGGTGAAACCAGGTACTTTGAATTTCGAGCGGAAGCCTATAACGTTTTTAACAGTACTATCTTCGGCTACCCGAACAGCAATATAGACAACGTGAACGCCGGGCAGGTGACATCCGCTGCACCTGCCACCTTACCGCGTCAATTGCAAATGGGCTTGAAGTTCTACTTCTAAGCGTGGGGCAGGACTCCAGTCCTGCGGCGGGTCTCCAGACCCGTCCATTGGCGGGACGTGGACGTCGCGCGCAGACGTGGACGCCTGCCCCACTTTGCTTCCTCTGCCTGGCCTTATGTGGCGCAACCGGGGAGCCGGTGTCCTTACCCGTTTTCGTGGATGTTACGGCGAAAGCGCGGATCGCCTTTCAGCTTCTGTCCTCCCGCACGCCGCAGAAGTACTTGATTGAATCGATGCCCGGCGGGGTCGCCATGTTCGACTATGACGGAGACGGTTTCGAGGACCTCTTCTTCGTGAACGGTGCGCGCCTCCAGAATCCTATGCCGCCCGGCGCAGTGCCCGACAAGTCCGATCCGAAGTATTGGAACCGGCTGTACCACAACAATTGCGACGGCACCTTCACCGACGTCACCGAGAAGGCCGGACTGCAAGGCCGCGGCTACGGCATGGGAGTTGCGGTAGGAGACTACGACAACGACGGCCGCCCGGATCTGTACGTCACCAATTTCGGACGTAATATTCTCTACCACAACAATGGCGACGGCACCTTCACCGATGTGACCGAAAAGGCGGGCGTGGCCGCAGGCGGCTGGTCATCGAGCGCCCTGTTCGTCGATTACGATCGCGATGGATACCTGGATCTCTTCGTAGCCCGCTACCTGGATTGGGATTTTTCGAAGAACATGCCGTGCGGTGCGCCCGAACGCGGCCAGCCGGCGTACTGTCATCCCGACGTTTTCAAATCCGCCACTTACCTGCTCTATCACAACAACCGTGATGGGACGTTTACCGATGTGAGTGCGAAATCCGGGATAGCCGCCGCACCGGGAAGGGGCCTCGGCAGCGCGTTCAACGACTACGACCAGGACGGGTGGCCGGATATTCTGGTGGCTAACGATGCCATTGCGGAGCAACTGTTCCACAACAATCGCAACGGTACGTTTTCAGAAGTTGGTTTGCCGGCCGGTCTGGCCTACGATGAAGACGGGCACGCCTTCTCAGGCATGGGCGTGGCCTTCGAGGATTACGACAACGACGGCTGGCCGGACGTCTTCATCGATGACCTGGCCAACCAGAAATACGCTCTGTTTCGTAACGTGAAGGGATCGTTCCATTATGTGTCGAACACTATCGGAGTCGCCCGCATGACCATGTCACACTCGGGTTGGGGAACGGGCCTTATCGACTATGACAACGACGGCTGGAAAGACCTGTTTGTGGCACAGTCACACGTTATGGATAACATCCAGTACTTCCAGGGCAATGTCCGGTATCTCGAGCCGTTGATGTTACTGCGCAATGTGCAAGGGCGTTTCGATGATGTATCCGCGCGCAGCGGTGAGCCGTTCCGAACGTTGCAGGCAGCCCGCGGCACAGCCTTTGGCGATCTCGATAACGACGGTCAGATCGACATTGCGGTTAGTTGCCTCGACGGGAAGCCGATGGTTCTTCGGAATCAAGGATGCGCGAACCACTGGCTGACGATCAACACGGTTGGAACGGCGAGTAATCGCGATGGCATCGGCGCACGTCTCCATGTAGTGAGTGAGTCCGGAACAAGCCAATACGCTACCGTCACCACTGGCGGCAGTTACTTCTCCGCCAGCGACAAGCGCGTGCACTTCGGATTGGGCCGGGATCGATCTATACGGTCGCTGGAGATAGTCTGGCCCAGCGGCACCGTGCAGACGTTGCGTGATGTTGCCGTAGATCGCATCCTCACTGTGCGGGAACCGCGCAAGAGCGCCAAATAACATGTTCGTGACGCGTTGGCTGCCCGGCTGGTTGCCCATCATGGGAGTTCTGGCCGCAGGCGCGTGGGCGGTCCGGGCAACCGCTCCGCCACCGGGCCCGATCCGATTCAAAGACATCGCCGATTCGGCTGGGGTTCACTTTGTAACCGAGAACTGTGCGACTCCGGAGAAGCATCAACCCGAGACTATGCCGGGCGGAGTCGCCTTGCTCGATTACGATGGCGATGGCCTGCTCGACATCTACCTGGTGAACGGCGCCGAGATGCCGTCGCTGGTGAAGACCGCGCCGAAGTACTACAATCGCCTTTTTCATAACAACGGCAACGGCACTTTCACTGACGTAACGGAGCACGCCGGCGTGGCGGGAGCCGGTTACGGCATGGGAGTGGCGGTAGGCGACTACGATAACGACGGGCGGCCTGATATTTTCCTCGCCAACGTCAATGGGAATCAGCTTTTCCACAACAACGGCGACGGCACATTCACTGACGTAACGGCGAAGGCGGGCGTCGGCGGCGCTATGCTGAAGGGCCGCAAGATGTGGTCGATTTCGGCCGGCTGGTTCGACTACAACAATGACGGCCTACTGGACCTTTTCGTCTCCAACTACTGCCAGTGGGACCCCGGGCATGAGCCTGCTTGCATGGGAATCAACGGGCGGGGCTATTGCCATCCCAAGAGCTTCGCGCCGCTTCCGAATACGCTCTATCGCAACAACGGGGACGGCACCTTCACGGATGTCTCGGCCGAGACCGGTATCTCCGCCATCGAGGGAAAGGGGATGGGGGTGGTGTTTGCCGATTATGATGGCGACGGATTTATGGATGTCTTCGTGGCCAACGACAACAATCCGAATCTGCTCTTCCACAACCTGCGCGGCAAGAAGTTCGAGGAGGCCGCGTTTGCTGCCGGCGTGGCGTATAACGAGGACGGCAACCAACTCGCGGGCATGGGTGCGGACTTTCGCGATGTGGATAACGACGGATTGCCGGACATCTGGCACACCGCCATCGAGAACGAGACGTTCCCACTTTTCCGGAACCGCGGCGGCGGACAATTCATCAATGTGACCCAGACCAGCCGGCTGGCGCAGTTGACGCGGGAAATGTCCGGTTGGTCGAATGGAGCCGCCGATCTGGATAATGACGGTTGGAAAGATCTATTCGTGGCGCGCGGCAATGTGATGGACGACATCGACGCCGTATCGAAACATTTTCATTATGCCGAACCGAACGCGGTTTTCCGCAATCGGGGCAACGGGCAGTTCGAAGATGTGAGTGACGGCGCAGGCGTGGATTTCACTCGCGCGGCGCCCCACCGCGGGCTGGCGTATGGCGATCTCGACAACGATGGCCGCATCGATCTGGTGGTGACCCAACTGCGCGGCCCGGTCCAGGTGTTCCGCAACATATCTGAAAACCACAACCACTGGCTGCTGCTGAAACTCACCGGCACGAAGAGCAACCGGATGGGAATCGGGGCGCAGATCCGTGTCACTACCGGCGACGGCCAGAGCCAATACAACGAGGTGACCACCAGCACCGGATATGCGGCATCCAGCGATCCGCGGGTGCACTTCGGGCTGGGACGATTCGCGGCCGCCGGCGAGATCCAGATCCGCTGGCCATCCGGAGTGCGCCAGTCGCTGCGGGATGTGAAAGCCGACCGGATCGTGGCCGTGACGGAGCCGTAACGTGGGGCAGGACTCCAGTCCTGCGGCCGACGTCCACGTCGGCCCGAGCGGGTCCTGGAGGACCCGCGCAGACCTGGAGTTCTGCCCCACTGCAGAGAAATTTATACTGGTACCAAGCAGCCATGAAAATCGGGGCTTGTGGGTTGATTCTCGCCTGTGCTTTCGCTTCCTTGGCGCAACTGCCGGAAGCGTGCAAGCCCCCTACCTCCGGCGTCCAGGCGATCCGCGAGCATCCTTCCGCCAAAGTGTATGACGCAGTCGGCGCGTGGTTTGCGGAGCAGGGCCAACTGGAGTGTGCGGTGGCCTCGTTCAAGGAATCGGTCCGGATGGAGCCGCATTCCGCGGAAGCGCACTATGACCTGGGCGTGGCGCTGGTACGCGCGCAGCACCTGCCGGCTGCGGCGGCTGAGTTTCGTCTTGCGCTGCGCTACAAGCCCGATATGGCGGCCGCGCACAACTCGCTGGGATCCGTCTTGCTGGATCTCGACAAGCCGGGCGAAGCCGAAACCGAATTCCGGTACGCGTTGCAATCGGATCCGAATTCCGTCTTTGCCCTGGATCGCCTGGCGCAATCGCTCGCCGCCGAGCGCCGGTATGCCGCCGCGATCCGCTATTGGAAACAGGCGCTGGCGCTCCAGCCCAACTCACCAGAAATAGTGTTGTCTATGGGCATCGCCGTGTATCAGGGCGGCGAGGCAAATGAATCCATCGGCATCCTGGCCGCGTTAGTCAAGGCGCATCCGGACATGAAATCGGCGCACTTCAATCTCGGCAACATCTATGCGCACGAGGGTCGGTTTCGCGAGGCCGCCGACGAGTACACCGAAGTCGTCCGCATCGACCCGCAGGATTACACTGCGCTGCTGGCGAAGGTGAAAGCTCTGGTCACCGTGTCTGCGTTTCAGGATGCCTTGGCGGACGCGCAGGAATACGTGCACCGCAAAGCCACCGATCCCGAAGGCCATTTGATGCTCGGCTCGGTCTACAGAGGTTTGGGCGAGTACGGACCCGCGGAAGCGGAACTCAAACGGGCCGTAGCCGAGCTCCCCAACGACGCGCAGGCGCACTACGAACTGGGTTTCGTGCTGGCACGGAACGGCCGGCCGAAGGAGGCGCTCCCGCATCTGCAAAAAGCCGTGGCCCTCAATCCAACCGACTCCTCTGCCCAATTCCAGCTGGCGGCGGTTCTGCGTGCGCTGGGCGACGACGCCAAGGCGCGCGAGGCCGTAGATCGATTCAAAGCCAGCAAATCGGACGAATTCAAGGTCAACCAGTTGGCCGCGAAAGGTAACCAGGCCAACGAACTGCTTCTCGCCGGCCAACCGGCGCAGGCTGCGGAAGTCTATCGCCAGATGCTGGAAATCGAGCCCGGCAATGCACGCACCGAGTACAACCTGGCGCTGGCTCTTGAGGCGGCACACGATCCTAAGGGCGAACGGGAGGCGCTGGAACGCGCGGCCCGCATCGATCCGAAGCTGGCAGTCGTGCAGGGCGAATTGGGCCGGCTCGACATGGCCGCGGGCAATACCGCGCAGGCTGAAAAGCGGCTCACAGCTGCGATTGCCGACGACCCGCAACTGGTCTCGGCGCTCGGCAATCTCGGCGTGATTCGCGCTATCCGGGGGCGCACCGAAGAGGCTGAGAAGTTGCTTCGGCAGGCGATTGAAGACGACCCGAACTACGCCCAAGGGCATCTCAACCTCGGGCTGATTCTGGCCCAGCAGCAGAAGTTCACCAATGCCGAAATGGAGCTCGACAGTGCTATGAAGCTGGCGCCTGAGGACGTTGCCACGCTTGCAGCCGCCGGAAAGGTCAAGGCTCGCCTGGGCAAGAGCGGCGAAGGCATCGCTCTGCTGCGCAGAGTGGTGGCGATCCAGCCGCGATCCGCCGTCGCGCATCTCGATCTGGCAATTGCCCTGGCCGACAGCTACGATCTGCCGGGAGCGTTGGCTGAAACCGGCGAAGCAGTCCGCTTGGCGCCCGGTTCCGCCGCGGCGCACTTCAACCATGGCCGCGTGCTCTTCGATCTGGGCCGCAACGCGGAGGCACAAGCCGACTTCGAAACCGCATGCCGGCTCGCTCCCCAAATGCCCGAGCCGCACTATTACCTGGCTGTAGTGGAGAAACAGGCCGGGCACTACCAGCAGGCTGTCGTGTTGCTGCAGACGGTGGTCAAGCTGCAGCCGCGCAATGTGATGGCGTGGCATTTGCTGGGGCAAAGTCTCGAACACGAGTCGCAGACCCACGCAGCCGTCGCGGCGTGGAGGGAGGCAGTGGCCATTGACCCCGCCTACAGCCAAGCGTTGTGGAGTCTGGCGCGCGCGCTCAAACCGTCGGATCCGGACGAGGCCGCCCGTCTGCTGGCCCGTTACAGTGAGGTGCAAAAGGACCGCCGCATCGTGGATCAGGCCGGTACCCTGGCCAACGACGCTCGGGCGGCCAGTGAGGCGCATGACTGGCCGGAGGCCATCCGCCAGCTTAAACAGGCCATCGTGGTCTGCGGCACTTGCGTTATGCAGGCGGATCTGCACAAGAATCTGGGTCTCATCGATTGCCAGACGGGCGATATCGACAATGGGGAAAAAGAACTTCGCCTGGCCCAGGCTTCTAAATCCGCCGACCCCGATATCGCGCGGGCTCTCACCCTGATCGCGCAGGCGCGTGCGCAACGCGGTCCGTCTCAGCCTGGGAAGGCGCGCTGATGCGCCGCCCCCCGCGCCGTGTTGCGTTGTTCGTCGCCGCGGCCGCCGCCTTAGCACTGGCTGTGCCGGTCCTGTCGCAGATGATTTCCTCTGGCGCCACCGATCAGCCCGTGCATCCACTCCCACCGGGTATGAAGCCACCGCCCGTCGATTTCCGGGATGTCGCCGCCCAAGCAGGGCTCCACGCCGTGGTTGTCTCGGGAGACCTCGACCAGACCTACGTAGTCGAAAACACGGGCACCGGCGTGGCCATCTTCGATTACGATAACGACGGCTTGCCGGACATATTTCTGGTCCAGGGCGATCGGCTGAAGCCGGGGCCAGTGCCCCTCACACCGCACCTCTATCACAACCTCGGCGGGCTGCGCTTTGAGGACGTCACCGCGAAAGCCGGCATCGGGCACCTCGGCTGGGGACAGGGCGTGTGCGCCGGCGATGCCGATAACGACGGCCATGTGGATCTGTTCATCGGCCAATGGGGCCACAACGTATTCCTGCACAACATGGGCGACGGTACGTTCCGCGATGAGACCCGCGCGCGCGGCCTCGACCGGCCCGCCTCGCGTTGGAGCACCGGCTGCGCCTTCATCGACTATGATCGCGACGGTTGGCTCGACCTGGTGGTCGCCAATTATATCGATTTCAACGCCCAGGAGACTCCCAAGCCGCGCGACCGCAGCGGCTGTAATTGGAAGGGCGTTCCCGTGCCCTGTGGACCGCGCGGTCTGAAGGGCGAAACCATGACTCTGTACCACAACGACGGTCACGGTCATTTCACCGACGTCACCAAACAGGCGGGAGTCGAGACCCCACGCGAATATTACGGCTTCACTGTTTTGACCGGCGACTTCGACAACGATGGATGGCCCGACTTCTATGTGACTTGCGATTCCACGCCGAGTCTGTACTTTCACAACAAGCGCAATGGGACGTTCGAAGAGACCGGACTCATCACCGGCCTGGCTGTCAATGAGGATGGCCGCGAACAGGCGGGCATGGGCGCGACGGCCGCCGATTACGACGGCGACGGCTTTCTCGACATCTTCAAAACCAACTTCTCAAGCGACATCAATACGCTCTATCGCAACATGGGCGACGGGACTTTCAGCGACGTCACCAGCCGCGCCGGCCTGGCCGTGCACACCCAGTACGTGAAATGGGGCGCCGCCTTCCTGGATGTCGACAATGACGGTTGGAAGGATCTCTTCATCGCGGATGGGCACGTCTACCCCTTCATCGAAAAGTACACGCTCGGCGAGGAGTTTCACCAGCCTCGCCAGTTTTTCTGGAACCGGGGTGATGGGCAGTTCTTCGATATGTCCGCGACCGCCGGCCCCGGTATCACCGCCAAGCATTCCTCGCGCGGCATCGCCGTCGGGGACCTGGATAACGATGGATCCCAGGAGATCGTGGTGGTCAACCTTTTTGAACCGCCTTCGCTGTTGAAGAATTTCGGACCGCGGGGCAACGCTCTACTGGTGCGGGCCGTGACGGCATCCGGACGCGATGCAGTCGGCGCACGGATCACGGTGACCGCGGGGCATCGCAAACAAATCGATGAAGTGCGCAGCGGGGGCTATCATATCTCCCAGGGCGACTTTCGCGTGCATTTCGGCGTGGGCGCCGCGGTTAAGGCCGACGTCGGCATCCGTTGGCCGCAGGGCGCGATCGAGACTCTCAAGGACGTGGACGCTAACCAGTGGATCGTGGTGCGCGAGGGAAAGGGAATTGTCGAGCGCCACCACTTCTAGGCGCTGTTAGACTATCCATCAGGTTATTCGTGGGGCAGGACTCCAGTCCTGCGGCCGACGTCCACGTCGGCCCGAGCGGGTCCTGGAGGACCCGCGCAGACCTGGAGGTCTGCCCCACTTCAACGATAACTGTTGCGATTTTATTGGGTGGATGCTATAGTTCTGTCGGTACCTTCATGCGCATCCCCGCCATCCTGCTTCTCAGCCTGTTCACCACCGCGTCCGCCCAGACGCCGAATGCCGACGATGTGATTTGGGAGAAGGCCGTCCACAAGTTCGACGCCGCGCGCGCCGCGCTAGTTCGCCAGGTCGATCAAACAGGGCAGAGCGGGCCGTTCCGCCCCAACTGGGAATCCCTCAAGCACTACCAAGTTCCCACCTGGTATCAGGACGCCAAGTTCGGCATCTTCCTCCACTGGGGCGTCTACTCGGTGCCGGCGTTTGGCAACGAATGGTATCCGCGCAACATGTATCAGCAAGGCTCGCCGGAGTTCGCCCATCACGTCGCCACCTACGGCCCGCAAACGAAATTCGGGTACAAAGATTTCATTCCCATGTTCAAGGCCGAGAAGTTCGACGCGAAAGCGTGGGCCGATCTGTTCCGGAGGGCCGGCGCGAAGTATGTGGTGCCGGTCGCCGAGCATCACGACGGATTCGCGATGTATAACTCGGACCTGAGCGACTGGTGCGCCGCCAAAATGGGCCCCCACCGGGACACCACCGGCGAGCTGGCGCAGGCCGTGCGCGCCGCGGGCTTACACTTCGGTGTCTCCAGCCACCGCGCCGAGCACTATTTCTTCTTGAATACCGGCCGGGAGATCGACTCCGATGTGCGCGACCCCGCGTTCGCCGCCTTCTACGGGCCCGCACACATCGGCGTGACCGACAAGAACCAACTGCACTGGCAGGGCGGCCATCCCGACCCCGCGTATCTGGACGATTGGATGGCCCGCGTGGCCGAACTGGTAAACAAATATCAACCGGAGATCGTGTGGTTCGACTGGTGGATCGAGACCAAAGAGTTTGCGCCGTACCTGCAGCGGATGGCGGCGTTCTATTACAACGATGCCGCGCGCCGCGGCTCCACCGCCGCCATCAATTACAAACTCGAATCCTTTCCGCCGGAAGCCGCCGTTTTGGATATCGAGCGCGGTCAATCGGAACAGATTCTGCCGCGGTTCTGGCAGACGGACACTTCGGTGAGTATCAAGTCATGGGGATACATCGACCACGATACGTTCCGCTCACCGGAATCGCTGGTCCAGCAACTCGTCGACATCGTCAGCAAGAATGGCGCTCTGCTACTGAATGTAGGGCCCAAATCAGACGGCACCATTCCCGAGCAGGCGCAAAATGTATTGCTGGCCATGGGCCGGTGGCTCACCGTCAACGGCGAAGCGATTTACGGCACAAGGCCCTGGAAAATCTCCGGCGAAGGGCCCACGAAAGTCGTGGGCGGTTCTTTCCATGACACGGCTACGAAACCCTATACCAGCCAGGATATCCGGTTCACTACCCGCGACGGTCTGCTATATGCCACCACGTTAGGCTGGCCTGCCGACGGCAAAATCAGAATCCAATCCCTGGGCCGAGGGTCCCAGGTGATGCCATCGGAAATCGCCGGCGTTCAATTGCTCGGCTCCCGCGATAAACTGAAATGGACGCGCGATAATGCGGGTTTGGAGATCGAGATGCCCGCGCAGCGAACGGGAGAATTTGCCTGGGTGTTTAAGATCGAGCCTGCCAGCCGGAAACGGAGTGCCGGCAGTCCCGCGGATTGACTGAAGCAAGCTCTCCAGGTTACGATTATTAACGATTACTTTAACGTTAATCAGGCCGATACCCCTTTATGAAGCAGAACGCCGACGTACGGATCGAACGCAGTATCGGCCACGACGACCTGATCGTCATCGCGGGCGCGGGCGGCTTCATCGCCGGCGGGCTCACCCGGTACTTTCACGATCTGGGCTACACCCGCATTCGAGCCATCGACCGCAAGCCCGTACCGGAGTGGTACCAGAGGGTGCCCGGCGTAGAATGCCTATCGCCTGGATCTAAGCGAGAAGGATAACGCCATCCAGGCCGTCGAAGGCGCCGTAGAGGTATACAACCTGGCCGCCGACATGGGTGGCATGGGCTTCATCGAACACTTTCGTGTCGAGTGCCTGCGCAGCATATTAATCAACACCCACTTGATTGAGGCGGCCTGGCGCGCCGGCGCGCAGCGTTACTTCTTCTCGTCTTCGGCCTGCGCCTACAACACCGATCTGCAACGCGACCCGCATGTCCGCGCGCTCAAGGAATCGGATGCATACCCGGCCATGGCCGAGAGGGGTTACGGTTGGGAGAAACTCGATCTCGGAGATGTTCTGCCAGGAGTATTGGTCGGAACGGGGCCTGGAAACCCACTTCGCCCGCTTCCACAATATCTACGGCCCTCACGGCACCTGGTTCGGAGGCCGCGAGAAGGCCCCGGCCGCGCTCAGCCGCAAGGTAATCGAGGCTCTCGACCGCGGCGAAACCACCATCGATATCTGGGGCGACGGTTCTCAGACGCGGAGCTTTTGCTTCATCGAAGATTGCGTGCTCGGCATCGACCAGATCATGCACTGCGAGCGCCTGATTGCCACTCCCATCAATCTCGGCTCGAGCGAATTGATCTCCATCGACGATCTGGCAACCATGGTGGAATCTATTGCCGGTGTGAAGCTGCAGCACACTTACGACCTGAATGCCCCGAAAGGCGTGGCCGGGCGCAACAGCGACAACACGTTTATAAGGGACGTACTCGATTGGGAGCCCCACACACCCCTGCGTGTTGGCATGGAAAAAACCTACGCGTGGATCGCGCAACAGTACGCGGACCGCAAGGCCGGAAAACGCGTGGTGAGGGACTAGCGTGCAACCTCCCGCGACCGCCCCGACTGCTTCGGCTGAGACGCTGCCGGAAGACCGGCATAGCGGGGCCGAGAGCGCGGATATCGATTTCATCGCCAGCGACATCCCTCATCGCATGGCGCTCGCGGGCGGGTGGATCGACCAGCCGTTCATCTCCAGGCACAATCCGGATCCTCCCGGATCCATGGTGGTGGTGGCGTCTGGAGCCGGCTTGCTGGTTTATGGATCGCTGCGGCATGGCCAGCAGCACGCGCCGGATCGCTACCCGCTTGTGGAACGGCGTGCTCCCGAACCGGCCCCGCGCGGATCTAGTCCGCGAGTTGTACTGGGCGGAGAATGACGGGAAGGACGAGCCATCCGGCTCGCAGGACATGATTGGCCTGGTCTATTCGGGCGTGAGCAGACTCGACTACGATGCGGCCGTCGAAGGCGGACGATTTCCCGCGCATGTCGAATCCAACCGCGAGCCGGAGATTGCACGATGGGTGGAGCAGGTTTTCCATCTGGTTCCCATCAACCAGCGTCCCGCCGGCTACAGCCCCCTGGGCATCCAGAAACCTGGATCCCGCGTGGATCGCACAACTGGGCCAGACCGGCAAGGACTGTTTTGACGCCATCGTGAACACCGACATCCGGGGTGTGGGCGCCGCCATGAACCACTGCATGCGGTGTTGGGAAGCTCATTCTGCCCCATACCGTGCAGCATCCGGTCATTAACATCGATTTGAAGGGGATTCTCTCCTGGTTTCAATCGCGGTACCCTGGCGCCATGTATTCCGGATGCGGCGGCGGATACATGATCGTGGTTTCCGAGAAGCCGGTGCCGGGCTCGATGCGCGTTAGAGTGCGGACACAGTAGTTTCCGTCAGCCGTTGCGGAAGGGCGGCCAGCGTTCTCTGCCGCGTCGCGGCATCGTATGCAAATCACACAGATGAAAGCCGGTTCGACCTGTGTCCAAGTGTGCATCTGTGGTTTCATAGTTCTTTATGCCGTTCACGCTCGAACACAAGGCAGCCCTCGTTACCGGCGCGGGCCGCGGCATCGGCCGCGCCATCGCCGAGAGGCTCGCCGCAGCCGGCGCTGCCGTCATGATCAACGATCTCGATCCCGACCCTGCCTCCGAAACTGAGAAAGCCATCAAGCAATCCGGCGGCCTCGCCGCGCACCTCTCGGGCGACGTCACCGCTCCGGATTTTCCGCAGAAGCTCGTCGATTCCACGCTCGCCGCATTCGGCGGCCTCGACATCATCGTCAACAATGCCGGCTATACCTGGGACAACGTCATCCAGAAAACTACAGACGAACAATACCTCGCGATGCTCAATATCCACCTGGTCGCACCGTTCCGCATCCTGCGCGCCGCTGCCGCCTACATCCGCGAAGCCGCCAAGCGCGAGACCGTGGAAGGCCGCCGCGTCATGCGCAAGGTGGTCAACATCACTTCCATCGCCGGCACCGACGGCAACCCGGGCCAAGCGGGATATTCGTCCGGCAAAGCGGGCGTAATCGGCCTCACGAAGACCATGGCCAAGGAGTGGGGCCGCTACAATGTGAATGTGAATGCCGTCGGTTTCGGCCTGATCGAGACGCGCCTCACGCAGCCCCTCAGCGAGGCAGGCGCCACCATCGACGTGCAAGGCCGCCAGATTGCCGTCGGCGTGCAGCCCAAGATGCTCGAAACTATGAAGTCCGTTTGTCCGCTAGGCCGCGCCGGCACGCCCGAAGAAGCCGCCGGAGCCGTGCTCTTCTTCTGCTCGCCGCTTTCCGACTACGTGACCGCCGAGGTGTTAATCTGCGGCGGTGGAATGCACTTCTGATGTGCCGCTTGCTGATAGCCGACGACGATGCCCGGCAACTCGCCATTCGCAAGCTGCTGCTTGAAGCCGCCGGTCATGAGGTCACCGTGGCCGAGACTGCCCCGGAAGCCCGCCGGCTGCTCGCGGAATTGCATCCGGACGTGCTGGTGATGGATCTGTGCCTGCCGAAGCTCAGAGACGGTCTGAGCCTGATCCGCTCGGTCGGCGAGCAGAGCCTGACGGCTAAAATCATCGTACTTTCCGGTTGGACCGAGAAGCTCTGCGATTTGCCGGAAGAAAAGCTCGTGGCGTGCGTGTTAGGCAAGCCGATCCGCAACGGCCTTTTGCTCGAGGCCATCCGTGCGGCGGTCGCCTAGAGAGATGCGATCGCGTCGCCGAGAGCCATCGAGACTTCCGCGACCTGGCTATCCGTCAGCCGATTGAAAAACGGCAGGGCCAGCGTCCGCCCAGCCGCCTGCTCGGTGACCGTTAAGTTGTGGCCTCGATCCGCGTATGCCGCGTAGAGAGGTTGCTTGTGTATCGGCGCGAAATAACGCCCGCAGCCGATACCGCGATTGTTTAGCGCCGTCACGATCCGGTCGCGGTCCAGCTGAGTGAACCCGTCCGCCAGCCGCACGACAAACACAAACCAGCACACGCGTCCATCGGCGATTTCGAAAACCGGGAGGGTCAGTTCCGGAATAGCGCGCAGGTGTTCGCGGTAGCAAGCCGCGCGATCCGCCCGCCGCGCCAGAATGCTGTCGAGCCGGGCCATTTGCGAGAGTCCCAGCGCGCAATTGATTTCCGACAGCCGGTAGTTATAGCCGAGCAGCGCGTGGTCGAGCCACCCGTCCGCCGACCGCCGGCCCTGATTGCGCAGTGCGCGGATCGTTTCCGCAAGCTGGGGATCGCGCGTGACCACCATGCCGCCTTCGCCCGTGGTAATCGGTTTATTCGGATAAAAAGCGAAGACGCCGAGGTCGCCGATCCCGCCGGCCTTTCGGCCACGATATTCCGCGCCCAGCGCCTCGCAGGCATCCTCAATCACGTGCACGCCGTGACGGCCGGCAAGCTCCATAATGGGATCGAGATCGGCCGGACATCCGAACGTGTGCACCACCATAATGGCGCGAGTTCTGGGTGTCATGGCGGCGGCCACATTTTCCGCGGTCAGGTTCAACGTGCGCGGATCGATGTCCACAAATACCGGCGTGGCCCGCCTGTAAAGGATCGCGTTGGCCGCGGCAATGAAAGTGAACGACGGAAGAATCACTTCATCGCCTTCGCCGATGCCGAGCGCGGCCAGGCCGAGGTGCAATCCGGCCGTCCCCGACGATAACGCTACCGCATATGGTACGCCCGCGTAATTGGCGGCAGCAGCTTCGAACGCTTCCTGTTTAGGGCCGATGCTGAGCCGCGGCGTGCGCAGCACCTCCACTACGGCTGCGATATCGGCCTCGCTGATATCGGGAGACGAAAGCGGAATTCTCATCGCGCTTCCACAGCCGGCGCGAGTTCGACGGCAGGCGCCCGCTTGATCAGAAGCTCTTCGCCCAGCGGTACCGACGCCAGCACCGCCGCGATTCTTTCCGCCGCGTGCCCGTCACCGTAAGGATTATCCATTCCCCTTAGCGAGCGCCGAAAATCCGCGCTGAGTGCCGTGCCGATCCGATCCAAAATCGATGCCGCACTTGCTTCCGCGTCCAGCACATTACGCCCGCGCTCGCGTCCGCGCTGCCGTATCCCCACGTTCACCGCGGGAAGCGCAAAGGACGCCGCCTCCATGATCCCGCTGCTGGAGTTGCCCACCAGCAGATCCACCGAGCGCAAAAGACTCCAGTAGAGGACCGGATCGAGATTGATAAATACGCGGCCATTTCCGCGCTGGCCGGCGAAAGCTTCCGCGCGCGCGATCAGCCCACGGCTGCCGGCGTCGGCATTCGGATAGCAGAACAGCTGCTGCGCCGGAACAGATTCGAGCGCGCCAAACAGAGCGTCGGCTTCGCGCGTAGTATCGCGGGCAATCGTGGTGGGATGGTACGCGACCACGGCCGTGGGCGGCTCCAGACGGATATCGAGCCTCGCCTCAACTTCCGCACGGCTCAACAAGGGACTGCGGTGCAAATGGTCGAGCGAAGGAGCGCCGGCGCGGTGCACCCGCCATTCCTCCTCGCCCATGGCGATCACGCGCGCGCGCGCCAGTTCGGTGGACGTAAAGTGCACGTGGCTGAGCTTGGTGAGCGCATTGCGAATCGCATCGTCGATGGCCCCTTCACTGATCTCTCCACCTTCGATGTGCGCGATCGGAATGCGCAGCGCTGTGGCTACCGCCGCGGGCGCCAGCATCTCGTAACGGTCCGCGATGAGCAGCAACAGATCGGGGCGCATCTGCCCCAGGCAATCCGCCAGGCCCAGTACCGCCACGCCGACAGTCTTGGCCATCCCCACATCGGTGTCCGAACTCAGCAGGCATTCGATGCGCGCGTCGATACGGAATCCGTCGCGCTCCACCTCGTCTGCAGTGCAGCCGAATTCGGGTGAGAGGTGCGGTCCCATGGCGATGAGTTTCAACTCAATCGCCCGATCGGCCGCCAGTTCGCGCAGGGGCCAATACAGATGGCAATAGTCGGCGCGTGAGCTGGTAATGGCGGCGATTCTGCGCTTCATCTCACCGTGCCCCGCTCTTCTATCGCCGTGTTTATGAGGGAACTGGGGCGATATTCCGGGACCATCGCGCCGATCGTCTCGATCAATCCAGCGAGATCGCCGGCGGCCAGCAGGCAGGCGATACGAGCCATGCTCTCGTGCAGCTCGGCAGGTGCGGGACTGGGTGTCCGGATGGCAAGCCCTTCACCAACTTCGGACTCGAACATCAGATCTTCCCGCAGCTTCTCCCCTGGCCGCAGACCGATGTACTGGATTTCGATCCCGCCGGCATCCGGCGCGGCCCCGATCAAAAAACGCGCGAGATCGGCAATGCGTACCGGTTCGCCAAGCTCAGGCAAAAGAATTCTCCCGTCACACTGGGCGGCGCCGGCTGCCCGGATCGCCTCCACGGTGTCGTGCAGAGATATGAAATACCGGTTCACTTCAGGATGCGTAACCGTCACTGGCCCGCCCCTGGAGATCTGCTCTAAAAAGATGGGCCCGACGCTGCCTGTGGATCCGATGACGTTGCCCAGGCGCACCGCGTTCATCCTGCATAGTCCGCCGCTGAGCGCGGCCACAGTGAGTTCCGCCACCCGCTTGGACGCGCCCATGATGCTATGCGGGTTGACCGCCTTATCGGTCGATACCAGGACTAGCGCGCGCACGCCATGATGAATCGCCGCCTGAGCCAGTGTGTACGTACCGAGGGCATTCTCGCGCACGGCGGCCAGCGGGTTGAGTTCCAGCAGAGACACGTGCTTGAGGGCCCCCGCGTGATACACGATTCGCGGCCGAAAACGGTCAAGCACCCTGTTGAGTAAGCCCGCGTCGGTCACACTCCCCAGGATGGCTTCGTGAGGGATTTGTGCTTCTTCCAGACACCGGTGAATGCCGAACAAATTGTGTTCGGATGAATCCAGCAGCACGAGGCCGGCGGGCCGGGCCGCAGCCAGCGTCTTCGCCAGAGCCGATCCAATGTATCCGCCCGCGCCTGTTACCAGCACCGGTCCACATTCCTGCCCGCTTGCAAGGGCGAGGTCAGCCTCGCGCGCGCGGCCGTGCGCATTGTCAGAGTCGCGCGTGACTACTTCAGTCGCGGACAGTTGACCGGTGCGAATAGCATGAGCCACTTCTGAAACCATGAGTAGCGTCGGTGTCCTTACTCTTTCCACAACTACTTCACGCCGGTAAGATGAAATACGGTTCCGCAGCCCTGACCGTACTGGCAGGCAAGCGCGCCGCCCGCAGCCGTGGTGCCATAGAAGGTGCCGTCGGGAGCGCTCACGAGGGCGGTAGGCGCCTCGCCTCCGAAGCTGGCAGTCAGGGAAAAGTAGAACGCATATAAGGTGTGCAGCTCGCCCGCCAGCGTCAGTTCGAAGATAGTCCCGCCCCCGAATTCCCCGCCACCGGTTGTACCTAATATGTGGCCGTTTCCGGCAACCAGGTTCGCCGGACCGCTTCCCGAGGTGGCACCGGAGAAGCTGTATAGCGTAGTCAGAGTGCCGCCTGGAGTCAATTGGAATACCGTACCGCCGCCCGCCGCGCCGTCGGCGGAAGTCGCGCCGTAGAGGTTGCCATCCGGCGTGATGACCAGGCTCGAAGGAGTGCCGCCATCGGCTTGCCCGGTGAAATTGTACAGCGTAGTCAGGTTTCCGCCTTGCCATGCAAAGACTGTACCCTTGCCGCCCGACCCGCCGGCAGCCGTAATGCCGTAGAAGCTACCGTTCTTTGCCGCCACCAATATGGAAGGAGCCGAACCATCGGCGCCGCCAAACGAATACAGAGTCTGCAGGCCGGCATTGGAGAAACGGTAGATCGTGCCTTGGCCGTTGGCGCCGGCAGCCGAGGTGGTTCCATAAAGAGCGCCATCGGATCCCTCCACTACACCCGCCGTAGGAAACTCGCCATCATCGTGGGCCTTGAACGCGAAGAGCTGGGTGTATGTTCCGCCTGGCGTGAACTGGAAGATGGCGCCGCAGCCGCTGGCGCCTTCCGGGTCCGGATTGCAGGCGGTGGGCGAACCGAAGTACCCTCCCTGCTGGCTGGTGCCGTAAATGTTGCCGTTGCTGGCCTGAAACAGCTGGTTCGGATAGTACAAAGACGTAGCCAATGTCGTGAGTGTCGTGAGCGTTCCTCCGGGCGTGATGCGAAAGGCGGTCGAGTTGGGGATGCTCCAGTCGGTGGTGCCGTAGAAATTGCCGTCCGAGCCGACTGTGAGGCTGTTGGGGTTCACGCCGTCCGGGCAGTAAGGGAATTGGCTGGGGCTGCTGGGGCAGAAGCCATAGATCGTCGAGAGCGGGGGGCCGATTTCGAATGGCGGAATGCTGGCGGCGCTCCCATTCGGCGTTGTCACGGTTAAAGGATACCTGCCGGCGCTCGATGGCACCTGGGCATCGATCTGACTATCCGACACCACTGTAAACGCGGCTGATGCTGTGCCAAATTGGACGCTCGTGGCCCCCGTGAGATTGGTGCCCGTCAGGGTCACTTGTGCGCCGGCCGGCGAACTGTTCGGCGTGAAGCTGGTGATACTGGGCGATTGCGGACCGAGCTTTTGCAACTCGAAGACGATACCGCAATTGACGCACGGCCCCGCGGACAAACCGCCGCCGGCAGTCGTGCCGTAGAGGTTGCCGTCGCTCCCCAGCAGGACAGTGTTAGGCGCGGCGCCTTCCTCGCTTCCGGTAAGCTCGTATAAGAAGCTGAAGCCGCTGGAAGCGGAAACCTCGAACACGTTCCCGAAGGTGTCGGTGCCGCCGTTCGCGGCAGTTCCATAGACATTCCCGTCCAGGCCGGTGTGCAGGGTGTAGGGAGGGTAGCCATCGGTGTAGTCGAACCCATGGACCACGCTGAGCTGCCCTTGCGAGTTGAACTGCAGAACACGCCCGGACCCAATGGGGCTCGAACTCATTGTGAGGTAGAAGGTGCCATCACCGGTCGTTACGAGGTTGCCGGGCCCCTGGCCCACCGCAGGTAAGATATTCCAGAGGTCTGTCCCGGCTCCCGAAGCTGTGATCCGAATCAATTCTCCACTGCCGGAGAATTGAGCGCTGCCGCTGTTGGTCAATCCATAAAAGTCGCCGTTCGGAACTTGAATCAGGCTTACGAACTGGCTTCCCAAAAAACAGTCAGCGGAGCAGAATGTATACAAAGTGGATATGGCTCCGGCCGTGGTGAGTTTGAAGATGGCGACCGCCGGCGGCTGCGAGCAGCAGGAACCGTCCTGGGCGCCGGTGGTTCCATACAGGTTGCCATCCTGGCCATACAGAAGATTAGCGGGATATTGGCCGTCGGGGCCCGAGAAGCTGTAAAGCGTGGTGAACTGCCCATGTGCATCGATCTGGAACACCGTGCCGCAACCCGATGGGCACGCGCTGTTTCCGCCCTCTGTGGTTCCGTAAAGTGTGCGGCCCCTGGCGATAAGGCCATTGGGTGATGCGCCATCGGCGCGGGTGAACTGATGCAGTGTTGTGAGTTCCCCATCCGTTTCCAAATGGAAGACGGTCCCATAGCCTGCGCCTCCCCCCGCGGTAGCGCCGAAAAAGGAGCCATCGGAGGCCTGCACCAGGGCGACCGGATCCTGGCCATCCTTTCCCACGAAGCTGTGCCGCGTGATAATCGAATAGCTCTGAGCGAATGCCAGATTACAGCTCGCCAGGACTAGCGAGGCAGCGCATGTTATTCGCATATTCAGAAGTAAGTATAGACCAGGCGCTCACAGCAGCAAACTTTGCCGAGAACTCCCGCCCCCCCAGCCCACCTCTCCTAGTGACCCAGGCCGCACCTCCCGCCGACACGCAAGCCACCATCGAAAACTTTCTGAAATCGTCGCGCCGCCCCGCCCTCCTCGAACCAGGCGAGCCGCTCCTGCCGCTGGCCGCCGATAATTACGCCCTCCAACTGCGCAACTCCCGCCTGACCCTCCAGGCCTGGGACGACACGCGCAACCTGGTGCGGCGCGTGACCGGCGTCGCCCATCAGTCGCGCGGCCGGCTGGAGCTGGTCGTCGAACAATTCGCCCACCGCGAAGGCCGCCTGTTCCTGGTGGACCTGGCGCGCCCCTCCAGCCAGGATTTCGAACGCCGCAGCGAACGCCTGATCTTCCGTGAACGCTTCCGGCAGTTCCTCAGCCGCCAGTTCCCCGATTGGACGCTGGCCGAGATCAGCGCCGAGCCTAACCTGGAAGCCAGCCTGTCCCCCAGTTATCCCCGCGCGTTCCTGCGCCGCGGGCAAAGCGGATGGGCCGCCATCGGCGCGCCGCCGGAAAGCGATTCCGCCGGACTGCTGACCTTCGGGCTGATCTGGCTCGATCATTTGCGCCGCCGCGAGAAGCGTATCGCCATCGAGGGACTCGCGCTCTACGTGCCGCGCGGCCAGGAGCGCCACACCAGCCTGCGCCTGCCCTGGTTGAACGAGGAGGCCGCGCGCTACGAATTGTTCGCCTACGACGAACACGATTTCACCGCACATATCGATCCCGCCGATTTCGGGAATGTGGATACCCGCGTAGAAGTCTGCCGTCAGCCCGCGCCCCTGGGACCGTTCGCGCCTCTGCTGGACCAGCCCGAAGTCGAGCGCGTCGCCCGGCATGATGGTTCGATTAGTTTGCGGGTGCGCGGCGTGGAGTTCGCACAGGCGTCGGAGAGCGGCGTGCGCTTCGGTCTCGCGCGGCGCGCCACCGCCCACCCACATCACTTGCCGGAAATAGCGCGGCTGGCGCAGGAATTGGCCGCGCGCCGCTCGCCCGCGGCCGAGGATCGCGACCACCCGCTTTACCGCCGCAATCCGGAAGCATGGCTCGAATCGCAGGTGCGCGCGCATGTTGAGCACATCTACGCGCCCCTCCAACCCGCGCCCGTCTACGATCAGGTGCCTGCGTTCGCCGGCGGTGATCGCGGCGTGCTGGATCTGTTGGCCGTGGAGCGGTCCGGCCGCTTGGCCGTGCTGGAGTTGAAGGCCACCGCCGATCTGCAGCTTCCCATGCAGGCGCTGGATTACTGGCTGCGGGTCAAATGGCACCTCGATCGCGATGAGTTCACTCCCAATGGATATTTCCCCGGCGTTCAGCTGCTACCCGAACCGCCCCGCCTGTTTCTCGTGTCGCCGGCGCTCGAATTCCATCCCGCCAGCGAGATCGTTCTGAGCTTTTTCTCACCAGGCATAGACGTGCAGCGTGTGGGTGTAGGGGTAGAATGGCGTAAGGGGCTGCAAGTGATGTTCCGCCTCAGCGGAGCCGAACGCCCCTGATGCCCGATGTCAGGGCGGGCTTTAGCCCAATGCTATTTAGTTTTCGCGCAACCGAACCCGTGCATAAATTGTGGGGCGGGACTCCAGTCCTGCGGCCGACGACCACGTCGGCCTGCTCGCGTGTGGAACGGCTGGTTCCAAAGCGCGCAGGGCGGGTCCTGGAGGACCCGCGCAGACCTGGAGGTCTGCCCCACAAACTGCGTTTCCAGGAAGAGGACGCCCATCATGCTCCGGTACTTCAAACAAGCCACATCCGCGTTTTCCTTGCTCAGTCCGCGTGACGTGCGCGAACGTGCGGATCGTCCCGTGTTGGTCGGGTTGGTCGCCAACAGCGGCGCCGCATACGCCGAAATGGAAGACTTCCTGACGCCCCCGGAAGTCTCACATGACAAGCGCATGCAGGTGATCGAGACCGTGCACCGCGCCACCGATCCCGACATTCCTAAAAAGTTCGACCTGGTGCTGTATGAACAGAATCTGCCTTGCCCTAAGACGGCATTTCGTTTCTACCGCAACGATCCCGGCCGCACAGTGCAGGAGATCGTGAAGGCGCGCGAAGATCTGGGCTTGGCCTTGGCGCGGAGTTTCTATGCTTTCCGCAAACCGGTGGTCGACCGCATCATTACCGCCGTGGCGCGCGAGAACGGCATCTTCGCGGTCGCCAGTGCCCTGCCCAACGTAATCCCCAGCGTCCTGGAATTGCCATGGGCCGTGGGAGAATTCGCTTCCGACACGGCCTTCATCACCATGAACCAGGTGCGCATGGCATTTATGGTCGCGGCCGCCAGCGATAAAGAAGTGGGATACGACAAACAGCTCCCCGAACTGATTTCGATAGGCGCGGGCGCCTTCGGCTGGCGCGCCCTGGCTCGCGAGCTGGTGGGATTTATTCCGCTGGGCGCCGGGTTGATCCCCAAAGGCGCCATTGCCTTCGCCGCCACCTATGTGCTGGGCAAGGGTCTTGAGCACTTCCACGGAGTCGGTTACGGCTTTACCCGGGCGCAGCGCCGTGACGCCTACCAGATCGCCTATGAGCGGGGCAAGAACGTGATCGGCGCCATAGTGCAAAGGAAGGAAGCCTGAGTGAGGGGCGCCGCCCGCCTGCTTCCCCTCCTCTTCGCCGCCTGCTGCGCCGCTGCCCAAACTAACGTCGATCCCGCGCGCGTGGAGCATTTGCTTCAGCGCGCGATAGTGCTCGACCTGCACGACGACACCACCCAGATGATGGTTGACGAAGGGTACGACCTTACCGAGCGGCATGCCTACGGGCAGGTGGACGTGCCCCGCATGCGCGAAGGCCACGTCACCGGGGTCTTTTTATCCATCTGGACCGATGCCGTCGGCTACACCCCGCCCGAGTCCATCCGCCGCGCGCTAGACCAGATCCAAACCGTGCGGCGCGAGATCGCCCGCCATCCCGCCGAACTGGCGCTGGCCACCACCGCCGATCAAGTCCTGGCCGCCCGCAAACACGGTCAGATCGCCATCCTGATGGGCGTGGAAGGCGGCCATATGATCGATTCCGACCTGGCCGTTTTGCGCACTTACTTTGACTTAGGCGCCCGCTACCTCACTCTTACGCATACCGAGCACACGCCCTGGGCCGATACCTCCAGCAAGCCTCCCTTGCACAACGGCCTTACGGATTTCGGACGGCAGGTGGTGCGCGAGATGAACCGCATGGGGATGATGGTGGACATTTCGCACGTCTCCGACAAAACGTTCTATGATGCGGTGGAGACGTCCTCCGCGCCGGTCATCGCGTCGCACTCCTCCTGCCGCGCGCTTGCCGATGTGCCGCGCAACATGACCGATGACATGCTGCGCGCGCTGGCCAAAAAAGGCGGCGTGGCCCACATCAACTTCTTCGAAGGTTTCCTCGACCGCGGATTCACCGGTCGGATGGGCGATCTGAAAGACGAAGAAGCGCAGCAGGACCGGATGGAGTCGCAGGCGCCCAAGTTCGGCGATCGCAGCCAACTCGGCCCGGCAGTCCGCGCCATCAACGCGCAGCGCAACGAAAAGCTGGGCCGGCTCCCGCTCGGCCGGCTGCTCGATCATTTCGATCATGCCGTGAAGGTGGCGGGTATCGATCACGTCGGCCTGGGATCGGACTTCGACGGCGCGGACGACCAGTTTCCCGAGGGCATGGAGGATATCTCACAAATCCCCAACCTGGTGCGCGGCCTGATGGAGCGCGGCTATTCCGATGACGACATCCTGAAGATTCTGGGCGGCAACACCCTGCGTGTCATGCGCGAAGTAGAGCGCGTTGCGGCCGGCACTTAGACTAGCGTGGCGCACCGTGGGGCATGTCTGCCCCACGACGGGTTTTCATCACATTTGGTCGCGCGCTATTCTTGTCGTAGCGCTGCCATAGGGTCCACGCGGGAAGCACGCGCCGCGGGAACGAAGCCGGCGAGGAGACCGACGGCGAGCATTACCAGGGCGACTGCGGCCAGCGTCATAGGATCGCCAGGGCCTACGCCCGTCAGTGTTGCGGCAATCAGCCGTGAAGCCGCCACGGCCGCGGGTAGGCCGATAGCGAGCCCCGCGCAAACCAGCATCAGCGTCTCCCCGAGTACCATTCGAAGGACTTCTCCCCTGCCGGCCCCGATTGCCATCCGAAGGCCGATCTCGTTTGTGCGGCGGGCCGTGGTGTACGAAACTACCCCATACAGCCCGTTAGCGGCCAAAAGGATAACCAGGATGCCGAAGAATCCAGAGAGCTTGGCGATCAATCGATCCCCGCCGATGTCCTGGTCTATAAGGACGCTGACCGGATCGATGCTGGAGACTTTCAGGCCGCGATCGAAGGAGTGTGTTTCGCGGCGAATTGCAGCGATCATGCGTGCCGCGTCGACCCGCGTTCTGATCTCGAAGTTCAACGTCTTGAAGGTGTCGTCACTTTGAAATAGGGGTCCATAGAATCGCCGTTCGGTCTTGCTCTTCAAACTACGCTCCTTCATATCTCTCACGACGCCCACGACGGTATAGCGATCGCCCCCGTTGACAAGATACTTTCCGAGCGGGTCGCTCTTTCCGAAATAGAAGCTTGCCATCGTTTCGTTGACGACTACCGGAGTACTTGCGCCTGCCGTATCGTGTTCGTCGAACTCGCGCCCTGCAATGATCGGCACCCCGAGGACTTGGAAATAGTGCGGCCCCACTTGATCGAAGCTGCTCCACGAGTCGTCCTTTCGGGCCGGAACGAAACCTTCAACCTGCAAACTGTCCGTGCCGGCGTCGAGGCGGCTGAAAATGCCATTTTCCGAGACAGTCACACCGGCCACGCCCGCTACGGAACTCAGATGTTGCATTAACCGCCGCGATACCGGTAACCGTTGCGATGGCGGATAACCGCTACCGGCTAGATCGGCTGCCAAAACCAACACATTGCGGCGGGAATAACCGACGTCCAAAGAATTCAAATGCGCCATACTGCGCAGAAACAGCCCCGCTCCAGTTACGATCACGGCGGATAACGCCAGTTGTCCCACCACTAGCAACTTGCCCACACGCCATCGGCCCTGGCTCACACTTCGCGCGCTCGCTTTCAACGCTGGCGCGAGCTCCCCGCGCGTCGAGCGCAACGCGGGGACCAGAGCGAACAGAAACGCGGTAAGAATCGAGACTCCGGCATTGAAGCTAAGCACAGCCATATTGGGATGCACGTCCACGACGAATGGAACCGGATTGGGGCCGGAGGCTCCCGAGGCGAGCTGCGATAACACCCCGCTGCCCCAGCCTGCCAATACCACACCCGCGGTTCCGGCGGCGGCGGCCAACAACGCGCCTTCGGTGAGCAACTGGCGGATGATGCGCGGACGGCTGGCGCCCAAGGCCATGCGTACCGAAATCTCCTTTTGCCGGCTGGTGCCGCGCGCAAATAGAAGATTCGCGACGTTTGCGCATGCAATGAGCAGTACAAGACGGTGACGCTGACCAACAATCTGGCCACGGCTTTGAACATCACGAGCTTCGGGATTACAGGTCTCGACCAGCACGATTTTGCCTCTCCCACCAACACTTGCGGCACGACCCTGGCAGCCCATGCGCACTGCACGATCAACGTGACGTTCACGCCGAAGGTCACGGGCGCGCGCAAGGCCACGCTGGATGCCAGTGACAGCGCCAACAACACGCCACAGAAAGTCTTGCTAGAGGGGACCGGACAGTAGATCGTCGCAGCGCCAATTTGCCGACAGGAGGACACCGGACCATGCGTCGTCCGAGCGGCCCGGCCCCCAGGCCAGTGAGCTTGGACGGCGCAATGGTCCGAGTTGGTTACTGACCCGCCAACTCGGCAGTCCAGTTCAGCACCACGTTAATCCAGGCGGCTAGGCGCTCGGCGGCGCTCTAGGAGTCCGTCCGAGAAATCTTGTTCAGCGCAGAGTGAAACCGTCGGCGCCGATCTGGTGCGCAGTGAGTTGACGTTTGAATAACGCTGCGACGAAGCCGCGTAGGGCCTGGATCATGCGATCTGTACTTATAAGTACAGAAGGGACCCTACGACGGCGGTTTGTTACTCATAGCAGAGCCGGTAGCACTTCAAGATGTTATGCGTCAGACACACCAGTGACCATTCGCCGCGCACTTTGTCGATGCCCCGCAATAGAAACTGCCGGAACCCACGCGCGTGCTTGATCTGACCGAACACCGGTTC
Organism: Bryobacterales bacterium; assembly: GCA_963756605.1. Classification (GTDB taxonomy): domain Bacteria; phylum Acidobacteriota; class Terriglobia; order Bryobacterales; family Bryobacteraceae; genus Bog-159. Next base: position 181,689 of record CAVWOT010000015.1, on the reverse strand, counting down.
TACGATCGCCTTGCGCGCCGCGTACACCGCTTTCCCGGCTTTGGTTTTGAGCTTCCGTCGCATGCGGTCCACCCGCGTCGCGCCCTTCGGCAGGGGCCCCTTGGGACAGGCTTCCCGATACTCGTCGCGCTTCTGCCGCTCCGTGGCGATATAGCCGGCGATGCGCTTCTCCGGATTTTCCGCCGACTCCAGATCCGCCGCGAGCTGAAAACGCCCACGCAGTAGGCGTATACCAGCACTTTGGTCATCATCCAGGGGTCGTACGGCGGCTGCCCGCGTTTCTCGTTCCCGTAGACCGCCTCCATCGCCGAGAGATCGCGCAAGCTGGGCGGCAGCAGCAACTCTTCATCCGGGTAGTAGGGACGGTAGCTTTTTCCCATACGACATTATGGGGCGATTCTGTTTCAGAGCGCCAGAGAAGAATGGACAAAACAAGCTATTTCTCGGACGGACTCCTAGATGGTTAGAAAGCGCTGGCCGTCCCTAGATGTACTGCGCTGTACAAATCGAACAGCACACGCGGTACGCCGATTTTCGGCGTCTGACCGAGCTTCACATCCACTGCCATCCGATTCCAAATCCCGCAGAAGAGGCAAAGCAGAACAGTTCCTTGCCGTAGTTGCGCCAAAGCGGCCCCGTTCCTTCGGCGAGCGAGATGCGCACCGCGGCCCCCGCCCGTACACCCGGCAGGAACGGACACAGGTAGACCGCCTCGGAGAGGTGCCCAAGTTGGATTACGGGCACCTCACTCATCCCCAATTGCTGGGCGGCCAGCAGTCTCGCATGTCTGGCGATTATGTCGTTGTCGGCGCCCACCGGAATCGGATTCGTCCAGCCGAACTCCGTCATGGATGCCGCTACCTCCGAGACCTGAAGGGAAGGTCGTGCTGGTGCAATTCTGGGCGACCTGGTGTCAATATTGCCGCCGCGATCAACCGTCGGTGGACGCCATTGTTGAGGACTTTGGCGATAAAGGATTGGTGGTGCTTGCAGTGAATGGCCGCCGGGATTCCCAAATCTGAGTATCAGAGTGGCAAATCCGGTTGACAAACGCAGACGGGTGATCGGCTGGGCCTTGGGCCGCACGCTGGAAGCCGAACTGGCCGTTACCGCATTGAAGATGGCACTGCTGGAGCGACCACGTGGCTCTGCGCATCGCCACAGCGATCCACCGCTTCGCCACCACCGGCGCCGGCAATGTCCAGGGACTGCGCGGCATTCACCCGCCCGAGTTTCGTATCCGCGTCGGGAGCGAGCCGCGGCGATGGCCCTGCTGGAGCAAATCCCGGGAGACCATCGAGCCACCGTCGGTGCCGACAAATACGACACGCGAGATTTCGTCGCCGAATGCCGGCATTTGAAGGTCACGCCGCATAACGCGCAGAATACCAAGCGCAGTGGTGGCAGCGCAATTGATGATCGCACGATCCGGCACGATGGCTACGAGGTCAGTCAGAAGAAGCGAAAACGGATCGAAGAATGTTTTGGGAGCTTGAAGACCATCGCTCTGATGAGGACGTGCGAGCGGACGCCCAACGGCCGGATTCGGCGCAGTTCGAGCGCACGGCATGCATTCCGAGAGTTGCATCCGTGCCCGGCAACCGGAGCAAAAGCCGGCCCGTGCCCTGGATACTTGGTTGACCACATCGTGCCGCTAAAGCCGGCGGGAGCGACACCCCAGATAACATGCAGTGGCAGAGTTCGGCGGAAGCGAAGGCCGAGGATGGAGTGGAATAGGATCTGGCGGTTGGCTGGATCTCGACGCCGGATACAATGGCAAATGTGCCGACCGTTCGCCTAAGCCTACTGGTCTCGGCCGCGGATGCCCACCGCCTGAGCCTCCTCGCCGATTTCATCGAGGAGAACCGGGCGGCTATCGGGCAGACAGTCAGCATCTCCCTCCATGCGCCAAGCGGACCCACGGCGACAGAGTTGATTCGACAGATCGGCGCCTTGGGGATTCCGCTCGAAGGTCACGCCCAGATCGGTCGCCACGACTTCTTGATGGCCGGCAATGGCAACCAAAACCAATATGGTCGAAGCCTGGGCGGCGACTCCTGCTGAGATGGAGCTACCACCGCTACGGTGCGACGGGTCCGTGGATCTGGTTCGGCAACGACAATGGGAATGGCATACTGGATTCCTGGAGCACGTCCGGGCGAAGATGGGCGATTAGTTTCTGCATGAGGCCGCGGCTTAGATCGACGTTCCGCGCTGTTCGCACAAGTATTGACCACGAGTGTATTGAATAGCAGTATGTCGCATTATTGACCACTACGGTTCATTCGGTGCGAGGCCGTCGTGGGACCAAGCGACTTTTGGGCGCGCCCCCAACCGGGCGATCCCAAACGCACGCTCGCGCCGTACCTTGAGACGGACTTACCATATACGTTTCGGACGTTGTTGAAGATTCAAGGCTGGAAGAGAATTCGCTCGCTCGGTGAAGGTGGACAGGGCCGGACATTTGTTGTCCGCCGCGCCGACTCTACTGACGAACGCGAAATACGTGCTGAAAGTCTTGAAAAACCCGGATCGCGGCGGACGGTTCGAGCAAGAGATCAGTGCATTGGCCCGGCTCTCACACCCCAACGTTTTAAAGTTAGTCGACTATCACTCCGGCGACGCCGGGTTCTTTCTGGTTACGGAATTCTGTGAGGCCGGGGATTTGGAGTGCCTGGACCTGGGCAACCGGCCACTGCGGGATCGACTGCTTATGTTTCGGCAAGTCTGCGACGGCGTAGCGGCCGCGCATCGCTGCGGCCTTCTCCACCGCGACATCAAACCGAAGAATATTCTGGTTCGCAAGGATCGATTATTGGCCGTGGGCGACTTCGGACTCTGCTTGGATTTGAACAGTGATGATGAGCGTCTGACTCGAACCAGCGAAGCCGTGGGGCCACGAGATTACATCGCACCAGAGCCAGCAGGTGGACGCGCCGAGAACCTGCGGCCCGTCCTGTGACTGCTATTCACTTAGGCGGCACGCCCAGAACCGCGCTGGCCTGTTAGAGTTTGAGTTCCATACGCTGCATGCGCAATATCCATCTGAAGTTTAGATGGTATTAGAATGAACTGCAGTGCTGGGCCGGTACTTCACCGCCGCGAAACCAGCCGCACCCGCCGCGACTCCATCACCGGGCGCTCCGACATAGCCTCGTCCGTGATCGCCGCCTGCTCCTCCTGGTGCCGTCGTCCCGACCCGGTCGCCGGGCTGGCGCTTTCCGCACGCCCCACATAGCGCAACTCCCGCCCGCTCGGCGCCAGCAGCGGCTGCAACTGTTCCTCGATGAACCGCCAAGCCCCCATGTTGCGCGGCTCTTCCTGCGCCCACACCACTTCCGCGGTCAGCGGATAGCGCAGCAGCGCGTCGTTGGCATCGCTTTCGGCGAATGGATATAACTGCTCGATGCGTACCAGCGCCACGTGATGCGCCTTGTGGGCCTCGCGCGCGGCCAGTAGGTCGTAGTAGATTTTTCCGGAACAAAACACCACGCGCGTCACCTGCTCGGAATCGATCCCCGCGCCATCCGCCAGCACCTCGCGGAAGCCGCCGCTGGTCAGCTCGGCCACCGTGGAAACCGCTTGGTGATGCCGCAGCAGGCTCTTGGGCGTGAAGATCACCAGCGGTTTGCGCATGCCGCGCCGGTCCGCGCCACCGTACATCTGGCGCCGCAGCAGATGAAAATACTGCGCCGGCGTGGTGCAGTTGGCCACCTGTATGTTGTTGCCGGCGCACAGCACCAAAAAGCGTTCGATGCGCGCGCTCGAATGCTCCGGACCCTGCCCCTCGAAGCCGTGCGGCAGCAGCATCACCAGGCCGCTGGGCTGCCCCCATTTGGATTCCGCGCTCGAAATAAACTGGTCGATCAAAATCTGCGCGCCATTGGCGAAATCGCCGAACTGCGCTTCCCACAGCACCAGCGTCAGCGGATCGGCCACGCTGTAGCCGAACTCGAAGCCCAGCACGGCGTACTCGCTCAGCGAGCTGTCGAAGACTTCGAAGCGCGCCTGGTCCGGTGAGACGTGCTCGAGCGGTGTGTACTTGCGGGCGTTCTCGGAATCCACGAAGACCAGGTGCCGCTGGCTGAAGGTGCCGCGCCCGGAATCCTGCCCGCTCAGCCGCACGGGCGTCCCTTCGAGCGCCAGCGTGCCAAAGGCCAGCGCTTCACCGAATGCCCAGTCGATGGGCCCGCCTTTCGCGATCACCTCGCGCCGCCGTTCGATGAACCCCCGCAGCTTCGGATGCAGGTGAAAATTCTCCGGGAACTGCGTCAGCGCGCGGATCACGCGATCGATGGTCGCCCGGTTCACTGACGTGCGCGGGCAAAAGCTGGCGATCTCGTCGTGCGGCACCGCCGCCAGTTCCTGTCCCGCGAAATGCTCATTGCTCTTCTGCGCCGTATCGTAAGCCGCTGCCAGGTTCTGCGCGAAACCCTTCCGAATCTCCGCCACTTCTTCGGCGCTGAGCACGCCCTCGCGCACCAGCCGCTCGCCGTAGAGCTTGCCCACCGCGGGATGCTCCTTGATCTTGCGGTACAGGATCGGCTGCGTATAACTGGGGTCGTCGGCCTCGTTATGCCCGTGGCGGCGGTAGCAGAACATGTCGATCACCACGTCTTTCTTGAACTGCTGGCGGTAATCGAAGGCAATCTGCGCCACCCGGATGGCAGCCTCCGGATCGTCGCCGTTCACGTGGAAAATGGGCGCCTGCACGCCGCGCGCCACGTCCGTCGAGTACGGCGTGGATCGGGCTTCATCGGGCAGCGTGGTGAAGCCGATCTGATTATTGATGATCAGGTGCACGGTGCCGCCCGTGCAGTAGCCGTCGAGTTGCGAAAGGTTCAGCGTCTCGGCCACCACGCCTTGCCCTGCGAAAGCCGCGTCGCCGTGGATGAGCAGGGGAATCACGCGCTCGCGCCGTTCGTCGCCCAGGCGGTCCTGCTTCGGCCGCACGATGCCCTCCACCACCGGATCGACGGCCTCCAGATGGCTGGGATTGGGCGATACCGAAACCAGCACCTCGCGGCCGCTCTCCGCGCGGTACACGCCGCGCGCACCCAGGTGATACTTCACGTCGCCGGAGCCCTGCGTGCTGGCCGGATCGAGTTCGCCTTCGAATTGCGCGAAAACCTCCGCCACCGGCTTGCCGACCACCGTGGTCAGCACCGTCAAACGCCCGCGATGCGCCATGCCCATGACCACTTCGTGTACGTTGCCCGCGGCGGCGCGCTCCAGCAGCTCGTCCAGAATCGGGATGGTGGTTTCGGCGCCCTCCAGCGCGAAGCGCTTCTGGCCCACGAAGCGGGCATGCAGGAAATGCTCGAACTCCTCGGCCTTCAGCAGGCCCTGCAAAATCCGCAGGCGCGTTTCGCGATCCAGCGGCCAGTTGTTGGCCTGCGGCTCCATGCGGTGCTGCAGCCAGCGCTTCTGCTCCGGATGCTGGATGTTCATGTACTCGCAGCCGATTTTGCCGCAATAGGTCTGCCGCAGTGTCTCCAGAATTTCGCGCAGCGTGGCTACCGGCTTCGGGCCATGCTCGCCCATCGCTTCGCTCAGGCTGCCGGTGAGGAATTCGCGGTCCAGATCCCAAATCGTAAGGCCGTACGTCGTCGGATCAAGTTCGGGGTGGTTGGGCGGTTCGCCTCCCAGCGGATCCAGGTCGGCAATTAGATGCCCGCGCACGCGGTACGCGTTGATGAGCTGCAATACGCCGGCTTCCTTGGCGATCTCGGCGGTGCGGCCGCCGGCCCCGCCCGGCAGCATTACGTTGCGGTCGGGCTCCCAGCGCACGGGCTGGTGCGGCATCTTCAGATGCGCGAAAATCTCTTCGTAAAAACCGTCCGCGCCATCCAGAAGCGCCTGCGCTTTGCCCAGAAACATACCGGATTCCGCGCCCTGGATGATGCGGTGATCGTAAGTGCAGGAAAGCGACATTACCTTGCTGATACCCAGCATGGAGCGCGTTTCCGGCGCCGCGCCCTGAAATTCGGCTGGGTAATCGATGGCGCCCGCTGCGATGATGGCGCCCTGGCCGGCCATCAGGCGCGGGCTGGATGCCATGGTGCCCACAGTGCCCGGATTGGTCAGCGAAATGGTGGTGTCCTGAAAATCCTGGGGCGCCAGTTTGCCCCTGCGCGCGCGGCCCACCAGGTCGTCGAAGGTGGTCACATATTGCGCGAAATCCAGCGCGCCGGCGTTTTTGATGTTGGGCACCAGCAGGTTGCGGCTGCCGTCCTTCGCCGCTACATCCACCGCGATGCCCAGGTTGATTTGCGGATGCACCACCCGTGCGGGCTGTCCGCCGGCCTCGCCGTAGGCATAATTCAAACCGGGGAAATCGTCGAGCGCTTTCAAAATTGCCCAGCCGATCAGATGCGTGTAGGATACTTTGCTCTTGCCGACCAACGTACGGTGCTGGTTGATAATGCGGCGATTTTCATCCATCACCTTGACGGGGATGATGCGCTGCGAGGTGGCCAGCGGAATGGTCACACTGGCATTCATGTTCTCCGCGATTTTAGCGGCGATGCCGCGCAGGGGCTGCAGGTTTTGGGGCGGCGCAGGTGTAGCTGGCGGGGGGGCGGCCGCGGGTCGCACGCTGGGTCCGTCCTCGAAGACGTGCTTCCAGGTTTCGTCGACGGCGCTGCGATCGTTCAAATATTGCTGATAGAGCTCGTCTTCCAGCCAACTGTTGATACCAAGATCCGGATCGGTTTTGAGGGGCATTTTGCGGGGAGGCCTTCCTCTCCATCATACCGTGCGCCCGGCGCTGGGCAGAAGTTTGGAGGGCGGGCTTAGCCCAACGTCACTTATTTATCCCAATCCTGGGAGTGCTGCATAATTTGTGGGGCAGACCTCCAGGTCTGCGCGGGTCCTCCAGGACCCGCCCTCAGGCCGACGTGGACGTCGGCCGCAGGACTGGAGTCCTGCCCCACAATTTATGGAGGTGATCGGTCGCGCGAAAACTAAGTGACATTGTAGCCGGCGCGGGAAAGCATCGCCGGTGGCACACAACGTGCAACCGGCGATGACTGCTGGCGGCCAAGCGATGCCCGCGAGCCGTACTACGGCTTAAAAGAGTTGACGAAGGTCCACCCGCTGGGCGTCCCTACACCCGTCACGTTGTCCCAACCGACGGCGGTTTTCAGCGCGGTAGGTGAGGTGCAGAGCGTGCCAAACCCCTCGGCGGATGCGTTACAATCGGTGCCGAACGAGATTCCCAGCAGCACGCCGCCCTCGTAAGGATCGTTCCACAGAGCGCTGATGAATTCGCCCTCTGTCGCACCGCCCATCACCGCCTTGGCGTCGTACTTATCCGAAACAGTACTGCTTTCCTGAATGTTCGCGAACACATTATTCACCGAACCGACCGGAACGACGTCGGTGACGGCTCCGGCCGGCAGGGAGTACACATAGGATGCGGCCTGGCCCAAAGGCACGCCTGCCGCTTGATTGGCAATCGCCCACAGGCCGGAGAACATAGGGCACGAAACGCTGGTGCCGCCAATGTCGAACGCCACTTGCGGAGGACTATTGCCCGCCTCGGTTTCCACGACGATCACTCCCGTAAACGGATCGGCCACCCACGAGATATCCGGAAGCAGCCGCCATGTGCCGGGCAATGCACTTTGGAACGCGGGTTTGGCGAATACCCCACTCGGCCCGCCGCCTGAGCCGTAGATCAACCCAACGTTCAGCGGGGGATTGTAGATGAACGGGGATTCCACCAGCACAATTTCGTCGTTGCCCCATCCGCTCTGCCAGGCAATGCTGTTATCGGAATTCAACGCGACCGAAACGCCGCCCACGGCGGTTGCATAGCTCCCGCTGGCCGGACTGGAAACGGTCGGAGGTATGCCATCCGCGCTAAAGTCGCCCGAATCGCCGGAGGAGAAATTCGCCGAGATGCCGGACGTCGCGGCCATCTCCGCAATCAAATTCTCGTTGTCCAGTTCTGACACCGCGACAAAGGATTCCGGTGCCCCATAGCTGCCGGAGATCACGCTGCCCAGACCGTATATGACAATATAGGACTCGGCTTCGTCGGTGTCCTGGAAGCTCGCCGAAGGCGGCACCACCAGGTTAATGTTGGCGCCCGGCGCTACGGCGTGGGACCATTCTACGTCCAGATTGATTTCAATATCCGGACCCGAACATTGCGATGGTATGGGCACCTCGGTAATGGTGAAATTCGAAGAAGTCAAAGCCGGCAAGCCATACCGCTGCGAAAACGTATTAGCATCTTTTTGGACCGTGGGCGAACCGCACCAATCTATGATCGTGATGGTTTGACCCGTTCCGTCGTATCCTTCGTTGTACAAACCCGTGAGATTGTATGCCGCGGCCATTTCCGCGGGTGTGTAGCCGCAGCCGGGGCTGGGATTAGTGGCACTTCCAAAATAGCTATTGCCTTGATACGTCCCCGTCGGGTAGGTACCTTCAGTGCTGAATTCTTCGGTCTTCACACCGGGGAAACAATTGGCGGTGAAGGCGGGGGAGGCATTAGCCTGCGCGCTGGCGCTGGCGCCGGTACCCGGGAACGTCGAGGGGCGGGTCGCCAGGGGATGCGTAAAGACGCTGTTGTCCAGTCCGGAAACCGCCCTCACCAGCCCCGCGGCCGCGCCGTCTACATACGGGTCGCTGGCGGGGGCGAAGTACGTCGTACCGCGTACGGAGTAATTGTTAATCTGCACCTGGAATGCTTTCTCCACATTGCCCAGAGTGCCGCGCGCGCGCACGAAAAGATTACCCGGACCGACCGTGACAATACTCAGGCCGTGCGCCTGGAAAAACTGTTGCACTGCGGCCGCTTCCTGCGTGGAAGGCGCAAACTGGGCAATCAGGTCTGCCGGCTTGAGCCACTGACGGTAATTCGGGGAAGACGGGTTGTATAACTGGGCGGCCAACCTGTCCAGCGCGCTGCGATTGTGCAGGTTTAGCCAGATGCTGACATCGATAATGGACGAAGGATTGGCGGGACCCAGGTTAGTGGCCGCGGCCACGTATCTGGGCACCGTATTTGCAACTAACTGCCCGGTGGCAGCGCTGAGCGGCAGGGCCGCACAAGTAATCAGAGTTAGAACGGTGGCATACCGCCCGTAGCGCGGCATTTTTTGTAGCTTCGCGTCGTCATTTTGAAGTGTCATTTATTATCCTCATGGCCGGGAAGTCGACATTTAAAGAACACAGAGAGTCATTCTTTGGATGTTCACTGTGAATGCTTTTAGACCCAGGCTAAGTGGCGCGGGCTTTGCGGATTCCCCTTCCAGGCCAGCATCGATTCTACATCCGAATGACCTGTCTTACAAGTGTTATTTCCCTTGTTTACATGCACCAGTTCTTATCCAAATTTCCGGGCAACACCACCCTCAAACACACAGTTTTACTGAGAGATACCGATGCTTTACCCAGCGCGGCCCGACACCCGGCTGACTGCTTTCGCTCAGACTAGTCTGTATTAGACAATACAACAAAGCCTGGTGGGGCAGGCGTCCACGCCGGGCTACCCTCTGGGTCGCCAGCCGCCAACAATCCTAATAGTGCGAAAAACCACCGGCAGGTCTCTGCTGCAATGGGTAATCCACCGGGCAGTGCACCCAGAGTGGCACCAGACCGATTCCCCAAACCGATTTCCATGCAGCCGGACGCATCATGCCCGCCAGCCACAGCAGCCTGGCCAGGAACGGCAGGCCGCCCTCTACCGCCCACTGCATCCTGTGTGCCTGGTTCACGTAAGTGCCGTCGTCGAACGGGGCGTACGCCGGATACGCGCGCGGCCAAGTTCCCCAAGCCGAAACCCGTGGCGGGCCGCTCCTTTACCATCGCCACTGACGAGGCCAGAAACTCACGCCGTCCGCCAAAGGGATGCCGATCGTTCATGAGGCGCGCGCGCAGCACCTGCCATCCGGCGATGACAGTGAAGAACACGGCCACGCTGGCGAAGACGGCGAAGCTTCGCGCCGCCACCCCGCCACCAGCACCGCCTCTACATCGGCGCACATCAGGATCGTGCCGGCGCGCGCACCCGCGACTACCACCGACGCGAGCATGGCCGCAGCCATGGCACAATCGGCCGGCACCCGGTGGCGGTCGCGCAGGCGTCCCACAGCGCAATAGGCAGCATCGTTTCCAGGAACGCGGCATACTGGTTCCGGTAAACGAACAGACCAACACGAAATCGGAATAGCCGCTCGCAAACAGCCGGAAGATCTTGGCACCCGACGTGAACATTCTGGACCGTCGCGGCCACGCTCAAACCGAATCCGAAATAAAGCGCGAAGCGGAGGAACCAGCGCCGTGCCGCCGGCGGTTGGAAGATCTGCAACGCCAGGAAGAATATCGCCAGCCAGGTGGCCCAGCGATAAACCGTGCGCTGGGTGGCCAGTTGCACCAGTCCCAGGCCGGCGCGGCACATAGCGGCCCAGCCGGCCAGCCGGAGAAACACAGCGCACTGGAATAGGCTCCGGGCCCCGCGCCCATTGATCCAAATGGTGACGATCGCGTAAGCCAGCAGTACCGCCAGCGCGGCTGAGGCGCGCGTCACGGCCGCCGCCCAAGTGCGAGATGGCGCAGTTCCAATGATCCTTCAATCCGCGTCGAACCTGGCAGGCCGCGGTATGTCAGGACCAGCCGCGCCAATCCAGATGCCGGCGCAGTGAAGTGTAATTCCTCCCGTTTCCAATCGGGACTCGACAGCCAGGGCGAGTTTGCGCCAGCTCGGTTCCCGGGCGCGCGTCAAGTACACTCCATCGCAAACCGCTGGCGGCGGGTAGTTCCGATGTGTGGTACTCGTAGCTCAGAATGTAAGTCGCGCCTGGTGTGACGAGCACGAATTGCCACAATGGCGCGCAGCTCTCCGGTTGGTCGCCGCTGAATCCGATCCACAGGAAGCGGGGCGCCGGATTCACGCCGATCGTGACGCCCGGCTGCCGCGCCAGCCGCCACGCGAAGCCGCCGCCCAAGGGCGCGTCGCGAAAGTCGCCGGCGGTCAAAGGGGCGCGGTCCCGATCGAGCGGCGCAAGAAAAGTGGGTGCCTGGTGCACAGCATGTTCCTGGTCTCGAGCGCGGAGGCACTCGCGGAAGCCTCCAGTTACGCGTTGCACCAGGCGATCAGCATCGCTTGATCGTCGCTAGTGGCGAGCGCCGCTAGTTTGGCGGCCAACGGTGCGGAGGCGGCCATCCGGCCTTCCCAGCGCGGTGCGAACTGGCGGCTGGCGCGGGCGGCGCGCAGCAGGTGGCTCTCCGCGTTGCGCAGGTCCCCGCGCATTTCAGCTTCCATGCCCAAACGTTGTGCACGTCTCCGCGTTTCCCGGATCCAAAGATATGGCACTGGCCAGCGCGGCGTTGGGGTCAGTGCCAGCTTCAAGCGCACATCCGCATCACCCGTCGCGAGGCGCACCGCGCGCGCTCCACCGTGGCGGCGTCCGGCCCGCGGGCCAGACAGTCCGCCCAAGCCAGGCGCGGCGGCCAGTAAGACAGAAAGAACATCGCCCGGACAACAGCCGCAATGAGGTACGGTGTTGTCACAATCTGCGCCGCGGGCGCCAGCTTGGAGGGCGGGCTTTAGCCAGGCTTTAGCCGGCGCGGGGCTTCAACCCCGCTGCAGCATCGTCTTGGTTGCGACCAGGCTACCTTGTGGGGGCCTGCCCCCAGCCACAAGCTTAGCCAATTTTCTCAATCCGCGCAGTTCACGCCAAACAAACGCACCCAGCTGGCCCCAACCGCCTGGCTAGCCTGCAATCGAGACCAGCCTCATCGGCGTGAATCGGCGTGCATCGGGTTAATTAATCTCCTCCGCCGCAGCCGTTCCAGCCGAATTGGCTTCAATCACGCGCAGCGACCCACCGGCCCCAAAACACCCGAAGGCAAGGCGAAAGTCCGCTTCAATGCCCTCGTCCACGCCCGGCGCGCCGAAGCTGTTATCCTCCCCGGCGAAGACCCAAATGCCTTCGACCAGCTCTTAGCGGATCTCACGTCCGCCTGGAAACCCCAGGACGAAATGGAAAAATCCCTGGTCGAGCAAATCGCTGTCAACCATTGGAAACTGGCCCAACCCGCGCGCCGTTTCCAATACCATAGCCGATCTCGAACGCTGCCGTGAAATCCTCCTGGCCCGCGCGGAAGATCAAAGGATTCAGGAAAACCGCCATTTCCGCCCAGGCGTCCCGCATCCACCCGCGAAGGCAAAATTCATTACAAAGTGCTCCCTGAGGTCTAGGCCTCGACGGAGAATGGCGCGAAAATCCCCCCGAAATCCTGGGGGGCGGGCTTTAGCCGACGCGGGTTTCAGATCCGCCAGCCTTCTTCGCTCCCAGTACGCCCGGGTCCAACCAATTTGACAACGCTTCTCCAGCCTTTTTACAATGAAGCTTACACGCTCATCCATTCCGGTTGTTGCGCGTCCTTCAAAGGCAAGCAAGGTTTGCCTTATCTGGAATCAAAACTATGATCAAAGTTCAGGGCTTGACCAAGAGATACGCCCGCACTCTGGCCGTCGACAATATTTCCTTCGAGGTCGAAAAAGGTCAGATCGTCGGCTTTCTGGGGCCTAACGGCGCGGGCAAAACCACCACCATGCGGGTGCTCACTTGCTTCCTGCCACCCACCGCCGGTACCGCGACGGTAGCCGGTTTCGACGTTCTCGAGAATCCGCATGAAGTCAAAAAGCGCATCGGGTATCTGCCAGAAACGCCGCCGCTTTATCCGGAGATGGAGGTGCACGAATATCTCACCTTCGTGGGCCGCCTGAAGGGAATCAGCAGCGCGGATATCGGCCGCCGCGTGGGTGAAGTGACCGAACGATGCGCCGTGGGCGACGTACGAAACAAGCTGATCGGCAAACTCTCGAAAGGTTACCGCCAGCGTGTGGGTCTGGCGCAAGCCATCATTCATAACCCGGACGTACTGGTGCTCGACGAACCCACCGCCGGTCTCGATCCCAAGCAGATCATCGAAACGCGCGAACTGATCCGGCACCTGGGCGGCGATCATACCATCATTCTGAGCACTCACATCCTGCCTGAAGTCGAACACTCGTGTCAGCGCGTAGTCATCATCAATCAGGGCAGACTGGTAGCCGTTGACTCGGTGGAGAACCTGACCAATCGCCTGCGCGGCGCCGAAGCCGTGGCGGTGGAGGTGGCTTCCGCCAACGGGCCGCTCGACTCGGCGGTTGTCCAGCAGCGCCTGGAACAGGTAGCCGGCGTCAGCCGCGTGCTGGCGCGCGAATCCCGCGATGGGCGCCTGGCCTTCGAAGTGGAGAGTCTGCAAGGCCGTCACATCCGCGCCGACCTGGCTCGCGCCGTGGTCAATGCCGGCTGGAATTTGAATGAACTGCGCGCCGTCGGCCTCAGCTTGGAAGACATCTTCCTGCAGCTGACCGGTTCGGAGAAAAAGACCGCGAAGGAGCCGGAAGCCGTGCAAGTCTAGCCGGCGCACGATTACAGAGAGACTCGATAACCATGACCAACATTTGGATTATCTGCCGCAAAGAACTGAAAAGTTACTTCGCCTCGCCCATCGCCTATCTCCTGATGGCGTTTTTCGCGCTGATCTTCGGCTTCGCCTTCTTCAACGCCACGCGCGAATTCGTGCGCTTCGGATTCATGGCCCAGATGCAGGGGCAGAACATGCCCATGAATGTCAATGAACAGGTGATCCGGCCCCTGCTCGGATTCGCCAGCACCGTCGCGCTCTTCCTCGTCCCCATGATCACCATGCGTCTGTTTGCGGAAGAGAAGAAGACCGGCACCATCGAACTGCTGATGACTTCTCCCGTCTACGATTGGGAAATCATCCTGGGTAAGTGGCTGGGCGCGCTCTTACTCTACTTATGTGTGCTGGCTATGTCCGCCATCAACATTGCTGTGCTCTTCGCTTTCGGCAAGCCGGACTGGAAACCGATCCTGATCGGCTACCTGGGCCTGATCCTGCAGGGCGGCACGCTCCTGGCCATCGGGGCATTCATTTCCACCACCACCAAGAACCAGATCATTGCCGGCGGCGTCACTTTCTTTGTATGCCTGCTGCTCTGGCTCCTCAGTTGGTTCACTGCGTTCGATTCGACCGGCTACGCACAGGTAGTGAGTTACCTGTCGATTGTGACGCACTTCGAAGGGTTCGCTAAAGGCGTGCTCGACTCAAAAGACGTGATCTTCTACGTCTCCATGATATTCTTCGCGTTGTTCATTACTTCCCGCTCGATGGAGTCGCTGCGCTGGAGAGCATAAATGAAATCAGATTGGATGAAAGCAAGACAGACTAAATATTCGGCCTATGTCGCCATCTATATCCTGGTGATCCTGGCCGTGCTGAGTGTGGCTAACTTCCTCGGCAACCGCTACGACAAATCCTACGACGGCACTGCTAATAAGCAGTTCAGCCTTTCCGACCAGACCGTCAAGGCCGTCAAAGGCCTGAAAAAGGATGTCAAGGTCACTTACTTCGACGAGACAAATAAGTTCCCGCAGGCCCGCGACGTGTTAGGCCGCTATTCCGACCTGTCTCCGAAGTTCAAGGTGGATTATGTCGACCCGGTGAAGAGGCCGCAGTTGGCCCGCGCCGCCGGCGTCCGCCAGTTGGGCACCATCGTGGTGAACACCGGGGAACGTACTGAAAACGCCAAAAGCCTCGACGAACAGGACATTACCGGCGCGCTGATCCGTGCCGAGAAGGGAGGCGAGCGTACCGCCTGCTTCCTCACTGGCAGCGGCGAGCACGGTCTCGATGACACCGGCAATACCGGTTTCTCCACCTGGAAAGAAGCTCTGGAGCACAATAATTACAAGACGCGCTCGGTCAATCTGGGTAAGCCGGAGGCGCCCGCAGCGTCCGGCGCCACTCCTATAATCGGCCAGGTGCAGGCCGCCAAGGTCGAAATCCCGAAAGATTGCAGCGTGCTCATCTCCGGCGGCCCCAGGTTCGCATATTCCCCCGCCGAAGCCGAAGCCATCAAGGCCTACGTCGAAGGCGGCGGCAGCGCCCTGTTCCTCCTGGATACGCCGCTGCGTATCGGGCAGGAGGAAGGCATCGAGAATCCCGAAGTGGTGAAGATGCTGGCCGGCTGGGGTGTCTCCCCCCAAAACGATTTGGCGCTGGACACCAGCGGCGTAGGCCAGATCTTTGGCCTCGGCCCGGAGGACGTGATGGTGACCAATTATGAGTCGCAGCCCATCACGCGCGATTTTAAAGAAGGTATCCCTACGGCCATCCCGCTCTCGCGCACCATAAAGATCGAGGGGAACAGTAAGGTAACTGACGACAAACTGATCGCGACGAGTGACAATAGCTTCGCTACATCCAGCATAGAGGGCGGTCACGTAGATCCCAAAAAAGGTGTGAAGGGACCGCTGGTGCTGGCCGTGGCGGGAACATACAACACCGGCAAGCCGGGTAGCTCGGGCCGCTTCGTGGTTTTCGGTTCGTCGCAATGGGCGGCGAACGGCTTTCTCGGCTCGCGTCAGATAGCCAATCGCGACCTGGCCCTCAACACCATCAACTGGCTCACCTCCGACGAGGACCTGATCTCCATCCGTCCCAAGCAGCCCGAAGACCGCCGCCTGGAAATCAGCGGCAATCGCATGAGCATGATCTTCTGGTGGAGCGTGGTGCTGCTGCCGCTCAGCGTGGTCGGCGCCGGACTGATGGTCTGGTGGCGCAGGAGGTAGCGCGATGAAACCACGCGGACTGCTCGCGGCGGTTGCCGTGCTTGCGATTTTGGGTGGCCTGCTCTATTGGTCCAACCGGAAACAGAAAGCCGAAGCGGCCAAACCGTCTACTGATGCCACTCCAAAAATCCTGTCCATTCCAGAGGATCAGATCAAGGAAGTTAAGCTGAAGAAATCCGGTGGCGACGTTACCGACCTGCAGAAGGGCGCCGATGGTAAGTGGCAAATCATCGGGCCGAAGCCGCAGCGCGCCGATCAGGATACCGTCAAATCGCTGATCAGTTCGCTGGCCACTCTCAATGCGGATAAGGTGGTGGAAGACAAAGCCTCTGACCTTTCGCCCTATGGCCTGAACGCTCCCACGCTCGATGTCACCGTCGTCAAAAACGATGGTAAGTCGCAGGACGTGCTGATAGGCGATGACGAACCCACCGGCGGGGGCACTTATGCCAAGCTGGCCGGCGGTCCGCAGGTGTACGCCATCGCAAGTTATGTGAAGACCAGCATCGACAAAACTCCCAACGATCTGCGCGACAAGCGCCTGTTGACTTTCGATCAAGATAAGTTGACGCGCGTGGACTTACAACCCGCTGGCGGTGAGACCATCGAATTCGGCAAGAACAATCAGAATGACTGGCAGATCCTCAAGCCCAAACCGCTGCGCGCCGACGGCTCCCAGATAGAGGAACTGATCCGCAAACTGAAAGACGCCAAGATGGACGCCACCATCTCGGATGAGGATTCGAAGAAAGCCGCTGCGGCATTCGCGTCGGGCACCAAGGTGGCTACCGCCGGCGTGACCGATGCGACCGGTACCGAAACCCTGGAGGTCCGCAAAGACAAGGACAAGAATTACTACGCCAAGAGCAGCGCGGTTGAAGGTATTTATAAGGTGACGGCCGACCTGGGCGACGGCCTCGCCAAGAAGGTTGACGATTTCCGCAATAAGAAACTGTTCGATTTCGGGTGGACCGACCCCAACAAGATCGAAATCGGCAAAGCGACTTTCGAAAAGAGCGGCGATAAGTGGATGAGCGGCGCGAAGCAGATGGACCCATCTTCGGTGCAGAGCGTTGTGGATAAACTGCGCGATCTGACCGCGGCGAAGTTCGTCGATACCGAAGGCGGCACGCCCGTGCTGGACATCACCGTGAGTTCCAACAACGGCAAACGAGTGGAGAAAGTTTCCATTACCAGGCAAGCTGACAATTATTTCGCGAAGCGTGAGAACGAACCCAGCATCTATCAATTAGACAGCAAAGCGGTGGAAGACCTGCAGAAGGCCGCCAACGGAGTCAAGGAATTCCAACCGCCCAAGAAAAAGTAATGGAGGGCGGGCTTTAGCCGGCGCGGGGCTTGAGCCCCGCTGGGCCACAATAGGCACTGCCCCACAATGAATGGTCTTCTAACCGACCTATACGAACTGACCATGGCCGCCGGCTACTACGAAGCCGGCAAGGCCCGCCAGAAGGCGACCTTTGAACTGACCATCCGCCGGCTGCCCGCGCATCGCAATTACGTGATCGCCGCCGGCCTCCCGCAAGCCATCGATTACCTGCTGAATCTAAGCTTCACTACCGAGGAAATCGATTACCTGCGCGGCTTGCCGGCCTTCGCAAATGCCTCCGCCGGCTTTTTCGATTACCTGCGCGGCTTCCGCTTCACTGGTGACGTTTTTGCCGTGCCCGAAGGCACCCCGCTGTTCACCGGCGAGCCGATGATGATTGTGCGCGCGCCCATCATCGAAGCGCAAATCCCGGAGACGTATCTGCTCTCCACGCTCACCTTTCAGACGCTGATCGCCAGCAAGGCCGCCCGTATGGTGGATGCCGCCTCTGGACGCGCGGTCGTCGAGTTCGGCACGCGGCGCGCCCATACTCCGGAAGCCGGCGTACTGGCTGGCCGCGCGGCCTATATCGGCGGTTGCATAGGTACCAGCAACGCCCTCGCCGGAATGCGCTACGGCGTGCCCGTCTACGGCACCGCGGCGCATTCGTGGGTTCTCTCGTTCTGCGGCGAGAACGAAGCCTTTCGCAAACTACAACAAATTCTGGGTCCCTCTACCGTGCAACTTGTGGACACCTACGACACCATCGCCGGGGTCAAAAAGGTCGCCGCCATCGGCCCGCCATTGTGGGGCATCCGGCTCGATAGCGGCGATTTCGACCGACTGTCGCGCGAAGCCCGCGCCGTCCTCGATCAGGCCGGATTGACGGACGCCAAGATCATGCTCAGCGGCGACCTGGATGAGTATGCCATACGCAACCTGGTTTCCTCCGGGGCGCCGGTGGACGCCTTCGGCGTCGGCACGCAGCTGGCCACCTCCGCCGACGCCCCCGCCATGGGCACAATCTACAAACTCGTGGAACTCGACGTCGGTTGCGGCATAAAGCGCTTTACTGCCAAATTGAGCCAGGATAAAACCACCTTGCCCGGCGCCAAACAGCTCTTCCGTTTTGCGGATCACGACATTCTGGCGCGTTCCGGCGAGTGCAGCAACGGGCAAGCCATGCTGCGTCCCGTGCTGCTGGACGGAAAACTGGTCGAACCGTTACCGGACTTGAAAGCGGCGCGTGCGCGCAGGGCTGATTCGCTCGCCAGGCTACCCGCCGCGCTGCATAGCCTCGATCCCGCCGAGCCGTGGCCCATCCGGCACAGCAAAGATCTGGCCGCCCTTATAGAGCGCACCGGGAGCAACATCGTATGAAGACCGTTTTCGTGGACGTGGACACCCAAATCGACTTCATGTTTCCGGCCGGCGCTTTGTACGTGCCCGGAGCGGAACGCGTGTTGCCGGCCATAGCCCGCTTGAACCACTTCGCTGCTGCGCAAGGTATTCCGCTGGTCTCCACCACCGATGCCCACGCCGAAGACGATCCGGAATTCCGCCAGTGGCCGCCTCACTGCGTCGCCGGCACGGCGGGACAGGTCAAAGCCCCCGAGACGCTGCTCGCGGAGCGCAGCACGCTGGGCTTCGAACCCGGCGCCTCCATCGCACTGGCCGCGCAGATCGTCGTGGAAAAGCAGGCCCTCGATGTCTTCACAAATCCGAACTTCCCGGCCCTGCTTGACCGTCTCCAAGCCGGCCGCTATGTCGTGTACGGTGTCGCCACCGATTATTGTGTTCAATGCGCGTTAGTAGGCCTGGTGGCCACCGGGAAGCCCGTCGTGCTAGTCACCGATGCCATCGCCGCCGTGAGCCCCGCCGACGGTGCAAGCACGATCGATGAATTCGTGTCGCATGGCGGAACCCTGACCACCGCCGCCGCAGTCACCGGCTAAGTGGGGCAGGCCCCCAGGGCTGCGCGGGTTTTCCAGAACCCGCTCTTCTTCCCCCACCCGTCGTAGAATGGCAGGATATGCGAACCCGTATCGCCTCCGCACTCCTGCTGGCCTCCGCGCTCGTCTGGCCGGCCGAACTCACCTACCAAAAACCACCCCGCGAAATCTTAGACGTTTTGAATGCCCCGCCCGCCCCCCTGATCTCGGTCAACCCGTCCCGCGACTACGCCATTCTGATGCAACCGCTGCGCTACCCGCCCATCGCCGAGGTGGCGCAACCCATGCTGCGCCTCGCCGGACTGCGCATCGATATCCATACCAATGGGCCGCATCTGCCGTTCCATAGCGCCACGTACATTATCAAGCGACTGGCGGATGC
Source organism: Bryobacterales bacterium (assembly GCA_963756605.1). Classification (GTDB taxonomy): domain Bacteria; phylum Acidobacteriota; class Terriglobia; order Bryobacterales; family Bryobacteraceae; genus Bog-159. Next base: position 162,363 of record CAVWOT010000015.1, on the reverse strand, counting down.
ATCTGATATTCCTGTCGCGGTGCCGCCCTCCGCCAAGCTCAGCGCGCCGGTCTGGAGTCCGGATGGCCGGCAGTTCGCCTTCACCAACACCACGGCCGACTCGATTGACCTGTGGATCAGCGACACAGCTACGGGCCACACGCGGCGCATCGACGCCGTGCGCTTGAATGCCGTGATGGGTCAGCCGATTGTGTGGCTCGCCGACAACCGTACGGTATTGCTGCGCACGGTTCCCGAACATCACGGCGACCCGCCCGCCGAGCCGGCGGCGCCCGGCGGCCCGCACGTGCAGGAGAGCTCCGGCCGATCCGGCCCGGTAGTAACTTACGAAGACATGCTCAACACACCCCGCGACGAGGATCTCTTCGATTACTACGCGACTGCGCAACTCGCTTATCTCGATGCGTCCTCGGGAAAGATTGCACCAATCGGAGAGCCCGCCGTTTTCGAAACGGCGGAGCCGTCGCCCGACGGACGCGACTTGTTAGTATCACGCGTCCACCGGCCCTATTCGTATCTGCATCCGGTGTTTCTCTTTCCGGAGTCGGTGGAAGTATGGGACCGCGCCGGCAAGAAACTCTACCAATTGGCTGACCTCCCGCTGGCCGACCGTATTCCAACCCAAGGCGTGCGGACCGGACCGCGCGAGTACGAATGGCGTCCCGACGAGCCGGCCTCGCTGGTCTGGGCGGAAGCCATGGACGGCGGAAATCCAAAGGAGAAAGTTCCGCATCGCGACCGCATCTTGACTCTGGCTGCGCCATTTCAATCGCAGCCGCGCGAGGTATTCGAAACCGTGGAGCGCTTCATGAGTCTGGAGCCCCTCGCCCAAGCTGCCCAGGCGCTGGTCACCGACTACGACCGCGATAAGCGCTGGGCCCGCACCATCCAGATCGCTTGGAACACGCCCAATGCCGAGGGCCGCGTGATCTTCAGCCGTAACGTGCAGGACCGCTATCATGAGCCTGGCAGTCCCATGATGCACACTTTACCGAATGGGCACGAAGCCATTCTGCAGCACGGCGACGACATCTATCTGCGGGCCGCGGGCGCCAGCCCGTCAGGCGATCATCCCTTTCTCGACCGCTATAACCTGGCCACCCAGAAATCTGAGCGCCTGTTTCAGTCCGGCAAGGGCAGCTACGAAACCGTGGTCGCCGTATTGGATGACAACGGCACGCGCCTGTTGACCAGGAGGGAAGGCCCGGCAGAGTTCCCGAACTATTATATCCGCGCCGGCGACTCGGTGACGCCGCTCACGAAGATACCCGACCCCACACCCCAGGTAACCGGCATCCGCAAGCAAATTGTGAGTTACAAGCGCGAGGATGGCGTACCGTTATCGTTTACTTTGTACTTACCGCCTAATTATCAGGAAGGCACGCGCCTGCCTACATTGTTATGGGCTTACCCGCTCGAATACAATGATGCCGGCACGGCGGGACAAATCAGCGGCTCCACCGATCGTTTCACTCAATTCACCGGCGCGGAGCTACACTTACTCTTCCTGCTGCATGGTTACGCCGTGCTCGACAATGCCGCTATGCCGGTCATCGGCGATCCTGAAACGGTAAACAATACCTATGTCCAGCAGATCGTTATGGATGCCCGGGCAGCCATCGACAAAGCGGTCGAGATGGGGGTCACGGACCGCGAGCGCGTGGGCGTGGGAGGCCACAGCTACGGTGCGTTCATGACCGCCAATCTCCTGGCGCATTCCGCTCTGTTTCACGCGGGTGTGGCCGAAAGCGGCGCCTACAATCGGACGCTCACGCCATTTGGTTTTCAAACTGAGCGCCGCTCGTTTTGGGAGGCGCAGGATCTCTATCTGAGAATGTCGCCGTTCATGCTGGCTGACAAGATCAAGACACCCATCCTGCTGATTCACGGGGAGGCGGACAACAATACCGGCACGTTCCCGATCCAATCCGAGCGCATGTATCAGGCAATTCGCGGCAACGGCGGAACGGTACGGCTGGTTTTGCTCCCTTTGGAGTCACATGGTTATAGCGGCCGCGAGTCGATCGAACATGTATTATGGGAGGAGTTGAACTGGTTTGATAAGTACTTGAAGAAGTCGTGAGGGTGCGGTTACTGATCTTAATGCTGCTGGCGCTCCCGATGGTGTCGACGGGTGCGGAGCCAGTCCAGCTGACAGCTCAACCGCAGAAGTTCCGCACGTTCTATTCGCTCGACGATCCCCAGCTTCCCGCCGCGCTGAAACACCCGGGTCCAAAGCTGCGTGCGCAGGCCTCCGATGGCGCCGTCTGGTACGGCGGGACAAACGGAGTCACTCGCGTGGATGCGAAGGCGCCGCCGCGCGACCGTCATCAATACTTCGCTGGAAAGCGCTACCTGCCGGACGATGACGTTCATCAGCTCGCGCCCGATCGGGCCGCGGGTATGTGGGTGCGCACGCGGACCGGCGTGTCGCACATTGAGTTCCGCGTGATGACTCTTTCCGAAAAGGCCGCGCTTTTTGAAGAGCGCATACGCCAGAGGCATGACCGGCACGGTCTGATAGCGCCATCCAACCTGCGTGTGCCCGGCGACGTCGCGACGAGCCAGACGCGCGATGACGACAACGACGGCTTGTGGACCTCCATGTACGCGGCAGCGGAATGCTTCCGCTATGCCGCCACGCATTCGCCCGCGGCCCTGGCGAACGCCCGCAGATCCATTGAGGCGGTGCTGTTCCTGGAAGAAGTTGCCGGCAAACGCGGCTTTCCGGCCCGATCCTACATTCGCAAAGGTGAACCCATGCCCGATAGCGGCGAATGGCATTGGACATCGGACGGCCAATATTACTGGAAAGGCGATACCAGTTCCGACGAAATCGTAGGCCACTTCTTTTTGTATGGCGTAGCTACCGATCTCTTGCCTGATGCCGCGCTGAAGAAGCGCATCGCCGACACTGCCGCGCGGATTATGGACCATATCCTCGACCATGGCTACTATCTCGTCGATATGACCGGAAAGCCCACGACCTGGGGACGGTGGTCGCAGGATTACTTCCGTCAGGAGCCGGGCGACAGCGCTCTAAACAGCGTGGAACTGCTGAGCTTTCTGAAAACTGCCGCGCACATCACGGGCAGCGTCAGGTATGCACGGGAATACAGAAAGGCGGCCGTTGAATTGGGGTATGCCCGGCAAGCCGCACGCTACATGGAGCTGCGCGAAGAGATCAATTACTCCGACGAAGAGCTGGCGATGCTGTCGTTCTATAACCTCTTCAATTATGAAACCGACGCAGACTTATTAGACCGCTATTACCGCCCGGCATTGAACGAATGGTGGGAAAACATGGTGAGGGAAGAGAATCCTCTTTGGACTTTCATTTACACTCTGGCACAGCCACACGCCTCCATTGAAATGCCGAGCGCCATCCGGACACTCTATCGCACGCCGCTCGATACCATTGAATGGCCAGTAAACAATTCAAATCGTCACGATGTGGTGATAGTCGGGGCTGTTGACCGTTTTCAAAAGCGCCAGTCTAAGACCCTACTGCCACCGGATGAGAGACCGGTTATGAAATGGAATGCAAATCCATTTGACATCGATGGCGGCTCCGGTGGGCGCGGCGAAGACGATGGGGCTGCGTTCTTGCTACCCTATTGGTTGGGCCGCTATCATGGCCTACTGCTGGGCGAGTGAGGCGCAAAGCCAAAACAGCATGTCGACCGGTCGCATGTTATCGTATGTCGCGCTGGCGCTTCTGCTCCTTCCGCAAGCTCAGGCGCAGAACGCCGCCACCTATGTAGCTGTGGATGCCCACGCCGACAAAAACCCTATCAGTCCCGATATCTACGGCGTCGCCTTCGCCGCTACCAGCGACCTGATTGCACTGAATTGTCCTCTAAATCGCAGCGGAGGTGACTCCGAAACCAGTTAGAACTCGCAGCTTAACTCAGACAATCGGGGAAACGACTGGCACTTCGAAAGTATCGCCGATTCGGTTTCCACCCCTGGATACCGGGCGATAATTTGATCCAGACCACGCGCGCCGCTAAGTGGGCGCCCAAGCCATTGCACAAGTGTTGCTGGGGCAGTACCGGGCCTTACGCGCGCAACGACCACCGCAACCGCGACCCAGCTCCGCCACTGCCGCGCAACTCCAATGTCCCATCAACCGCCCGCACTGCCGGTACCCTGGCGCCGTTCACCTCCGCCATCGAAAAGCGTCGCGCCTCGTCATCCGCCAGCCGGATCCGCACTACCCACTCTCCCGTGACCGCCGGCGCGTACCAGCCCTCATAGCCGCGCGGGCCTTTGCGGAACCCCAGCAGCGGTGAATCGAAGCGGTATTCAGCAAGCGGCAGCCGCGGCGCCAGATTCACGCCGAGCGGAGTGAATTCGAGTCCAAGCAGCTTGGCCGCCGCATATAAGGTGCACGCGTGCGAATGCAAATTGGCAATCGGAAAATCGGTATACCGCAGGAAGCCGCTGTTGACGGTTTCGCCGGGCTGCTTGCTCACCGTCGAGTTGAGCGTATCCGGACCGCTCCAGGTGTTGTACCAAATCTCCGGATATACCGCGGCATGCCGCGCCAGTGTATTCTTCTTCCACTCGTCCCAGGCCATCGCACCGTCGGACTGCGCCAGGGCCCACACCAGGGTGGCGTTCAGCGAAGGCCAAACTCCACCGCTGATCGAGGTCCCGGGCTCGGCCATGGCTTGCGATGCGATGTCCGGGCTCTGGTTCATCTGCATCGCCCCGATCGGCGAATCGCGCCGCAACAACTCATTCATGGTGGCGATCAGCGCTTTCGATTGCGCCCGATCAGTCACACCGCCGAGTATGGCCCATGGCTGCGGTTCGAGCCACAATCCCTTCTCCCCCAGCCAACCAACCGTGGGACCAATCCACGCCCTGCGCAGCCACTTTCCGGTCCATTGCGCACGCGCGGCCTGGCGATGTTCCTCCGCCTTTCGCCGTGCGCGCTCGCCCAGCGCAGCATCTTCGCCGGCATAATCCAGCATGCGCGCGTAATTATCGAATACCCACGTGGCCATCGCGGAATTCAGCACGCTCTCGCCCTGCGCCACCGTTTCTTTCAGGGTGCGTTGCCCCCAGAAAATCACCAGCGCATCGTTCCAGTCGTCGTTGAGCATACGCATCAGGCCATGCTCGCCTGTGCCGACGTCGTCGATCAGGTGCTTGAAACAGCGCGCCAGAAGCTTGCGAACCGGCTCTTTGCCCGCTGCGGGCCCATGCACCGGCCAAGTGGGAATCTCCTCCGCAAGGAACGCTCTATCGCGCGTGGCCAGCACATATTCGCTGGCGGCCCACAGCAGCCAGAGCGGCAGGTCGCTCGAGTTATCCATGGCACATGGCATGACTACGCCGTGCCCCACGATCCCATACGGAATCGAGCCGTCGGCGCGCACTTCCTGCAGCGTGTACCGCAGAATCTCCTTCACAATCCACGGATCGCTGAACAGAAACGGCAGAGCGTGTTGCAGCGGATCGCGCGCCGCGCCCTGAAAGCCCATCGCATATTGATAAATGCCGCCTTGCGACAGGATGTGCTCGCCAAAGAAATCGTCGTAACTGAGGCTGCTTCGCAGATAATAGTAGTGCCACGCGGTCTCCCGCTTCACCCATGGCTCGGCCGCGACCTCCAGCCGCATCCCACGTTCCTTCCACTGCCTGCTCGACTCCTTCCATGCCGTGTGTGCAAGGCCGCGATACTTCCCCGCCAGGGCATCCGGGTCGGCGCCCTGGGGCAGATAGCCATACAGAAAATAAAGAGTCCGTTGCTCTCCCGGCGCCAGCGCGATTCTGCGCTCCAGCAGCAGGCCGCCCTCCGGACCGCGCGCTGCCAGGCCGCCGTCCAGTGGCTTGGCCAATCCATCCGGCCGTGTCGCACCACCTCCGCCGAAGAAACTTCGGGCTTCGGTCGTGAACCGATCAGCCGGTGCGTCCAGGGAGACCAGAAACGTGCTGGGCGGATTCAGATCATCGAAGGAAGCTTCCGCCGTAGGTTCCTGTATGGGCGCCAGGAACGGATTGGGATGCGTTGCCAGATTCGCTTTCATCCGCGCGAAAGCCTGCTCCTCCTGGGGATCGCGCCCCATGAACTGCTTGCTCTCCAGCAGACCGGCGTTGCTTCCCAGCACGCGAAATGCATGCGTGAACCTGTCGCCAAATTTGCGCCGCAGCTCCACGGGGCTGCCGCCGAACCCCTCGATCGCGGAACGAAACGAAAACTGATAAGTCTGGCATCCCCAATACTCGATCCAGCGCAGTTCCGCGCGTGCCTGACCATGATTCGCGATGGTCACCTGCGAGACCAGCACCGGATCGTCGCCAAACGGCGCAACAATGGCCTGGTCGACTGAGTAGTGCTCGCTGGCTGCTTTCTTGCGAAAATAGCCGGCGCCGAAAATCCGCTCGAAGCTCGGAGGCTCGCCCGTGTAGAACGTGCTCAGCGTCTCGCGGCCGTCAGTCAAATAACCGATGCCACCGCCGAACTGGCTCCGTTCGGGCGAATAATCGTTAAGGAACTTGGGCGCGCCTTCATCCTGCCGGACACGCACGTAGCCATAGTTGGAAACAATCGCGATCAGCCGGTCGTTGCCCACCTGATGCACATGCTCGGTAGAAGAGAGGATGCCCGGCCCCACCTGTGTGACGGCCTTCGGGTCGTGGATCTGATCGCAAGTATACCGAAAAGCGGGAAGCCCGAATTCATCCTCGATCCACTCCCCAAAATATCCCGAACCGTACGCTTTGTGGCTTGGATTTGTCTGCGCGTTCATCGCCGCTATGATGCCGGATCCAGTTGCAACCACGAACGCTCTTCGATCCATAAATAAGGCGCCGCAAGCCCGATTCTAACAGACGCCGCACTCTAAAGAGTCTTTAGGAATTCAATAAGCGCGCGTTTATCGCTGTCGCTCACGCCCAGTGGTCGCGCGTCGGCCGGCTCACCCGGTTCGCGGAAATCGGTCCCGAAATAATGACCCCGGTTGACGATCAGGTCCGGACACTTGCTGAGGCTGAGCAGTTGATCGACAGAGTTGCCGAAAACCTGCGCTGCCTGCTCGTCGGAGGCCCCCGGACCCAACTTCTTCAGATCGGCGTTGAGCGTCACCACGAGCTTCAAAACGCTCTCTTCGTACCCCGCTTTTTTCAATGGATCGGGATCTTCCGAGAGCGCGTTCAGGCTGGCCAGCAGACCAATCGGAGTGCCGGCCGGAATCGGGCCCAGTTCAATCCCTCCTCCGTTGAAAAGCCAGGGAGCCAGGCGCTGCCCCAAGCCGAGAGTGCTCCGTAAAGCGTCGGGAAGGTAGCCGGCCGAGACCTTAAGGTAACTGGTAGTAGTGGTCCGGTCGATCAGGCCCGGAATCTTGCCGGCAAGCTTGCTATCCTGCTGCCGCCGCTCCGGCCATAGCATCTGTTCGATGGAAGACTGGAAGGAGCTCATGCGGCCTTCCACTGACGGATCGGTACTAAATGGCCCAGGAGGCGCAACGGTATTGTTCAACAAGAACGGCGCGCTAGACCATAGACTGACCAGCGAGGGCGGGCGCGTGTAACCGCGGCCGCCGGCCGGCATCGCGTAAGTATGCGCCTCGCCTGTCACCGGATGATACCAGGTGATCTGTCCCACCGAGGGCAAGTCTTTGTAAGATTGCGAGGAAAAGTTATCCCAAATGTTGCCGCCAATCGCATTGGTCGCCAGCGGACTGCAAGCATTAGTGCGCAGCAACGTGACCGGAACACGGAACTCCGCCGAGAGGTAATTGTCTCTCAGAAAGTCGTCGGCCAGCACAATCTGCCGCATCTGGCTCTTGAAATCGTCTGTCTGGGTCCACGCCCAATACTGATTCCAGCAGTTCAGATAGTCTTTGCCCACACAGCCGTTGGGGTCGAGACCGGCGGCATTTTGGGGCAGCTTGCTCGAGTGGCAGCGCGCACAGTTCTCGGCGAACACCACCTTCCCGCGGTTCAACAGCGCCGCGTCCTTGGTCAGGTATTTCTCTCCCCCAGGAGCGTCTTTCAAATAATGCGGATCGGTGGTCTTGAGAAAGAACTCCGCGGTGGCGAACGTCTGCGCTTCCGTGGCCACAAAGTAAGTTGAGTTTTTCCGCGCCACACTGATCTCGATGGGACTGACCGGCTTGCCGCCCACCAGCGCATTGAAATGCAGCAGCCATTCCTCGCTGAAGGTTCCAATATTGAGGTACACACGGTTCAGCGCGCCCATCACACCTACCGAATCCGCTCCGTCTTTCAAAACGCGCGGCGTCCAAACTGTGTCGGGAGCTTGAAACAACTGATCGAGCGGATTGTTCTGCAGGTAATCGTTGATCTGCCGGTTGTTCACCCCGCCTCCGGCCAACTGCTCCTTGCCCCAGCGTTTGGCTTCCAGCAGCCGCGGCAGAAGCTGATAAAGCGCATTCATGCTCCGCGGATTGTTGATATTGTCAGTCGAAACCAGGGAGGTATCGAGCGTGCCTGGCCGGTAAGTATGAAACACCTGGAAGGCAAAGTTACTCGCATCCGCACTCCAGAAGAAAATACGATCAGTCCAGAAATATTGCGCGCCTACATTGGAGCTCAGGTTCTCCCACTTAGGGTTATTGCGGTCAGCCGGCGGGCGCGTAGGATTCGGGCCGACGTGGCAGAGGCCGCATGACATACCTACGCGGTACGGCCGCACCAAGTCCTTCGAATTGTAATAAGACGGGTCGGTATAGTATCGCTGCGGATCCCATTTTTTCTGGGCGGCGGCATCGAAGTCCGGATTCGGAAAAAGGCGCAGGCCTAGGATACCTGTCGCATAACCATAATAAGAACCTGCGGGGATGTTCTTGCCGCGCGCGCCATACTTTACGCCGGGGTACTTCTGCTCGTTTTCGAACGGATCTGGCGGACAGGCCGCGCTACGCTTGTCAAGCCACAACCCAAAACGCTTCGGATCGGGGCTGGTAGGTTCGTCGAAGCAGGGTTCGTTCACCAGGCCGTAGTAATCCCAACGGTTGCTGCGTCTGCCTTTCAAACTGGAGTGCGACGATATAGTCTTCAGGAAGTCGAGCGCGCCCACGCTGGCTACAGACAATTTGTCCCACAAGCGATCGTTTCCGGCAGTCCACACAATCCAGGTGTTCCGGCCCTTGATTTCGTCCGGGCTGAGCGGGATGGCTTTATCTCCGATCATGTCCATGCCGCGGAAATAATCCTCGTCCGCCGCCTTAAAGTAGTCCGCCTGGAGTCCGGCAAGCTGCGCCTCGTCCTTCACATGCCCAATCTTGGGGTTCCTCCACCAGGCAAACACCAATGCGCCGGCCAAAACCATCAGCAGCACCAACAGGGCGATCAGAATTCTTTTCATTTTGAACTCCTACCGATTCACGATGTAACGCAGCGCGCGCAGACTCGGCATAAAGAAATATGTGCCGCCGCGCACGGCGATGAACTGAGGCACCCCGTTGAGCCGGCGCGGCAGCCAGCCATCCCGCGGAATAGAAAAATTCCCGGTGACCGGACAATCCCCCACAGCCGCCCGGTTTCCCAGCAGCGGATCGCTCTCTTCGGTCAGTCCGTTGAACTTCGTGCTCATCAACCAGGCATTTTGCACAAACTCGAACTGGCGCAGAATATTTGCGCACAGGCAGGCGAATTGCAATCCGCGGGGCGCCTCGTCCGCCGGCGCAGGTTGCAGCGCCATGTCAGGCGTCAGCTTGACGCCGTATTCGCGCCCGCGCCGTAGAACGCGATGAAAGCGCGTCGAAGCGATTAAGTCGTCATGCAAGTTGGGCCGCGGTATTCCCAGCTTGCTGAACGCTTGCGCGATCGCGCCCGCGGGATGCCCGAATAAGTCCGCATTCCGCGGATTAGCGCGGCGGATGTGCGCTCCAAAAGGGCACTCGATACCCTGCGGATCGCCATCGTAAGTGAACGCGTTCCTGGGCTGGCCCGGTTTTTCGCTGACACCCGCGATCTGTTCGCCCGTCGCGGAGATGAGCGGTTCGCCTGCGACCGTGCGTCCCACCATGGCTGCTCCGAGGCGATAGCGTTCTTGCGCCTCACCATCCGCGGCGCCTTGCAGGTACTGCCAGAAACCGCGCACATCCTGCTCAAGCTGCCGCAGCACCAGATACGTCCCGTTGCGCCCGAAATCCTTCAGCGCCGGCTGATCATCCGCGAGCAGCAGTTCGTTGGCCGGATCCGCGGCGGGCGGAAGCAGCGGACGATCCGTATACTTGCCGTATTCGTTGGGATAGCCGAGCAGCAGTTCCCCCAACGCGACTCGATTGCCATAGACTGCCGTGGTTCCTGGAGGGAGCCGTTCGCCTTTCCAATCGAACTCCGGCTGGCTGATGCCGTCCACAAATCCGAATGGCTCCACGCCGCCCATATTCGAAGTCGGCAGTGTAGTGATGGTCTCGAATGCGGTATGCCACGGCTCCTTCTGCACGGCTTGCGTCCACGCTGCCAGGTTCTCTTTGGCAAACAGCATCACCACCAGGTCCGCATCTTTGGTCGGCCCGCCCCACATCCAACGCGCCGGATCGCTCTCGCCGCTGTCGCCGAGCCTCCGCGAACGGCTGGCAGTGCCGGCCACGCCCTCCAGGAACTCATCTGAGAACCCTGCCACGATGCTCTCCGGAACACCTAGTGCACGTAATCCGCGCGGCGTGAACGCGACTTGCAATGCGGTATCTGGCGGCGGTTGCCGGCGTTCGGCCGTGGAAACCGGGGCGGCGGCCAGCCAGGCACGCGCTGCCGCGGCGTCGCGGATACGCAGCAGCCAATAGTGCGCCTCCACCATCTTGGCGTAACCGAACGCAGCCAATCCCTGCACGTCGCTGTAATCGAGCGGTGTCACATAGCCTCTTAAAGCAGCGCCGCCCATTCGCGGCACTCGCGTTCGCTGAGTGTCAGCTGCTCCAGCCCCGCCCGGATTCGGCTGTTGCGATGGAGGTCGTAAGCGGTCAGGCCGGCATGCGCGTTGTACCAGACCTCCGTGGGTAATTGATGGCGGCGCAGGTGATACTTGAATTTTTGTTCGTCTTTGGCGCCTTTCAATAACATCCACTCAGTGCGTGGATAGCCCACACCGTTGGTGAATACGACGTTCAACCCGAACCCGACTTTGTTGATGAAATCGTCCATGTAGGCTTCCAGACTGCCGTCGTAGTTACTCGCAAAGTATAGGCGTTCACCGTGATCGAGGTACACCCAGCGCGCAAAATGGATCGTGTGCACACGCGCGAGGCGTCCCTTGGTGTAAATCGTGCGCGCCGTCAGGTCGATGATGCGGAGGACCAGCGCGAGAATGGTGCTGCGAAACCAGCCGGGCTTCAGCGTTCCCATGGCACTGAACTGATTGGTCACATCGTGGTCTTCCAGGAGCGCCAACTGGTCCGCCCACTGCCGCTCCGGGCGCGGCGAATACTCCGGGTCCGATTTTTCCTGAGAACGGATTTTCAAGACCAGCAGCAGCAGCGGAATAAATGTCAGCGGCGCTGTCACCATCAGCAGAATCAGCATGGCCCAATCGAGGAAATGCCCCACGGCGAAGCCCACGGGGCTGGGTGCGGCCGGGGTCAGATGGAGCTGGCCCGCCGCGGTTTCCTTTTCGACAAATGCGCGCAGAGTCTGATGAATTACTTGCGGCGAACTGTCGGCCAAGCTGGGCGATTTTGCCAGGTGATCGCGCAAAGCCCGGCGGAGCCGTTCCTCTTCCCGCGTCTGTGCGACCGTCCTCCCCACCCAATTGCAATAGTACGTGGCGGGCCTATGCTCATTCGCTTTCAGCCAGGCTTGCAGATCCGTGTCCGGCGAAAACCCGTCGCACAGCGAGAAAATCCGGCGCAGTCCGGGCGCCGCGTGCTTCACCAACAGGCGGACGAATGCGTCGTAGCTTCCATCGAAATCACCGAGGAAGGCGAGGTAAACCGGCGGTTCGGGCCGATGGATACCGTATAGTGCTGCGATGTCACCGGTAGTCTGGTCATCCAGGATTACCACTCGTGCGAAATGCAGATTCTCGAATCTACGAAAGGGTATCAGTTCGTTGTCGGGGTTGACGACGCCCGGCTCGAAGTTCATCGTGGCGAGCAAATCGCGCATGGCCCCGATGCGGCTCCGAGGCAGCTTCGCCATCACCATAAAGCTCGATTGTGGTGTCATTGAATGCAGCGGCGCTGAAGCGCCGCGCCGGCTAAAGGCCGCCCTCCGCTTAGACCTGCGGCGCCGCAAATTGGAGACAGAAATCAATAAGCCGGCTCTTGTCCCAATAGACTTTGCCCAGGTAAAAATTCGGTGCGATCAGCCGGATTTCATCCCGAATCCAGTGAGCCACGATGGAAGTCTTGGAGTAATCCAGAACGATGCAATCCTTACCATCGAGCCAACTCTTATCTACATAGACTTCGGCAATGATCGCGTTCAGTCCGAAGGGTAGGATACGATTCGAGAGCACCCCGCGTTTGCCATCGAACGTCTTACCCTGCCAGGCAAAGATACTGATGAATTCAGCAATCTCGGGGCTGAAGACTGTCCCGCACGCGATGATGGCTGTACCCTTGGCCTCGCCATCCGGGATAGGTCCCGGAGGACTCGCCTTGAAGAGATCATCCATTTGCGCCTGGCTCATTTTCATTAGCTGCGCCGGATCTAAAACGCTCGTACCCGTAGCCGTCTCCATTTCACCCTCCGTTTAAAGAGTGACAATATTATCACGACCGTTTCGGATATTGTCAACAAATTTTGAAATTTAACTTATCTGCGGGCGCCCAGAATCACGTCGGCGGCCTTCTCGCCGATCATGTAAATCGCGCTGGCAATGAAAAAGCCGGGGATACGGGGAAATACGGATGCATCCACTACTCTCAAATCCCGCGCTCCATGCACGCGGAAGTCACTATCCAGCACGCCGCCGTTTTCCCGGCGTCCAATGGCGCATGTACAGGAAGCATGGTGGCCCCAGGCATGACTGTGCACGAAATCCCGCAATTCGCTGTCGCTTTGGAGTTGCGCGCCCGGCAGTTCTTCCTCCGCGATCAAACCCTGGCCGCCCCGGCTCTTCAGTTTCGCGGTCAAGCGCCGGACAAATCGTATGCCGTCCACCACCGCTGCCAGATCTTCCTCTCCGCCTTCGCGAAAAGAATGAAAATCGATCCGCGGCGTGTCTCGCGGATCGCGCGAGCGCAGGGTCACTTCCCCGGAACGGTTCCGCGCATGCGCCTTCAACACCACCCAGGTGAGGTAATTCCTCTCTTGCGCAAAGATTCGCGAATAACCGGGTGCGTATCCGGAAAACCGCGCTAGCAAGCACATGCAGAATAAATCCGGCAGCTCGCCCGCGGTAGTGGAGCGGCGGAATACAGTCAAAACCGATCCGTTGGTGGCATAGATGCCGCATTGGCCGGCTTGCCACTCCTGGAATTGCGGATCGTCGGTGGTAAATGTCGCGCCCTGGTAGGCAGCCCAGGCTTTGAAATTCATTCGGTTCACCACGCCCACCTCGTAGCGGTCCTGGAGATTTTTCCCCACGCCGGGCAGATCCACGCGGACCGGAATTCCATGACGTTCGAGTATCTCGCGCGGACCGATTCCGGACAGCATCAGCAGTTGCGGCGTGTTAAAGGCGCCGCCAGCCAGTATCACCTCGCACGAAGCAGACAGCGTGGCCCGCTCGCCCGCCGCGGGGCTGGGGTCGGCGTGCGCGCGATAGAGTCTCTCGCCGCGCAGGTATTCGACACCGGTCGCGCGATTTTCGGCGTCCAATAGCACCCGCGTGACCAAAGCGTTCAGCACAATGCGCAACCGGTCCGGGTATTTGCGCGCGATGTCGCGCACCCGTTCGCGCGATCCGGTGCGGGCATGCCCGCGGGTGGTCAGCGGCACATAGCGAATGCCGGTCGAGTTCGCCTGAACCAATCGCCAGTCGTTGGGATCGAGACCGCTCTCGAGAGCCCAGCGAAGTTGCTCGGATTCCTGCCCGTCCTCTTTGAGCGCTTCGCAGGCGGCATCCTTGATCGTATCCGCCAGTCGAGTGTTCTCCAGCATGGCGACCGGAAGCGCTTTCTCGGTGGTGAGCCATCCGCGCCATCCGTGCCGCGACGGATTCAATCCCAACCGCGCCAACCAGCGAAACACTGGACGATGTGTGCAGCATTCCAGCCGCTCGAAATACTTACGCATGCGGGCCGCATCCCAGCTTTGGTCGCCCGTCAGGTCGCGAATGAAATCCCAGTCCGCGTTATGCGGATAAACCAGGATCATGGCATTGTGCGCGGTGCATCCGCCCAAAGTGCCCGCGCGTGGATAGAGGACGCCGCCCTGCGAGGCGCAGTAATTCGGGTCGCGCCGCTGTTCGCTTTCGTCCGCATAATGCCGCACGAAGAAATCCCACTTCATGGCGGAATTTTCCGACGCGAAAGCGTGAAACGCGGGTACATCGTAATCCGCCGGCAGCCGATTGCGTTCCGGATCGATGGCATCGCCGCCCGACAATTCCTGCGGGTCGCCGCCGGCTTCGAGCAGAACCACCCGTCGTCCCTCTTCCGCTAGCCGAGCGGCGACCGTACCACCCCCCGCACCCGAGCCGACCACGATGTACTCACAATCGGTTGGCGGCGCGTTACTCAAAGGTTTCGTCTCCGGTCGGTTCGTATAACGGCACGCCGTTCATGCTGTGGCGCAGTCTGGAAAGGGTTTCGTACATGCGCCGCCGGGCGCGGCTTTGATTACCCAACGGGCGATGTTCGGCAATGGAGTGCCACGGATTATAAGACAGCTGCCTCGCGAAATTCAGTTGTGCCGGTGAATCGAATTTCTGCCGGGGAATACGCAAAGTGGCCGCCGATACGCGCGGCGAAAGCTTCTCCGGCCAAAGCACGGCATTGTTTTCGATGGGCATGAGGTACGGATCGGTCTGGCGCTGCAGGCGGATATCGAATTCGACATCTTCTTCCGCCAACGTCGCGACCATGGCATTGCGCAGATAATCGTCGGGCGGACGCAGGGGCAGCCGCGGTATTGGCGTGCGGCGTTTCCGGAGCGGCCACACCGAGTACTGCATGGCCTGACCCTCTCCCAGCAGATACGGGACGCAACTGAAGTAGGGCGCCTCAAACGGGCTGCTCTGCGTCTTGATCCATAGCCCCTGCATGATCAGATCCAGGATGTGGTGCCGGCGAAAATTGACGAAATAGAAGATCTGCGCATTCTTGCCGCTCTCCACCTGTAACTGCGCGTTGGCCTTGGTATCGGGCGTGACGAACGTCGGCGTAGAAACCCCGAACATGTCCTGTGTGAATTTCTCGTCGTCCAGTAATTTGGGTCCGGGCACGCCCATCAGCTTGATGCTTATACTCATGAATCCGACATCGTCGATGTCCGGGGTAATGTAAGGGCCCGGCCCGGAGAATCGCACCCATGCCTTGTACGTGCGCGGCTGGGAATATATGCCGTGCCGCAACTCGGGCGGAAGACCGTCGTGAACCACGAACTCCCCGCGCACAATCCCGTGGGTCTTGGTATTGCCGCCGCGCTCGAACCGGCCCGGTTTCCACAGCGTCCGCATCTGGTTTTCAAAGCTGGCGATGATCGAGTCGAGATAGGCTTCCTCATCGGGCATGAGCTTTTCCTCGGCAATCCGCAGCCCGTCCTGCGGGCGGCTCCGATTGATCATCGCCGTAACCAGACCAGCGACCGGATCGCGCAGCAGAGCGTCGAATGCCGGACGAAGCAGCGGATCGAAGCGCCGTTCCAGATGTACGAGCGCGGTAGATGTATCCGCCAGCCAGTTCAAGAAGCTCGAGCCGGTGTTGGCCTTCGGGATGGGCCGATCGGGATTCAAAGCTGCTTCAGGCGCCGGACTGGACATGATTGTTCCTCAGCATAAATTAGTGCGTCGTGGTCGCGCTTCGTTACAGCTTCGTTACATCGGCGCGCCCCTTTACCGCACCATGATGGGCTTCACGCCCTGCTGCTCGAAGGCACGCTGCAACGCGGGCAAATCGGTCTGCTGTATGTCCGACCAGCGCTTCATGTACTGGCCGACTTCAGCCTTCACCTTCTCAAATTGCCGCAACGCAGCCTCGGTGGGCGCGGAATCGGATTCGCTGTCCACAATAAGAGCCAAGCCCGCCAGGCTGCCATCGACGCCCAGGCCGTAGTTGAGAGAATCCTCGTTGGCCTTGATCTTCAAGTTCAGCAAGCGGTCCTGCAACGCGCCCAGCTTCTCGTCAAGCGCCTGCGCTTCGGCCAACTTCACCCGCTTGTATAGATCCTGCAGCTGCGCGCGCAGATCGATGATCTGTTTGGCGGCGGTGTACACGCGCGTCAGTTCGGCGTGGATCTCCGTTAGTGCCGCGAACTGCCTTTCCATGTCAGCCGGCGAGGCCTTGACGCGCGGATCGAGCTTCAACTCCAGGGGCGCCGTGAGCACCTTATCGTCCGCCGTGAGCCTCACCTGGTATTTTCCGGGCAGCGCCATGGGACCCTTGGATCCGCCTTCGTATTCGAACAGGTAATAATCCTTCACGCGCGGCGCGCCTTCGTAACGCAGATCCCAAACGAAACGGTTCATGCCGGGCTTGATTTCGAGCTGGTTCTTGGGCTTCTCATCATCGGGATCGAGCGGCTCCTCCAATGGCACGGGCTCGGTCGACGAGTAGCGGCGCACCGGCTTGCCCGCCGCGTCCAGAATTTCCAGGCTGGCGGCCTTGGGTTTCTCTTTCAAGTCGAAATAGACGACGGCGCCGGGCGGCGGATTCTGGCCGGACGTGGGCGCTTCCTTTGGCGCGGACGCGGAGTGCACGCGCCAGGCCGGCGCCGGATCGTACAACCAAACTGCCGCCTGGCGCGACGCATCGGTCGCCTGGCGTAGCGGCGAGATATCGTCCAGAATCCAGAAGGAGCGCCCGTGGGTGGCCAGCACCAGGTCGTTATCATGAACCGCCATGTCGTGCACAGGCACAGTGGGCAGATTCAGTTGCAGGGATTCCCATTTCGCACCCGCGCTGTATGAAACAAAGACACCGGTCTCCGTTCCGGCGAACAGCAGGCCCCTGCGCTTGGGATCCTCGCGAACGGCGCGCACGAACGAGCCGTCGGGGATGCCCTCGACCAGCAGTTTCCAAGTTGCGCCGTAATCTGTGGTGGCGTAGATGTAGGGCCGCAGGTCGTCGTTGGCATGCCGGTCCACCGCCACCCAGGCCGTGCCGGGATCGTGCGGCGAGGCGTCGATCTGGCTGATCTTGCTCCATTCGGGCATCTCCTTGGGCGTGACGTCCGCCCAATTCTTGCCACCATCGCGCGTGACGTGCACCAGTCCATCGTCGGCGCCAGCCCAGATCAGCCCTTTCACCAGCGGCGACTCGGCCACCGCGAAGATGGTGTCGTAGTATTCCGTGCCGGTGTCGTCTATGGTGATGGGGCCGCCGGAAGGCTGCTGCTTGCTCTTGTCGTTGCGGGTGAGGTCGCCGGAGATGGCTTCCCAGTGTATGCCCGCGTCGGTGGTGCGAAAAAGGCGTTCGCCGCCGTGGTAGAGGACGTTGGGATCGTGGGGCGAAATCACCAGCGGCGCGGTCCACTGGAAGCGGTGCTCCAGGTTGGCGGCGCCTTTGCCGTCACTCAGGACCGCCGAGACGCCAACGGTTTTCGCCTGGCCCGTGCGGCGATCGAACATCGTCAGTAGACCCTGGTAATCGCCAGCGAATACGATGTCCGGATCGGGCAAGTAAGGCGCGATGTATCCGGCCTCGCCGCCGCCCACCGGATACCAGTCCTCGCGCTCGATGGTCCCGCCCTCGGAGCCGCGGGTGGCGATCGCCACGCTGGAATTATCCTGCTGCGAGCCGTACAAGTAATACGGAAAACGATTGTCGGCGATTACGTGATAGAACTGCGCGGTGGGTTGATTGTTCTGCGCGGTCCAGTGCTCGCCGCCGTCCACCGTGACGGTGGCGCCGCCGTCATCGGTCTGGATCATGCGCTTGGTATTCAGGGGATCGATCCATAGCCCGTGATTATCGCCATGCGGCACTTTGATCTTGTTGAAGCTGCGGCCGCCGTCAATGGAGCGGTGAAACTCGACATTCAGGATGTAGACCGTGTTGGGGTCTTTGGGATCGGCCACCACATGCATGTAATACCAGGCGCGCTGCGTGAGGCGGTGATCGGGATTGATCAACTCCCACTTGTCGCCGCCATCGTCGGAACGATAGAGTCCGCCGTGCCGCGCTTCGATAAGCGCCCAGACGCGGTCGGAATTGGCGGCCACCGCCACACCGATTTTTCCGTAAGGTCCCTCGGGCAGACCTTCGCCATCGAGCTTCTTCCACGTGGTTCCGCCATCGCCGGAGCGATACAGGCCGCTGCCGGGGCCGCCGCTCGAGAGGGTCCAGGGCTGGCGGCGCACCTGCCACATGGCGGCGAAGAGGATGTGCGGGTTGTGCGGATCGAAGGCCACGTCGATGCCGCCGGTGTTGTCGTCCACGAACAGCGCCTTAGTCCAGGTCTTGCCCCCGTCGGTGGTGCGGAAAATGCCGCGTTCGGGATTTGGACCGTAAGGGTGGCCCAGGGCGGCCACGAAGACGATATCGGGATCGCGGGGATCGACGATCAGCTTGCCGATGGCGCGCGAATCGCGCAGGCCCACGTTCTTCCAGGTTTTGCCGGCGTCGACCGACTTATAGACTCCGTCGCCGGTGGCGGCGTTGCCGCGGATGCAGCCTTCGCCCGTGCCCGCGTAGACGATGTTAGGATCGGACGGCGCAATCGCCAGGCTTCCTATGGAAGAGGATTTCTCATGATCGAAGACCGGTTTCCAGGTGGTCGCGCCGTCAGTGGATTTCCAGATGCCGCCGCCGGTGGCGCCGAAGTAGTATGTGGTGGGGTCGCCCGCCACTCCGGATGCAGTCAGCGAACGGCCGCCGCGAAACGGGCCGATCGCGCGATACTGCATGCCCTGCTCTTCCTTCTTTTTGTCTTTGTCCTTGTCGTCCGCCGCGGTTTGCCCAAGCGCAGCCGCCCCCATGCAAAAAGCGGCGAGAAGGCGAATCGAAATCATAGAGCAGATCTTACCGCAGTGCCGGCTATGCACGTCATGCGGTCCGGGCACTCGTGAAATGGCGATAATGAGCGCATGACGATAAGCATTCCGTCACGACTTGCGGCGAACTGTCGAACGTCGGTCGAGCGGGCAGCATGGCTGGAATCCTTGCCTGTCATGCTGCGAAATCTGGAGGATCAATGGTCGTTGACGCTGGGAACACCCTTCGACACCGAAGATGTCAGTTGCGCGTGGGTCGCACTCGCAAGACTCGGCAACGGGTCTTCTGCCGTGTTGAAGGTCCCTATGCCGCATATGGAAGGGCAGCATGAGCTGGAGGGTTTGCGGTTCTGGAACGGAGACCTGACCGTACGCGTGCTGCTCGCGGATGGTCATACCGGCGCCATGCTCCTGGAGCGTTGTGAACCAGGAACGCCGTTGCGCGCCCTGCCCGAGGCGGACCAGGACGTGGTGATTACCGGGCTTCTTCGCCGGCTCTGGCGGTCGCCACCGGCATCGCTGCCTTTTCGGCCGCTATCGGCTTTGATGGAGTTTTGGAGTAAGGAGACATTGCGCGATGTGGACAAGTGGCCTGATGCGGGACTCGTCCGTGAGGGTCTGCGCCTCTTCAAGGAACTGCCGCGCACGGCACCCATGCAAATGCTGCTCGCCACTGACCTGCATGCGGGCAATGTTCTCCGAGCGGCACGGGAACCGTGGCTGGTAATCGATCCGAAGCCGTTTGTCGGCGATCCGGCATATGATGCGACCCAACATCTGTTCAATTGCGATGCAAGACTGAGCGCGCACCCAGCCGGAACGATCCGCCGCGTTGCGGACCTGCTGGAGGTTGATTACGAGCGCGTTCGGCTGTGGACCTTCGCGCGCGCCGCAGCGGAGCCACGCTCCGAGTGGACGAACGCCGGGCGCATGGCGATTGCCAAAGCAACTGCTCCCTAGCACTGGTGGCCGCTCCCACCTCGCCTGAGTCCCGCAGCCACTTCAGTGCCGCATACTGCCCCGCCGGATGAGCCATGCGCCTGCCAGAGACAAAGCAGCACCACATATGGCGACTGCCGGCACTCGTTCACCGCGCACCACGACACCCAACATAAGTGCTACCAAAGGAATCAGAAACGTCGTGCCGGACGCGCATGTCGCTCCCAATCTACCAGCAGCGGTTGCCATGATTACATTGGCGGCCGCTGTCCCAAGACAGCCCAGCGCCAGGACCGCGCACAACGATGGCAGCGACCACCGGGCCGCTAGCAGGGCCGGTGCGCCGATGGGCGCCGTCAGGATCAGCGCGACCCCGAGCGCGCGCCAGACCACCGGCAGCGCGCCGTTGCGCTGCTGCAGTGGGCGGGCAAGATTGATCGCAACGCCGTACGAGACCAGCGCAGCCAGAACCAGCAGCACTCCGCGGGCGCGGCTGCCTCCGGCGTACACGCCCGGCGCCGCCATCAGGATAGCGCCGGTGAATCCTACTGTCAGACTAACGACGACGCTTCGCGAAGGCAACTGTCGCGCGACGATGGCGGCCACTCCGGCGGCGATCAGCGGAATCGCCGCATTCAGCATTCCCGTAAGCGCGGACGAGACATACTGTTCCGCGTGCGGAAACATGCTCATGGGAAACGCCAGCCACAGCACGCCCAACCAGGCAATGCCGGCACGATCGCGCGCCAGCACCGGACGCCGGGCGCCCGGCACCAGCGACAGGGTCGCAAAGCCGATGCAGAAGCGCAAGAACGTGATCCCATCCGGGGGCAGCGCCTCCAGACCTTCCGCAATGAACAGATAGGAAGCGCCCCAAATCAGGCCAGGCAACACCAGCAGCGCCCATTCGGCCGCGTCCCAGGAAGGCGTTCGGGAGACTGCCGTATTGGTTCCAGCCATTACCGGTTTGGTCGCCAGCAGATCGGATTGGGTCATTGTTCCTCGTCCGTATGCCAGCCTGGATTCGTCCACCGGCCATGCTGCCAAACAAAAATCTCCGTCACCCGGCCCTCGCTTTGCGAGCGCTTGCCACCCACATCGGTTTCCAAAACATATTGGCTCCAAACGATGGCGACATCGCCGAAGTGCTGCACTTCGGTGCGGGGAAATTCGAGCCGGATCAGCTTTCCGCCCTTGGCATGGAATTCAGACGACGTGCGCAGCACATCGGCCTGGTTCTTCCATTTCTTCTCTCCCGCGCCGATCACCAGTGTCTCGGGGGGGACTAATTCCGCGACCGTTTCGGTCTCGCCCGCAAACCAGGCGCGCCATACAGTTTCCCTGACCGCCAGCAAGTGCCGGTCATCCGGTTCCCGGGCCGGTAATTGTGCAGCGCTCATAGTCGCGGTCAATGCCGCGAGCATGACGATGATATTCCGCTTCGATGTCATATTGGCCGTCCTCATTCACTTAATCGGGGTTTTGCCGGAAGCGTCGAGTGCCAGCAACACGGCCGCGCCCGACGCGGAGAAGACCGAGTAGTCCATCGGCGACTTGAGGCCGAACGAAATCGCCATGGCGGTTCCAAAAATTGCGAGCAGAATGGCGCTGGCAAGCGAAACCCACCGCGGCCACCATCCCACGATCAGCAGGATGCCGCAGGAGGTCTCGGCAACAGTGGCAGCCCATGCCAGGTACGGAATTACGGACCTTGGCAGGAACGAATTCACCTCTGCCGTATACTGCAGGAAACCAGCGAAGTGCTTCAGGTCGACGCTCCTGTCCCATAATCCGAAACGCGAAGACACCGCGGAAAGAAACGCCGCGCCAAGGGCAAGCCGCGCATAGAGAACTCCCGCCCGTGCAGCCGGAAGGTGCGGGCTCATCGCGACGCCCCCTTCGTTGGCACGCCCTTCGTTGCGTCCACGCTGAGCGGGGACTCGTGGTCGCAGATCAGATACGCGACGAACTTCGCCGGCTTCGTGGAACTGGCGTTGGCTGAGACGAGATGCACGCCGTTCGGCGCTTCGTAGAAGCTCTCGCCCTCTTTGTAGACGGCCTCCGGTTCGCCCTCCACTTGTGTCCGGAGCAATCCTTCGACAACATAGCCAAGCACCGCGCAAGGATGGCTGTGCGGCGCGGACGCCTCGCCCGGGCCGTACCGAACCTCCACCAAAACCGCCTTCAGATGATCGCCATCCAGTTTGGGCAGCGATTTGGAAACCACCACTCGTGCGCGATCTTTCGCCTGGCTCCATCCGAAATGCGCCGCCGTTAAGCTGATCGAAAGAATCGCCGCCGCGAAAGTAATCCGCCTTCTGGTCGAGCTCATTGTTCACCTCCACAGGTTCACTATAAACGTACAGTGGACCAATCGGAAGGTCCACTCTTTGTTAGATTGTATGTACCACTTTCATGGCGAGGCGCACCACCCGGTTTGAGCTGGTTCTTCCACCAAAGGATCCCGGTGTGCCTGCGTATCGATGGTTGTACACGTCCTTACGAGAGGAGGTTTTGTGCGGGCGCTTGCGGGCAGGAGTGCGCCTCCCATCCTCGCGCGACCTCGCCGCCCAGTATGGCTTGGCGCGAGGAACGGTGGTGAATGCCTTCGAGCAGCTCCGTTCCGAAGGCTATGCGGAAGGCAGTATGGGGTCGGGCACGTTTGTCAGCAGGGTCCTGCCGGACAAACTGCTCCAGGTTGCGCCGGGGCACGCGCCCAAACCGGCGGCGCAGGCGAAGAGGCACATTGTCGTTTCAAATTATGGCAGGCAGGCCAGGCTGTTCGGGGGATATGAGAACCTGCCGATACGCGCCTTCCGGGCGAATCTGCCGGCGCTGGATCTGTTTCCCACGGCGCTATGGACCAGAATCACACTCCGCTGCTTGCGCCGGATCTCGCGCCGTCAATTGATGGGTTGCGACCCCTTGGGCTACATGCCGCTGCGCCAGGCGGTTGCGGATTACCTGTGCCGGTCGCGCGGGGTACGGTGCGTGGCGGAGCAGGTGGTGATCGTCTCTGGAGTGCAAGAAGCGCTGGATCTGACCAGCCGGTTGCTGTTGAACCCTGGAGATCGCGTGTGCATCGAGAACCCCGGTTACCCTGGCGCAGTCCTGGCGTTTCAGGCCGCCGGCGCGAAAATCCATGCCGCCCGCATAGACGAAGAAGGAATCGCGGTCCGGCAGCTCCCCGCACGCGGCGTGCGACTGGTTTACGTCACGCCCGGGCATCAGTTTCCGTTAGGAACCACCATGAGCCTGGCACGGCGGCTGAAACTCCTGGAATGGGCGCGGAATTCGGGCGCGCTGATTTTCGAAGACGACTATGACAGCGAATACCGCTACTCTGGGCGGCCGATTCCGGCACTCCAGGGGCTGGATGCCGGCGGGTTGGTTCTTTATGCGGGCAGCTTTAGCAAGGTGCTGTTTCCAGCGTTGCGGTTGGGATATGTGGTGGTTCCTTTCGATTTGCTGCCGCACTTCGAGGCGGCGCTATCGTTGACTGTGCGTCACGCGTCGCTCATCGAGCAACTCGTGCTCAGTGATTTTCTTGCGGATGGCCACTTTTCAGGCCATGTGCGGCGCATGCGCGAGGTCTATGCGGAGCGCCTTTCGATTCTGCTGGAAGAGGCGCGCGCCAGGCTTGGCGGTTTACTCGAAATCTCAAACGTCGAAGCCGGGTTGCAGACCGCCGGATGGCTGCGTGCAGGGATAGACGGCGAAGCGGCGGCCGCGGCTGCTGCGAAGCGCGATGTGTACGTTATGCCGTTGGACCGTTATAGCCAAGGCCGAGTGGCGCCGGAGGGGCTCCATCTGGGGTTTGCGGCATTCGACGGAAAGGAGATCCGTCGGGGGGTTCGGGAACTTGCCATTGCACTCGATAGTGTGAAGTAATGGCCACTCGATTCCGGTATTATACCCAGATGTCCTCGATTGAAATCGACCCGGAGCTGAACCGCATGGCCCTCGCCGAAGCCGCCCGACAATATCCCAAATATGCCGACCAGGCGGTGACCGTTGTTGCCAGTCCGTTGTTGCGAGGGTTCGCTTGGCAACTGGTGTGGAAGGGCGAGCCGCCAACCGGACAAGAGGCGTGGGAATTCCAGAATGCGGCGATCCGGGCCTATAAGAGGCTGGCGAAGATTGCGGAATAGCGCCGCCCGCGTACGAGTCTCATCTACCAGCTCAGTTCATGCAAAGAGACTGCCTGGCGCGGAAGCGAAAACTCCATTTGCGTCGCTCCGCCGCGCACATCTACAAATCGCGGAGAGCCGGCGAGCTGTAACTGCCCAGCCGCTTCGAGGCCGGCGTATTGCTCAGGCGTAGGGTGCTGCGGAGATCCCATAGCCTTCCACGCGGTCCAGGCATTGCTGTGGCTCTCATCGATTCGATACTGCCGCACGAGCACTCGCGTTGCCGAGCCCGGGACACCGGCGATCTCCAGGCGCACCTTAGCCTCCACCGCCGGAACATCGTCGTCATGATAATTCCACGTGAGGACGGAGATCTCCCGGTCCGAATGTACCGCGAGGGCGTCTACGTCCGGATCGCCGCGGACGCCTTCGGCGAGTATTCTGTCGAGCGGTGTGCGGCCACTGCTTTCTGTCTTCACACGATCGCCTCGCATCATTGCGGCCATGCGGAAAAAGTTCAGCACCGGCTTGTCGATGCCATTCGTCGCAAGCGTCCGGAAGCCGGCGAAGTACGGTTGATCCTCGAACTCGAAGGCCCAGGTCAACATTCCCTGGATATTGGTCCGGCGGCGGTCCGCCAGTTCGAAAACGTTCTTCATCATCGCCGCGGTATAAGAGGCGTACAGTGTCCCATTGCGGTAGGCGTTTTGCGGATAGACGCGCGCCGGGCACGCCGCGCAGCCCTCGGGATCAGACTCGCTCAAAACAATGGGCACGCTCTCGAACTTTGGGAAGGCGCGGACGATGACATATCCCTGGTCCACGTCATCGGCTTGCTTGGCGATACCCATGCGAACATGACCATCCACCACGGTAGGGCGGCCTTTGGCGTGATAAGTGATGAAGTCCAAGGGAGCGCCCGTTCCCCCCGTAACGGCATTGCTACCGCGGTCGCAGTGCTCCAGGAATTGCCGCAGGAACGCCGCTGCCTTCGCGCCCGACGGACCCGTGGTAGCCGGTCCGCCAACTCTTGCGGATGGAAGCGCGCGCTTCACGGCCGCAGCCGCGTAGTCGTACAGCTTGTCGTATTCTTCTGGAGTTCCGTGCCAGTATGAGATATCAGGTTCGTTCCAGACTTCCCAATACCAGGAAGCCACCTGGTCCTTGCCGTACTTTTCCACGCTGTGGCGCACCCATTGGTAAACTAACTCTCCCCACTTGTGGTAGTCGTTGGGCGGGTAAGACCATCCGATGGAGTAATCCCGGTTTTCAGCGCCGGGAATCCAGGTGGGGTGATACGGCTCGGGCTGCGACGAGAGCGCCTGCGGCATGAAGCCGATCTCGACGAACGGCTTCGCGCCCGCCTGCACGTACGTGTCGAAGATGCGGTCCGTAATTGTCCAGTCGTATACAGGCCTTCCCGACGCGTCTTCCGTGTAGGCATTCGTGGAACCCCACTTTAGGCCCGGCGTTCCGTCTCCAGTGGCCAGCATAAAGTGGGTGCGAATGTATACCGGCGCGCCGCTCATCGCGGCTAACTCATCCATGAGTTTGCGGCCGTTCTGCATGTAGGTGTAGTTCGCCTCGTCGTAGCCGAAATAGGCGTAGATTGGTTTGAATGGGCCCACCGCTTCGGCCGCGTTGACGCGGATCGTCACGATGTTTTGCGCCAGCCCGGGAACGACCAGCAGTAGAAAAGAAATCAGTCGCATGTGGCCATGGCCATAGAATGGATGATACAAGGAATCGCCGAAAGGAGCGACATGCTGCGTTCAGGTTGTGCCGCGATCTTGACTTTTGCACCGCTCCTGCTGTCCGCACCAGGCGCTGTGGCGGAATCGGTCAACACTCGAATTCTAAACCGCGCCGCCGAACTGCTGGTCAACGAATCGCACTGGAACCGCGCCGATACCCGCGAGTGTCCGCCGCATGCGGCAAAGGTCAGTTTGTATTGCGCGCTGCGCCAGGCAACCGAGGAAGTGATGGGCGAATCCTCGCATCGGACCACGGCGATGGAAGAAGTGCGCCAGGTGATCGAAGACAAAGTAGGCGACAAATATGAGCACCGCCTGATGGGATACAACAACGATCCCACCATCACACTGAGCGACATCCATGCGATCTTGAAAACGGCGGCGGCGCGCCTGGACCACCGTCTGGCCGCGATTTCGCCGCGCTCGTTTGACCGCATGTTGGTGCTCGAAGAGAAAGCGGAAACCTCGGCCAGTGTCAGTATCGGCGATCTGAACGGCGATGGATATCCCGATCTGGTTCTGGGAAAAGGGCGGCACTGGCCGCTACTCGACCGCGTGCTGCTGAACGATGGAAAGGGTCACTTCACGGCTCACGACCTGGGAACTATTCCCGATCGCACCTATTCCGCCGCCTTGGCCGATGTCAATCACGACGGCTATCTGGACGTGGTGATCAGCAACGACCAACCGGATCGCAAGTTGATTTATCTGAACGACGGCAAAGGCAACTTCCACGTCTCGGGTACGTTCGGCGATCCGCAGTGGCCGACCCGCTACGTAACTCTCGCCGATCTGAACGGCGACGGATATCCGGATATCATCGCGGCCAATCGCGGCGATCCGCCAAAACACCCCCAGTCGAGTTTCGTTTGTTTGAACGACGGTAAGGGACAATTCCCGTCGTGCACTGCCCTGGCCGGCACGGAATCGGCGACCATCATCGTCGCGGCGGATTTTGATGGAGACGGTGCTGTTGACCTGTTTGTTCCGCACCGTGACGGCGGTCAGAGCCTGATCTTCTGGAATGACGGCCACGGACGTTTTTCGCAAGAGACACCAGTCGGTCCGCACGATTCGGCTGCGCGCGCCGCCGCCGCCGGCGATCTGAACGGCGACGGACGCGCCGATATCGTGGTAGGGGACGAACGGCAGGGCCTTTTCGTTTACCTCAACCGCGGAAAGCGGGACTTCAGCGACCCGATCATGCTGGTTGGCAAACAGCGGGTGCCATACTCGGTTGCGATCGGGGATATGAATCGCGACGGAAAGCCGGATATCGTCGTGGGAAATATGGGCGCGCCGGGTTCGGTGTTTTTCAACGATGGAACGGGTACCAATTTTCTGGAGATCCCCTGGGGCGATGGCAAAGGCGCGGTGTACGGTGTCGCCGTCGGGGACCTGGACGGCGACGGCTGGCCCGACATCGCGGCAGCGCGCAGCGATTCGCCCAATGCCGTCTGGTTCAGCACGAAAGCCGGGGCGAAATAGGAAGTGAGAGTGCCTCCAACTCTGCTGCATGTTGGAATAGCCCTGCGCTAAGATACGCTTTCAATTTCGTTCGTAAAGGCACAGAATGGCTCGCCTGACTCGTCGTGACCTGCTTCGCTCCGGTCTCACGCTGACCACTTCAACGCTGGTGGCCGAAGCTGCCGCCCGCAACCGCTCACGGCTTACGGCGTTTCCTGCCGCAGCGTCGGCGGAGGCCTTGGGCGCCATGCCTCCGCGCGCGCAGTTGCTGTTCGATTTTGAGTGGAAATTTTATCAGGGACATGCCACCGACCCGGCGCGCGATCTGGGATTCGGCAAGGACCAGGGAGATTTTGCCAAATCGGGCGGGTTTGGTTTTGCGCGCGCAAGATTCGACGATTCCAAATGGCGCAGCTTGAATCTGCCCCACGATTGGGCGGTGGAGTTGCCCTTCGTGCACGACGAGGATCTTCAATCGCACGGCTACAAGCCCCTCGGCCGCCGCTATCCCGAGACCAGCGTGGGCTGGTATCGCCGCACCTTCGATATCCCCAAAGAAGACTCCGGACGGCGCGTGGTGGTTCAATTCGACGGCGCATTCCGCAGCGCACTGGTCTTCCTGAACGGCTATTTCATCGGGCGCAACGAAAACGGCTACGCCCCCTTCCGGTTCGATCTCACCGATTTTCTGAATTACGGCGCCCAGAACTGCCTGGTCGTGCGCATGGACGCCAGCTTCGGCGATGGCTGGTTCTATGAAGGCGCCGGCATCTACCGGCACGTCTGGCTGTTCAAGACCGACGCGCTGCACCTGGGCCAGTGGGAAAGCTATGTACGGCCCGCACTGCAGGGCGACGCGGCCACCTTGAGCCTGGGCGCCGTGGTGCAGAACGAAAGCCGTCAGGCGGAGACTTGTCGCGTCCGCTGGCAGATTTTCGATCCGGCCGGAAAGATCGCCGCGACCGTAGAGGCAGCGAGTCAGTCCGTGGCCGCGGATGGCTCAGCCGCGTTCACGGCCAACACGAACCTGCCGGCCCCGGCGCTCTGGTCGCCCCAGTCGCCAAACCTGTACTCCGCCGTTGTCGCCGTTGAGTCCGACGGTAAACCGCGCGACGCGGAACGGGTGCGGTTCGGCGTGCGCAGCGCCGTCTTCGACGCCGACAAGGGATTTTTCCTCAACGGCAAGTCCGTCAAGTTGAAAGGCACCTGCAATCACCAGGACCACGCCGGAGTGGGAGCCGCTCTTCCTGACCGGCTGCAGGACTATCGCATCGCGGTGCTGAAGGAGATGGGCTCGAACGCCGTGCGCACTTCGCACAACATACCCACCCCGGAGCTGGTGGAAGCCTGCGACCGGCTAGGCATGCTGATGATGTGCGAAACCCGCATGATGAGTTCGAATGCGGAAGGCATGGCTCAACTGGAGCTGATGGTGAAACGTTATCGCAATTCGCCGGCGATCGTCATCTGGTCTGTAGGCAACGAAGAGGACGTGCTGCAGCGCAGTCCACAGGGCCCGCGCGTGGTCGCCAACATGGTTGCGCGCGCGCACGAGCTCGATCCCACACGCCTGTCGACGGCTGCGGTGAACTCCAGCTTTCAGACGCATTTCTCCGATCCATTGGATGTGATGGGCTTCAACTACAACCTGAACGTGCCCGACGGATACCACAGGGCACATCCCCAGAAGCCCTGCGTCGGCACCGAGACCGCCAGCACCGTCGCCACCCGCGGCATTTACTCGACTGACAAACTGCGCAACTGGGTGAGCGCCTATGACGCGAATCATCCGCCATGGGCCGAACTCGCCGAGGAGTGGTGGAAATTCTACGCCGCGCGCGAATGGCTGGCGGGAGGTTTTGCCTGGACCGGGTTCGATTACCGCGGCGAACCCACGCCCTACGGCTGGCCCTCCATCAACTCGCAGTTCGGCATTGTGGATATGTGCGGCTTCCCCAAGGACAATTTCTACTACTACAAAGCGTGGTGGGGCGAACAGCCGGTGCTGCATCTGTTTCCACACTGGAATTGGGAACAGCGCGAGGGAGAACCAATCTCCGTATGGGTACACTCGAATCTCGATGCGGTGGAATTGTTCCTCAATGGTAAGAGCCAGGGATCGCAAAAGGTTCAGCCGCTAACTCACCTGGAATGGCAAGTGAACTATGCGCCGGGAACTCTCGAAGCGCGCGGAACCAAGGAGGGCAAGATCGTCGTGGTCGAAAAACGCGAGACCACCGGCCCGCCCGCGTCGATCCGGCTAACCGCCGACCGCACCGAAATCAGCGCGGATGGTGAAGACGTGGCAGTGCTGCGCGTCGAGGTGCTTGACAAAGAAGGCCGTGCGGTTCCTACGGCAGACAACATGATCGACTTTAAGGTCACCGGTGCAGGCGCGCTGATCGGCGTGGGCAACGGTGACCCCAACTGCCAGGAGTCCGACAAAGAGCCCCGCCGCAGTCTGTTCAACGGGCTGGCCCAGGTGATCGTGCAGGCCAGCCGGACTCCCGGGACGATCACCGTCGAAGCGTTCACCGCGGACTGGCCGCCGCCGAAGCTGCCTGCCACGCGCGTGACCATCACCACGAAGAAAGCGGATTTGCGGCCGGCTGTGGCTTAGATTACCGGCCGCATGGGGCAGGTCATGAGAGTTCTATTCATTGGCGGGACGGGAATCATCAGCACGGCTTGCACCCGGCTGGCAGCGGCGCGTGGGATCGAATTGACGTTGTGGAATCGGGGCCGGCGGCCAGTGGATCTACCATCGCAAGTTAGAACCCAGGCCGTGGACATGCAAGACGCAGCCGGTGCCGCCCGCGCCCTGGGCGATGCACGATTCGATGCAGTCGTGGATTGGATCGCCTTCGGGCCCGCGGATATCGAGCGAGACCTGAACCTCTTTGCCGGCCGGACCAGGCAGTATATCTTTATCAGTTCCGCCAGCGCCTACCAGAAGCCGGTGACGGATTATCTCATTTCCGAATCGACGCCGCTGGCCAATCCGTACTGGGATTATTCCCGCAACAAAATTGCCTGCGAAGAGCGGCTGCTCGAAGCCTATCGCGAAGACGGCTTTCCCATCACGATTGTCCGTCCGTCGCTCACCTACGGCGAAACCCAGATCCCGCTGGCCGTTAACAGCTGGGCGAAGTCATATACGGCCGTCGATCGCATGCGCCGCGGGAAGAAAGTCATTGTCCCCGGTGACGGCTCCTCGCTTTGGGTGATCACCCACAATAGTGACTTAGCCAAGGGTCTGGTCGGACTGCTTGGACTCCCACAGGCGATCGGACACGCCTTCCACATCACATCCGATGAGGTAATGACCTGGGATCAGATCTACCGCATCGTCGGCGAGGCCGCCGGCGTCGAGCCGCGGATCCTTCACATGCCTACGGATTTCATCGGCGCCTGCCTGCCGGAGTCGCTGGGCGGGCTGCTGGGAGACAAGGCCGTGAGTGTGGTTTTCGATAACAGTAAGATCAAACGCTTCGTTCCGGACTATTGCGCCACCATGCCTTTTGCCCGGGGCATCCGGCAGACAGTGGCCTGGTTCGACGCCGATCCCACCCGCAAACAGATTGACGAGGATGCCAACACCCGGTGGGACAAGCTGATCGATGCCTACGAGAAAGGTTCAACTGAGGCGTTGCGGCACTTTCATTCTTGACCGCGCGCTGTGGCTGTGGCGCAAGCTTCAGCACCAGCGGCCCTGCGGGCCGTCAGCAGTCTCGGTAACCGTGCGCTGGGACGTGGCGCGGGCTTCAGCCTGCAGCGGGACTTCAGTCCCGCCTTTTCAATGACTTCCAGAGTGGGTTACTGGAGAGCTTGCTGCGGCGAACTTCAGTTCGCCGTCCGCCGAGCGAGCCGGATTCGAAATGGTATCTCGTCTGTTTCCGCGCGATCGCGCCGGAGCGCTGCGGTGCGAAGACACCATCAGGTCCGGGATGCCGTAACTGAAGGGTACGCGTTCAAATACCTAGTCCATAGCCCTGCCAGAGCTCGGGTTGGCATGATTCTACTCTCATCATGTGCGATTTCGTCGCCTTGTTCTCAGGTGTTGCCAGAGAATCTTCGTAGCTGATCAACTTGGCGGGAGTACCGACTAAATTACTCCTTCAAATGCTGTCCACAACTCGGCGAGGTGGATCGTCACATTCGGGTGTAGCTTGTGCCTATTGCTTCATCCGGTCTGCTCCGGCTTCATCCCAGTCGGCGGGCTGGCCACCTTCATATTCCATCGAGGCCGAATCGGGTTCACTTGCGTTACGGCTCGCGTGTTCGCCTCCCGACTCGCCCGCAGCATTGCGGCTGCTCGCCCTCGCTCGGCTACATGCGAAGTGCCAATTTACATGGTGAACACCTTTCAGTTCACAAGATCAGCCAGGCTTATCCTGGTATACGGACCGTCAGGGAGCCCCCAAAACGCCATGCTCCCAACCCACCCATGCTAAATTGAAAACTTGCCCCCCACCGCCGGTGAAAGGTTCCAAAAACTCGTCGACATCATGGCGCGATTGCGCGCCCCCGGCGGCTGCCCGTGGGATCGTGAGCAGACCTTCGATACCATAAAGCCCTATCTGCTCGAAGAGACCTACGAGGTGATGGACGCGATCGATCGACGCGATTGGCCGGAACTGACCGGCGAGCTGGGCGACCTGCTGCTGCAGTCCGTTTTCTTTTCCCAAATGGCCGCCGAGCAGAATCTGTTTACCATCGCCGACGCGCTCGACGCCATCAACGAGAAGCTGATTCGCCGGCATCCGCATGTCTTCGGCGAACAGACGGCCGAGACCGCGGGCGATGTGCGCCGCATCTGGGGTGAAGTGAAAGCAGCGGAGAAAAACGCCAAAAAGCAGCAGGGCGAGCGTGACGCCGGCCTGCTCGATTCCGTCCCGCGCACGCTGCCGGCGCTGGTCGAAGCGCAGCAACTCACCGTACGCGCCGCGCACGTCGGCTTCGACTGGTCGAACGCCGCACAGGTGCTGGAAAAACTGCACGAAGAGATCGCCGAATTCGAGGCCGCCCGCAGCGCCGTCGCCGCCGGTGAGGCCGCGCAAAAGGAATTGGAAGACGAGTTGGGCGACATGCTCTTTGTGCTGGTGAACCTGGCGCGTTTCGTCAAGGTCGATCCCGAGCAGGCGCTGCGCAAAACCAACGCCAAATTCCGCCGCCGCTTCGGCTATATCGAACGCAAGCTGGACGAACAGGCCAAAACGCCGGAAGACGCCACGCTGGCGGAAATGGACGCCCTCTGGGAGGAATCCAAGCGATGATCGAGCTGCGCAGATTAACGGAAACCCGGCAATTCCAGGACGCCGTCAGTCTGCAAAAAACGATCTGGGGCTTCGCCGACGTTGAACTGCTGCCCGTGCGGCTTTTCGTAGTCGCGTTGAAAGTGGGCGGCCAGGCATTCGGCGCGTATGATGGCGGCACCATGGTGGGCTTCCTGTTATCCATCCCCGGACTGAAGCCCGGCGGCGGATCGTACCTGCACAGTCACATGTTGGGCGTGCTGCCGGAATACCGCAATCGCGGCGTGGGCCGCATGCTGAAGCTGCATCAGCGCGAAGATGCCATCGCCCGCGGCATCCAGCTCATCGAGTGGACGTTCGATCCGCTGGAACTCAAGAACGCGTTCTTCAATATCGAGCGGCTGGGCGCCATCGTAAGGCGCTACGTGGAAAATCAGTACGGCACCACCAGCAGCCCCCTGCACGGCGGCTTGCCCACGGACCGGTGTGTAGCCGAATGGTGGCTGTCGAGCCCGCATGCCGAATCGGTGCTGGCCGGCCATGCGCACTCGCACAAAGTGGAGGAGCGCATCGAAGTGCCAGCAGACATCGCCGCCATCCGCCGCGCCGAGCCGAGCCGCGCGCGCGAAATCCAGAAATCGCTGGGATCGCGGTTGATGGGCGCCTTCGATCGTGGTCTGGCCGTGATAGGATTTGAGCGGTCGGAAAGCTTGGGCACGTACCTGCTGGGGAGGTGGGAATGCGGATTGAGCGTGTAACTCTCCGGCAGATCCGCATGCCGCTGGTGCACTTCTTCGAAACCAGCTTCGGGCGCACCACCCAGCGCGACATCATCCTGGTGGAAGTGGCCGGTTCAGGGGCTTCGGGATGGGGCGAAGTCACTGCCGGGGAGAGCCCGTTCTACAACGAAGAGTGGACCGACTCCGCCTGGCTGATCCTGCGCGATTACGCCATTCCACGCGTGCTGGGCCGCGATCTGGCCGGACCGGACGACGTAGCCCCGCTCACCGCCCATATCCGCGGCCACCAGATGGCGCGCGGCGGCCTGGAAGCGGCGGCATGGGACCTGGCGGCGCGGCTGGCCGGCCAGCCCTTGTGGCAGACTATCGGCGGCGGCGCCCGCCGCGAAATTCCCTGCGGCGTCTCTATAGGCATACAGAATTCTGTCGAACAGTTACTCGAAAAGATCGCACACGAACTGGCCGCTGGATATCAGCGCATCAAGATGAAGATCAAGCCCGGCTGGGACGTGGATGTGATCCGGCAGGTGCGCGCGCGTTTCCCGGCCATCAAGCTGATGGCCGATGCCAATTCGGCCTACACGCTGGCCGACGCGGACCGCTTGAAACAGCTCGACGAGTTCTACCTGATGATGATCGAACAGCCGCTGGCGCACGACGACATCATCGATCACGCCGTGCTGCAATCCAAGCTCGATACCCCCATTTGCCTCGATGAATGCATCCGCTCCGCGCATCATGCCGAGCAAGCCATCCGCCTGCGCGCGTGCGGCATCATTAATATCAAGCTCGGCCGCGTGGGCGGTTTTCGCGAGGCGAAACGCGTCCACGATGTGGCCCAGGCTGCAGGCATTCCGGTATGGTGCGGCGGCATGCTCGAAGCCGGCGTAGGCCGCGCGCACAATATCGCGCTCTCCACGCTGCCCAACTTCGTGCTGCCCGGCGATGTGTCCGCCAGCAAGCGCTACTGGACGCGCGACATTATCACGCCGCGGGTCGAGACCACGCCCCAGGGAACCATCCGGGTTTCGAGCGAGCCCGGCTTCGGCTACGCCCTTGATCGCGATTACATCCAGTCAATCACCATTCGCGAGGAGTCCGCCGGTTGAATGGCACCGCGATACTGTACGCCCTCATCTTCCTGATGGTGGTGTTCTGGTCCGGCAATTACATCGCCGGAAAAATCGCGCTGCGCGAATTCTCAGCACTGTTCCTAGCCGGGTTGCGCATCGGCATGGCCGGCGCGGCGATGCTGCCGTTATACGCATGGGAGCGGTTGCGCACCCCGCCGGAAACCCACACCCGCCGCGACATCGTCCAGCTCCTGTTGCTCGGCCTGTTGGGTGTGACGCTCAATCAGCTATTCTTCATACTCGGCCTTAGCCGCACCAGCGTCGCGCACGCGGCCATAATCATCGGGCTCACGCCCATGCAGGTGCTGATCATCGCTGGCCTGCGCGGCCAGGAACGCATCACCGCGCGCAAAGCCACCGGCATGGCCGTCGCGTTGGCGGGCGTAGCGATCCTGAAGCTATTCGAGCCGGCCACCGGTTCAGGCGCTACCTGGCTCGGCGACCTGATCGTTTTCCTGGGTGGATTGAGCTTCGCGCTTTTCACCGTGTTCGGCAAAGAAGTCACCGGACGGTTCAGCACCATTACCGTGAATACATACGCCTATGTGGGCGGCGGACTGGCCCTGTTGCCGGTGACAGTGTGGGCCGCGGCGCGCCAGCCCCTGTCCCATGCGAGCGCCCATGCCAGCACCGGTGCCTGGCTGGCCGCTATATACATGGCGCTGTTTCCGTCGGTGATCGCTTACCTTATTTATTATCACGCCCTCGCCCACATGACCGCATCGCGCGTCTCGGCGTTCTCCTATTTGCAACCCGTGTTCGCCACTATCATGGGCGTCGTTATCCTGGGCGAGAGCCTGGGCGCACCGGTGATAGCCGGCGGCACGGTGATACTCACGGGCGTATATATGGCGGAGCGCGGCTGATGGCTTCATTTATCCAACTGCTGCGCGGCAACCGCAACTATCGCTATACCTGGATCGGGCAGGTGGTCAGCGAGATCGGCGATCACTTCAACAACATCGCGGTTTTCAGCCTGGCGCTGGCCAATACGCGCTCTGGCCTGGTGGTCAGCGGCGTGATGCTCTCGCGCGCCATTCCGGCGGTCCTGGCGGGGCCGATCGCGGGCGTAGTGCTCGACCGCTTGAACCGCAAGCATGTCATGATCGCGAGTGATACCATCCGCGCGGTACTGGCGCTCGGCTTTATCCTCACGATCCACCGCCACGGTACCTGGCTGCTGTATTTCTTTAGCGCCCTGCTGATGTTCGCTTCGCCCTTTTTCACCAGCGGCCGTTCGTCGATTCTGCCCAGCATCGCCACGCGCGACGAACTGCACACGGCCAACTCGCTCACCCAAACCACCGGCTGGGCCACCCTGACCATCGGCACGTTTCTGGCGGGCGCCAGCGTGGCCAGTTTCGGCTACCAGTGGGCGTTCGTCGGGAATGCGCTGTCGTTCGTCATTTCCGCCATCTGCATTTCGCGGTTGTTTCTGCCAGGCGACGGGTTCCGTCCGAAGCGCGAATCGCTCACCGAATCCGATGTAGTGCGGCCCTGGGGGGAGTATACCCAAGGGTTACGTTACATGCGCGCGCATCCGCTCATCCTCGGCATCGCCCTTATCGGCGTGGGCTGGGCCACCGGCGGCGGCGCGGCCCAGATCTTGTTCAGCATCTTCGGTGAAATCGTCTTTAACCGCGGGCCGGCCGGCATCGGCATCGTGTGGGGCTGTGCCGGCATCGGCCTGTTGATCGGCGGCGTGATAGGGCATCGGCTGGGCGAGCGGCTGAGCTTCGATGGCTACAAGCGGACCGTAGTCGTCTGCTACGTGATACACGGCGGCACCTACGTGCTGTTCAGCCAGATGCGCAATTTTCATGCCGCGCTCGTTTGCATCGCGTTATCGCGCGCGGCGGTGGCCATCAGTTCCGTGTTGAATTACTCGCAGCTTCTACGGCACGTCGCCAACGAATTCCGCGGCCGGGTATTCGCCACCATGGAGTCGATGGTCTGGTCTACCATGATGATTTCCATGATGCTGGCGGGTATCGCATCGCAATACTACGATCCACGCGCGATCGGCGCCGTAGCGGGGGTGCTCAGCTCCACCACCGCGATATTCTGGGGCTGGGCGCACTGGACCGGCCGCCTGCCCGAGCCCGCCGAAGAAGGCGTAGATCCGCAGGCCGTGGAGGTGCATGGCGAACCCACAGTCTAAATTTTACAACCGCTCCAAATCCCTACACCGTGCACGGCTGGAGGGCGGGCTTTAGCCGGCGCGGGGATTAAGTCCCGAGGTGCCGCAATGGAGGTCGATGGCGAACCCACAGTCTGATTTGCACGGCAAAGTCGTGCTGGTGACCGGCGCAGCCAAACGCATCGGGCGCGGCATCGCTCTGCGCCTGGCGCGGGAAGGGGCGCGCGTGGCGATTCACTATGGCAAATCCGAAGCCGAGGCGCGCGCGACCGCCGCGGAGTGCGGCGGCGCGGCGCTGTTCCAGGCCAATCTGGAGAGCGTGCCGGAGATCGCGCGCATGTTCGGCGAGATCGAGCATACCTTAGGCCGGTTGGATGGCCTGGTTAACAATGCCGCCCGCTTCGCGACTATCGATCCACTGGCAATCACCGAAGCCGACTGGGATTTCATCCACTCGGTAAACCTGAAGGCGCTATTCTTCTGCTGCCAACACGGCGCGCGGCTGATGCGCAAGACCGGCGGCGGCCGCATCGTGAACATCAGTTCGCTGGGCGGCCTGCGGCCTTGGGCCGATCACGCACACTACTGCGCATCCAAGGCCGGCGTGATCATGCTGACGCGCTCACTGGCTAAAGCCTTCGCTCCCGAGATCACCGTGAATTCGGTAGCGCCCGGTGTGATTCCGTTCGGCGAGCTTACCGCGGAGGCCATCAGGATGATCGAGGTGACGCCCGCGCGGCGCGGCGGTACGCCTGACGAAATCGCCGGCGCGGTGGTTTATTTCCTGCAGGCGAGTAACTTTATTACAGGGCAGATTGTGGCGGTGGATGGCGGCCTTGGTCAGCGGTGAGCCGCCCCGTGACGCATGCATCAGCGCGTGGTAGAATTCCGCGCATGAGGGTCATTGCCTGGTCCGCTCTATTCCTGGCTCATGCGGCGATCGCCGCGGCCCAGACTCCGGTGGTCGAGTCGGGAGGAGTCGTCGACGCAGCTTCTTTTACCGCGCCGGTCATCCCCGGATCGCTGGTGTCAATCTTCGGTACGAATCTTGCCCCCACCGCCGCATATGCCGGCGCCATCCCGCTGCCTCCCACGCTGAATGGCGTGTCGGTCACTTTCAACAATATTTCAGCTCCCCTGTTGTTTGTCTCTTCCCAACAAATCAACGCCCAACTTCCGTGGGAGGTGCCCACCAGCGGTCCGGTCTCGATCGTCGTCACCAGCGGCACGGCGTCCTCCGCGCCGCAGACCGTCCAAGTGGGCAGCTTCGCACCGGGCCTGTTCACCGTGGGCGGCTACGCGGTCGCCGTCAATCCGGATGGCACGTTGGCCGCACCCACCGGCGCGATTCCCGGCCAAGCGAGCCACCCGGCCACACCCGGCGATTCGCTGGTTCTCTGGGGCAGCGGCTTCGGACCGGTAAACCCGGCGGCCGTTACGGGCGATAATTCGCTCGACACCCTGCGGAACGCGGTCAATGTGCCTGTGGTGACAATTGCCGGCGTCGCGGCTCCGGTCACGTTCGCGGGCTTGTCACCACAGTTTGTCGGCGTTTACCAGATTAATGTCACGATGCCATCCACCGCATCACCCACTAACACGGCGCCCGTGCAGATTCAGACCGGTGGAGTGACCAGTACCGTTCCGATGACAACCGCCATCGGGGCCGGCTGGCCGCAATGGGCCCAAAACCCCCAGCACGCCAGCAGTCTGGGCATAGCTGGTCAGAGTTTGAACCAGATCCTGGCGAATATTATTTATGATCCGCTGGTGTCGCAGGAGCAGTCTGCCAATTACAATGAGTTAGTTGCACATTACCAGGTGCCGCTGGTTGACGCGAACGACGTGTATATGGAATATAAGTCGGGTAGCTACAACTCCAATAGCTTCGCCAGCGAAACCTGGGGTGAGAACAAGTTTACCTGGCAGAATAGCCTACTCACTTTGCAATGGAGCTATGCCAGCGACTGGAAAGCGCCGGGGTCGAGTAACGATTTTTGGGAGCCGGTGTTCCACGCCGCGCTGGGAAACGGCGTAGTCTATCTGCCGGGAGCCAGCGGCAGCGTTATTGAGCTGAACGAGGCGACTGGCGCCTTCATCCAGCGCTTTGCCCCCTTCGGAACCGATCCGAATACGTATGAGACTGGACCGATCACCATGGACGCGAGCGGCAACCTGTATTACAACGCGATCCAGGTAGTCACCACTAACGGTTTCTACGGAAATGATTCGACTAACTCCTGGATCGTCAAAATCGCCGCAGCGGGCTCTATCAGCATGGCGAGTTATCCATCCCTGACAGCAACCCAAGCGCCCAGCCCGACTGGCCAGTGCGTCACGTCCTTCGATGCCTCGCAATTGCCATGGCCGCCGAGCACGACCGCGGCTCCGGCAACCAGCACCTGCGGCAGCCAGCGCGCCGGCCTGAATGTGTCGCCGGCCGTGGCTCCCGATGGCACCATTTACACCATCAGCCGCGCGCACTTCAACGACCGCTATTCCTTTCTGTTGGCGCTGAATCCAGATCTCAGCCTGAAGTGGATTGCTTCATTGCGTAACCGTTTCAACGACGGCTGCGGTGTCGCGGTGGCCGATGGCGGCTGGCTGCCGGCCAATGGCAGTCCGGGCGGATGCCGCGCCGGATCGTTGCAGGGCGTAGATCCGCTGAC
This sequence comes from Bryobacterales bacterium, assembly GCA_963756605.1. Taxonomy (GTDB): domain Bacteria; phylum Acidobacteriota; class Terriglobia; order Bryobacterales; family Bryobacteraceae; genus Bog-159. The sequence continues at coordinate 123,115 of CAVWOT010000015.1, read as the reverse complement.
CAACCAGCCGGGCGATGGCAGCGTGATCGACGATGGATCGTCCACGCCTGTGGTGGCGCCCGATGGGACCGTCCTCTATGGGTCCTGGAGCCGTTACAATTATTCCCAGGGCCACCTGATGCACTTCGACGCCAACGGCAATTACCTTGGGGCGTTTGGTTTTGGATGGGACACCACACCTGCGATCTATGCGCATGACGGTACCTGGTCCGCAGTGACTAAGAACAATCACTATGGCGGTGTCGGCTCTTACTGCGATGATACTACAATGTGTCCCACTGACCGGAACTCCAGCAACCCCGCTTCACCTGAACAGTACTTTGTAACGCAGCTCGATCCCAACATGAATATTGAATGGAGCTTTCAGAATACCAATACCGAGAGTTGCACGCGCAACGCAGACGGGACGTTGACATGCGTGTCAGATCACCCGAATGGATTCGAGTGGTGCGTAAACAGCCCGGCGATAGATGCGAACGGTGTGGTATATGCCAATAGCGAAGACGGTAACCTGTTCGCCATCCCGCAAGGTGGATCGCCGGTGAGTAAGATCTTCCAACAACTGGCCCTCGGCGCCGCATACACGCCTGCATCCATCGGCGGCGATGGCAAAATTTATTCTCAGAACGACGGACATTTGTTCGTGGCGGGCAATTGATGCCGGAACGCTCGTTTTCTGCTTCATACGATTCTATGGCGAAAGCTATTTCTGTGATAGTCTGCTTGCTGCTGGCCGTAGTCGCCTGGATGGTGCACGTCGTCTATATCGTGCTGCTGTTTGCTTTGCTGATCCTTCTGGCCTATGCCTACTCTCCACGCGGGTACAAACTGTCGCCTGATGCCCTCGTCATCCGGCGCATGATCGGAAATATACAGGTTCCGCTGGCGGACATTCGCGAGGTGCGCGCCGGCACTCCGGATGACTTCACCGGCTGTCTTAGATTGTGGGGCAATGGAGGGTTATTCGGTTATTACGGATTATTCAGCACCTCCAAGTTGGGCAAGTCTCACTGGTATGTGACGCGCCGCGACCAGACCGCAATCATAACTACCGCTAACAAAGTGCTCGTGCTCAGCCCGGACGATCTGGCAGGATTTCGAGCGGCGGTGGCCCGGCCTTCCTTCAGCGGACCATCGCCTGATGCGCCGGGGCTTCAAACTCCCCGTAATCTGACCGGCAAAATCGTGGGCTTCGGCCTCGCCGGGTTGGCGCTCCTTTTCATGACATGGGTGTTTTTGTACTCGCCGGGCCCTGCTGGTTATTCTCTCACTGGCAATGCGATCACCATCCACGACCGTTTCTATCCGGTTACGTTGCGTGCGGAGGCCATCGATGCCGGCGGCGTCCGGATCATAGACCTGGCGCAGGATGCGGCGTGGCGGCCGACCCTGCGCACGAATGGCTTTGCGAATACACATTATCAATCCGGCTGGTTTCGCGTGGGGAATGGCAAAACCGTGCGCCTGTTTCGCGCCGGCGGGAACCGGCTGGTTCTGATCCCACCCAAAGGCGATGGCGCCTTCGTTCTATACCAGGCGAGTGACCCAGAGCAGTTCGCCCGGCAATTGAGCCGGTGGGCCGGGAGGGCCGGCTCTTGATTCCTTCGCGCCGCCAGTTTCTTACTTTGCCGGCCCTCGCCGCCGGCCAGACAGGTTCCGCCCATGCCACCAGGGTGGTTTGCGTAGGCGGCCATCCCGACGATCCGGAATCCGGCTGCGGCGGCACTTTAGCGCGCTATGCCACGCTGGGCGCCGGCGTAACCATCATCTATCTGACGCGCGGCGAAGCGGGAATTCCGGGCAAGTCCCACGCCGAGGCAGCGGAGATCCGCTCGGCCGAATGCGCCGCCGCTTGCCGGATCCTGGGCGCCAAACCCGTCTTCGCCGGTCAGATTGACGGCGCCACGGTGGTGAACCACGACGCCGCGGAGTCCCTGAGCAAGCTGATTTTTGCTGAAAATCCCGATGTCGTATTCACCCAATGGCCCATCGATACCCACCTGGACCACCAGGCTGCCAGCACGCTGACATTTCGCGCCTGGCTGGCCGCCCGCGGGCGATTTGAATTGTATTATTACGAAGTCGATCTGGGTGCGCAAACCATGGGATTTCATCCTACCGACTATGTGGATGTCGCGGGCGTGCGCGAAACCAAAAAAGGCGCGCTATTCGCGCACAAGAGCCAGGACGGCGAGCGTATTTACAGCGAATACCATCAGATGATGGAAAACTACCGCGGGCGTGAGTCCGGCTGCGGCGCCGCCGAAGCGTTCGTGCATCTGGCGCGCGTACACAGCTCGACGAAACTACCGGGTGCCTGATCGGGGGGCCTAGCGCTCGCCATGCTACAGTAACCCAAAATGGAGCATATTCGATCCGAGCGCGACGGTAATCTGTCAATTCTGACCCTGTCACGGGGAAAAGCCAATGCGTTGAATTTCGCATTAGTCGAGGAACTATGCGGTGCCGTTGGCGCGGCGACTGCCGATGACTCTGTCCGCGGGCTGGTACTGGCCAGTAACCGGCCGCGATTCTTTTCGAGTGGCTTCGATATACGCGAGGTCTTCAGCTACGACCGCGAGGGCATGTCGGCCTTCTTCGGCCGCTTTATCGACTTATACGAAGGCCTGTACTATTGCCCGAAACCGGTGGTGGCGGCGTTGAGCGGGCACACTTTCGCGGGCGGCGCGATCCTGGCGATCGCGTGCGATTTCCGCATCATGGCGGAAGGCGATTTCGGTTTCGCGATGAACGAAATCAATCTCGGGCTGGCGCTTTCACCCACCATGCGTAGTATGCTGATGAACGCCGCGGGCCTGGTCCCGGCACGGGAGATCATGCTGTTCGGCGAGCCGCTTACGCCGGCGCGCGCGCAAGAAATTGGCCTGGTGCGGGAACTGGCGCCGGCCGAACAAGTCCGAGACCGGGCCGTCGCCTGCGCCCGCGCCCTGGCCGCCAAGCCGCCGGCCGCTTATCGCGCGATGAAGCGTTCGCTACAGGAGCCGGGAGCGCGACGCGATATATGCAGCGACCGCGCTACGCTCGACCAGTTCCTCGATACGTGGTTTTCCGCGGAGGCGCAAGAGGCGCGCCGCGCAGTAGCCTCCAAATTTTGATGGTCTCGATGTTCTTAATGATACGGGAGATAACCAAAGTAAACTGGTACCTTGTTGCAATGTGAAGCGAATCGCTCTATGCTCACTATGAGGCGCGGAACAACCTGATGATAAAGCGGGCGGCTTATCGTGGAGTGCTGTGCTTAGCCTTCGCGACCTTGAGTTTGCAGGCTGACAGCCTTATCCTGGGCGATCCTCCCATGCAGGGCACGGGCAATTGCGATCCGTTTGGATGTCCGACTTTTTTCGGGTTAGGGACCTACCAGCAGGTTTATTTGAGTTCGGCGTTCCCCGACACCATCTCGATTCAGGGCCTCACATTCTTCGAAGCACAGGTTCTAAACGGCGCAGCACCTGCGAGTGGATCGTTTACTCTGAGCTTTTCCTACACATCTTTTGCGCCGGGTGATCTCAACCTCGCCAACCCTGAAGCGAATGTCAGCTGGGGATACGAGGAATTCTTCTCGGGGACGCTGCCCTCCCTCACCCCGAAAGGCACCGGCGACGAATTAATCATCACCGGCACTCCTTTTGTGTACGATCCAGCTGATGGGAACCTGTTGCTGACTGTAACGGTGAATGGTGCTTCCAACTCTGCGCCGCCTCTTTACCTGAACGAGGCGCAGTGCGGTCCACAGACTACGTGCCCTAATGGGGTATCGGTGGTGTCGAGCAGCGCTTACTTCGGTACCACCAACGGTGGAAATCAGAGTGGTGGACTAGTGACCGGGTTCGATTACGCGCCTGGATCCGCTGTTCCAGAGCCTGGATCTTGGTCTTTGGTACTGGCAGGCATGGCAGCGATCGGCTTGTCCAAGCGCCACTGGTTCTAGAAGCGGCAACGGCCCACGCAGCATTTACCCTGACACGTCTTGCAGGAGAGCCGCCTCGACGGAACGTCTCGTCTGGCTGCCAATTGCGCGTTTGCCTGGGTGCGGATACCGCCATCCAGCGTCTTTGCTGGCGCTATCCTAACGGGTGGGTGAAACTGGGGATTTTGACTCAGGCTTGTGGAATGATCTAGCATTTGCATCTACCGTCCAATTCGCTAACCTAATTAGTTTAAATCACTTAACTGCCAATACCGGCTCCTCTATGCGTGCTTGCAACGTCCGATTAAGCACGCTGCGCACCAATCCGCCCTGTGCCAAAATGAAATAGCCATGACCTCTCTGCCAGCCGTTCCACTAACCCTCGAAGGGGCCAGCGTTTTGCACCAGATGATGCGGTTCCGCTGGACAGCCTGGAAAACTCTGACCTCGACCGAGCGCGACGCGGTGCTCGCCGAAGCCGTTGCCACATTGAGCGCCATGGAGCAAAGCGCGATGTATTCACTCATCGGTCACAAAGGCGATTTCATGCTGGTGCATTTCCGCAAGGATTTTGAGGAGTTGAACCGAGCCGAGATCGCGCTGGCACGCCTGCGGCTTTCGGAATTCCTGGAGCCCACTACATCGTATCTATCCATGGTCGAACTGGGTTTGTACGATTCCACGTTGAAGCTATATGCCGGCCTCGCCGAACGTGGCATCCAGCCGCACTCGCCGGAATGGAACCAGGAGATCGAGGTGCAGCTAGCCCGCCAAAGGCAAGTGATGGCGCCGCGTTTGTGGCCGGCTATTCCGGACCGCAAATACATCTGCTTTTATCCGATGGACCGCCGCCGCGGTGAAAGCGTGAACTGGTACCAGGTGCCCATGGCCGAACGCCAGCGCCTGATGCACGATCACGGCATGATAGGCCGCCGCTATGCCGACGACGTGAAACAGATCATTACCGGATCGATCGGTTTCGATGATTGGGAGTGGGGGGTGGACTTGTTCGCCGAGGATCCGCTGGTCTTTAAAAAGCTGATTTACGAGATGCGGTTCGACGAAGTCAGCGCGGCCTATGCCTTGTTCGGCACGTTCTATGTGGGTTTGCGAGTGGTAGTGGCGGGCTTGGCGGAGTTGCTGAAGGTATAACGCCGCGGCGCGTGGCCCTCATCGGCCCGACGAACCGAAGCCGCCTTCGCCGCGGCGCGATTCGTTGAGCGCGCCCTCTTCCCATTCGATCGCTTCGTAGCGCGCAATCACCATCTGCGCGATGCGGTCGCCGGGATGGATTTCGTATGGCTCCCGGCCCAGGTTGAGCAGGATCACGCGGATCTCGCCGCGATAGCCGGGATCGATGGTCGCCGGGCTGTTCGGCAGCGTGATGGCGTGTTTAGAGGCCAGTCCGCTGCGTGGGCGGATCTGCGCCTCGTAGCCAGGTGGCAGCTCGATCGATAAACCGGTCGCCACCAACTGCGGCTTACCTGGCGCCAGCACCACGCGTTCCACGGCCCGCAAATCCAGGCCGGCATCTTCGTCCGGACCGTGCGCGTAGGTAGGCAGCACGGCATCGTCTCGCAATCGTTGTATTCGAATTCGCATTGAATCCGTTATCATATCTGTTTCATGCCGGAATCCAAACCCCGCGTCATTTCCGTGTCGCCGATGCCGCCCGAGAAATGCGCGTACGCCCTGGCGCGCTATAGCCGCTCGCCCGATTCGATCCGCGAGTCGCTCGCGTGGGTGCGCACGCACGATTCGCAAAAATTTTTGGAGAGCTTCTATTTCCAGTACGGCCACGCTTCCATCGCCGACCTCGGACACACGGTGGTGTGCTTCGAGGGACTATCGGAACTGGCGGCGACGGAAATCGAAGAAGAGCCGCTGTGGGACGGGCAGGCGAAATCGTCGCGTTACCAGGATTTCTCGCGCGCCGGGTTTGTCACGCCGCCGGAACTCATCGGCCAAATGGCGGAATGTTATGAATCTGCCGCCCGCCGGCTGCTGGCCGCATATGCGGAGGTGAATGCGCGCGCGTTCGATTGTCTGGCGGCGCGCCTGCCGCGGCCCGACGATATGACGCCGGCAGTGTACCGGCGCAACCTGGCGGCGCGAGCCTTCGATGTCGCGCGCTATCTGCTTTTCTGGGGCATCCCGACGCAAGTGGGACAAGTCACCAGCATTCGCACACTCGAGAAGCAGATCAGGCGGTTGAAAGCGGCCGAGTACCAGGAATTGCGCGAGCTGGGCGACGAGATTGCAAGGGCCTGCGCCGCCGAGCCGGATTGCATTTGGGACGCGGGTGCGGCCCGCGAGGCGCTGGCGCCCACGCTGGCCCGGCACGCCGATGCGGATGAATACGCCGCGCGGGCGCGAAATAATCTTCGCCAATGGGCGGATCAGAACCTGCCGCGTTCCGAAGGCGGCGAGCCTGAGCGCGTTGATTTGATGCACCCGTCGGATACGGCCGCGGATATTGTGGCCACGCTGTTGTATCCGGTGTCGGACCGGCCCTTTCGGGAACTCTACGAGATGGCGCGCGCATGGAGCGCGGCGCAGCGTGCCGAGGTGCTGGATGTGGCTTTCGAATCCCGCACGCGGCGTGACGATCTGTTAGCCGGCTTCCACGGAGGGCTTTATGCTTACGATTTAGCCATCGATATCGGCGCCTATCGGGACCTGCACCGTCACCGGCGCTGCCACAAATTCCGTCAGAGCTACTCCGGGCGGCTAGGCTACGATACGCCGGCATTGGTGGAGGAAGCCGGGGCCGCGGAGGTGTATCGGGAAGCGATAGAATCGGCCCTGACCGCCATGCGGGGCTTACCCTCGCCGGGCGCGCATTACCTGCTGCCGTTCGGCGCGCGTGGGCGCTTCCTGTTCAAGATGGACTTTGCGGAAGCGGAGTACATCGCGCGCGTGCGCAGCGGCGTGAAGGGCCATTTCAGCTATCGGGAAGTGGCGTGGGAGATGAAGGTCAAGATGGACGAACTGGAGCCGGAGTTGGGCCGGTTGATGGAGGCGACTCCGCCTTGGGTGGAGGATATGTTGAAGCGGTGAGGCAGGCGCGCCTGCCTCACGCTATACGGCCACGGGAGCCTCGGCGATCTGCCGCAGCACATATGGAAGGATGCCGCCGTAGCGGTAGTATTCAACCTCCTGCGGCGTATCCACGCGCACCAGCACTTCGAATGTTTTTTCTGCGCCGGCATCGTCTACCGCATGCACGCGGGCCCGGCGCGCGGCATCACGCAGGGCGCCTTTCACACCCTGCACGCTATAATGCTCGTGTCCCGTAAGCCCGAGGCTGGCGGCGCTCTGGCCATCCACAAATTGCAGCGGCAGGATGCCCATCCCCACCAGGTTGGCGCGATGGATGCGCTCGAAGCTTTCCGCGATCACCGCCTTCACGCCGAGCAACAGAACGCCTTTGGCAGCCCAGTCACGTGAAGATCCGGAACCATACTCCTTGCCCGCGACGATCACCAGCGGCACGCCCTCCTGCTGGTATCGCATGGACGCATCGTAAATGGACATCTGCTCGCCGTCGGGTAAATGGCGCGTCCAGCCGCCTTCCGTTCCGGGCGCGAGTTGATTGCGCAGCCGCACGTTGGCCAGCGTGCCGCGCACCATCACTTCGTGGTTGCCGCGCCGCGCGCCGTAGGAGTTGAAATCCTTGGGCTGGACGCCTTGCGCGATCAGATAGCGGCCCGCCGGCGTGTCCTTGCCGATGGAGCCGGCCGGCGAGATGTGATCGGTGGTGATCGAGTCGCCCAGCAGCGCCAGCACCCGCATGCCGCGCAAATCCTGCACCGATGTTTCGGGATCCACCATGTGGTCGAAATAGGGCGGGCGCTTGATGTAAGTGGACTGCGGCTCCCAGACAAACATGTCGCCCGTGGGCGCGTGCATGCCGCGCCAATTGGCGTCGCCTTCGAATGCCTTCGCGTATTCGTGCTGGAACATCTCGCGATTGATCGACGTGCGCACCACTGCACGTACTTCTTCGTCGCTGGGCCAGATGTCGCGCAAGTACACGGGGGCGCCCGTGGGATCCTCGCCGAGCGGTTCCGTCGTAAGATCGATGTCGATGCGTCCGGCCAGCGCATACGCCACTACCAGCGGCGGCGACGCCAGATAATTGGCCTTCACCTGGGCGTTGATGCGGCCCTCGAAATTACGATTGCCGCTGAGTACTGCAGCTACCGTCAGGTTCTCACGCTGTACGGCCTCGGCCACAGGCTCGGGCAGCGGTCCGCTATTGCCGATGCAGGTGGTGCAGCCGTAGCCCACCAGGTGAAAGTTGAGCGCTTCCAGGTAAGGCATCAAGCCGGCTTCGCGATAATAATCCGAAACCACCTTGGAGCCGGGAGCCAGGCTGGTCTTCACCCATGGCTTGGACTTCAGCCCCCGCTCCACGGCATTCTTGGCGAGCAGGCCGGCACCCAGCATGACGGACGGGTTTGAGGTGTTCGTGCAACTGGTAATGGCGGCGATTACAACCGAGCCATGATCGAGCGTGATTTCGCTGGTGTCCTTGGGGCCGCCGTTTTTGGTGCTGCCGTTCATATGGATGACCACAGGCTTATGTGCGCCGCCAAAGGCCATTTCGAAATTCTTCTTCACGTCCGGCAGGTTGACGCGATCCTGCGGGCGTTTCGGTCCGGCCACGGAAGGTGTGACCGTCGCCAGATCCAGATCGACGGTTTCCGCATACACCGGATCGGGAGTGTCGTCGGTCCGGAAGAGGCCCTGCTCCTTGCTGTACACCTCCACCAGTTCGATCAGGCTCGCATCGCGATTCGTGAAGCGCAGATAAGCGAGGGTCTCCGTATCGACGGGGAAAAAGCCTGCGGTGGCACCATATTCCGGCGCCATGTTGCCCACGGTAGCGCGATCTGCCAGACTCAACGCGCTGAGACCGGCACCATAAAACTCGACGATCTTGCCAACTACTCCTTTCTTGCGCAGAATTTGAGTGATGGTCAACACCAAGTCGGTCGCCGTCGTGCCTTCCGGCATGCGGCCATGCAGTTTGAATCCCACCACCGGCGGCAGCAGCATCGAGATGGGCTGGCCGAGCATGCAAGCTTCGGCTTCAATGCCGCCCACACCCCACCCGAGCACGCCTAGTCCGTTCACCATGGTGGTGTGAGAGTCGGTGCCGACCAGCGTGTCGGGATACGCTTCCCAAACGGACGCAGCCGTCTGGCGGCGGAACACCACCGACGCAAGGTATTCCAGATTCACCTGGTGCACAATGCCGGTATCCGGCGGCACTACGCGGAAATTCTGAAACGCGCTCTGGCCCCAGCGCAGCAGGATGTAACGTTCGCGGTTGCGCTGGAATTCCAGCAGCCCGTTGATATCGAACGCGTCGGCGCTGCCATAAGCATCCACCTGCACGGAGTGATCGATCACCAGGTCGACGGGCAGCAGCGGATTGGCACGCCTGGTATCGGCGCCCATAGCGGCCAGGGCATCGCGCATCGCGGCGAGATCGACCACGCAGGGCACGCCCGTGAAATCCTGCAACAGCACGCGTGCCGGCATGAAGCTGATCTCTTTGGCGGCAGAGGCGTCCGCGCCGCGCGCGACATATTCGATATCGGCAGCCGTCACACGCCGGCCGTCTTCGTGGCGCAGCAGGTTTTCGAGAAGAATTTTGCTGGCGAAGGGCAACCGTCCGACGTTGCCGATGCCTTGCTGTTCCAGGGTGTGAAGGTTAAAGATGAGGTAATCCGCAGTACCGGCGCGGAGGGGGGACGCGGTTCCAAATGAATTGGTGGGCATTCCTTTAGGATATCGCCCGGTGAGTAGTGGCTGCTTAGCGGACAAGCGGAGGCGAAAGCACTTGACGCACTACCATGATTAGAAGTATTGATTGCGCCGGCACTCCAAGTGGGCGACTCGACGGCATGCAGTCGCGGCAGCGCTAGCCCCGCGACTCAAGGGCTTGAATATAACGACTGATCTGATGCAGGTGGGAAAGGTCGTGACCGGCCAGCAATTGTAGCATCGCGGCCAAGGACTCCGCGCCACGCTCATTGTGCTGCCCGCTGCATTGCAAGTCCTCTGGTGACATTCGTCTCCACACAGACAAATTGAGTACGCGCAGCGTCCGAAATATTTCGACAAGTTCGGACGGCTCGCGTTCATTGTGGCGCAGGGAGGCTACCCAAGCATCCTGCCTGACGCCCAGAATAGCCGGCTCGTCCTCACAAAGGATCAACCTGAGGCGATATCCATAAACCCATTCGCTATCGGTGAGATGGCCGATGATTTCGTTCGTAGTCCATTTCCCTTGAATTGCTCGCCCGCGCAGGACTTCCGCCGGATGTCTGGCCACAATATCGGCCAGTGTGGATGCCGTCTGCCCTAACACCTCGATCGGATCCCGGCCAGCCAACAGGTTGAACAGCTTTTCGCGGTAGGTCCATGGGGCCGACACCTCTAGTCCCGGTTGCGCCGGCGTCATAATCAACTCCTTCCTTTGCAACTTCTCGAATCTACAAAGACGTATAGCATCCAATGACAAGAATACCTCCTGTCCGCCGAACCGCCTATCCGAATCTTGCGGTCAAATGAGCGTGCAGCGGAAACTGCGCGGCCCACAACCGTTTGCTCGACGGTTCGTTCCCAACGTCAGCCAACTTGCCGGGAAACGCCCGCCGATGAAATGTGGCCGCCGAGGGATTGATCCTTCCTGACGGCGCAGCGTTTACCGGGGAGGTCAAACTCGTTCGAAAAGGCAATTGGCTCCGGAAAAAAGCCGACGCCCCACCGTCCGGCAGCGGGTTCGCCAGCTGGGCGAGCCGAGCTTCCCGGAACCATTCGACCATGTCAGTGACCCACAGATTCCTCGGACGGGGCTTTTTCCAGGGCGAAGCCTTCAACTTTCCAGCCTTCCGCACCGCCGATCATTTTCTTCACTTTCCGGCCCAGGCGCGCCAGACGAGCTGCAGCGCGGTCGGCTCCGTTGCAATGCGGCCCGCTGCAATAGACAACGAATAGCGTATCCAGGGGATAGGCGGCGAGATTGCGTTCATTGATTCGGCCGTGCGGGAGATGGAGCGAGCCCGGAACATGGCCGACCTCGAAAGCTTGCGGGCTGCGAACATCCAGCAGCACAAACCCGGGCGCGCCCGAAGCCAACGCCGCGTGAACGTCCCAGCAGTCGGTTTCGAGAGACAGGAGCTTCTCAAAGTGATTGAGGGCCGTTTGCGGATCGGCGGTGATCTCATTGTGTATGTTCATAAACCACTGTTGCCCGATTCAAAAACTTTGTCGATAGGCAGAAACGCCAATATGCGCTAAAATCCTGCCATGCGCTCCTGCGACCATCGCCGCGTGGCTACTCTGCTTTACGACGGCCTCAGCATCTTCGAGTTCGGGATCGTGGTGGAGATTTTCGGCTTGCCGAGGCCGGAGCTGGAGGTCGATTGGTACAAGTTTGAGACCTGCTCGCACCAGCGCGGCCCGCTCCGCACGACCGGCGGCGTTCGTGTTGAGGCACGCCGTGGATTGCGGACCTTGCAACAGGCCGGAACCATCGTTATTTCGGGCTGGAAGCGAACCAGCGAACCTCCTCCGGGATCTCTCCTTAAAGCACTGCGTTCGGCGCACGCTCGCGGCGCACGTCTGGTCTCCATTTGTTCGGGAGCCTTCGTTCTTGCGGCCACCGGCCTGCTCGATGGCAAGCGCGCCACCACCCACTGGCGTTACGCGGAAGAGTTGGCTTCCCGGTTTCCGAAGATTCGCGTCGACCCCGGTGTTCTGTACGTGGATGAAGGCAGCATTCTGACTTCGGCGGGCAGCGCCGCGGGCATAGACCTTTGCCTGCACATCGTCCGGTGCGATTATGGCGCCGAAATCGCCAACCGCGTGGCCCGCCGGCTGGTCATGCCGCCGCACCGCGACGGCGGTCAAGCGCAATACGTCCAAAACCCCGTCGACAGCCGGGCGGCCGGAGGGCTCGCGCCGCTCTTGCAATGGGCACAATCGCATTTGGGCCAGGCTCTGCACGTGGAGGATCTGGCGCGCCACGCGGCGATGTCGCCGCGCACCTTCGCGCGCCAGTTCCGCCAGCAGACCGGAACCACGCCTCACCAATGGCTCACCCACCAGCGTCTCCTGGCCGCGCAGACGCGGCTCCAAAAGACCGACGACGGGATCGATGCGATTGCCGAAGCGGTGGGGCTACAGACGGCGGCGACGCTGCGGCAGCACTTCAGCCGGACGCTGGACACGACACCTACCGCCTATCGCCGCCGGTTTTCCACCACGTAGGGTGCTGCACCGGTTTCGGGATTTTGCGGTTCAGTCGCGGAATCCGCTGACGGTCGCGGCCCTGATACGGGTGCCCGGCGGAAATGCCGATGCCGCATGGCTTGAGATGCGCAAAAAAAACCTCGCTTCGCAAGCGACAGACGAAACCGTCTGTGCCACAATTGCACACCGGCATGCGTTGTGAGTCAGGCGGTTTCGCCGGTCAATCCCGTGACACTCTCACAAGCACGCGACCCAGGTAACAGAGCCGCGACAGAGTCGCGCAAGCCGAGCGTCCGGCCGCCATTGGAGCGTAGCGGTGACCCACAGATTTCTCCGACGAGGCTTCGGAAAAGACCACCGCACTTACGACTTCGCGCTGGCAATCTTGCACGAGGAGGTCGAGCATTAAGCCTGGTTCTCCGCATACCACCGGGCGATTCACCTTACGTGAAGCGCTTCATGACCGCCGATTTTCTTAAATGGCCTTCCGCAATCTTTGCCGGGCGGAGGACGTTCCGCCCCGGCCGCACCAGGTTCGTATGCGCCGGCGGAAATGCCGATCATCCTCGCCAACTATGCGGGTTCCATCTACGCACTGAACTTCATCTGTAATCATCAGCACAAACCGCTGGAGGGCGGGCAGCTATAGGACCATCTGCTCGACTGCCCTGGCATCATTTCCAGTATGATGTAAGGACCGGAGAGAATCACTTTCCCAGGAATGTGTATCCCGAGGACGTGCCCGGGCTGCAGGAGCGGGTGAAGCCTTTGGACACTTATCCGGTGGAAATCAGAGAAGGAGAGATATGGGTGAATCTGGAACCATCCTGACGCAGAAGCATTGTGTCCCCTGCAAGGGTGGCGTGCCTCCGTTGCGAGGCGAAGAGTTAGAGAAGTTATCCGCTCAGTTGCCGGATTGGAAAGTAATCGCGGAGCACCACATTACTAAGACGTTCGTGTTCCCGGATTTCAAGACTGCGCTGGCCTTCGCAAATCGCGCGGGTGCGGTCGCCGAGGCCGAGGGGCATCATCCGGATATAGCACTAAGTTGGGGAAGAGTGGATGTGAAGACATATACACATAAGATCGATGGACTGACCGAGAGCGATTTTATCCTGGCCGCTAAGATCGATCAGGAATTCTTTCGTAAGTAGTTCATGACGGCCTATGATCGCGATCTGGCCTACATCCACGATACCGGTTTTACCAGCTTCGCCCGCAATGCCGCGCCCGGCCTGTTGCGCTTGCTGCGGCAAAACCGGGTGCGAGACGGTCTGGTGGTGGATGTCGGCTGCGGCAGCGGGGTCTGGGCGGGGGAACTCTGCCAGCGTGGATACGCGGTGCTGGGCATCGATATATCGGCCCACATGATCCGCCTGGCGCGCAGGCAGGCGCCCTCCGCCAAATTCCGCACGGCATCGTTTATGAGCGCCGAACTCCCGCCGTGCGACGCGGTGACTGCTATCGGAGAATGCGTTAATTACGCGTTCGATCCACGGAGCGGGAAGGCGGCTTTGGCCGGATTTTTCCACCGTGCATATGGCAGCCTGCGTCCGGGCGGTGTGCTCATTTTTGATATCGTGGAACCGCGCGTGACGGATCATGCGCCGCGGAAGAAATTTGTCGAAGGCGACGATTGGGCGATCCTGCTGGACGTGCGAGAGGACCGCAAACAGCATATGCTGACGCGGCGGATCGTGAGCTTTCGGCGCGTCGGTAAGTTTTACCGGCGCAGTGAAGAGACGCATTGCCTTCGCTTGTACGCGGGCGCTGAGCTGCTGGCGGAGTTAATTCGCGCGGGCTTTGCAGCACGGCTGCTCGGTGGCTACGGGCGCTTCCGCTTCTCGCCCGGGCACGTGGGTTTTCTGGCGCGCAAGCCGGATTAAGCAGGGCGGAGTTAACACGCGGGCGACAGAATCGGACGCTGCATCCCAAAACCGGACAGCGAATCTTGCTGCGGGCAGCCTTTGCGACGCTTTCGGCGGGCACTCAGATTGCTTATTGTGACCTGAATCCGAGGTGGACAAGTGACGACCTGGTTGAAAGACGTTGGCTATGCCGTCCGAATTCTGCGCCGCAGCCCCGGCTTTACGCTGACCGCGGTGCTCACCCTGGCGCTGGGCATCGGCGCCAACACGGCCATTTTCAGCGTGGTGAACGCTACTCTGCTGCGTCCGCTGCCGTTCCCGCATCCCGAGCGAATTGTTTATCTCCAGAACCAATATAAGACGCTTGGACTGGATGCCTCGGCCTCGGTCGCCGATTACATCGACTACCGCAAACAGAGGCATCTGTTCTCGGAGGTCGCGGCCATCAGCACCGACGATTTCAACCTCACGGGCGTCGATCGGCCGGAGCGCCTGCAGTGCGGCGAAGCCACCTCGGGACTATTTGCGGTGCTGGGTATCCAGCCCATCCTGGGCCGCGTGTTCACCTACGAAGAAGATCAACTGGGTAAGAACCAGGTGGTCCTGCTCACGCAAGGACTGTGGAAGCGCCGCTTCGGCGGAGATCCGGGCGTGCTCGGCCGCACGGTTCACCTGAACGGCAAGCCTTACACGGTGGTGGGGATCGTGCCTTCCGTACTGCAATGGTTCGCCCCGCTGGACGCCTGGATTCCCACGGCCTTCACCCCCGAACAGATGTCTCCGGCCGAACGCACGAATCAATTCCTGTTCATCCTGGCCCGGCTGCAACCCGGCGTTTCTGTCGAACGGGCGCGCGCCGGAATGGCCGCGTTTGGGCGCGCGCTGGCGAAAAAGTTCCCCAATGAATACCCGCCGTCGACCGGTTGGGCCATCCGCGTAGATTCTTTGAACGAATTGCTGGTGGGCGACGTGCGCGGCGGACTGCTCGTGCTACTGGCCGCGGTCGGCTTTGTGCTATTGATCGCCTGTGCGAATGTAGCGAACCTGTCGCTGGCGCGCGCCGCCGGGCGAATGCGCGAACTCTCCATCCGCGCGGCGCTGGGCGCGGCCAAGTGGCGCATCGCGCGGCAGATGCTTACAGAAAGCGTCATGCTCGGCCTGCTGGGCGGCGCCGCGGGCGTCCTTCTCGGGAGCTGGGGCGTGAGCCTTCTGGTTAACAGCGGCCCCCAGCAACTGCCGCGCCTGGATGAGGTGTCGATCGATGGCCGCGTGCTGGCGTTCACCGCCGCCATCGCACTGTTGACGGGCGTTTTGTTTGGGCTTGCGCCGGTGATGCAAGTGGCCGCCGGCAACCTGCACGACTTGTTGAAGCAGGGCGCACGCGGCGCTTCCGGCAGCCTGCGCCGTCATCGCACGCGCAGCGCGCTGGTTATTGTCGAAGTCGCCTTGTCTCTGGTATTGTTGGTTGGCGCGGGCCTATTACTGCGCAGCTTTGCCAGCCTCGCGAAAGTGGACCCCGGCTTCCGTGCGCAAAACGTGCTTACCTTTGGCGTCTCGCTGCCCCCCGCGAGTTACAGGACCCAAGCCCAGACTTCGGGATTCTTCCATGCGCTACTGGAACGCGTGGCTCGACTGCCTGGCGTCTCCACCGCCGGAGCCGTCAACCCACTGCCATTCAGCGGCAGCAACAGCTCCGGATCGGTGAGGATCGAAGGTTATACGGCGCCCGCCGGCGGCACCCCGCCGCACGTCGATCAACGCGTCGTCAGTCCAGGCTATTTCAAAGCTATGGGAATTCCGCTGCTGCGAGGCCGCCTGATCACCGATTCCGACCGCGAAGGCGCGGCGCTTGCGGTGGTGGTTGACGAGGCCCTGGCACGGGAATACTTCAAGAACCAGGAACCCATTGGGCGGCATCTGCGCCGCGGCGACGAGGGGTGGGCTACGGTTGTCGGCATCGTAGGACACGTGCAACACAGCGCCCTCGATAATACGCAGCGCAAGGCAACCCTTTACTGGTCGTATCTGCAGAAGCCCGCGCAATCCATCCAGTTCGTGGTGCACACCGCGGGCGATCCCATGCCGCTGATGAATGGCATTCAGCACGAAGTGGCGCGCATCGACAAAGACGTGCCCATTTTCGACGTTAAGACCATGGACCAGCGGGTGGCGGACTCGCTCGCCAACCGGCGCTTCGCCGCCTGGCTGCTGGCCGCGTTTTCGTCGATTGCGCTGCTGCTGGCTGCCGTTGGACTGTACGGCGTGATGGTGCAGAGCGTCCTGCAGCGCAGCCGCGAGATCGGTGTGCGCATGGCGCTGGGGGCGCAGGGCGGCGACGTGCTGCGCATGATCTTGCGGCAGGGCGCCATACTCGTGGCGGCGGGGCTGATAGCGGGGACAGCGGCCGCATTAGGTCTGACTTCGCTGATGAAGTCTCTTCTATTTGCGGTCAAACCGGCGGATCCGCTTACGTTCGGCGGCGTAGCCGGGCTGCTGCTCATCGTGGCGCTCACCGCGGCTTATCTGCCGGCGCGCCGCGCCACGCGTCTCGATCCCGTCACCACGTTGCGCGACGAATAGCGGATAACCAAAGAGGACTGGAGTTCGGCGGCGCGCCCCTCGATAATCGGTGATTATCGTGCCGCAAGAAATTTCAGAAGCCAATCACACGCCCGCGAGAATCTCCATCGCATTTCCAACGGCGGTCGGTTTATTTCTTGGCCTTCAAATCCTGGACGTCCTGACCACCTTGATCGGACTGCACTTGGGCGCGCAGGAAGGCAGCGCCTTCATCGGCCATTTATTGCAAACCGGACCGCTCAGCGGACTTCTGGTTTCAAAAATTCTGGCCGCTGGATTGGCGGCCATCGCGATGTTTCTCCATCGCAAGCGCATCCTGGTGTTTCTTAACATCTGGTTCGCGGCAGTAGTGGCCTGGAATTTGTTCGCCATTTGTATGCAGTATGTCCGCAACTGATGCGTTTCGGTTGACGCTTAGGCGTGGGTAGCGGAATCAGAAGATCTCCGAGAGACACCGTCCAACGCTGCCGCCGGGCGTTTCGATATCCAGATAAGTCGCCAGCGTGGGCGCCACGTCGTTTACTGAAATCGTCTCATCGAACCGCCCGGCCTTGATTCCCGGACCCATGAAAATCACCGGTACGTGCGCGTCGTAGCTGAAGGTGGTGCTGTGCGTGGTACCCCTGGCGCCATAGAGCCAATAGGGTTCCAGCAACACGTACATATCCGGACTGCGCGGCGCATAGAACCCATTCATCACCCGCCGGCCCACTTCGAAATCTACCATTCCGTTCAATAGCATCTCCCGGGTGTACACGCGAAAGACGTGCGGTACATTACGCGCCGCCTCCGCCGCCGTGCTCTCGACTTCGGCTGGATCGAGCTTTCTTTGCCCGATGAGATCGCGGTTGAAATAGAATGCCGTCTCCGAAGGGGTGAGCATCCACTTACCGGCGCCGTACTTGCCATTCAGCGCCAACTCGACGGCCTGATGCACCACTCCCTGCGGCATGCGGCCTCCCGGCATCCGGCGAGCCGCATCTACTTCGGGAACGGGAGCCACACCGTGATCGGCGATGAAGATGACCAACACATTGCCCAGGCCTACCGCGGCATCCACAGCGCTGAACAGCTTGCCTAGAACGCGATCCGTTTGAATCGATACCTCCTTGACCTCCGGAGAGTCCGGGCCGAATGTATGGCCCACATAGTCGTTCGCGGAAAAACTGACCGCCAGCAGATCCGTAATATTCCTTTGCCCGAGTTTCTCAGTCTGGATGGCGCGCTCGGTGAACGTCTCGACCAGGTCGTTGCCGAAGGGGCTGCCTTCGAGCGCGGGATACACGGATGTATCGGCGGGCAAAGTGTGGTTCAGCCAGTGCGCGCCGCGGTACTGGTCAGCGGGCCGGGCAGCGTTATAGGCGGCCACCCACGCGGGCAATTCCGGAAAATAATATGTGCTGCTGACAAAACTCCCGCTGCGCGGATCGAACCAGTATGCGCCATCGGCCATGTGACCGGCGGGCAGAATCGCGCTGCGGTCTTTGAGTGAGATGCCAATCACCTTGCCGCCACGAGCCATTTTCAGCTCGTCTCCGACGGTGCTGACCAGCAGGCGGCTGGGTGCGGCGCCGTCGCCGCTGGCACCCACCAACTTCACGGTATCGTCGCTTACGCTAGTGACCGTCTTGCCTGTTTCACGCTCGTACCATTCGTTACCCACGATGCCGCTCATGGACGGTGTGGCACCGGACAAAAAGGTGCTGTGCCCTATGGCGGTCACGGTTGGATATTGCTCGTAACGGGCGTTCGTGAAAACGGCGCCCTGTGTGAGCAAGCGCTTGAGCCCCTCGCGGTAATCGCTGCGAAAGCGCGTCAAATAATCGTAACGAAACTGGTCCACCACTATGGCCAGCACCAGCTTAGGCGGTCCGGCGCCTGCGGCATATGAAGCAGATAATAGGGCCAGCAGGCCTGCCAGCGAGACAAGGCGGCGTTTCAGCATCATTCTTTAATAATACGGTTTCACCGGTGCAAGGGGCTTGCCGGCTGGTCTCCGCGGCCCGGTCCTGGCGCCACCGATACCTGCCAGATACCCGGTCACAAGTTCGAAAAGATAATCTGCACGTTAATAATCTGTCACTTACCCGCGGCGCGAAACGACACGCTTATCTTCCGATGCTAGTCTCAAATCGGGAATAGGGTTGCGCATGACAGAGCAACAACAGCGCAGAGCACGGATCGTCAAAAAAGCGATCGAGAACATCGAGGCGCGATTAGGGACGCAAGAGCTGAAGCCGACCGTGGCGGACTTGGTCCGGTTACTGCAAATCGAAAAGGAACTGGAAACAGACGAGCCGCGCGAAGTCAGGGTGCGATGGGTAGAATCAGAACCGACGGAATCGTCGACCAAAAAATAGTCTACAAGGCGCTTCCATCACAAAGGGCATTTCACGAATGTAACTCACGGTTCAAGGGTTTTTCCGGGCCGATCGCTTCCGGCAAAAGCCAGGCGCTCTGCCAGGAGGCACTCCGGCTCACTTACTGTAACCAGGGCCGGCTGGGCCTGATCGGCGCTCCGACTTACCCTATGTTAAGGGACGCCACACAGACGACGCTTTTCGAGATCTTAGACGGTCAGGACATTCCGTACGACTACAACAAGGCCGAAAGCATGCTGACCATGCAAGACACAAGATCGCGGATCATATTCCGGCCGGTGGACGACTTCGAACGCTTGCGCGGCACGAACTTAGCCTGGTTCGGGCTTGATGAACTGACTTATTCGCCGGAGGGCGCATGGTCCCGCCTGGAGGGACGCCTGCGCGACCCGCAAGCCACTACTCTTTGCGGCTTTGCGGTGTGGACACCAAAGGGTTATGACTGGGTATACCAGAAATTCATCGCGGACACGGTGGCTGGATATACGGCGATCATAGCGAAACCGAACGAAAACCGTTATCTATTGGAAAAGGTTCCAGACTTCTATGAAAGGCTGAAGCACAGCTACGACGAAACGTTCTATCAGCAGGAGGTGCTGGGACAATACCTGAGCCTGCAAGGCGGACTTGTGTATAGCGCCTTCAGCCGCCGCGACCATGTACAAAGCCTGCCGGTCAATCCCAACTTTCCGCTGCTCTGGGCGCTCGATTTCAACGTCGACCCGATGTCGTCGGTGGTGGCGCAGATTGTGGGACGGACAATATTCGTGCTGGATGAGATCGCGCTGCGCCACGCCAGCACCCATGAAGCCTGCGAGGAATTTGAAAAGCGGTTCCCCAATCACCTAAGCGGGCTGGTGATCTATGGCGACGCATCCGGCAACACGCAACACACCACAGGCACATCGGACTATCAGATTGTGCGCGACTACTTCCGGATGAACTACGGGGCGCGGGTGACTTACAAAGTGCCCAAAGCCAATCCGAGCGTGCGCGAACGAATTATGCTGGCAAACTCCAAACTGCGGACCGCGAGCGGCGAGATCCAAATGCTGGTGGACGTCAAGTGCAAGGAATTGATCAAGGACTTCGAGCAGGTATCGTACTTGGCGAACAGCAACGCAATCGATAAGGAGAAAGACCGCCGCAGGACGCACCTTTCGGACGCACTGGGCTATCTGCTGTGGCAGGAGTGCAGACCGCAACCAGCGGCCGGCGAACACCGGGAACGGCTGATTTGAGGAGCAGATGCTGAACATCGACCGCGAGCACCCTGAGTATGTGGCCAAGAAGGTGATGTGGAAGAAGTATAGGGATCTCTATGCCGGCGGCGAACAGATTCGGGAGCAGGCCTTCGAGTACCTGGTGCGGCGACACAAGGAGCCGAACGACATATATGCCGAGCGGCTAACCCGGGTGTTCTATGAGAATTATATCGGCTCGATCATCGATTGGTACGCGGCGACGCTGATGCGGCGGGAAGGAGCTCTGGTGCTGGACGGCCCCGATGAGGCTGCCAAGGACTTCTACAATGTGTTCGCGGACGACTGTGACTTGAAGGGCACGTCTCTCGCCGAGTTTTTTCGGCAACGGTTCGTGCACACTTTGGTGCATGGGCGCAGTTACATCGTAGTGGACTTTCCCCGGACGTCCGTATCGGCCAGCAACCGCGCGGAAGAGGATGCCTTAGGCCGTTCGCGCGCATACCTGGTGGATTACTCGCCAGAGGAAGTGATCAATTGGAGCTACGACGATCATGGAGGATTGGAGTGGGCGGTAATCCGCACGTCTTCGCTGCGTAAGTCGGCCGTAACCGAAAACGACTGGACGCGCGAGACCCGCTGGATCCATTACGACCGGCAGCGTTATCAAGTCTATCAGCAGCTCAAGGATAAAGAAATACGGCTGATCGACGAAGGGCTGCACGGGTTGGCAGGCCTGAATCGGACGCCGATTTTTCCCATGCGGGTGAGCGAAGGACTCTGGTTGATGAATAAGGCGGCGCTGCTGCAGTTAGAGCACTTCAACAAGTCGAATGCACTGAGCTGGGCTTTGACTATGGGCTTATTCGCCTCGCCGGTGATTTACTCGGATCGCGAATGGAACCAGATCGTTGGCGAGTCTTATTTTATTCAATTGGCCCCTGGGGACCGTTTCGGGTGGGCCGAGCCGGAAGGCAAAGTGTATCAGATCGCCGCCGATAACCTGGTTCAACTGAAGGACGAGATTTATCGGGTCTGCTATCTGATCGCGCACGCCGCTGGAGCGGATTCCTCGAGCCAGCGCCAATCGGGTGCCAGTAAGCAGCGGGACTTCAGCATCACGCAAGAGGTGCTGCGGGCGTACGGCGACGCGGTGAAGGAGACGATGCGTCAGGTCCTCAGGGCCATCGGGGCTGCACGACAGGATAACATTTCGATCGATGTCTCCGGATTGGATGAGTTCGACATCGCCGACTTCAGCAACGAGTTAGACGATGCCCAAAAGCTGCTCAGTTTGGGGATCCAGTCGGAAACGCTGAAGAAACAGGTGTTCAAGAAACTAGCCTTCAAGTTTTTGGCGGATGTGCGGCAGGAGATCAAGACCCAGATAGCGCAGGAGATTGACGCACAGAGTTAAGCGGTCAGTGGCGATCTGGTAAGGGGACGGTTATGGAAGAGACAGACGTACAAGCGATCGTTAAACAGACAATTCAGGAAGTTCTGGAGGAGCAGCAGGCCAAGAGTGAGCCGGCTTACAAGACCGAACTTATCGAAGAGCGCAGGCGCCGCGAGCAACTGGAACGGCGGCTGGGCGAGGTGGAAGAAGAAAGCAAACGCAGCCGGCAGGTGGCGGAACAGGCGGAAAGAAGCGCAACCATTCGGGCGGAGTTACAGCGGCTCGGAGTGGCCAAGGTAGACTTGGCATACCGCGCGGTGCAGGACGGTGTGTTCCGCGCGGAAGACGGCCGCCTATTGGGGCACGGCGATGCGGGCGAAGTACCGCTGAAGGAGTATTTGAGCAACTTCGTGAGCGAGAACCCCGAGTTTCTGCCGGCGCGAATCGCCGGCGGCTCGGGAATCACCGCTGCGCATAAGGCGCCGCGCGAGAGTTCCGAAAGCGTGAACATAGAGGGCATTCGGCCGGGAATGAGCTCCGACGAAATGGAACGGGTGCGGAAGGAAATTCTGCGCGTCGCCGGGCAGAACTTGCGCGGCATATAGGTAGGACAGGCAAGTATGCCTGATTTCAAAAAGAGAGGCGAAACTGCCTGCTCAACTTAGGAGAACTAAATGGGGGCAATTACATCAGCTAATGTGGCCAGCGCGATCGTGAAGCTGGTGGCGGCAGACGCTCTGCCCGCCTTGGTCGGGAACCTGGTCATGGGTAACCTGGTCAACCGCGATTACGAACCTGTATTGGCGCAGGCGGGGGACACGGTAAATATCCCGATTCCTCCGGTGCTGGTCGCCAACAACATAGCAGAAGGCGGTCAAGTCATGGCGCAGAACCCAAGCCTGGGGAACGCGCAAATCGTGTTAAACACCCACGCTGAAGCGACCTTCCAGATTCCCGATGTGACCAAGGTGTTAGCGGTACCCGACTTACTGAGGGTCTACATGCAACCGGCGGTAGTAGCTATCGCCGAGAGCATCGAGCTCAGCCTGCTGAACCTGTATGCGGGACTTACGGCGAACACACCTGTGGGCACCCCGGGGACGCCCATAGTGGAAGCCGTGATCGACCAGGCAGAAAGCGAGCTGTTTACGGCGAAGGTGCCGCCGTCCGAGTCAAAGTACCTGATTGTGGATGCGGCGACATATTCGCAATTGCGGCAGATCGAACGCTTCAGCGAATACGAGACAGCCGGTCAAGCCGGGTTACGGGCTTTGATTGAGGGGACCGTAGGTAAGATTAAAGACTTCTTCGTGATGCGCTCGCAATACGTTGCGTATACGGGTAGCTCGCCGATGACGACCCACAACATCGCGTTTACGAAGCCAGCCATTGGCCTCGTCATCCGGAGACTGCCACAGCCGCTTTACGGGACCGGTGCGGTTGCGCATTATGCGGAGATGGGTAACTTCGGCATGCGCGTGATAATGAGTTATCAGCCCAATACGCTCGCGCAGCAATTCACGGTGGACGTTCTCTACGGTTGCGCTGTGATTCGCAACAACTTCGGCGTGCAGGTGAATTCCTAGCGGCACACGCGTCATGTGGGGCAGGCCTTCGGCCTGCGCGGGTCCCTCGATAAGGCGGCCCGCGAGGCCGGCCCACGGGGCACTCCGGCACGGCGGCTGCCCCACGGGTCTGGCCAAGGATTAATCGATTGCGATGATGAGGCAACTATGGACTTACAGGTTTATTACAAGAAGATTCGGGCGCTGGAAGACAGCCTGACAGATCAGTCAATCGTGGTGGTCAGCCTCGAAACGCCGGATGGCGGACGGCCGGGCGTACGTACCGAAGTTCCCCGGCGAACCGCGGCCAAGATGATCGTAGAAGGCAGCGCCCGGCTGGCAACGCCCGAGGAAATGCGTGATTTCCAGGAGCAGAAAGTAGAGGCGAAGCGCTCGGCGGACCAGCTGACGGCGGCATCGCGAATGCAGTTCGCCGTCATTTCACCAAGTGAGCTGCGCAAGCTGAAGGCCGGTGCGCTGTCCGGTAAAGATTAGGCGGCCCGCACGATGGCGCTTTTTACGGATGGCATATCGACGATCCAGGACCTGATGGGGCAGGATTCCTCCGTGCTGACCACCGCACAGACGGAAAACATCGACCTCAGTGTGAAATTAGCATTGGCGCAAGAAGGGCTGGGAATCGAACTTACAACGCTCCTGCAGCGGAGCAATACCTACGACTGGCAGTTCTGGCTCCAACCAGAGCCGCAACTGAACAACATTGTGGTTACGCCACCTTTGCAGCTCTGGCACGTCTTCCTGACGCTGATGCTGGTCTATCAGGATGCGTACTTCAACCAGCTGAACGACCGTTATAAGGGCAAGCGCGATCAATTTCAACAGTTGGCGAAGTGGGCCATGGATAAGCTGATTCAGACCGGGTTGGGCGTTGTCGCCGAACCTATTCCACAGGCGGCTCCACCTCAACTGACATCCATTACCGGCGGTCAGCCGGCGATGACCTACTCTGTGAGTGTATCGTGGCTGAACCAGGAAAACGAGGAGGGGCAAGCCAGTTATCCAAGTATACTCACCGTAGCAGCCGGGAATACACTCGTGGCACAGCCGGTCAACCAACCGGCCAACACAACGGCATGGAATGTTTATGTAGGTTTGTCGCCCACGGCCATGGCGCTGCAGAATACAGCGCCGCTGGCATTAGATCAGGTCTGGGTGCAGGCAGGCCCGGTATCCACGTTGGGACCGCCGCCGGGCATGGGCCAGCCGCCGGATTACCTGCGCGCTTTGCCGCGGGTTATACAGAGGGGTTAGAAAATGGCGTGGGTCGGCAGCACAGTTACCGAACAAGTGGTTACTCTCCTCAACGCACCGCAGGGCCTGAACGCCTGTGTATCTACGCTGGCCGAAGCCGTTAATTTAACTTTTACGCAGCTAGGGCAGAATCAAATACTGGCGCAGAACGTATCAATCGAACTCGCGGAGCGCAGCGTGGACGTACAGTATCCGGCGGTCAATGTTTACTGTGAGAAGATTGTTAACCAGCTTAAGGAAAAGTTCCGGAACTTTTCTGGTAAAGCTGTTATGGCGATTGAGGTTCGGGTCTCACAGGACAGACTCGGCGGAATCGAGAATCAACTGCAAGTGTACGTTGACGGTGTGACCCAGGTGCTCGACCAGAGCCGCGGCGACTGGGGCGAAGGAATGTACTTTGCCGGGTGCTACGAAGCGGCTTTGGGGCCTGTGAAGCACGGCGGCCAAAACTTCATACAAGTAGGTAAGGTTACTTTTGAAGTAGGAGTGAGTGAATAGTGCTATGGCCTCGTACGTATTATCCATTGCCAATCGTTTCTATACCGGTTTGGAAGGCAGCTACGGCCGAACGCCAGCGATCACGGCGCAAAACCGGTTTCCCGCTGTGAAGTTGACGGCCAAGAACCAGTTGGAGAAAGCAGACCGGCGGGACAAAACCGGCAGCCGAACTTTCGCAGGGATTCCCGCAGGGCTGCGGCGCAACACCACTTTCGATCTGACAACTTACATGACGAGCTGGGCTGGACAGAGTTCGGGTCCGTCCTATGGTCCGCTTTTTCAGGCCAGCTTGGGCGCCGCTCCGCTGATGTACCCGGGAGGGGCAGCCGCCGCGGGCTCGAGCGGCGCGTCGCTAATCTTCGCAGCGCCGCATGGGCTCGTGGCGGCCCAAGCTGTATCGTGTAACGGCGAGATCCGGTTCGTTGCGTCCATTGCGAGCTCCACGGCTGTGCAACTGAATGCACCCTTCTCCAGCGCTCCCACCCCGGGCACCGAGATTGCTCCCACGCTTTCCTATTTTCCGGCCACGGAATTGCCCAGCGTCAGCATTTTCGATTACTGGGATCCTAACTCGGCGCTGCAGCGGGTACTTTGCGGGGCCGCGGTAAACCAAATGACCATAAAAATAAACGGCGATTTTCACCAGTTTGAGTTTGGGGGGGTGGCGCAGGACCTGATCGACAGCTCCAGTTTCACGTCTGGAATGGGCCAGCTTAGTGACTTCCCCGCGGAGCCGGCCATTGGCGCGTTCAACTATTCGATCGTGCCCGGTAATATGGGTGAAGCCTGGATCGGCAGCACGCCAAACCAGTTCTATACAATCACGACTGGAACTTTCGAACTGGACAATGGATTGGATATGCGGTCGAAAGAGTTCGGCAGCAACCTTCCCTTGGCGATCGCTCCCGGGCCGCGGTCGGTAACGGCGGACTTCAGCCTGTACGAACTCAATGACGCCGCTACCCAAGGCCTCTACCAGGGGGCGCGGCAGCAGTCGCCGGTCAGTGTAATGTTCCAACTTGGCCAACAAGCCGGCCAGGTTATGGGGGTGTACATGACCAGTATGGTGCCGGTTGTGCCTGAGTTCGACGACAGCGATAACCGCTTGCAGTGGAAGTTCCAGGGCTCGAAGGCGCAGGGTACGGCTAACAACGAAATTGTGGTCGCGTTTGGATAGAGTGAGCAGAGTAGCCAGATGGAGTATACAAGCTTCGAGATTATCAAATCGAGTGTGGCGCCGGGAGTAAGTTATACCGTGGCAAAGATCTCGTTTGGGCGGCGGGTGGAGTTGACTCGTCGCATCCGGGAACTGGCAGCCAGGAAAGAATTCCTGGAAGCGGGTGAGCATCCAAACGAGAAAATGGACGCCGCGCTGCTGGCCTCGGAGATCGACCGGATCTACCTGCTCTGGGGGTTACGCGAGGTCGCGGGTTTGGATTTGGATGGGAAGCCCGCCAGTCCGGAGTCACTCGCCGAAAGCGGGCCTGAGGAGCTGTTCCGTGAAGCCTTGGCCGCGGTCAAGCATGAGTGTGGATTATCGGAAGCCGAAAGAAAAAACTGATCGTCGCACTCCACTTTCAATTCTCCAACCAGGCTGGCTGGGAGTGCGCTGCCTGCCGCAAAGCCGGCCTTGAAATCAAACGCCGTTGTGGCTGGATACCTGACGCGTTGGAGTCACCCGTACGTGTGGTGTGGGCCAGTGGCCATACGGCGGTCACCATCTGTCCGATATCCTACATCTCGGCACAAAGCATGGCATGGCTTGAAGAATATCTGGTGCGGCGTAAGTTGGAGCAGAAGGGAATTGAGGGACTGGGAGCGCGCGAAGTGGAAGCGTTTGTGATTCTTGAGCACGAACTGGCAGCCGCAGACAGAGGGGCGGCCACAGCCGGTCCGCGCGGCGGTCCCAAGCCAAGGGGACGAAATGCCTAGCGCGTCGCAACAGACTCTGCTGACCGCCTTCAACCAAGCGGCGGGGAGCTCTTCAGGGGCATCGTCGTCGACAGCCGACCAGGGGTTGACTGATGCGCTGACCGAAGCCACGCAAGTAATGGACGCCCAGACGCAGGCAACCTCTGCGAATACTGACGCCGTGGCACAAAACAGTCAGACACGAAGTTCCAGTAGCAGCGGCGGGGGCGTCACGGACGTACTCAACACAGCCAGTCAGGTTCTCGGCGGTGGTCTCAGTCTGATGCCCATCGTGTCATTGTTCACCAGCCTGTTTGGCGGAGGGGAGTCTCAACAAACGCCACTCGTGCCGTATTCACTCCCGCCATCACAAAACTTGCAGTCGACCACCAGTAATCAAAACGTTTCCTGGGGAGAAAACGGCTTGCCCCGCTCTGTCCCAAGTGGCGGCGGCTCGGACGGAGGGCAGCAGATCACCGTCCAGGTGCAAGCGATGGACAGCCAATCGTTCCTCGACCATAGTGACGATATCGCCCAGGCCGTAAGGCAGGCAATGTTGAACATGAGTTCGATCAACGACGTCATTACCAACCTCTGAAGCAATGTTTCCGACGCTCAAGACCGGCGCCGTGATGCAGTATCCGGCGAAAAGAACGCTGCAGTTTAATACTGACATAATCCGCTTTCTGGACGGGACGGAGCAGCGGTTCCGCGATGATCCTTCCGTTCTGCATCAATGGACAATTCAACTTGAACTGCTGGACGAGACGGAGCTAGCTGCGATTGATCAATTCTTTGAGACGAACCAAGGCAGATTCGAAAGTTTCTCCTTTACCGACCCATGGGACGGAACCGTTTACCCGAACTGCAGCCTGGCAAAGGACACTTTCGCCTTTCAACTGAGCGGTGAAATGAGGGGTAACACGACACTCATGGTTTGCGAGAACAGGACCTAAGATGATTTACTTTCCGCAGCTCGCATCCGGTGCCACCGGTCAGTTCCCGATCACCCGGCAGCGCTCAGCCAGGACGGTTGTCAATCAGAGCTGCCAAAGTTATCAAGTTAAATTGGCCGATCCAGGCGCCGCCATCACCGAATGGCACCTCTCATTCACGGAAATCAGCGACCAGGAGCTGGCCGCGCTGGAAGCTCTGTTTCAGGCAGTGGAGGGGAGTCTGACGCCGTTCACTTTTCTGGACCCGGCCGATAATCTGCTGGCGTGGAGTGGACAGCAGAACCAACCCGTCTGGCAGGCTGATCCATTACTGACGTTGACCGGTGGTGTAGCCGATCCGATGGGTGGCACATCCGCATATCAGCTTAGCAACCCGACAGGCGCGACCTTGATGCTCCAGCAATCGATCAACGCACCGGCGTCCCTTGACTACTGCCTGAGTGTCTATGCGTCCAGCGGCCAGAACCCGCGCGTGTGGCTGGTGCGCGGTTCGGCCAGCGAGGCGCTACCAGTCGGCCCCCTGTGGACCCGGCTGACGTCCGCTGGGCAATTGCCGGACACTGCCGATTCGATTAGTTTCGGAATCGCGCTCGACCCCGGAGCCACCGTGAATATCTTCGGATTCCAGGTGGAAGCGCAGATCGCGCCGTCACTGTACAAGCAAACGGCAGAGACTGGCGGCATTTACCCAAATGCCAGGTTTCGCGACGACACCTTCACCATCACCGCAATCGGACCGGGCCGCTACTCCTGCGAGTTGGATATCGTCAATGTTGAGTATCTATGATCTCAAAGAGTTGGCGGTCACGGATACGCCGCTCCTGCTATTTCAATGCGTGTTACAAAACGGGCGGATGGAATACTGGAGCACACACCAAGTAACCTACGGCGGCAATACTTATGCCGCGCGGGTAATGAAGCACAATCTGTTCTCGGTCCAGACATCATCCGATCAGGGCGTGGACGCGATTCCGCGCGTATCGGTGTCGATGGCCAATGCCGATTCCTACTTTTCGGAACTGGAACGCGAGGTCGGCTGGAAGGGCGCCACCTTGACCGTGACCTTCCTGTTTTATAACCTGCTTCAAGGCGCAGCCACCTCGGACGCGGCGGTGCTGTTTCAGGGCATCGTTAATCCGCCGGACCAGAGCACCGAGTCGTTATTCCAGCTCTCAGCCGTGAACTGGATGAACATGCAAAGCGTGTTATTACCGCCTGTCCGAATCCAACGGCGCTGTCCCTGGCTCTTTCCAACTAATCCGCAGCAGAGGCAGCAGGCGGTCAGCGGCGGCAGCAGCGGCCAGTACTCGTTATTCTACCCTTGCGGCTATTCACCGGATCAGACCGGCGGTGTTGGTGCTATGGTAGGCGGCGTTCCGTATACGTCGTGTTCGTACACTCGCACGAATTGCGAAGCGCGCGGCATGTTCTCCGGACCGATGCGTTTCGGCGGACTGGAATTTGTGCCGTCGTCTATTCAGGTGCGAAGTTACGGCGGTGGTTGGCAGTACGCCCCGGTGGACGACAATCTCGCCATCTATAATGACTTTGTTCCCTTGTTATACGGCACGGCATGGTATTATCCGCCGATTGTATTTACCAGAAACGACGGTAACCTGACGCACATGGAAGTCCTGCTAGGCATGGGGCCGATCCAGGATGTGCAAATGGTATTAGTGAACCAGATAGCGATTCCGGTGGGCCAATCCGGTCAGAACATGACGTCCACCGGCTGGTACAACGTGATCAGCCTGGGCGCCCGGAACGGAGCCTTCAACCCGGATTTCACGGATGCAGCGGGCAACCCGGCGGGCGATCCGTACGGCAGTATGGCATACCTGTCTGTCGTCGTTCCGAACCAGATAAGTAATGGCCAGTCTCTGCCGACCGTCCAAGTCCTGGCGGATGGGTTACAGTTGCCTATTTATAGTTCGGACGGTAGCTACCAGAACACGGAGTTCACCGCGAATCCCGTGTGGATCCTCCTAGATATTCTGCAACGGAGCGGGTGGGGTACCGAGAATATCGATCTCACCACGTTTGCGGCGGCGGCGGCATATTGCGACCAACAGATCCAGACACAGGACCTGAACGGGAACGCGACCATGATTCCGCGCTTTCAATGCAATCTATGTTTGCAGAGCCGGCGCAATGCCGCAGACACGATCCGGGGAATCCGTAACGCGTCCAGGCTGCTATTCACTTACAGCATGAGCGGGCTGCTGCAGTTGCAAGTTGAAAACTCGATTGCGCTGCAGCAACCGACGCAGCCGGCCTGGAGCAACAGCACGGAACCGCTCAACGGCGGCTGGCCGGCATATGAGTTCAGTGACGGCTCTACGGGCACGGCAAACATTTTGCGCAAGAGCAACGGCGAGCCCAGCGTTCAGGTGTCTTCACGTAGTATCGCGGACACGCCGAACCAGGTGACCATCGAGTTTCAGGACGCGTTCAACGCCTATCAGCAGGACAGTCTGCTAACGGTCGACGTAGACGATGTTCAACTCACGGGTCAGGTGATTAGTACGGCGCTCATGGCGCTGGGACTTCCGAATTATGACCAGGCCGCGCGCATTTCTCAGTTTACGCTGGACAAAGCCGTTGGCGGGAACACTTATATTGCGTTTCAAACCAGTGTCAAGGCGCTGGGCCTGCGGCCAGGCGACATCATCACCGTCACCTATCTCAAAGAAGGATTCGAACGCCAAGCCTTTCGCATCACCAAAATCGCGCCGGGCGCCAATTACCGAATCACTACGATCACGGCGCAGATAGAAGACGACGAATGGTACCTGGATACAAACGGCCAGATACCGGGAGGAACCGGTTCAGGTCTGCAGCCCAACTCGGGAATCGCCGTACCGCGTCCCCTGTTGGGCGATATTATCGATACCAGCGGTAACCCGGAGTATCAGATTACGGAGAGTTCCAGTAACGACAGCGACGGCGGGACAACCGAAGACTTGTCGGTGGGTTTTTTAGTACCGCCAACCACGGTGCCCGGCGGGCCAGGTATTCCGCTGGTTAGTCTGGCCGCTACGATTGCGGCTGCGGGCGGCACGCTGGCGGGTAACCAGATACTTTACTATGCGGTAAGCGCTCTCGATTCGGCTGGAAACGAAAGCACAATGTCCTTTATGATACTTGCCAGCATTCCTTCGGGAACGGATACCAACAGTGTCACTCTCACGGGCTTAAGTTTCGATACCAAAACGGTAAGTTACAACGTTTACCGGGGGCAAAATCCACAACAGCTGGGTCGCATCGCTTCCCAGCAAGCGCTGAGCACGACCTTCACCGATACGGGACTTCCGGATCAGGTCTGGGCGCCCCCAGACCCGAACTTCGACCACGCGAATTTTTATTGGCGGACGGAACTGCAGCCCCCCTACGCCGCGACTATCGCGACCGCCACCACGGTCGGCAACAGCACCGCCGAGATGGGCAATGTCAATTACAACGGCATGACCGTGCGCATTCTCAGCGGCACGGGCGCGGATCAGGAGTATCCCATCGTGTCGAACACCGCGACAACTTTGACCCTAGCGCAAGCGTGGGGTGTGCAACCCGATTCCACCAGCCAGTTCGTTGTGGCGGAAGCTGCCTGGCATTTCGCGGCTACCTCCAAGACCAGTCCTGTTGAGTTCGCGATTCCAAACGAGACGGGCGTCACGCTCCACGTGCAAGGCAGGGGGGCGAACGTGAACAATTTGGAAGGGCCGCCGCTGTTGTCGACCTTGACTCGCTGGACAATCGGCGGCGGCGGCTCTGGCGACACAGCGCCGCCTCCCTTGCCGGCGTTTGGCCTCGGCACGTCGGTCCTGCAAAAGGGCACAGTGCAACTGAGTGGTGTAGCCTTTCCGACGCTTACTAACACTTACAGTGTGACCGCCGGCACTCTCACGATGCATTACTGGAACGAGCTGAGCGGAGCCACTCCCTTCGCGCTGTTAGCGGCGATGGCGGCAACCGACACGACGGTGAACCTGACTCCGGCAGGCACGGCCGAGGCGAATTCGTTCGTTCAAATTGAGGAAGAAGTTATGCAGGTGACCGGAATCACCGGCAATGGGCTCGAGTACCAGGTGACGCGTGGCATGCACGGTACAACTGCGGTAGCACATGCCGCGCAATTGCCCGTGTACCAGCTATCGAGCACCGTTGTTGTAGTTCCTTTTCCGCTCGACTTCTTCGGCAGTCCACTTAGCGGCAACTGGAGTTATCCGATTTCGCTCCCAAACAGCAAGGTAGCCAGCGCGGAACTGTTCGTCACAAACTCAAGGGGAAACAGCCAGACTAATGCGATCAATCTGACCCAGTCGGTGGATTATGGCTTGCGTACACTGTCCGGCGGACAATACTCCTTCCAGGTGCAGGGATTCCTGGCCGTGGACAGCAACCCTGCGCCTAATGTAATTGTGGAAGCGGCGCATGCCGTCGAAGACGTCTATGCGGTGGTGAAGCAGGCGCCTGTCGGAGGGCCGATTCAAATTTCTCTGAGCCAGAACGGATCGCCATATTGTACTCTCACAATTCCCGATGGAGCCAACGTTTCGCCCAGTGTCGACGGGTTCGGCATGCCGCTGATGGCGCAGGCACAACTGAGCATTTCGATCACGGGAGTGGGACAGACCAGCCCTGGGTCGGACCTCACGGTCATCCTGCGGCTGTGACGCGGACTGGCCCACCCCTATGACGTTACTTCAGAAGCTTACGCCCAATCAAGACCTGCAGTGCTATTTCTATCAGCCTTCGTCCATAGCAGCGTTGAGTGCGACAAGTGCTACAGGCTTCACTGTGTCAGGCTCCTGGCGCACCCAGTCGGATTGGGTAGTCATCGAATGGAATCGAGACAATGTTTTCGAGCATCCTGTATTCCGAAATCTGCCGGACAGCGATCTCAGCGGACTGCAGCTTTCTTACCAGGAGACTCGCACAAACTGCATTCCACTGGACTCGTCACTTTATCCGACCGTCGACTGGCCGTACCTGCGTGTGTGGGCGGACCCCGGAACCGGCGAACAGGTGTACAGGATTCCGTTGTTGGCGAACGCTACCGCAGCCACAGGAAGCTATACGCCCGCGTCGGCGACTTTCGAGTTACAAGGCACGCCAACCGGTGGAGACTATATCGAGCTGGCGTGGGATGAAGAACACTACACGTATCAACTCTACGGCGCGGATACTCTGCAGTCGACGGTAGCCGCACTGGCTAACAGCATCAACACGTTTTCGCAAACGATGCTGGCGTCGCCAAACGGCGCAACCATCACGTTGACCCTGACCAACTCCAACACCGGAACGAACGGCAACCGGATCGGCGTGTATGGGAATACTTATAGCACCTCGCCTAACTCACCTACAGAGAGTTGGCAGCCCGGATGGCAGGTTCTTAGCGGCGGCACATCGCCTAGTCAGTGGTTGATCAATCTGGACTTCAGTTCGATTAGCGGACTGGATCACACCGGCGCCACAGTCCCCGTGCCCATGAATGCGGTCCGCAAGATGCGGTGGACGTGGGCTGCCGACCTGCAGGCAGGCGACTTCGTACGCAGCGAGTTTGCGGTTACCGTATCGAATTGGAATGTTAACGGATCGAACCGTAACTACCAGTTGGCGGGCGTAGGAAGCTGGCGCGTGGAGGACGACGATACCTCCATCGCCTACACTGGTCAATGGACCAGCGCGATCGGTAACTATTCAGGTGGATCGATCGGTTATGCAAACGTACCAGGTGCGAGTGTCAGCCATACATACCAATCGCCGCAAGATCATATCCTGAATCTGGGGACGCGCCGCTTTCCAACTGCGGCACAGGTGACCGTGCAGTTGGACCAAGATCCAGCGCAAGTGTTGGACCTGGCACTCGCAGGCGAAGATGTTTTGGTGCGGTGGGCACTGGGGACGATATCGGGGGGTATCGTGCACACCGTCACCATCACGCATACGGGAAGTCAAGGCGCTCCGTTCTATTTCGATTTTCTCGAAATTGCCATTCCTACGACCAATTTTCCGGCTTTTGCCACGGACTCGCAAGTTACCCTGGCGACTGACTGGGACACCCTGAACTCGCAGGCCCTGGCCCCGGAGCGGACCGCGTGGCAGATCCAGTCGCTCGGATTTACGGGCAGGGCCAATCACTACGCGGGCGCGCTGTGGTTCTACGAGCTGATCTGCACCGGGCAACAATACGCAACGGGAACGATTACGTTTTCAGGCACGTCATCGTTTGGAGCGACTACCCAGATCGCACTGGGACCCACTAACTTCACGCATCTGAACCTGATAGGCGACACGCCGGCCAGCCTGGCGCAGGCGTTCGCGCTGTTGATCAACGAAGGCGCCACGGGCGTGTGGGCGCAGGCCGATGCCGCAGTGCTCACGATCACCGCCCGCGTGATGGGCAGTGCGGGCAACGGACTGACTCTTAGCGCGGACGTCGGCACGGGTGCGGCTCTACAGGCGCAGACCAGCGGCGCGCTGGCGGGGGGCGTGGACGGCACATGGCTCACGGATCTCACCACTACGCCTGCCATAAACCGGGCCGCCCGGGACTGGAGCCAGAGTTTCTTCATGGCGCTCGATAGCTACGGCATCGTGGTGACGGTTTCATTCAGCACCGAGCTGGGAAACGGCGATCCGTCAACCGCAGCCGGTATTGCGCAGCGTTATCCGGACGGCCGCCCCTGTATGGTGAACACACCCGCCTTGCAGACGAACTTCTCGCCGGCCAGCCTGGCCTACTGGCAGCAAGTCTATCTCGAAATGGCGAACCTGATGTTCGCGGCCGGGGTGACACCATATTTGCAGTTCGGTGAGATTCAGTGGTGGTACTTCTGCCCTCCCACCGATCCGGCTGATAATAACTGGGCCCCAATTGCCAATGGGGGCATGCCCTTTTACGATGCTTATACGGCCGCTACGTTCGAATCGCAGTATGGGCGGCCGATGTACGTATTTAACGACCCCAGCAACAACCCAGCCCCATATCCCGACGAATCGGCCTTCCTGCCTGGTCTGATCGGCCAACATACCGCCGCCATTATGGCCTTCGTGCGGCAGACCTACCCGAACGCGAAATTTGAAGTGCTGTACCCGCCGGACACAAACAACGCTCCCTTAACTAGTGTGATTAATTTGCCCGCGCAGTGGTCGCCAACTAACCTGAATTGTTTCAAGACCGAAAACTTCACTTACACGGGCAATTGCAATCTAAATGCGGCACAAACCTCGATCGACCTGCCGATGCAGTTGGGCTTTGCGCCCGCGAATAGCGCGCACCTGGTGGGCATCGGAAACTACATGACGCCCTGGCAGAAAGAGATACGCACCGCGGAGGGCCTTAGCTTGGGATCAGTGGTGCTCTTCGCGCTGGACCAATGCTGCCTGATTGGTTATGGATTGCCATTGCCGCCTTCGCCCGGCCAAGGTTTGTTTATGGGAGGTTGAGCAGCCTGAGCGCCGGCCCACCAATTAGATGTTGCCTCTGAGTCCCAGAGCATCGGCGCGATCCTGCATGGCCTTCACACAGAAGCCGATGTGCTCGTCAAGTTCCACACCTAATTCCCGCGCGCCATTCGTAATGTCGTCACGGCTGACAGAGCGCGCGAACGCCTTGTCCTTCATCTTCTTTCTAACCGATGGCGCATCCACTTCGAAAACACTACGGTGCGGTTTCACATAAGAGACGGCCGTGATAAAGCCCGCTAATTCATCGCAAGCGAAGAGTGTCTTTTCCAGTTGAGACTCACGTGGAACGCCGGTAAAATCGGCATGGGAAAGGATGGCGCGCCGGATTTCCTCGCTCACGCCGCGTTCCGCCAGGATAGGTTCGCCCTTGATGGGGTGGTCCGGAAGCTCGGGATGAATCTCCCAGTCGAAATCGTGCAACAGCGCGGTGACAGACCATTGCTCCTCGTCCGCGCCGAATCTTCGGGCATATGCCGTAACACACGCTTCCACCGCCAACGCGTGTTTACGCAAGTTTTCCGATTTCGTGAATTCGTACAGAATGTCCAACGCCTGTTGCCGGTTCATTCCCACTATGATAAGCCGGAGCGGCAAGCCTGCGCGCAACCGCGCACCATGTGATAACACAGACAGTGGGGTCTGAATGATATGACGCTCACGCATCGCATGTGCGGGCTGCTGCTTTCCACGCTGGTTACTGCGGGTCTTTGGGCGCAGCCGGCCGCCGCCCCCAATCAGCCTGCATCGCTGAAAGGGTTAGGCGAGGATTCCACATTTCTCCTGTACCTGAATGAGGACAAGGTCGGCACGATTAAAGTGAAATGGCTGCCGGCGGGGACTTACCTGAACGAGGCCACCATCGCCATGGCGGGCCAGAGCATGACTATGACCACTTCGATCGCGGTAGACGCGGACGGGCTATGGACCCAGATCGCCTCCACCGCGCCGACTGGGACGACCACTTGCGTGCGCGAAGGCGCCACCGCGCGCCGTACGTTGAAAGAGAAGACTACTACGTTCGATGTGAAGCCCGGTGCACGCCTATTCGACAACTATGGGCCTACGCTGATGAGTCAGGCCGTGCGCCTTTACGACCGCGGGAAGGGCGGCAAGCAGTCCTTCCCGGTCATTATCCTGCCCGGCATGGCGATGGATGCATCGCTCGGGTTCAAGGACCAGGTCGAGCGCAGCGTGGCAGGTAAGGATCTGACGTTTTTCCGGTATACTTACTCGCTAACCGGCATCGATATTATTCTATGGACAGACACGGACGGACGGCTCTATCTCGGCGAGGTGCCCTCCCAACACGCCGCCTACGTTCGCGAAGGATACGAGGTGCTGCGCAAAGAGCCGGTCTCTGATCCTTCGATCTCCCAGCCGAAGTTCGAGGTGAGTGTCAAGCCGGCTACCATGGTCCCAATGCGCGATGGCGTGAAGCTCGCCACAGATATCTACCTGCCGCAGACCGCGGACAAAGTACCGGTGATTCTGATCCGTACGCCTTACAAGAAAGAGATGGGTGAGATGCAGGCACGCTATTACACGCGCCGCGGCTACGCGGTGGCTATTCAGGATTGCCGCGGCCGCTTCGGATCTGAGGGTGTGTGGGAGCCGTTCATTAATGAGCCGAAGGACGGCTACGACGCCATCGAGTGGCTCGCCGCGCAGCCCTGGTCCAACGGGAAGATCGGCATGATCGGCGGTTCCTACGTCGGGTGGGTGCAGTGGTGGGCGGCCAGCGAGCGCCCGCCTCATCTGGTCACCATCATTCCGAACGTCTCGCCGCCCGATCCGTTCTATAACATTCCCTATGAACACGGCGCGTTCTTCATCCTTGGCGCCATCTGGTGGGCGGATATCCTGGAATCCAAAGCCACAGGCGACTTATCCGGTGTGGCCCTGAGTAAGATAGGCGACAAGAAGTACGGTCAGATGCTCCGTGCCTTGCCCGTCATCGACCTGGATAAAGCCGTGCTGGGCAAGCAGAATCCGTATTGGCGCAAGTGGATCGAGCACCCCGTTGATGATGCGTGGTGGGCACCGGCCGACTTCCTCCACAAGCTGAAAGATGTGAATATCCCGGCGTTTCACCAGTCGGGCTGGTTCGACGGCGACGGCATCGGCACCAAGCTCAATTACCTGCAGATGAAAGAGTACGGGCATGCGAACCAGAAACTGACCATCGGCCCGTGGGGCCATACAGACACCGCGTCGCGCAAGCTCGGCGATCACGATTTCGGACCGGAGGCCATCATCGATCTGCAGCGGGACTATTTGCGCTGGTTCGACTACTGGCTGAAAGGCGTCGAGAACGGAATTACTAAGGAGCCGTTAGTCAGTATATATGTAATGGGCACGAACCAGTGGCTGCACGGCGACACTTATCCGCTGCCTGTTACTAAGTTCACGAAGTTATATTTTTCCGGGGCGGGTAAGGCAAATACATCGCAGGGTGATGGGCGCCTCGCCTTCGACGAACCGCCTGCGGGCGCGCCCCCGGACAAGTATGTTTATGACCCTGGCGACCCAACGCCCGATCCCGATTTCTACGAAACTACCGAAGAGCAGGATAAGCAGGTCAGATCGGCGGACGATAAGAAGAAGGACGCCGAGGCGCATCACGAGCAGATTACCGCCAGCCGCCGCGATATCCTGGTCTATCAGACGGAACTACTCAAAGAACCATTGACCTTTGCCGGCCCCGTTTCGGCGACCATTTACGCGTCTTCCTCTGCGCGCGATACCGACTGGTTTGTCAGCCTGGTCGAAATCGAGAAGGATGGCAAGACGTTTTCGCTAGCCTCTGGCAAGCTGCGGGCGCGCTTCCGCAACGGCGTGCATGTGCCGGAACTGCTCACCCCTGGCGAGATCTACGAGTACCAGCTCGACCTGTGGCAGACTGGCATTACCGTCCCGGCTGGCGATCGGCTGCGGGTGGAAGTGGCCTCCGCCGTTTTTCCAATGTTTTCCCGGAACCTGAATACGGGGGGACATAACGAGACGGAGACGAAGTTCGTGTCCGCGCGCCAGGTGGTTTATCATGACAAGCAACACCCCTCCCATGTGCTGCTGCCCGTCATTCCGGCGGACGAGTTGAGGAAGTAAACGGATCGCGGAGGCCCATTGTGCGGAAAAACCCATGGCGCGACCAGGAGGGGGCGATGGGCGGAGACAATTTCGCAATCACTTGAAACAATTTCACAACCTGCCGCACTCTAGATTCCAGCAGGTGATAGACCGAGTTGGAACGCCGGCCTCGCAAGCATCCAAAACTGCCGGCGTTCGTGTCACCATCACAATAAAAGGAGCAATTCATGACAGAACATAAGAATCGCGTAGCCCTTTCCGGCAGCGAGCGCTCCGCCCGACGGGGAGCCCGGGCCGTGGGCGCGCCGGATCCAAACGAACAGATCAGGATCAGTGTGATCTTGCGGCCACGCAAATCCATGCAGAATCTGGCGACGGCCCGGGAACTGACCGCCACCGCACCCCACCAGCGCAAATACCTGACGCGCGACCAATTCGCCGCAACCTATGGCGCCAATGCCGAGGACGTGACCCGCGTCGAAGCGTTTGCCCACCGGCATCAGCTAACCGTCATGGAAGTCAGCCAGCCCCGGCGCACCGTAATCCTCTGCGGAACCATTGCCGCGTTGAGCGCGGCGTTCGGCGTGTACCTCGCCAACTACGAACATCCCGAAGGGAACTTCCGCGGCCGCACCGGCCCCATCTACATCCCGGCGGACCTCGCCGGTATCGTGCAGGGCGTATTCGGCTTCGATAACCGCCCGCAAGCCCGGCCGCATTTCCGCAGCCGCAAACATCGCAAAACGGCTGTTCCGTCCGGCAACACTCCGCTACAGACAGCGCAACTCTACAATTTCCCCACGCCGCAGAATGGGAACGGGGAAACCATCGGAATCCTGGAGTTCGGCGGAGGTTACAACACCGACGACCTGAACACCTACTTCGGGCAGTTGGGACTCACAACGCCGTCCGTCACGGCCGTGTCCGTGGATGGCGCGACCAACCAGCCAACTCCCGGCCAGGATAGCCCCGATACGGAGGTTATGCTGGATATCGAAGTGGCCGGCGCGGTCGCACCCGGCGCCAACATCGTGGTCTATTTCTCAAACTTCACTGAGCAGGGCTGGGTGGACGCCATCACCACCGCCGTCCACGACAACGTGCACACGCCCTCGGTGCTCTCCATCAGTTGGGGGTTTGCGGAAGGCCAGTCCATCTGGTCTGCCCAAGCCATCCAGACCGTAAACGAAGCCTTTCAAGCCGCCGCTACCATGGGCGTTACCGTTTGCTGCGCGGCCGGCGACGATGGCTCGCGGGATCAGGTGGACGACGGACTGGCGCACTGCGACTTTCCGGCATCCAGCGCCTTCGTGTTGGCCTGCGGCGGGACCACGCTCCAGTTTAACGGCAACAACATCACCAGTGAAACGGTGTGGAATGACGGTCCTGATGGCGGCGCTACCGGCGGCGGCATCAGCGACTCCATTGATCTGCCCACCTGGCAGGCCAATGCCAAAGTCCCGGCTTCTGTTAATCCCGGCGGGCGCATCGGCCGCGGTGTTCCTGATATTGCCGGCAACGCCGATCCGGAAACCGGGTACCTGGTACTGGCCGATGGGCAGCAGGGAGTCGTGGGAGGAACCAGTGCCGTCGCCCCGCTCTGGGCGGGCCTGATCGCGCGCATCAACCAGAAGTTGGGAACATCCGTCGGCTTCCTCAACCCGCTCCTCTACGGGCAGGTGGTCAACGCCAACGCCCTGAACGATATCACCAACGGGAACAACGATATCACTGGCCAGATCGGAGGCTACTCGGCCGGCCCCGGCTGGGATGCCTGCACCGGTTTCGGCTCGCCGAACGGCACTGCCATCGGAAACGCCTTAGCCGGCGCGAGCGCCGCCACTCCAGGTCAGTAGATTCCACCACCCAAATCCCGGCGGGCGCCGATCAAAAAACGCGCCCGCCCTCTTTGAAAATCTTTCCCACGCTAACCAATTTCCATAGACACGGTGGATTGATCC
This sequence comes from Bryobacterales bacterium, assembly GCA_963756605.1. Classification (GTDB taxonomy): domain Bacteria; phylum Acidobacteriota; class Terriglobia; order Bryobacterales; family Bryobacteraceae; genus Bog-159. The sequence goes on along the minus strand of CAVWOT010000015.1, from coordinate 82,769 downwards.
GCGCTAATATATCTAGACCATCAACGAAGTAAACTTAGAGCGGTTGGGATGACTGAAATCCTGGTTGGTTTTCTGGTAGCTGCGGGCGTCGGGCTGACCGGCGTGGGTGCGGGTTCGCTTCTCGCCCCCGTACTCATGCTCTTCTTCAAGGTTCCCCCCGCGGAAGCCGTCGGCACCGCCTTGGCCTTCTCGGCAGTCATCAAGCTCACCATCGCCCCCGTCTATATCGTCCGCAAGCAAATCCACTATCCGACTCTGCTGCGGCTCTGCTGCGGCGGTGTCCCCGGAGTTCTATTGGGCTTTTTTGCCATGGGTTTACTGGATGCCAAGCACCATCGGGGCGTCCTGTTCCTGGGCATCGGCGGGCTGGTGTCCACCATGGCGCTCTACAACCTGATCCGTACCCTCCGTCGCAGCGCGCACACCCGCACCATGACTGACCGCTCCGGCTGGTTGCCCGCCATCGCCTTCGGCATCGGCACCGAAGTTGGTTTCTCTTCGGCCGGCGCCGGCGCTCTGGGTGGTGTCGCGCTCCTCAATTTGACTCCCTTGTCGCCCGCAAGCGTGGTCGGCACCGACGTTATGTTTGGCTTGGCCTGTTCCCTGGTCGGCGGCGGGTTCCACCTCTCCGCCGGGCATTTCCAGTCAGGAATCCTCATCCACCTCATCGTCGGCGGCATCGGAGGCGCTCTGATCGGGGCCAATCTACTGGCCGTCCTCCCCTCCCGGCCGCTTCGCGTTGCTCTCTCTGCCTGGCTTACCTGCATGGGCGTACAGCTCTGCTGGCAAGCTTTTTAGTAAATAAGCCCTGCAAAATCAACGAAATACTATGACAAACTAATTGCGCTCAAAAATACTTGACAATTATACGCTAATATTTTATTATTGTAATCGGATGAAGTTAGTCCAACATTCTCTTAAACAAGGAGCAACACCAACACAAATGTCCCTCACCCATGTCGATCCATTGGCCAATATTCGTTTCTTCGAAGACGCCTTCAACCGTCTGCTCAGCGAGCCGCGTGCAGGCCGGCCCTGGTCGCCCGCGGTGGACATCTTCGAAACCGAGGATGACCTGGTCCTCAAAGCCGACGTGCCCGAAGTCGAGCTGAAAGACATCGACGTCCGTGTCGAAAACCAGACACTCACGCTGTCCGGCGAGCGGAAGTTCGAAAACGAAGACAGCAACAAGGGTTACCATCGCATCGAGCGGTCCTATGGCCAGTTCACGCGCAGCTTTTCGCTCCCCTCTACCGTCGATACGGAGAAGGTTGGCGCCGAATATCACAACGGCGTCCTCACCGTGAAGCTGCCCAAAAAGGCTGCTGCCAAACCGCGGCAAGTCAAGATTGACGTAAAGCAATAAGCCAGTTCAGCGATCAGCAGTCAGTTGTCTGCCGTCAGCCGCCAGCCTGCCCCAATCAGGGCGCAGTCTGGCGGCTGAAGTGCTTAAGGGCAGACGCAGACCCGCCTGGCGCGCGGCAACTGTTGCCGAGCCGCGACCGTGAGGGAGCGGTTCCTCAGGCTGATAATAAGGAAAGAAGGAAATCTCGTGATCCGATTCGACAAGTTTACACAGAAAGCTCAAGAGGCGCTGCAGCAGTCCCAGGAAATCGCCGGCAAAGCCGACGGCCAGGTGCTCTATCCGCTGCATCTGCTCGTCGCGTTGGCGCAGGAGCGGGAAGGTATCGTGCGGCCCGTCCTGGAAAAATGCGGCGTGCAGCCCGACGCCATCGTGTCCGAAGGCGAACGCCAGTTGCAAAACATTCCCAAGGTGAGCATGCCGCCCCAGCCCGGCCTGTACGCTTCGCAACCTTTGAACGAAGTGCTGGAACGCGCCTTCGACGAAGCCAGCCGTTTCAAAGACGAATTCGTTTCCACCGAGCACCTGCTGCTGGCCATCTCCGCCCAGAAGCGCGACCCGGCCGCTCAGTTGCTCGAACGTGCCGGCGCCAACCACGAAGCTATCCTGAAAGCCCTGGTTTCCATCCGCGGTACGCAGCGCGTCACCGATCCCAATCCCGAAACCAAGTACCAGGCGCTCGAGCGCTATGCGGTCGATGTGACGAAATCCGCACGCGACGGCAAGCTCGACCCGGTGATCGGCCGTGAGGACGAAATCCGCCGCCTGATGCAGGTGCTCAGCCGCCGCACGAAAAACAATCCGGTGCTCATCGGTGAGCCGGGCGTCGGCAAAACCGCCATCGTCGAAGGACTCGCCCAGCGCATCGTGAAAGGCGACGTGCCCGATCAGTTGCAGCACAAGAAGCTGGTAGCCATCGATCTGGGTTCCATGGTCGCCGGCACCAAGTTCCGCGGCGAGTTCGAAGACCGCCTGAAGGCCGTCTTAAAAGAGATCACCGATTCGAACGGCGAGATCATCTGCTTCATCGACGAACTGCACACGTTGGTGGGAGCCGGTTCCGCCGAAGGCGCCATCGATGCCGCGAACATGCTCAAGCCGGCGCTGGCCCGCGGCGACTTGCGCTGCATCGGTGCCACCACCCTTTCCGAATACAAGAAGGTCGAGAAAGACGCCGCCCTCGCCCGCCGCTTCCAGACTGTTTTCGTAGGCGAACCGACTGTCGACGATACCGTGGCCATTCTGCGCGGCCTCAAGGAAAAATTCGAAATTCACCATGGCGTGCGCATCAAGGATGCCGCCATCGTGGCCGCCGCCCTGCTTTCGCAGCGTTATATCACTGACCGCTTTCTGCCCGACAAGGCCATCGACTTGATCGACGAAGCCGGTGCCGCATTGCGCTTGCAAATCGGTTCCATGCCCATTGAAATCGATCAGAAGGAGCGCCGCATCACGCACCTGGAGATCGAGCGCCAGGCGTTGAGCCTGGAGCGCGACGCCGCCTCCCGGGAGCGCCTGCGCCACGTAGAAAGCGAACTGGAGACTCTCCGCGGCGAAACGGCAGTTCTGAAGGAGCGCTGGAACCGCGAGAAATCTGCCATTCACAGAGTTCGGCAGCTCAAGGAAGAGCAGGAGCAGCTGCGCAAAGACGAAGAGCAGGCCAGCCGCCAGGGTGATTGGGAGACAGCTGCCCAAATCCGCTACGGGCGCCTGGCCCAAATTGAAAAGGATATTCAGGCCGCCGAGCGCGACCTGGAAGCCGTCAAGGATTCCGCCTTGCTGAAAGAAGAAATCGACGACGAAGATATCGCCCGCATTGTGGCCAAGTCCACCGGTATCCCGGTCACCCGCATGCTGGAGGGCGAAGCCCAGAAGCTGGTCCGCATGCCCGAACACCTGAAGGATCGCGTGGTCGGCCAGGACGAAGCCGTACGCCTGGTCTCCAATGCCATCCTGCGCAACCGCGCCGGCCTGAGCGATCCCAACCGCCCCATCGGCAGCTTCATTTTCCTGGGACCCACCGGCGTCGGCAAGACCGAACTAGTGCGCGCGCTGGCCGAGTACCTTTTCGACGACGAAAAGGCCATGATCCGCGTGGACATGTCCGAATACGGCGAGAAGCACTCCGTCGCCCGCATGATCGGCGCGCCGCCCGGATACGTGGGCTACGACGAAGGCGGCCAGCTCACCGAACAGGTGCGCCGCCGGCCGTATTCCGTGGTGCTGTTCGATGAAATCGAAAAGGCGCATCCGGACGTCTTCCACTCGATGCTGCAAATCCTGGACGACGGACGCCTGACCGACGGCCAGGGCCGCACCGTCAGCTTCAAGAACACGGTGATCGTGATGACTTCCAATGTCGGCTCCAGCAGCATGCGCGAAGTCGGTCCGATCGGATTCTCCGTGCACACCAAGAACTCCGCCAACGAAGCCACGCGCACACGCCTGCTGGATGCGCTGCGCACCACCTTCCGGCCGGAATTTCTGAACCGCATCGACGACATCATCGTATTCAACTCGCTCAGCCGCGAGCATCTCACCATGATCATCGACATCCAGTTGCGGCGCGTGGCCAAGCTGCTGAAAGACCGCGGCATCCGTCTGGAGCTGACCCAGGCCGCCCGTGAGTTGCTCATCAAGAGAAGGCTACGATCCGCAGTACGGCGCACGGCCCATGCGGCGCGCCATCCAGCGGCTGATTCAGGATCCGCTGGCGCTCAAGCTGCTCAACGGCGATTTCCAGGACGGCGACACCAGTAGAAGTGGATGCCGATCCCGCCGCGAGCGAGCTGCGCTTCCAGAAATTAGTCCCAGTAGAAGCGTGATAAGTAGCGCACGCTTTAGCGTGCCGCGGCGAACTTCAGTTCGCCGTCCGGACTAACTAAATGACGACCACTAACACAGTCAAAACCGTCCTACTCCTAGGCCTGTTAAGCGCCATGTTACTCGTTGCGGGAGAAGCCATAGCCGGCCGCCAGGGCCTCTACATGGGCCTTGGCCTGGCAGTGTTAATGAACTTCTCGGGTTACTTCTTCTCGGATAAGATCGCACTGGCATCTTACAGCGCGCAGCCGGTCACCGAGACGGAGAATCCGGAAGTTTATCGCCGCGTGGCGCCCATCGTGCAAGGCCTGTGCCAGCGCATGGGTCTGCCGATGCCGCGCCTGTGGCTGATCCCCGAAGAGAGCCCAAACGCTTTCGCCACCGGGCGCGACCCGCAGCACGCCTCGGTGGCCTTCACCGTGGGCATCCTGCGCCTGATGGACGATCGCGAAATCGAAGGCGTAGTGGCGCACGAACTGGGCCACGTGCTGCACCGCGATATCCTGATCAGCTCCGTGGCTGCCACCATAGCCGCGGCCATCATGTTCATCTCGCGCATGGCTTTCTGGTTCGGAGGCTCCAGCGACGACGAAGACCGCGGCGGCGGCAACGCCATCGGAGCCTTCCTGATGATGATCCTGGGGCCCATTGCCGCCTTGCTGATTCAGATGGCCATCTCCCGCTCGCGCGAGTACTCCGCCGACGAAGCTTCCGCTAAGTACACCGGCGCGCCCTACGAACTGATCTCCGCGCTGGGTAAGTTGGATACTTACTCGAAGCGCATCCCCATGGAGGCCAGTCCATCCACTGCCCACTTATTCATCATCAAGCCATTTACCGGCCAGTGGTTCATGAATATATTCTCGACGCACCCGTCGACCGAAGATCGCATCGCGCGGCTGCAACAAATGCGGTAACGTACCCCCCCAAAAAAACTTGCGACAATTCCGGCTGCCGCGCCTCTAGTGGTCATGCGGTTTGCCTGGCACCCGAGGGGGGTGGTATGCACAGTCATAGCTGCCGCCGTATTTCCTGCATATTGCCAATTCTTTCAGGACGGCCCGAAGTTGGTTGGTAGCGGCGCCGTAGGACCTGCGTCGCAGGGCAGCTCAGTGGCAGTGTCATCAGACGGTAACACTGCGCTCGTCGGGGGCCCCACCGACGGTGATACTGCCGGGGCAGCCTGGGTGTTCACCCGTTCGAGCAGCGGCTGGTCCCAACGTGTCAAGCTGGCCCCGACGGATGCCATCGGGCGCTCGCAGCTTGGATTCTCGGTGGCCCTGTCTGCCGACGGCAATACCGCGCTGGTCGGCGGGCCGGGCGACGACAATGCCCAAGGCGCCGCCTGGATATTCACGCGCTCCGGCATACATTGGTCCGAGGTCAGTAAGTTGGTGGGAATCGGCTCCTCCGGGGCATCCCAGCAGGGTTGGTCGGTCGCTCTATCGGCGAACGGCAGCACCGCGCTGATCGGGGCGCCCGGCGACACCGCATACGCCGGCGCGGCATGGGTGTTCGTCCTGTCGGAGGGCAGTTGGATGCAGCAAGGTCCCAAGTTGGCCGACACCGCCATCGCGGCCGCTCGCCTGGGCTTCTCCGTCTCGCTCTCGGCGGATGGCAACATGGCCCTGCTAGGCGGGCCGCATTACAACTCCGGGGCCGGCGGCGCTTGGGTGTGGAAACGTTCCGACAGCATCTGGACCGCGGCGCCCGGCGTCCTGGCCGGTACCCCGGCAGGCGGGAGATCCGTCGAGCAAGGGTATTCGGTTGCCATATCGGCGGATGGCTCTATGGCCTTGTCAGGCGGCCCGGGGGACGCCAACGGCGTCGGTGCGGCGTGGGTTTTCGCACTCTCCAGCGGCGGCTGGTCACAGCAGGCTAAGCTGATCGGCAGCAACGCGCCGGCCGGCCAAGGAGTCTCGGTAGCATTGTCGATGCTCGACGGCAATGCGGTCGCTGTTTTCGGAGCAGTTGGCGACAAGGGTGGCAAAGGCGCGGCGTGGGAATTCGTCAGTTCGGGCGGCGTCTGGCCTCAGCTTGGCCAAAAATTGGTGGGTACCGGCGCTCTCTCCCCCGCGCAACAGGGCAAGTCAATAGCGGTATCGAATGGCCTCATTCTGATTGGGGGCAATGGGGACGCCGGGAACACCGGCGCAGTGTGGGCGTTTGCCCCGCCGGCGGCGCTGTCCGTCTCCGCCACGGTGCCGGGTGAGGCCGGCAGGCCGTTCAGTATTACGGTTACCGCGCAGGACGCCGCGGGCGCCATTCTCACGGCATATAGCGACTCCGTCCGCTTCACCAGCAGCGACACTCTGGCAGAACTCCCTGGCAATTCCACGCTGACCAATGCCTCCCAAGCCTTTCCGGTGACCTTTCATTCGGGCGGGAGACAGACTGTCACCGTTACCGATACGACGTACCCGAAGATCACCGGGACAGCGGCAGGGAGGATGATCGAGCCGCCCACGATCTGCAAGATCTTCGGACTGGAAGCGGCGGCGCGAAAGACTGCGTGCCTGCCCGACCTGGCCATAAAACCGGACGGCCTCCAACCCACCATCCCTTTAAACGGATCCACCAGCCTGACATTCTACTTGACCAATCCCAATTCTGCTTGCGGTGTTTGCGGCGGCATTACGGGAACCTTGACCGGCATCGGGTTCACCGATTCCTTGCCCGCTGGAGTGGTGGTGGCTACGCCCAGCGTGATCTCGCGCTCGTGTGGCGGAGGCACTATTACTGCGACGGCCGGCAGCGGCATGATAAGCCTCTCCGGGGCGACCCTGGCTGGCGATACCTCGTGCCAGTTTTCGGTCAGCGTGACCGGAACAACCGCCGGCCTCAAGACGAACGTCACCAGCGCCGTAAACTCGAACGAAGGTGGAGAGGGAAATACAGCCACGGCGATCCTCACCGTGGTCGCACCGCCCACGATCGCCAAGGCTTTCGGCGCACCGGTTATCCCGATCAACGGTTCCACCACCCTCACATTCACCCTGAGTGATCCCGCGGCTAACACTCTGTCCGAGACCGGAGTGGCGTTCACCGACACTCTCCCATCTGGGATGACGGTGGCGGCGTCGCCCGGGATCACCAATACGTGCGGCGGCACCGCGACGGCCGCGGGCGGTAGCGTCAGCCTGACCGGTGGGACAATTCCGCTGGCCAGCGCATGCACAATCGGCGTAAACGTCACGGCGGGTGCGGCGGGAGCTTATTTAAATACCACCGGAGCAGTCTCATCCACTCATGGCCTGGCCGGCGGCACAGCCTCAGCCAGCCTGACGGTGGCCGCGCCGCCGGTTATTACCGAGGCGTTTGCAGCGCTCACCATTCCGATGAATGGCTCAACCGCCCTCACCTTCAACCTGGTCAATCCGGCAGCCAATGTCGTTGCGCTGACCGGCGTGGCTTTCACCGACAGTCTGCCTGCCGGGCTGGTCGTATCGTCACCGGCCGGCCGGACCACCAATTGCAGCGGTACGCCGTCCGCGATGGCCGGCGCCGGCTCCGTGAGCTTGCAGGGCGCCACTCTGGCGGCCAACTCCGCTTGTATGCTTTCGGTGAACGTGACCGGAGTTGCCGCCGGCGTCCAGCTTAATAGCGTGACTGTGACATCCACGCTCGCCGGCACCGGCAACACATCTCAGGCCACTGTGGTGGTGGTGGCGCCGCCGCAGCTCATAAAAATATTCGGTAGCCAGCAGCCCGAGGTGAACACACGGAAGCGGTCGGTGACACCGGACATCCCCTCTACCCAAAGCATCCAGTTGAATACGTCCACCACTCTGACGTTCATGGCTATCAACACGAATACGACGGCATCCTTGAGCGGCGTGGCGTTCACCGATCCGCTGCCGGCAGGATTAGTGGTGTCGACCCCCAATGGACTCACCGGCACCTGCGGCGGGGGCAGCATCACCGCTACGGCCGGCGGCGCCAGCGTGGCCCTGTCCGACGCGGCCCTGTCGGCCGGTACCTCATGCAACTTCTCGGTCAACGTTACCGGCACTGCCGCCGGGACCAAGAACAACATCACCACCACCGTTGCTTCGAACGAAGGTGGCGCCGGACCGGCAGCGACGGCCACCCTCTACGTGGTCGCGCCGCCATCGCTGGCCCTCTCCGTCGGGACCACCCTCATTCCGTTAAACGGCAGCACCACTCTGAGATACACCATTACCAATCCGGTGGCGAATACGGCGCCCTTGACCGGCGTGCGGTTCACTCACAACTTCCCGGCGGATCTCTTGGTGGCGTCGCCGAACGGGCTCACCAGCAACTGCGGAGGTACGCCGGTCGCCGTGGCGGGCAGTGGCAGCGTGAGCCTGGCCGGTGCGACGGTAGCACCAGGCACCTCTTGCACTTTGACGCTGAACGTCACGGTGACGGCCGCCCAGCCAATCACCGTCAGTTCGGTTACAGTCCTGTCCGCCAACGGCGGCACCGGGAACACGGCTTCCTTGGGGCCACTGAACGTATCGGTTCCCATCACCTTGAACACCGTGCCGGCGGGTCTCTCCATCCTGGTAAATGGAGCCGGCTACACCAACGGACAGACGCTGCAACTGCCGTATAACACCAATATCATTATCTCCGTGGTCACCCCGGAGACAGTAACTCCCGGCACACGCTATGTGTTCAATAACTGGTCCGATGGTGGCGCCGTCGCGCACGCTATAACCGTACCCGCCGTACCAACCACTTACATCGCGACGTTTACCACGCAGTATCAACTGACTGTCGCGGTGACCCCCGCCGGGAGCGGCACGGTTACGCCTGCCTCTGGCGGATTCTACAATTCCGGCGCGAGTGTAACCTTGACGGCTACTCCCAATAGCGGCTATGCGTTCAGCGCCTGGACCGGCGCGGTGACTCCATTCGGCGCCGCTTCTGGCGCCGTGGTAATGAACGGGCCGGTAAGTGTCACGGCCACCTTCCAGACGGCCGGCGCCGGTCCGCCACAAATCGGCAGCGTACTCAATAGCGGCTCGTTCCAGTCGGCGCAGGCCGCTCCCAATACGATTCTGTCGCTGTTCGGGACCAACCTGAGTTGCACACCCGCGCCGCAAGTGCTACTGAATAACATGCGGGCACAGGTGCTGTTCGCCTCGAACACGCAGATCAACTTCGTAGTTCCGACAGGCCTGGACACCAGCGGGAACGCCAGCGTGCAGGTGGTTTGCAACGGTGTCACCTCCCGGACCGGCACGCTGGCGTTGTCGCCGGCCAACCCCGCCATCTTTACGCTGACGGAGAACGGCACGGGTCAAGGCGCGGTCCTCAACCTGAACTACAGCCTCAATGGGCCCCAGGCCCCCGCCCGTCCGGGGAGCTCTATCTTCGTGTATGGCACAGGTTTTGGCGATCTGAATCCGGCCGGCGCGGACGGGCTACAACACTTGACGCTGCCGGTGACGGCTACCATCGGCACCGTGCCGGCGCAAGTGACCTATGCCGGCCAAGCGCCGGGCTACACTGCGGGTCTGCAGCAAATCAACATTCTGATACCTGAAAACGCCCCCGTTGGGTCGGCAGTCGCGCTGCAGCTCATGGTCAACGGGGTGAGCACCCAGAGCAGCGTGACAATAGCCGTCCAGTGAGACCGTTTCTTCGGTCGCACTGGATGGGCCATGCGGAACCGACGGATTTGGCCCGCGCTGAGGGTCTTGCGCGATACGGTCGCGGCTCTGTTATATCCTCCGCCGACGAAGCTTCCGCTAAGTACACCGGCACACCCTACGAACTAATCTCTGCGCTGGGTAAGTTGGATACTTACTCGAAGTGTATCCCTATGGAAGCCAGCCCCTCCACGGCGCACTTATTCATTATCAAGCCACTTACCGGCCAGTGGTTCATGAATCTATCTCGACGCACCAGTCGCCCGAAGACCGTATAGCCCGCCTGCAGCAAATGCGGTAATAGTGGCGCAGGCACTCCGCCCCGTATCCTGATTAGTACCGCAATCGCGCATACTTACTAAAAAGGCTTGGCTTCCCAGTAAATCAGACACACAATTCAGTAAACCGCACGCCGTCCCGCGGCTGCCCAGGAGAAGCAAATGCGAACGAGACTTCTGCCGCTTACGTTGGCGTTCCCCCTCCTTGTTTTCGGGCAAACCTCCGGGTCGTCCGCGCTTAAAGTGCTTATACATTTAAAGCGCAAGGAGGCAGGCCGACGGCTCTCGTGGAGGTGACTCCGGGGATCTTCCTGGGACCACAGCCACAAGCCGTGTCGCTGTCGGCGCATGGCACCACGGCCCTGCTAGGTGGGATATACTACGACTCCGGGTGACACTCTGATGCCGCTGACGCTTGGGTGCGGACGTTTTCCGACGGCACCTGAACAGAGACGCCCGGCGTGTTGTCCGGCACGCCGACCCAGGGAGCCTTCCCAGTGCAACAAGGCCATTCGGTCGCATTTTCCGCGAATGGCTCGGTGGCCTTGATAGGCGGCCCCGGCGACTCCCACGGCGTGGGCGCTGCGCGGATTTTCGCACCTTCCAGCGGTAGCTGGGAGCAACAAGCTGATCGGCGGCAGGTCCTCGGGTGGCCAGGGGGTCGGTGGACTGCAATCCGGCAGCGGTTTTCGGAAGCTACGGGCGACAGCACTTCCGGCGCGGTGTGGGTATGCGTTAGCTCGGACAGCACGTGGCGTCAGCAGGGCGGCAAGTTTGGCGGGCTCCGGCGCTGTCGGCGACGCGACGCAGGGCAGTAACGGCTATACCGGCGCGACGTGAGCATTCGCCCCGATCGCGATGCTATCCGTCACAGACGCGATGGACGACGTCGGCGCCCCCTCACCGGCAACGGGACCTTGCGGATCGACACGACGTAGCCAAGCATCACAGGAACATTCTTGCAGGAAGCAGAATTGATTGATGACATTGCTCTTGCCGCCCATGTTGGGTCCGACCATGGCGTTCAGTGGACCCAGCGAATAATCAACCTCTCTCAGACTCTTGAAATTGCCCGCACTCGCGTAATCATGCGGACACCGAAACTATAATACCCCGCCCGCTTCGGTCCGGCAGTTTTGCGCCAGGATCGCCTCCAACATATCCGGGATCTCGAATACCGCGCGATTCGTCAGCGCAGCAGCATTCGCGCGCATGCGGGCGTAGTTGGCCGGCTCCAGCAACTCATCGACCGCACCGGCGATGCCGCGGAAATTGCGCAACACCAAGCCGATATCCTGCTCCCGTACCCAATCGCAGTTATACCGCTCCTGCGGCAGGTTCCAGGCGTTGCGCTCCACAATCACGGGTAGGTTCATGGCCACGGCCTCGCTGAGGCTGCCCGGCCCCGGCTTGCCAATAAAGAAGTCCGAGAGATGCATGTAATAGGGTACTTCACGGGTGAAGCCTTCCACGAAGATCGGGATGCGGGCGGGCATCGCGCGCAGCTGGCCCGACAACTTCTCGTTCCGGCCGCAGATCAGGATCAATTGCAGCGGCTGTGCCGCGGCGGCGAGGCGGCGCATGATTTCGACCATCACCGCGGAACCCTCGCCGCCGAAGAGCACCAGTCCAACCGGCAGCCGCGGGTCCAATCCGATGCGCTGCCTTTCCGCGCCGCGGTCGGCTTTAATCGGATTATAAAAGCTCGGGTTCAGGATCATGCCCGAAGCGCGCCAGATGCGACTCGCCTCGTACCCCAATTCGCGGGCCTGGGCGACCGCGCGATCCGACCCGCAAATCAGGTACTGCTGTTGCTGTTCGATCCAAAAGTGCGGCGGGTAATCGGCGATGTCGGTAAGAATGGTCACCAATGGTGTGCCCGGCAACGCGGCCTCCAGGCTGAGCTTCAGGGCGCGATTGAAATTCGGGATTAACGACACGACCATATCCGGACGGCCCGCCCGCCAGAAATCGAGTAACATGCGCACCAGCGCGGACTGAAACAAACGGATGATAATATGTAGTCCCTTCAGCAGCTCGCCCGAGCCCAGTGTCCAGCCCTTTTTCAGCAGCAGATTATAATAGTCTTGCAAGCGGATTCCAGTGATGCGCCGAAAAACATCCAGGTTATCGAGCTGTTCCTGCAGATTGACCATGCGAATTTCCCATGGCCGGCCTTGTTGCGCAATCACTTGCTGGAGGGCTGTGGCCGCGCTACGATGCCCGCCTCCCGCGTCGAAATAGACAAAATCAAGCTTTTTCACACTATGATTTCATCAAGCTTTTAAGCAAATGTCATGCTCTTGTAGGATTGAGGAACTATAACTTAGAGTGGGATGGTGTTAGAGTTCATCACAGCTCGCGACTATAATCTGATGCGCCGGGTCCATCGTTGGCCCGCCCCGCGTTGGGTACGCGTGTGGATGATCTGTGCCACACGCGGCGGTGACGGCTGGCTGTGGTACGCCATGGGCATCATTATCCTGTTATTCGGCGGTCCCGAGCGATTTGCAGCCGTGTCCACGTCGGCTGTGGCCGCGGGTTTGGGAATCGCAGCATTCCTCTTCCTGAAGAAGCGCACCAACCGCAAACGCCCTTGTGCCATCGAGCCGCACTGCTGGGCCAAACTATTGCCTCCGGACCGTTTCTCCTTCCCGTCCGGCCATACCATAACAGCGTTTGCGATAGCGCTCTCGTTAGCGGCCTTCTATCCCAGTTTGCTGCCCGGATTGCTCTTCTGCGCCGCCAGCATCGCACTGTCTCGCATCCTGCTCGGCATGCATTTTTTGAGTGACGTAGTAGCCGGTGCACTGATCGGCTCCGGCTTAGCGTGCGGGGTGACCTGGCTGGTGCGGTAATCCAACCGGAACCCGCGGGCGTATACTGGACATCAACAGTATATGCTTTCCATTCGCAATCTTCCCGTGATCATTACGTGTACGGCGGCGCTGGCCATGGCTGCCCCAGCCGCTGCGCCCACCCTGGAGCTACGCTACGACCGGCTGGCGAGTGCTTTGACCTTGTTGAGCGACGCCGACCGCGCGATTGTGGATGAAGCGGCCCAACTGATCCGCACCGGGGAAAATGCGGCTGCATTGGCCAGGCTTTCCACCCTGACGAATTCCAACCCGAACAACTCCTCCCTGCGCATCCTGATGGCTTATGCGCAGCTTCAACTCGGCAACCTCACCGGTGCGCTGGATGAGGCAAAGAAGGCGCACGATGCGCCGAACGGAAATAGTTACCGGTGTTACTTCCTGGCCAAGATCGCGTTCCTGACCGGCGATACCGCCACTTGCAGGCGGGAACTAAACCACGCCAAGAATGCCGGCGATATGCCGGACGAGGTCCGGGCGCTGCAGAATGATCTGAAGAAGTCCAAAAGCAAGACTTAAGTTCAATCCTGCTACAATCGCCCTATGTTTAGAGGATTGGAGCATACCGCTATCGCTTCACCCAACCCGCGCGCGCTGGCCGAGTGGTACGCCGCGCATCTGGAATTCGTTATCAATTACGAGTATGCCGGCAACTACTTTGTGCGCGCTGCGAATGGCAGCATGCTGGAGATCATACCCGGTAAAGGCCCCCTTCCGCCTCCGCAGCTCGATGATCCCGGTATCCGCCACCTGGCCATTGACGTTGACGATTTCGACGCCGCGCACCAGCGCCTGCAGGCCGCCGGCGTGCGCTTCCTGAGCGAGCCGATGAACAAACAAGGAAACCGGCTTTTGTTTTTTGCGGACCACGACGGCAACATTTTGCATCTGATTCAGAGGGAAAGGCCGTTGCCGTAAATTTGTGCTGCGCCGGGTCTTCAAGGCTTTCCATTACCGCGAGTTCCGTCTTCTTTGGTTCGGTGCCTGCACCTCGTCGATCGGCACCTGGATGCAGAGCGTGGCGCAAAGCTGGCTGGTGCTCTCCATTTCCGGCTCGGCGTTTTTGCTGGGCCTGGATGGCTTCCTCGGCCAGATCCCCATAGTGCTGTTTTCCTTGATTGGCGGCGTGATCGCCGACCGTATCGACCGCCGCCGTGTGCTGCTCGGGTCGCAATATGTGCAGATGAGCTGCGCCTTCCTTCTTACGCTGCTCTTTGCTTTCAAAGTGGTGAAGGTCTGGCACATCCTCAGCCTGTCATTTGTGGTGGGCTGCGCGCAATCTTTTGGAGGTCCCGCGTATTCGGCGCTGGTTCCCACGCTGGTCGAAAAGGAGGATTTGCCCAACGCCATCGCCCTGAATTCCATTCAGTTCAACCTGGCGCGTGTGATCGGACCCATGCTGGGCGGACTGGCGCTCACCGGCCTGGGCGCCGCGTGGTGTTTTGGTCTCAACGGGCTGTCGTTCGTGGCAGTCATCATTTCGCTGCTTCTGTTGAAGGTCAAGTTTATCCCGCGCAAGACGGGCGAATCCATCCTTACCGGTATCCAGCAAGGCATTGGCTTTATTCGGACGCAGGGCGCCATGGTGGGACTGATCGTGCTGGCGTTTCTGATGACAGGGCTGGCCATTCCCATGCTCACCTTCTTGCCGGTCTTTGCCAAAGACGTATTCCACCGCGGTCCGACGGCCTTTACGGTTTTGCTTTCAAGCTCGGGCGCGGGTTCGGTGGCGGGCGCATTGGTCGTGGCCGCCTTTGGCAACGTCCGAAAGAAAGGCTTGTTCGCACTGCTGACGCTGCTTCTATTGGGCTGCGGCATGACGGGCTTCGCGCTCTCCAAATCGCTGGTGCTGAGCTGCGCCATCCTGTTCGTCTCGGGTGCGGCTATGATGGGCGTCTTCTCGATGATCAGCTCCCTCGTGCAGCTCATCACCGCCAATGAAATGCGCGGGCGGGTAATGAGCGTGTACAATGTGGCTTTCCGGGGCGGCATGCCCTTAGGCAGTATTATCACCGGCTACCTGGTACCTATCTATTCGGCGCCGCGCGTGCTCGCTGTGAATGGGTTACTGTTAGTGGCGGTCGGATGTTACTTCTTGCTGGTGCAACGACGAGTGGCCGCACTCTGAAGGAGGCAGGCAGCCCTCGACGATTACCGGCGAAGGGTCGCCGCCTTCTGGCCTGTCATGGCGGCAGAGCCTTTAGTTGTGGGTCACGACGGGTTACTCTATCTTGCGCACCGTTACTAGTCTACAGCCAAGCTCCAAGTGTGATTTACCAGAATTACGTACCATTACGCAGGCGACCACAGAGAGTTTGAAGTAGTCTCTCCACAAAAGTCCCCACAGAGAAAAGGCCGCCCGTAATCCCGGGGTCGAATCGTAAGCTATTCGGCGGGCGGTTGCGAGTCTGGCTGGAGAACCAGTCAAAGCTCATTGACCGCCTGAGGGCTTGCCCGTAAGCAGCCAATGGTTTGCCGAACTGGAACGGAACCTAGCCTGGTATCAACCGTCGCGAACCAACGGAGCCTGGCAGTACGGCGCCGACCGTGCACTGTGGATGGAGAGACCGCTCCTGGCTAGCCTGCGCGCTAGCACATAAGGCTTGCCGCGATGGATTCTTTGCTATCCATAAAAGAAGCCGGTCTTTCGGCCAGTGTTGCCCAATCGATCATGCGACGTCAGCACCATCAGTATTTTCATGTTCGTTCTCCTTTGTCTCGGTACTACGGTCTACTGCGAGCACTGCTCAGCGATTGCTCATAAGTGTGCCCGCAAGTCGCGCACCATGACGAAGGCATAGGAACGAAAGACTGAAGTAGAGACCGTCGCACGCTATTGTTCGCGGACCGACTCAGCGGGTCGACGCGATCCGACTTTCCAATTCAGGACCCACGAGGAACTCTTGCACCGCCTTCCGTCAACGCCCTGACACTGACTGCCGTCATCTCCGGCCTATGTCCCGCGTATCTTTGAGATATTACACGCGGAACGCGTGGAATCAGATCTGCCAACCAATCGACGTCGGCGCTATACTTAGCCTCGATGGATGGATCACCCAGGCGAGAAGCAGCCCCGACAGGATCGACGGTCGCTCGTTTGCTCCGCCGTATATATCTCCAGGAAGGCATCTGATGGCGCGGCTTCTTTCAATCAATGTCGGGCTTCCTCGTGACGTGGCATGGAGGGGCGAGAAAGTCCACACCGCGATTTGGAAGCAGCCAGTGCAGGGCAGGATTGCAGTCCGTCGCCTGAATGTGGAGGGCGATGGACAGGGGGATCTCGCTGGCCATGGAGGCGAACACCGCGCGGTGATGGTCTATCAAATGGACGCTTATCGCTACTGGGAGGCTCACCTCGGCCGCAACGATTTCTCATTAGGACAGTTTGGTGAGAACTTCACCGTAGTCGGCTTACCCGATGATGAGGTTTGCATCGGCGATCGATACCGCATTGGAAGCGCGCTCTTCGAGGTCACTCAGCCGCGCGTCACATGCTATCGCGTGGGTATCAGAATGGCTGAGCCGGCAATGGCTGCTCTGCTCGTGTCACATCACCGGCCTGGCTTCTACTTTCGCGTGCTGGAGGAGGGTGAAGTCGGCGCCGGCGACGAAATCGTGAAGGTCGCGGACGGCCCCGAACGCATCACTGTGGCAGACATTGATGCGCTCCTGTATTTGCCAAACCCATCGCGCGAACAACTTGAACGCTCGCTGCGAGTGCCGGCACTCAGCCAGGGATGGAAAACGTCTTTGAAGGCAATTGCAGAGCAGAAGACTTCGGAGGGAGGGAATCCCGGGCTCAAGGCGTCAAACGGCCCGCCACCAGCCTGGCCAGGTTTTCGGTCATTACGCGTCGCCAGAGTAGATCGAGAAGCTGCCAATGTGGTCTCGTTGTCCATCGAACAAACGGACGGGGCACCTCTGCCTGCAGCTCTACCCGGACAGTTTCTCGTTCTACGGTTGCGCACAACACCCAACGGCCCAACGATGCTCCGGAATTACTCGATGTCAGGCATGCCGGGCGCCAGGACTTATCGGGTAAGCGTCAAACGAGAGACGAACGGGGTTGTCAGCTCGTACCTCTACGATCACGTACACGCGGGCGATATTTTGGAGGTGAGCGCGCCTCGGGGCGGTTTTATTCTGAGATCCGGCGATGCTCCAGTCGTCTTGCTCAGTGCCGGCATCGGGGCAACCCCCGTACTCGCCATGTTGCACTCGCTATCCTCCGCGGCGTCACGTCGTGAGGTCTGGTGGATCTACGGAGCACGTAACCGGGCAGAGCACCCGTTTGCGGAAGAGTCGCGTGGACTATTGCAAACGCTGGTGAACAGCCGAAGCCATATCGTCTACAGTAAGCCCGATTCTGGGGACGAACTCGGCGTGGATTACGACTCGATCGGACATGTGGACACGCCGCTGCTCGATCGGATCGGTGTAGCTCGCGACGCGGATTTCTACCTGTGTGGCCCACCATCATTCCTTAAGCAACTGGCCGAAGGCTTGAAGACATGGGGTGCCGATTCGACACGAATTCACCTGGAGGTGTTTGGGCCGGAAGCGCCGATCACACCGGGAATTGCGCGATCCTCCAACGCGCCGGTTCACGCTCCTGCGGGAGAACCCGGCATCGGCCCACAGATTTCATTTATACGAAGCGGGCTCACGGTTTCGTGGGATTCACGGTTCTCTAGTTTGCTGGAACTCGCAGAAGCTTGCGATGTTCCCGTGCAGTGGTCGTGCCGTACAGGGATCTGCCATACCTGCGAGTGCGCATTGATCGGAGGAACTGTCCACTATCAGCCTGATCCACTAGAGCCACCAGCCACAGGCAACTTGCTGATCTGCTGTGCTAGACCATCTGGCGATATCGAAGTTGATCTGTGATTGTAAGGCCGCCTGGCGAGACTTCCTTCGCCATGTTGAAGTTGATGCAGGTCACGTACGGTTTTGACTGCGAAAAAGCGATTCTTGGCTGTCTCTTTACTGCTCGCGAATACGGCGGGCGGTGCCCGGCGTTCATTCCTGTCCGGCGTCATCGCTAGTTTAAATACTCGACGGGCCCCATCATTAGCGACGAGAATGGCAGTCGCGACGGCGAATCTGAGCGCTGTAAGAATTCCTTCTCAGCGCGGAACCAGTTGTCGTCGGGCGACCCCAAAGGCCCGCCCCGCTCCTCCCATAGCCGTATGCCAGCTTCTCAATCTGTTCGTTCGTGCATTCGAAAGTTGGTGCGTCGATAGAACTCCTTCATTACCCTAAGCGCACCCATCCCGAGCGGGCCCTCGTGTCTTGAGCGCATCACAAAAAGTCGGGGAGCGGCGGACTAACGAGTTCCCCCGCACAACAGAGTTCGCTTGCACGGTGGTGAAAAGACCAAATGCCGACACCTAAAGATCGACAAAAGTAGCAGGTCACCCACGGCCGATAGACGATGACCGCGCGGTCTCGCCCCATATCTAGCGGGTCTCCTTGGCCGCGGTTGTAGACGGCGAGCCGGGACCTGGCGCCGATCTTGAACAGGATCTGAGCCATTGTATTTCTCCAGTGGACCGCCGAACTACTCGCGTAACCTCTTTGGACCACTCACGTACTGGTTGCCTCGCTCGTAGAAGCGCAGTTTGCGATCCACGTTTCGCGTCAACCCGATGCGTACACTTTTGCCGATGGCGCCCGTTTTCCGCCGGCTCGTCGCGAGCCAGAGCGGACCGGCGGCGCACAGATCCAGACCATCTTGCCTGAAATCTATCTGCATGGCCTGGGTCAGCCGGCCTGGCCCCCGGGCTAAATCGAGCAAACCTGCCCCGCCGCGGAAGCGTTGCATCCGATCGATTCCCTCGAGTGGTTCGAGGGCACGCAAGAGGACTCCCGCCCCGACTCCGACCGCCTCGCTCGTCACGTTCAGCATGAACGACGAACCGTAGGCGAAGTATACGTAAGCGTGTCCTGGCCCAAGAAATAGTGAGGCATTGCGCCGCGTCTCTCCGCGGAATGCGTGACCGGCGGAATCACCCACCGGATAAGCCTCCGTCTCGACGATGCGCCCGCTGAGCCGGCCATCGTCAGTATCATGGACCGCTACTTTGCCAACCAGGTAGCGTGCCAACTCCACAGTATCCACCGGAAGTTCCGTTCGACGGAGACGCCGAAGACGCCAAAGGGGGATCGTTTCACCTACGCGTTTCATTTCTCTGTGCGCTACTGCGGAGCGCCGGCTCCGTCTGAAAGCGGCTGGAGTTCGCCGAGCATTGTAGGGATGAGTTCCGAAACGGTCGGGTGAATGTGTATGGCCCGTTGAATGACCGTATACGGCGCTCTGGCATCCATCACGTCAAGGACCGAGTGAATGGCCTCGTCGCCGCCAGTTTCAAGGATAGCAGCTCCCAGAATTTCGTGAGCCTGGGCATCCACGATGATCTTCATAAACCCCTGCGTCTCGTCCTTCTCAACGGCGCGACCGACCTTCGTCATAGGCCGCCGGCTAATCAGCGCGTGGCGGCCGCCTTTGCGGACTTCCGCCTCCGTCAAGCCCGCATGGCCAAGCGGGGGATCAATCTACCGAGCATAAGCGGTAATGCGATCGCTGTCTTTGCGCGGGTCATCGTCCAGAAGATTCGCCCCGACAATTTCAGCATCGTTGAAGGCCGTGTGGGTGAATGCGCCTTTCCCATTGCAATCCCCTAACGCCCAGATTCGAGCGACGCCGGTGTGCAACTGGTCATCCACGACAATGTATCTGCGTTTGCCGACGGCAACGCCTGCCTCTGTGAGACCGAGGCCATCGGTATTTGGACGGCGTCCCACCGCCAGCAGGACGTGTGGCCCGCTTACCTCGGGATCGCCACTGGCGCATTCAACGTGAGCCAGAATGTCCACGCCGCGCCTCGAAAAGCCAATACAAGTTGCGTTCAGCCGAACCTTGATGCCTTCGTGCTCGAGGATCCCCTGGATGGCGGTCGAGACACCCTGATTCTCGTGCTGAGCCAAGTGCGACACTGTCTCGATAATGGTCACTTCACTCCCGAACCTGCGGTACATTGGGCGAATTCCAGGCCGATGTACCCGCCGCCTATGATGACCAGGTGACGCGGAAGTAAGTCGACGTCCATGATGGAGCTGTTGTTAAGATGCGGGACTCCTTCGATACAGGGCATCTGAGGCAACACTGCGCGACCGCCTACGTTGATGAATATCCGATCCGCCGTGAACCTCTGCGAGCCGACGCTTACCTCTTTCGCGGACTCGAAGCGACCGTGTCCCTGGTAAACGGTGCAGTTTGTGATACCTCTCAGCCAATTCCCCACGCCGGTTCTCGATTGCCCCGAGATCGCGTCCTTCCCCGATTTGACGAGCTTCATGTTGACGCTCGCCGAGCCATTGTTAACTACTCCGAAATCGGCTTCGCGATGAACCATGTGGGCCGCATACGCTGCTTGCGACCATAGTCTTCCTGGGTGTGCAGCCCGTGTTTGACACACGTCCCGCCGAACAATTTGCGCTCAATGATCGCAACTTTCATTCCCGCCCCTGCCACGCGCTGCGCCAGGAAGGGACCAGCCTGACCGGTTCCGATGACGACCGCGTCGCCGTTTTCGGTAGCATCTGCTGACCGCGGGAAATGCGATTGCACGTGCGGGGCCACCGCACGAGCAAGCTCCTGGGCTCGGAAATTGCAGCCTGCACTGTCATCTGAATGATGCTGTCGATTTCAAGAGAGTCGGGTGAAGCGCCGGCTGACTAATCTCCGACGCGGCATTTTGCCGGTTGTCGATCTTCACCCTTGATCTCGAAATGCAGCTAGCAGCCCCCTGTCGTGAATGAACTGATACACCCGCGGTTCTGGCGACTGCACCCGTTGCCCCCAAGGTCGAGATTATACGGCCGTGGGTACATTCGGCTGCGGTCCATCCCTGTCAACAGTCGGCTGCCGGTGTCGGGCCGATGGCTTTCCCGGCGTTCCGCGCGATGGGTCAACCATTCGATGAACGCAAACGCTTTGATTTCGAGAATGTTGCCTTTCTCCGCACGATAAGGACGTGCTGGTTCTTGAAATGCATTCTGCAACGTTGTGACGGCGCAAACAACATCACTCCATCGGGCGTTGACATCGGAAGCTGCGGACTCGAAACAAACAAATGGCTGTCTTGGCATCAGATATAGAGCTGTGCGGTCGGTGACCCGCTCGCTCGCAGCACGAACCTCCGCTGAGGATCAGATGGTGCAATCCTGCCCGGAGGCGAGTCCGGTGAAGTGGCATCAGGCGCATACAACCTGGTTTTTCGAGACGTTTGTGCTGCGTCCCTTTCTTCCGGATTACAAGCCCTTTCGCGACGAGTTTGGCTGGCTATTCAACAGTTATTACAACTCTCTCGGCGAGGAGGCTCCGGAGAAGCACCTGCGCGCTTCGTTTTCGCGCCCGTCGCTCGATCAGGTGCTCGCCTTTCGCACACATGCCGCGAATGGCAGTTCGATTCACGGGAACTTGCTCGACACCGGAAGGCTACATCCCGCAATCGCGTCCGGCGATGGCCTTGACCAACTCTTCGGGGACTCATGGGAGTGGACTGCAAGTCCCTACACGGGTTATCCGGGTTACAAGCCCTTCCTGGTGCCCTGGGCGAATACAACAGCAAGTTTATGTCAGGCCAGATGATTCTGCGTGGAGGATCCTGCTTCACGCCCACGGGTCACTTACGCGCAACCTACCGAAATTTCTTTCAGCCGGCGACGCGGTGGCAATTCACGGGAATTCGTTTGGCCGCCTAAGGGGTCTCAGACATGAATATCACGACCGATTTTCAGACATTTGAAGCGAAAAGCCTCTGCCCTCTGGACACGCGCGAGGCGCTGATCGATGAGGTTTGGAGCGGTTTGCTCAAACGTCCACGATCCCTGGTTCCGTGGATGCTCTACGATTCCGAGGGTTCACGTCTTTTCGAGTGCATCACAACCCTGCCGGAATACTATCCCACGCGAACGGAGCGCGACATTTTGGTGAGCTATGCCAAAGCGATTATCACAGCGACTGGTTCTGACTACTCTCGGCCCTTGCGCCTGCTGGAGTTGGGAGCGGGGACAGCCTCCAAGACCGGTATTCTGCTGGAAGCCGCAACGCGCTTGCGAAACGAAGTAATCTACTTTCCGGTTGATGTCTCGTCGGATGCACTCGATGCGGCGTGCGACAGCATCGGTTGCCTGTTGCCGGATGTGCAGCTACAGCCGATGGTCGCGAACTACGTCACTCACCCGCCGAAGCTTGAACGGTTCAAGGGGACCACGCTCGCGATGTACATCGGTTCGAGCATCGGCAACTTCTCGCCGGAGGAGGCTCGCACCATTCTTCGCAATCTGAGGTCTCAGCTCAGGGCCGGCGATGCGCTGCTGTTAGGTACGGATATGGTAAAAGACGAGGCGACTCTCGTGCGGGCGTATGACGACAGAGATGGCGTCACCGCGGCGTTCAATTTGAACATTCTGCATCGCCTCAACAGAGAGCTCGGTGCGAACTTTGATACCGGCTGCTTCCGGCATCGGGCCCGCTGGAATCGCTTGGAGTCGCGCATCGAGATGCACCTGGAGAGCACACGAGATCAATGGGTGAATATTCCGGCCGCGCAACTTAACGTTCAATTCGCGGCCTTTGAAACCATCCATACCGAGAACAGCTACAAATTCACCCAGAAAACGCTCGGTGCCTTGTTGGATGATGCGGGCTTTGCGATCGAGCAGACATGGACGGATCCGCGACAGTGGTATGCGCTTACACTCGCGGGCCTTCAGTAATCGCAGTCAAGCGAAAATCGAACCGCCGAGTTCTCCAAACAGTTCGCAATCCGATCGGAGGCCATTCCGAGCCTTCTGCATGAACATGGGCCGCCGAGGTCAACATGCATGGTAAACCGCTTTTGCGCCTTGTTCCATCCATGGAAGGCCGACAAGTCGCCCGCGTTCCAAGCCTCGCGGAGTCCAGGAGTCCTCAGATCCCAGTCGGGGCGGATCTCGCTCGTCACGGCCCGCAGGTCGTGCCAGAGGTCGATGACAGAAGGCCGGCCCCAGAACCAATAGCCGTTATAGATGCTGTGGATGATGAGTCCCGGCTTGAGCACGAGTGTGTGCGGAATCATCGGATTATGCTCCGGGTCGGTGTACTCCGCGATGTCGAGGTCCTTCTGAACCGTTCTTTCGGGGTCGGAGAGGAAGGTCCACTGGGCGCCCACCGACGCGCGGAACTCCTGCGAGAGTGTGGTGGTCATCGGTGGAGATCGTGACAATCTGGGTGTATGCCACAGCGATCTTCGGATAAAACGCCGCAAGATCCAGATGCTGCTGGTGTTCTTTCGGGCAGTAGTGGCCGCGCGCAAGCGTTAGGATCAGGGGATCATCGCCTTGGAGTTCGCTGAGCCTGCGCGGTGTGCCTGTATGATCGGGCAACTGATAGTCGGGAAAAACGCTTCCGGGTACGAGGTCATAGCGCATGACTGGATTGCCTTCACAGATGCAATTCGGTTATGGCTCTAGACGTTCACGCGCGCGCTTCGGGCGATTATCCAGACTCTGAAAATAAAGGCCCCAGCAAAGCACGATCGACCGCTGCTGTCGGGCCGACTGCAACTGATCGATGCGATATGAGTTGTCGCAGACCTTCAATTCCGCCTCAATGCGGCGTCACGCGATCCGCTGAACCCATTGGCTCCGCCAGGCTGGCGCCTCGAAGGGATCCGCGAAATACTGTCTCGTGCACGACCTTACCGTTGCGGAACTCCATAATGCTCCCTGGGTACGCTGGCCGCCTGGTAGGTGATTGTGTATTCCGTGATCCAGAGGTCACCTTTTCCGAGAATTCGCTTGACGTTGAAACCCACCGGCTTGCCTGGATGATGACTCCGCAAGGCCTGCAAATTGCTTTGTCCGAGGATCGTTCGCCTGACTGAGAATAGTCACAAATGGCATCTTCATCGTAAATATCGTGTTCCGCGTTTAAATCGCCGGCGCCGACGCCTGCCAGTGTTTATTCAGAGCTTCACGTATTGTTCCTCTTGCATATCATCTCCCTTGTGGAATGAAACCGGGGCTGCCGGTCCTCACTACTTCATTGAGCCTCTGTCTGGTTTGAATTCGATTGATTTCATCAAGCGCGTCTTCCGGAAGGGCGGAGATGTTGAAATTCTCCCGCGCGCGGGCCGCAGTTCTAGGCGTTGTAAGCAATGCCGTACCACGCTGCACCGCCCAGGCCAGCAGCACCTGTGCTGGCGTCTTTCCAACTCGTGCGGCAATTGCCGAAACGACCGGATCTTCGAGCGGCCCCGGCCTTATGCCGTGACCCAATGGCGCAAAAGCCAAAAACACGATGTCTTTCTGCTTGCAGAATTCCAGGAGCTCCGTTTCCGGCAGATACGGATGCGCCTCGACCTGGACCACGGCCGGCTTAATTCTCGCGGATTCGTAGATGGGCAACAGTCCATCCAAGGTGATGTCAGACAGTCCTATGGCCCGGCATTTGCCATGGTCCACTAGGCTCTCCATCGCCCGCCAGGTCTCGAGCAAAGTAACGCCGCGGTCGTAAAGGAGATTGCCGTTCTGATCCCGCGGATCCTGCTCGTCCCCGGGTTGAAACGCAAATGGAGTGTGACTGAGATAGAGATCCAGATAGTTGAGGCCGAGTCTGGCTCGACTCGCCTCGAAAGCCGGTTCGACGCGCTCAGGCCGATGATTGGTGTTCCACAGCTTTGTGGTAACAAAGATGTCGTCACGCGCAATCCCTCCAGCGGCAAGTCCAGCCTGCAACGCTTCACCCACCTCACGCTCATTCCGGTATCGTTCCGCACAGTCGAAATGTCGAAAGCCAGCTTCCAGCGCGTCTCTGGTAGCGCTTATCGTCGCGGCCGCATCGGGAATCAGGGTGCCAAAGCCGAGTACGGGCATTTGGCCGGCTCCGTGGTTGAGCGGCATCCTTTGCGTCCGAAAATCAGAAGAATCGATCATGATGACACCTCGTTAGTAGCTCGCATCCAGCAACACGTCCGCAGACGCGGCGTCTCCTCAACCGTTCGCGACCGCATGGCACTGCTCATCCGCCAACTGCCGAATGTGGCCCGCCGCCGGTGATCGGCGTGTTTCAATTCCAAGCTTTCGCATCTTATAGATCAGTGTAGTACGCGGCAATCCAAGCCGATTGGCCGCTCCGTCCGGTCCTCCGATCAGCCAGTCGGTTTGCTTCAATGTTTCCAGGATATGCTCCCGATCGGCGTCGGCAAGCGCGCGTGAATCGCTTTCCGAGCTTTGCTTCACCGTCTGCTTCAAGTCCAGCGGCAGACGCAGCACCGGCCCGGGCGAAAAGAGCACCGCGCGCTCGATGAAATTCTGTAGTTCGCGAAATATTGCCTGTCCAGTCCGTGCGCTTTGAGGACCGCCATCACTTCATCGGGAATCAAATCGATGGGCTTGTTAAGGCAGGTAGCAAATTTTGCTACGAAGAACTCCGTCCGCGGCGGGGAACAAGTCTGCCCGAAACGGCCTCTTGGTCACCAGTTGCCCGAGATCCTGGTTTGTCGCCGCCACCACCCGCACGTTGACTCGGATCTCGGCGCTACCCAAACGTTCGAACTCCCGCTCTTGCAGGGCGCGTAAGAGCTTGGGCTGAAGTTCCAACGGCATGTCGCCTATCTCGTCCAGAAAGAGCGTGCCCCCATCCGCCATCTGAAATCGCCCCTTGGCTTGCGCACAGGCGCCCGTGAAAGCGCCTCTTTCGTGGCCGAACAGTTCGCTCTCCAACAAAGCACTCGGAATTGTTGCGCAGTTAAGGGCTACAAAACGGTGGCTACGGGGACGGCTAGCCTCATGAATGGCTCTCGCAATCACTTCTTTTGAGGTCCCCGTTTCGCCCTGGATCAATACAGCGGAGTCCACCGGTGCGACCCTCGTTGCTTCTGTCAGCAATGCCCGGAATTTCGGACTGGATCCGATCAAATCTTGTCAAAGTCATATCCTTGAGGTCGAGGATGATGCGGCGATTTTCCCTTCCGCGCCGATGAGCGCTTCCAACTCGGCAATATTCTCTTTGTCGATCCGGCCACTTAAGGTAGCTCCATGGCATCCACTGGGCAGCGCGGAGCCGCAACGAATTCTGGCCCAACGAACTGCCCCCACTACCCTTCTCCCCAGCCGAGCAGGCGCGCCGCGTTGTTGTGGTAAACCTTTCTCAAGATAGAGTCGGGCAGGCCGATCCCACAAATCCTCCAGCGCCCCTGCGGCGGCCTGCTGCTGGGTGCGTAGTCGAAGTATTCGTCCAGCGTCTCCAGCCACCGGAAGTAAATCTGGTACATGGCCGGCTTCAAGTCTTGTTGCGGGGTGTCCGCCTCGCTCGGCGTCGCATCGGTTCCAAACATGATGCGGTCCTGGTATTTATCAAAGAAGGAGCGCGCGCGCCGTGGTTGGCGGCCAAGCTCTCCCAAGCGGGCCGCCGTCTCCACGTGCAGGTTGGGCAAGTCGTCGAGCCAACCGGAAACCTCATCGAGATTCTCCGGATGATTCGCCACGTGCAATCCTATGAAAGTGGTCTTCGGATGGCGCGCGATCACGCGATTGCGCGCCGCCAGTAGCTCCGCCTTCGCTGGAAAGTCCTTCCCGTAGAAGGACCAGTCCGGGTGATGGCCTAGTTCTTCCCAGCGTTCGTTGAAGCGATCGACCGGCGTGAAGAACGCGTCCGGATCCGAGGTGTGAATGAACACGGGGAGGTTCAATTGCCCCGCCGCGTCCCACATAGGATCGAAACGTGGGTCGTCGACTTTCACCAGCGGCCCTGTCTTAACGTTCTCGCGAAGGTACAGTCCGAGCGTCTTCAAGACCTTGACCCCCACGGCGCCGGCTTGTTTGCCGCGCGCGATTTCATCCGCCTGCCATTGCGGAAAGTTGGGTTCGCGGATGCGGTCGTAGGCAGGTTCCACGCAGTTCACGAACCGGCCCTTGTAGCGCTCCTGCAAGTCTCTGATGTTCTGTTTAAGAAGATCGCCGAAACCGCCCGTCAGGTTAATCATGGTGCGGATGTTCAGCGTATCCATCCAGCCCGTGATCGCGTCGATTTGCCCAAAGGCCTTCGCCATCTCCGGCGGCCCCGCCGCTCGCCGCTTGGCGAAAACTGACGACACGTGCGTATGCACGTCAATGACCGGGTACTTAGCCCGCGGCGTTGGATGCTGGGGGACCACCAGCATGCTCCTGGGCTCGAAATCCTCGAGCGCCAGGGTGGGTTTAGCCGGCGCCTGCGCGGTTTTTTGCGGCCAGGCTGGCTGGGTCGCGATGGTAGCCGCGCCGGCCGTGCCACCCAGAAAGGTACGGCGCGAGGTCTTGGCAATCTGCATGATGGCCGATATATAGCACGCATTCAGGGTGCATCGAAACCCCGGCCAGCCTGGGTCGCAGGCCGACCCGAACGCTCGGCGGCGCATCCTGACAGCGCTGATTGCCGTAGAATAAACGGCGTTATTACGTATCGCCGATGCCACCCAGCGCAAGCGGCGGCGGCGTAGCAGTGGTCCTTGGCCGAGGTGCGTGCAGCCCAGTTCCACTCCTGAATATTCACGCCGTAGCGGATGGGAATGGTCGTTCAGCCGGAAGGATTCCTTGTTTGTCGCCGGGCGCGCGGTCGGCGTGAAGGAAAACTCCTTCGTCAGTCCAGTCTTCCCTGTTCCGTCTGTGCGCACGACGACGACCGACTTGTTCGCGCTGCCTGAGAGATCGAACGGAATATTGCCGAGCCGCACATTGCCTATGTTCATCGCGGCCAGGTCCACGCCGAGAATCTTTTCCATCAACCCGGAGTTGAAACTGGCCGGAGGTTCGAATTTGCGGCACTCGAACCGAAATTCGCCTGCCTTGCCGCCATCGGTAATGACCGCCGCCAGCAGGCTCTTATGTACGTTGGCGCGGTGAAGAAAAAGGACAGCCATTTTCAAGACGCATTCCGCCGGTTCCTACCCAAACTGGGATACAAGGGGATACCCGCGCCACGCCAACAACCGCCGGGCGCGGAAACTGGCACGGCCTCTGCGGAAACTGGGTATAGCGTTACTCTAGCGGACGCGACCAGGCTCTGGACGGGGGCGATTTTCCATAACTGACAGATATTTTTCCTGCAACTCCCGCTGGTGATGCAATTCATGCCCGGCGATGATGAATGCCACAGCGCGCACCGACACCGGATTGCCGCTCGCCACGCCGCGCCGCATCCACGCCTCCGGGCTTAAGGTCCGGAACAACCACACCGTCGCGCGGCGCACGCACACAAATTCCTCGATGAGATCCGCTAACCGGCGATCCGCAAAATTGGCGGAACGGACATAGTCATCCTGTTCGAAAGATGGCAGCGGCGTGCTGTCGTCGCGCGCAAAGCGCAGCGCGCGGCAGGAGAACACCCGCTCCGCGTCGATCAGATGGCCCAGCATTTCCTTGATGCTCCACTTGCCCGGAGCGTAGCGGTAATTGCCCTGTTCGTCGCTTAGAGTGTAGAGCAAGGCCAGCGTTTCGCGTGGCTGGTCTTCCAGCGCAGCGACCACATCGCCCCCGACTAGCGTGATGTACCGGCCATAATACGGCGCGTACTCGGAGGCATCCGGCGCAGTTTTTGCGGGTGCAGTTTCCTGCATACCGCCAGTATCGCAAAATAACGCGGCGCTGGGCGTTATGCTAGAAGGCTGCTATGCCCTCAATCACCCGCCGCACCTTCATAACCACGTGCGCCGCTCTGGCGGCCAAGTACCCGGCCGGTGCCGCCGCCGCACCCGATATCCACTTTCCGGAGGCACCGCGCGATCGCCTGGCGGTAGCTTCTTACCCCTTCCGCAATTTCATGGACCGGCCCGGCCATCCCGGCCTGAAGTTGACCGATTTCGCCGCCATGGTGGTGGAGAAGTTTGACATCCACAATATCGAGCCGCTCAACTCGCACTTTCCCTCCACCGAGCCGGCCTACCTGGAGGAACTCCGGCGTTCGGTCGAGCAGGCGCATTCGCACATCGTGAACATCCCCACCGCCGTGGGAGCCAGCTTATACGACCCCGATCCCGCCCGGCGCGATAAAGCCGTTGCGGGCGGCAAGAAATGGGTGGACGCCGCCGTGGCAGTGCAATCGCCCAGCATTCGCGCGCACATACAAGGCGCCCGGGGCGCGTCGCCGGACGTGGGCCGCGCCGCGGAAAGCTTGAAGCAGTTAGCCGACTATGGCGCCGCGAAGAACATTATGATCAACCTGGAGAACGACGACCCGGCAACTGAAGACGCGTTCTTCGTAGTGAAGGTGATCGACGCGGTGAACAGCCCCTGGCTGCGGGCTCTGCCGGACTTCGGCAACTCCATGTTGAAGGGCGACGAAGATTTCAATTACAGAGCCGTGGAAGCCATGTTCCGCCACGCTTACAACATCGCGCACGTGAAGGATTCCGAGGTGGATAACGGGAAGGTTTTCCGTGTGAGCATGGCGAAAACTTTCGCCATCGCCAAGGCGGCCGGTTACCGCGGCTACTTCTCCATGGAATTTGAGGGCCAGGGCGAGCCGTATGAGGGCACGCGAAAGCTGCTCGACGAGAGCCTGAAAGACTTGTAGAACACACTCCCGGCCTGCTTAATGCGACCAACTGGCAGGGTCGCCCCGTGCATGAGAGGATGGACGCGGTTTCCAAACCTACCGCCGCCTTGAGCGTTGCGGGCATAGCCCATGTACCAAGACGGCATGGACCTCTTGTCCGCCTTCCACGCCCAAGGGCGTTAGGCCCGCATCGATTTGTTCGTTGGGGATGCGAGCCGTTGAACGGTCTCAAGGCATTCTTCGTTTCCAGGACCAGCCGATTGCGTTCAAAGTCGCCGCCGGCCGGTTGCGCGGGGTAGAGGAGATCCGGGAGGCGACCGCGAAGAGAAAGAAATCCTCCAGGGCCGGCGCTGCTACTTGCCACTCGCACGCAATCCTCAAAACAAGCGTCTACACTTAGTACGGAGCGTCTCCCATGCGATTCTTCTGTGTCTTATTGCTGGCCACCCCAGCTTGGGCCGACCGCTGCACGATTCCACCCACCGTTGCGGACGTCGTCCAAGACCTTCCGTCCGAATCGAAGGCCCGGCGGGCAGCCATCAGCGAAGCGTTGAAGAACAACCCGGACGACTTCACGTTGAACAGGATCGTCGTGGATGGCCCCGTGTACGAGAAACGCGCCGTGCGCGAGCGCTATCAACACGAATTCGAATCACATCCCGATAGTCTCGAGTCCGCATACCTGTATGGCCGCAGCCTGGTGGGCAGCAACACGCCCGAGGCGCTGAAGATCTACGCGCAAATCCTCGCCAAGGACCCCGATTATCCCTGGGTCCATTTGTCGCAGCTCGAAATCTACCGCGCCGAAGCATTCCGCGACCGCGGGAAACTGGCAGCCAGTTATATGACGCTGCGGCGCGTGTGCCCCGCCGAGTGGAAGCCGTTCGAGTATTTGAGTGAGATCGAGGACACCGATCTGGTCGCGCGAGAGGCGGCCGAGTTGCGCGGGCTTCTGGCAGCATCCAAAGACCCGCATAGCTTGCGGCTGTTCCGAGTCTTATGGGCCGCTGAATTCCGGGTTCGTCCCAAACAGGAGCATGAAGCCGAACGCCGCACCGTCGCCGAAGACCTGAACCGGCTGCGGCCCTTCGAATCACTGCCCGAAATTCAAACGGCGATGGCTAATGGCGCGCGCCTGGCCGGTAACGATGCGCTCGCCAAAGAGATCGAGAAAAAACGGCCGCCCGATCGGTTTGCAGAGTATCTCGCATGGCAGAGCGCACATCCACATCCGAAACCGGACGATCCGCCGGACAAGAAGCGCTCGTATGCCCAGGCGCAGCTCGAAGCCGCCAAGAAGTGGATTGAGCTGAATCCGCAGGAACCGCTCGGCTACGACGAGCGCCTGCATGCGCTGGTGGCGCTAGAAGCTCCCGCCGCCGACCTCGGCCGTGCAGCCGACGATCTGCTCGCCGCCGATCGCCACAGAGATTATGTGTTGCATACGTATTTCCTTAGCGTCGCGCGTGCTTACCTGGAGCGTGATGTCCTGCAGGATCGCGTGCCCGCCCTCATCGACGAAGCGCTGACGAGCTTCGACGACCCTGAATCGGTGATCGAGATCGACCTGGCGCCGAGCCCGGAACGAACGGCGGCCAATCGTATGATGGCCGTCGCCTATCACGCCGAAGCGGTGGCGCTGCTTTCCGAATTTTACGAAAAGCAAGGCCAGGCAGACAAAGCCAAGGACGTGCTCCGTTCGCTCGCGGACTACCTGGCGGCTAAGGCGCCGCCGCAGGACAGCAGGGACGAAAAGGATCGCGGCGTTACGCAGCAGTACCGTAACGCGCAGTTCGCCTATTGGTTTCGCCTTGCCACCCTCGACGACCACCAGGGACGCAGGCTCGACGCCCTCTCCGCATACCGCGAGGCGCTTCCCTCAAGCAACATCAAGAGAAAGTCGATTCTTGCCGCGCAGCGGCGGTTATGGAAGGAACTCGGCGGTTCCGATGAAGCCTGGAACCAGTGGCTGAACGCGGCTCCTGAGTTCGCCCTGCCACGCACGCCGCCCGTGGGCTCGGAGTTTAAAGCGGTCAATCGCCCCCTGCCGGAGTTTTCGTTGCAGGATGTAGCGGGCAACACATAGACGCCGGCGCGGTTCAAGGGAAAGACTACCGTTGCGGTGGTGTGGGCGACATGGTGCGTGCCGTGCGTCCAGGAGTTGCCGTACTTCGCAAAGCTCGCCGAAAAGCTGAAAGACCGCGCCGATGTGCAGGCTGTCTCGTTCAATACCGACCAGAACATCGGGGCGGTAGAAGCATTTCTGAAAGAGAACAAGTACGCTTTTCCCGTTCTGCTGGCGCAGCGCTTCGCCGACGATTTCATGCCTGTATTCTCTATCCCGCAAACCTGGATCATCCGGGACGGCACGCTCACGGCGGAGCGCGCCGGGTTCGGCGGCGACCGGGAGAAGTGGCAGGAAACGGTGATGGCGCAAGTAAAGTGAGTCCCCGCGTGGCCTACTCCTTTAGTTCCGCCACAATCTCCGCCGCGACCGCGCACGCCTGCAGCAATCAGTTCGGCTCGATTCATCATTTCGAAGAGCTGATTGCATCGAAGCCTGCGGCGGTCCGGCTGCGCGATTTCGCCGGTGTGGAGCAAATCCGGAAGCTGGCCGGGCGGACCTGGCCAGTCGCTGCCCGCGCGGCCTGTCAATGCGGCGCGACGCGCCATGACATAAATTGACAAAAACCGCCATATTGGGTAGCATACGTACATCAGGAGTTCGTGTCATGCAAACCATGAATATCTCCCTGCCCGACCCGCTCAAGGATTTCGTCGATCATCAAATAGCCGAAGGCCGCTATAGCAGCGTGAGCGAATACGTCCGCGAGCTCATCCGTGACGACGAGAAGCGCAAGGCCGAAGAACGGCTGGAGGCGCTATTGCTCGAAGGTCTGGAGAGCGACGAGACTGAGCTGACGAAGCAGGACTTCGAGGATATTCGCAAGGAGGCCGTGAAGCAGCTCAAGCGCCGCAAAAAGGCCGCAAAAAGAAGGACTGACGATGCCGAGGGTCCATAAGCGGGCTATCGCCAAGCGCGACCTGGTCGAACAGTACGTGTATCTGGCCGGGCATGCAGGCGTTGAGACCGCGGAACGGTTCCTTGCGAACGCCGGCAAGAGCTTCACGGATCTGTCCACGAATCCCGGAATGGGCGCACCGCTGTCCTTACGTTCGCCGAAACTGGCCGGGCTGCGCAAATGGCGGGTTAGTGGGTTTGAAAATTTTCTGATCTTCTACCTGCCACGCCCAGACGGTGTTTCAATCCTGCGCGTCTTGCATGCCGCGCAAGAATGGTGGACCGTTCTCGAAATTCTATAAGCACCGAATTGATCCCCTCCTGCCCCCACGTGTTACAGGTAGCGATGTTCATGCTGATGCCGAAAGCCGCGAGAGGCACGTCCGCATCACGAACGACCGGACCCGCAAGGCTTAACTCAACGCCTTGCCCTGTTTTCCGCGGGGGGCGCAATGCCGACGGCAAGTTCGCGGCCGTGCGGCCGTTCTATGATCGCCGCATTCGTCACGGAGCCGCGGAGAGGATCGCGGTCTGTCTCGCAAAGGGTCCTTTATGCAACTGAACGATGCCGCCGAACTTAATAAAAAAATGACTCGGCCTAATCCTTCGTAATCACAGCAAGTTGCTGCTTGATCGATTCAAGCCGGTCTATCGCTGTGCCAATATCAAGCAAACCTTTCTCGAACCGCCACAAAACATCATTGGCCCATTTCTGCTTGCGATTGTCGGCTCCCTAAAGATATGCCAGAATGTTAACGGGTTCGCGGGCGACGTTTCGTGCTATAGACAACGTGGAGTTATGGTACCCCTTCTCCGTGGTGAGAGCGATGAGGAGTTCGTCAATGAGCTGGCTGCAAGTCGAGGCAAAGTGTTGGGCGGCGACGTGGTCCCCAAGCATGGCAGAGCATAAAGCAATATCTTTCTGAGTGGGCGCCTTTAGAATGCGCCCCCAATCGTCCTCAGGAGCTTGCCCGCTGGCACGTATAAACAAATCCCTTGCCTTCTCAACATCAACCTGAAACTGCTGCTGAGTGCGGTGTGGTAGTTGTGCTAATTCAAGGTGGGCTTTTGCGGCATTCAGGTCTGCGGCCAGCAAAGTTCGGACTCCCTCGTCAATGTTGCGGAAAAGCTACCTGCTGTGCTTGAAAGGCAAAGAGCGCTTCGAGCGCTCGTTGGCCTTGTTCCGCCTCATGCGCAGCCTTCATCCGTTTAAGAACTTCGATAGCTACAACAACATCCATATAGGAACTATTATACAACGGTGGTGGCGGCGGCTCCTTCCGTACCGACGACCGAGCCCCCGTGTCTCACAAAGGGTAAGTTTGGGACACTATTGACTGGTCAGTTTTTCCCGCTTTCCGGCATCTCTTCGACGTAGGACTTCGAGAGGTGTTCGATTTCGATCCAGTTTGTAGTCAGCTTAATCAACGTCACCAAATCATCAACGTCGTGTTGTTCCCACTTGCGCAGGTAGTGTGTTTCATCATTACCGAGCCAGAAGGCACCGTTTTGCCACGGCCTGAATACGTACATCGGGCACGAACTCCGTAACTGGGAATGCCCGGAGCTCCGTGGAAAGTAGCGGCTCTCTCGTAACCCACTCTACGACACCTTTCTCCGCTTGGCAACTTCGGGCTTGGGCGGCGCCAGCGCTTCCAATTCTCTGATGAGCGCCGGAATCTGTTTGTGCCCGGCGACGCGGCGGAACTGCTTTTGGGCAACCAGGAGCCCCGACCCTATCCAGCGCTCTCGTTGGTCGCCATCGTGCCAGCGTTTCACGTTCTTGCAAACCTGCTCCACGATGGAGAACGCCGACTCGATCACATTAGTGCTGGCGAGTGTCTTCCGGAGTTGCATCGGGACGTGCAGTCGATGCACGGTCAACGTCTCCTCCATGCCTTCGCCCAGGCTCCTCGCCGCGCTCGGATTGAGGTCCATCAATTCACGATGCAGCAGGTTGAGCGCCTGCTTGGCAGCGGCATAATCTTCCAAGGCGTAAGCCGCGTTGAGCTTTTTCGCCACGGCCGGCCTCTGTTCGTCGGTCAGATGATCCAGCACGTTCCGGCGCTTGTGGACCTGGCACCGCTGGATCGCCGCCGATTCGCCGGCGTGCTTTTTCACTGCCGCAGCCAAAGCCTTGCCGCCGTCCAGAACGTAGAGCCGCGGTTCGCTGAAATCCAACCCGCGACTTACTAAGTCACTGAGTAACTCACTGACTACGGTCGCATTTTCTGTGGCTCCTTGCCGAATGCCCAAGATCGTTTTCCGCCCGTCCTGCGCTATTCCCAAGACCGCCACCATCTGCTGACCTTCGAACGGCGTTGCATCAATCAGCAATGCGCATAGCCGTGTCTGGTCCAGCCGACGCTCCATCATGTCCTTCAGCTTCGCCCGGCTCGCCTCGATGAAATGTTCGCTGACCGCGCTCTTCTCCAAACCGTACGCTTCGCTGAACTGCCGAATGGCTGGCCCGTATTTCCGCGTGCTCAGGCCGAGCATCAACTTCTCCCACACCGTCTCGGTCAGCGGCTCGCCGCGATGGAACATCTCGTAACTTCCTAATCGGACCTCTTTGTCGTCTGTGGTCCGCACGCGCGGCCGTTGGACGGGAACCTTCTGGCCCATCACCACGCAGTAGCCCCCCTCGCTACCCCACCGATTGGCGGTCCGGTCCGCCTGCCGTTGGCTGCGTTCGCCGACCAGTTCCCGGACTTCTTCCTGCATCAACAAATCCATCAAGTGCAAGCCGGCCTGGCGGACTAGTTCGCCCACGCCTTTCCGCAGCCAGCCTACCATCTCTGCCATGGGCAGCATCATCTGCACCGCCGGATTTCCCTCGGCGGCCATGCCCTCCAACTGCTTCACAGCACGCTGCGCTTCAATCTGGTATGGTTTCTTCATAGCGACTCTCCTTTTCTCGGCAAAAGAAAACTGCTCTTAGCCTATCAAGGCTGCGAGCGGAGAGTCGCTACTTTCTACGATCTACCGGGCATTCCCCCGTAACTACCGCACCAGAGAATTTACCCGTAATATCCTTGTCCTTTCCCGGTGCAAGAGACTTCGCATAGTCCTTAATCAAAAACTCGAACGCCTTTCTATAGCCCGGCCCCGCAATCTGCCTTAACCCAAGATGCTTGGCTTCATCCGCTTCTCTGAAGATCGAAACGAAGCTGGGGGAAAGCGTCGAGATAATCTCTGGAAAAATATTGTCTGGCGGTTTTATCGGACGCACATCAAGCAGATCAGCCCCCGTCTTGGGGCCGTAGGAGCAGATGAAGAACACGCGGCATTTTTGGTGTGCACAACGAAAAACAGCTTGAACGCCCTTCCCATTCTCCACATTGTCAGCCGCGACAAATGTCACTTCACTATGCCTGTGGCACACCGGGCATTCGTCTGGTACATCCACCGGATAATTGTGGTTTTGAACTTGGATATGTCGCTTTGTTGTTGTCATCTAGACTAAATCCCGATCCTCTCCACTTCGCCGACGCTTATATCATCGTTGCGCCGGTCGTAAAGGCCGGTGGTTTTCGCGTTCGAGTGCCCGGCCATGCGTTGCGCGACCTCGATCCGCCCGCCGTTCGTCAGATAGTCCGTAATCCCCGTGGCGCGGAAGGTGTGGCAGCCTATCGCGGTTTCAATTCCCGCATCGGAAGCACGGCGGCGCACCATGTACCAGACATCCGTGCGCGACATCGGCCTGGCCGTGAGTTTGCTCGGTCTTGCCGATCGCGGAGCGGAACAGCGGCCCCTTGCGATCATCCGCGATGCCCGCCGCCTTGATGTACGCATCGAGATATGTCTTCCAGCTTGTGATGGCAGGGCATTTCATTGACCTTGCCGTTTTTCTCGCGAAGGCGCAGCCACCAGCGTTTTTTCTGCGGGAAGTAATCCTCGACGGTGAGCGCGACGACCGCCCCGACGCGGGCGAAGGTGTACGTCATCACGGCAATGATGGCGCGATCGCGCAGCCCGACGACGGTTGAAACATCCATGCCCGTAAGCAGCGCGGTTGCTTCCTCGGAAGACAGCACCGGCGTTGACCCCTTGCTCACCGAATGACGCGGCCCCCGGACGGAATGCGCGGGGTTCGACGGCATGACCTGGCCGGTCACCAGCCAGTCGAACAGCATGCGGATACAGGCGAGATGTTGCTTGACCGTGGGAGCCGACCGCTCGCCCTGCAATTGCTCGATATAGGCCGCGACATGCACCGGCTGAACACGCCCGAGTTCGCCAATCCCCTGCCCTTCGCACCAGCGCAGGAATCCAGCGGCGGCCCGCGCATATGCCGCCCGCGTGTTTTGAAGAATTCGAGGAAGCGCCGCGAGGCTGACTTCCCTGCCCCGGCAATCAGTGTCGGCAAGGAAGCAGTGGGCCGCTCCGTTATAACAAGTTCAGGGTTCAAGAATTACCCTCGACGATTGATGTTTTTTGATGGCTTGCAAGGCCGTTTCGAGTTCCTTGATGTCTCTCGCTTCCGCCTCAAACTCACCATTTGGGCCATACTTGATCCGTATTTTCCGACCGTTTTTGGACTGGAGCCATGCTCCAAGTGCAGTTCCCAATGCTGGCCCCACAGCCACGAGTACTGGCATCCAACCGATGGCACTCGCACCCGCGCCAATTACCACTTCCGCTCCTGGTGGCGGGCCACCCCTGACAAGCCATCCGACTCCCGGAACAGCCCCTAGCACTGATTTTGCTATTGAGCGTGCGCGATAGAGATTCGGGTTGGCGGCCAAGTCAGCGATGGGCTCAAGCTCGCGTTTGAGGTATTTGCGGCCTTCGGAGGTATTGTCCTCCGATGATGGAACGAGGATGATTTCCGGTGCGTCCATTCACTTAACCCTATCGCATCCCCTGAGCGAAATACCACAACATAACGTCTCTTATGTTGCGTAGCACATCTGCCCGCCCGCCTGCCGCCTTCCTCCAACGGGGGCCGAGCGCACGGCCAGCCGGAAGCGGGCCGGAGACTATTCCTTCAGCTCCGCCACAATCTCCGCCGCCACCGCGCGCGCCTTCTCGATCGCGCCGGGCTCGAAGCTGATCGCCCCCACGCGCGCGTGTCCCCCGCCTCCGTACCGCTCGCAAATGGATGCCAGGTTGTGCTTGGGAGGTTCCGGCGCCCAGGGATTCGATCCCACCGAGACCTTCGTGCGGAAACTCGAAGGGCTCACCGAGACGGTATACACGCAGCTCGGGAACAGGTAGTACGGGATGAACTTGTTGTAGCCTTCCAGATCATAGCCCGTCAGATCGAAAAAAACAACGCCGTTATCCTGCGTGGCACGCCCGCCAATCATATCCACCGAATTCAGGTGCCGCTGGTACAGGGGTGCGAAGAGCGCCTGTATTTCCGGCTCCGCCGCGATATCCTCCAGCTTACGGTGCTGCATCCAGCCGATCACCTTCTGGATGATCCCGGACCCTTTGGCGCCTTCAATCACCAGGGTGAGCTTCATGGCCGGCGCACCCAGCTCGACGGCGGTCCTGGCATCCGCGTATTGCGCCCCGTCGATGATGTTGGCCCAGTGGACCAGTTGCTCCAGATCGGGCGCGGCAAAACCGAAACGGTCCCTGGCGACGGTGCAAATGAATGAGGTACATGATTTGTACGAAGGATCGTAGAGCTTGCGGCCGCTGTGATCCTGCCGGAAATTCTCGGCGTCCGCGGCCGTCAGGAAGGCGCTCTGATGGTGATCGAACCACCAGGTCAGGCGCGGATCGCTCGAGTACTTAAAGTCCACGATGGCGTTCACGTCGCCATCCCAAAGGCTGTCCTCGAACAGTTGGGATGCCTTGTGGGCCATCCCGGTGTATACGTACTCCGCGTCGGGGTAGAAAGCACCCTGCATGAAACGGGTGAAATACGCAGCGGAAGCTGCGCCGTCGAAGCAATGATCGTGGTAGAGAATGCGTACCCGCATGGACTTTTGTAGGAAACGTACCAGCTTGCCTGAATATACGGGCAAATGCAAGTGCGCCGGGCCGGCGCCAGTTATGACGGGCTTGGAGGCCGCGTTTGTTTCTCCATGCGGTAAGCCACAACCAACAGTCCTGCGCCCGCCAGAACCGCGAGTGGCGCGAAGCTAAAGACTAAAGGTATGACCTCCAGCAGCATCAGAAGACCCGCGATCAGAACCGCGGGTTGACGCAGGCGAGCCGTGCCCCAAACACCCAGGACCGCCGCCAGGAGTATGACACCCTGCACGGGTACCGCCGAGAGTAGGGCTTGCGTCCTCGTCCCGGAATTCACGCTGAACTCCCTGCACGAACCTCTCGGAACTACGCCGATCGGAGACTTGCCGCCCCAGCCGACGCAAGGGCTGAACATCTTGGTTAAGCTATAAGCGGCAGAGCCAATCGCCACCGTCGAAATCGGTAGGATGAGCAACACCGCCGCACAAATTCCTTTTCTCCACATGTTCTTGCTCCAGCAGCGACACCCGTCGGCACAAGCCACGTCATGGACATGCGCCGCCGAGTCCACCGATACGATTCGCGCCGGGCTAACTAATTGAGCAGCGCGTTAAAAAACAGCTTAAAGGTCTGGTAGCTCTGCGCCCGGTATTGCGGCCGCATACCGAACAGAATCACGTGGCCGGACCCCAACCGCGCATCCACCAGCGCGGCCTTGCCCGTCAGATACTTCTCGCCCAACAGCCACCCCGAGGCCAGCACCTGCTGATCCGGATAGCGCACCGGCGCCGGTTCCGAGGTTTCCCAGGCGGGGCTCAGCTCCGACCAGATCGCCAGTTCTTCCGGCAATCCGGCCGCCAGGCGATGATGCACATCCAGGCGTGCATTTAAGAGCGATCCGGGCGAATAATATTCGTTATTCGAAACGCCGTGCACCACGTCGCGGGCGGCTACGCCGAGGTGCCGCGTGGCATACTCCGACGCGCGATTCAGGAAAATCAGCGTGCCGCCGGCGGACGCGAAGTCGCGCAGCGCGTCCGCGCCGGCCGTTTCCAGGCCGCCGGTGAACTCCGGCGGCATACTCCCTGGCGCCTGGCCGCTTTCCATCGATCGCAGGTTGGCGTCGGGAAACACGATCACATCGAATTGTTTCCGCAAACCGCCCGCCTGAATTTCCTTGTTTTCGAGGGAGCTGTAGGCGAAGCCGAACTCCTCCAGCAGCCAGCGGGTCCAGCCTTCGTCGCTGTTGGGTATGAAGCTGCGATAAAGGCCGATGCGCGGACGCGGGATCCCGGTCCATCCGGCGCCCTGGTTTGAGGCGGCGAAATCACCCGTAGCCGTGTTCCGCCAGATCGCGCCGCCCGAACTCCAGATGCGATTGATGGTCTTCCAGGAATCCGAATCCGCGGCCCGCAACTCCGCCGAACGCCAGGCGGACACACCCGCAAATAAGCCCGTCACCGGCGTGTCGGTGGCGTCCACCTGCACGCCCATCAGCAAAGGCAGGGTATGCGCCGTCACGTCATAAGGGCGCTGCGGCGGACCGCCCGGATAGAGCCGCATATCGGGATAGTGCTGCCGTTCGAGCAGCGCCTTGGCCCACCCGCTATAAGGTTGCGCCATGCCAGCGCTGTCGCGCCGGCGTGGTTGGTGGTTGGTGGCTGGTGGTTTTGTTCGGCGCCGCGAGGAGGTGCATCCTGAGAGGCCGCCGCAGGCTGGGGCCTTTCCCACGGCCCTCCTTATGGCGACAGACAAACCCACCAGCCACCAGCCACCAACCACCAGCCACGCCGGGAGCGGCGGGCGAAGCCACCCGCTCACGGCAGAGCCTCCAGCATGCCTCCGATATCGTCCGGACTGATATAAAAGTGCGGCGATACCCGCACCCACCCCTGCCGCGGCGCGGCGGTAACTCCTGCCATGCGCAGTCTGTTTACAATTTCCGCGGCTTCTAAACCGGCTTTACGAAAGCTCACGATGCCGGCCCCATTTTCGGCCGAACGGTTTCCCAACACTTCGTATCCCCTGGCGCGCACACCCTCCGCCACCAGGTCGCCCAACTTTTGGACCGCGCCGGAGACCGCCGTCACCCCCACTTCCACCAGCAGCTCGATGGATGCGCGCAGCCCGTAGCACCCGATCGTATTCAAAGTGCCGCACTCATAACGGCCCGCATCCGGCCGCAGCGTCATATCGCGCGAGGCGTAATCCGCATAGCCCGCTACGTTAGTCCAGCCGAATTCCACCGGTTCGACCTGCTCCTGCAGCTTCTCGGAAACGAAAAGAACGCCACAGCCTTCCGGCCCCAGCAGCCATTTATGGCCATCCGCGGCCAGCGCATCGATGTGCGCCCGCCGCACATCCACGGGGAACGCGCCCAAGCCCTGGATGGCATCCACCAGGAAAATGCTACCGTGCCGGTGGCAAATCTCTCCGATCGCCTCCAGGTCCGCCCGGTGCCCGCTCAAATATTGCACGAAGCTGATGGCCAGCAGCCGCGCGCCGCGGCAGGCCTGGTCGATGCGCTCCAACGGATCGAGGTACGAAAGCCATTCCACCCGCACACCGGCCACTTCCAGCCTTTTCCATGGGTAGAAATTGGCCGGAAACTCCTCGCGAAAGGCCACGATCTTATCGCCCGGCCGCCACTTTAGGCCCATGGCAATGGTGGCGATGCCCTCCGAAGTGTTCTTCACCAGGGCGATCTCGTCCCGGTGCGCCCCCATCAGCCGCGCCGCCGCCACCCGAAGTTTTTCGTAAGTTTCCAGCCACTGCGCGTAGTGCAGGCTGCCGTATTCCATGGCGTCCGCGGCGAGCCATTGCATAGCCTCCGCCGCCGGCCGGCATAAAGGCGACACAGCAGCATGGTTCAGATAAACCAGCCGTTGGCGCACCGGAAACTGCTCGGTGTACTGGACCCACAAGTCGCCTTGAGATTTTGCAATTGCGTCGAAACCCATTATCATGACTATACGTTATATGCCGTTAAGGAGGAGTGTCATGCGGCCGATCTGCGCGGGCACGGTGTTGTTTCTCGTATCCCTGGCCAGCGTGCTGGCCAATGACAACAATGACAAAAAGGACGATCCCAGCCAAATCGGTAACCGGGATGTGACCGGCTTCAACTGTTATTCCCTCGAAAAAGAGATCGCCATGGGGAAACAACTGGCTGCTGAGGTCCAGCGCCAGGCGAAGATGATGACCGACCCCATCATTACCGAGTATGTCAACCGGGTGGGCCAGAACCTGGCCTGCAATTCCGATGCCAAGGTACCGTTCACGTTTCAGGTGATCGACGACCCCACACTGAACGCCTTCGCGCTCCCCGGCGGATTCATCTTCGTGCATACCGGTCTGATGGACGCCGCGGAAACCGAAGCCGAAATGGCCAGCGCCATGGCGCACGAAATTGCCCACGTGGCCGCCCGGCACATGACCCGCCAGGCCTGCCGCGCCCAAGTCGCCAACATCGCCACGCTGCCCCTGATCTTCCTGGGCGGCTGGGGCGGGTATGCCATCCGGCAAGCTACCAGTGCGG
Source organism: Bryobacterales bacterium (assembly GCA_963756605.1). Lineage (GTDB taxonomy): Bacteria > Acidobacteriota > Terriglobia > Bryobacterales > Bryobacteraceae > Bog-159. The sequence continues at coordinate 40,741 of CAVWOT010000015.1, read as the reverse complement.
CAATTCCCATGACTTTCCTGTCATTCTCGCGCGGCTTTGAGGCCGAAGCGGACTACCTGGGACTACAGTACCTTTACGCCGCCGGTTACGACCCGACCGCGGCCATCGACATGTTCGAGAAGATGATGTCGCTGCAGAAACAGAAGCCCGGCGCCATTGCGAAGGTCTTCTCCAGCCACCCCATGAACGACGACCGGCTGAAAAAGGCCCAGGCGGAGATCGCGAAAATCCTGCCGGAAAAGCCGGAATACGTAGTGAATACATCGGAATACGCCGAAGTTCGGGGCCGGCTTCTGTCGATTGAGAACCAGCGCAAGATGAAATCCGCCGAGAAGGACCCTAAGGCACCGGTGCTGCGCCGTTCCCCCGGCAGCGGGGCGCCCGTGGACGATTCCGGCGATGATCGCCCAACCATCAAACGCCGGGACTTAGTAGAGTAACCCGTCCGCCCCCGCGTACGTATCAACTTCAGCGATCCAGGTACGCAAATTTGGGCGTATAGTAGAATGTACAGGAGTTTTCCACAAATGAAGCGCTTCTTGGTGGTTCCCGTGGCCTTCCTGGCAGTGGCCTGCCTGCTGCCAAACAATTCTCTCGCCGATGACAAGAAAAACGATCCTGACGAAATTGGAAATCGGGACGTGGGCAAGGGCGTGAATTTCTACTCTTTGGAGAAGGAAATCGCGCTCGGCAAACAACTGGCGCAGGAAGTGGAGCGCCAGGCCAAGATTGTGGATGACCCGATCGTCGCCGAGTATGTGAACCGCGTCGGTCAGAACCTGGTGCGCAACTCCGACGCCAAGGTTCCGTTCACCATCAAGGTCCTCGATTCCGAAGAAGTGAATGCCTTCGCGCTGCCTGGCGGGTTTTTCTTCGTGAACTCGGGTTTGATCCTGAAGGCGGACAGCGAATCCGAACTGGCCGGCGTGATGGCGCACGAAATCGCGCATGTGGCGGCGCGCCACGGCACACGCCAGGCCACCCGCGGCGAGCTCATCCAAATCGCTACCATCCCCCTGATGGTCATGACCGGCGGATGGACCGGCTACGCCATCTACCAGGGCGCGAGTCTGGCCATTCCTATGGGGTTCCTGGCCTTCACGCGCAGCATGGAGCGTGAGGCGGATTACCTAGGTTTGCAGTACATGTACAAGGCCGGTTACGATCCGACCTCGTTCGTGGACTTTTTCGAGAAGATCGAGACCATGGAAAAGCGCAAACCCGGCACCGTGGCCAAGGTATTCTCGACGCACCCCATGACGGACGACCGCATCAAGGCGTCGCAGAACGAAATTGAAACGATTCTGAAAGCGAAGCCTGAGTATCTCGTCAATACTTCGGAATTTAACGATGTTAAGGCGCGCCTGTATTCGTTGCATAACCACAAGAAGGAAAAAGGCAAGGACGATCCAAATCGTCCCACCCTGCGTCGCAGCCCTGGCAGCGGCACCGGTCCGGTGGATGACAACGATAAGCAGCCGGCCGATCAGGACGAACGTCCGACGCTGAAGCGGCGCGATAGCGGCGATAGCTCAAGTTCCTGAATTGTGGGGCGGGACTCCAGTCCTGCGGCCGGCGTCCACGCCGGCCTGTCCGCACTTAGGTACGCTGATTCCGTTGCGTTAGGTTCACATCCGCCTACTGTTTTTGGCCACAAAACGTATTTCTAAGCCCAAAACAAATGAGTATTTGGGCCCCGCGAGCCGCCACAAAGCGAGTCTATTTTCGAAGGTCTGTGTTCAAAAGAGTGGAACAGCAGTTCCGCAAAGTAAGGAGCCCGCTACATGTTCAATTTGCCATCATTCTCACGAATAGCTTTGACGGCTGGTTTGACCCTGGTGGCGACGATTGTCGCCAGTAGTCCGCTGGCCGCCCAATCGTGCAATCCCGCTTGCAACTCCTTCATCTCCAATGTGGAATCCGACGTCCAGGCTGCTATCGCGGCCCTACCGGCAGGCAAACCCATCATCTTTGGCAGCGGAGATGTATTCGGCTATGGTACGTCCGTCGCCAGTTGGAATCCACAAATAGAGATCGATGTCGTGGACGGGCTGAAGGCGCTCGGCGCCCAGCGGATTGAATTCAACCCCGGCGTGACTACGATTAATAATTCGACAGCCGTGACTAACATGGATGCGCTGGTGCACCGTGTGCGCCAGTTGGGTCTGCAACTGGCCATCAATCCGGAGTTCATGGTGGGCGAGATCAGCGTTACCAGCTTTTCGGATTTCAGCAACGTGGCCATGCAAACCTATCCACAACTCGCCGCGCGCTATCAGCCCGATAACTTTGTGATCGTGCACGAACCTACTACGCAGACGGCGCGCATGGGAATTACGGGAACGGTCGCGGAATGGGATGCCTTCATTAAAGCCGTCGCCCCCCTGATCAAGGCCGCTTCCCCACACACCCGGGTGGGCGCCGGCGACTGCACGAATTGTAATGAGGAGGCTTACTTCACAGATTTCGCCGGCGTTCCCACTTGCGAAGCCCTGACGGAGTCCTCGGCGTGCCTGGACTTCTTGACCATGGACCTCTATTCCGCATCCCCTACTGATTTCGCCACAGACATCGGCTGGGCGGCGACAGCCCACACGTCGGGCAAGGGTGTGTATATGGAAGAGACGTTCGCCCCCACCTTTCTGCCGCCCGGCGCGACTGCGGGTCAATATCAAAGCAGTCCTACCGGGGCGGAAGGTGCTGCCCTAATTGGCTCGTGCGATCAGATTTTCGAGGCAATGGATCAGACCTGGCTGGCAGGAATCGCGAAGTTCGATCAGGCTAATGGAATGGAATCCATGACCGACTTCGTCGCGCAGGCGTTCTTCCTGTATAGCGACGCGGGCGCCCCCCCGGCAGACCAGTGCAACAGCGCCGCCTTCATCCATCAGGTATCCACGGCCGTGCAGAACGCGCAGCTAACTTCAACCGCCAAATCGTATCAGGGAGACGCGGCGCAAATGGGGATCAAAACCGTTACCAACATCTCTAACGCGAGTTACGCCACGCTTCCCACGATCTTCAATCCATCATGCGGTACCCCGGATAATCCCTGCAACGCCAATAGCATCGTGGCTCCCGATATGCTCGTGAGCGGCTTTGGTGCCGACCTGGCCAACCAGAACATCCCGGCATCGAACTTTCCCACCAGCCTCGGGGGAACCTCGGCCACCCTCGTAGACAGCGCTGGTTCTAGCTATGCGGTGCAGCTCTATTCAGTGGCGCCCACCCAGATAAATTACCTGATGCCCAGCAATGCCGCCCCTGGTCCGGCTCTCCTTACCGTTACCAGTGGCGACGGCACTGTAACTACGGGCGTCGTCCTGGTCGCTCCTATTGCGCCCGGCCTGTATACATCGTTTGCCAATGGAACAGGCCCGGCGTCCGCCGTAGCCGTTTGCATGGGCACCTGTTCGGGCTGGCCGAACTCACTCGGCAACGGGCAATTCTGGCAATACACTTTCATCCAGGGATGCACCAGTACGTCGAGTTCTTGCACAGAGCCGCTGAGTTGGGGCGCCAACGATTCTGTGGTCGTTGAACTTTATGGTACGGGCGTGCGTCATCGCGCATCGCTATCCGACATCACGGCGACGTTCTCCTCCGCAGCCGGTAATACGAGCGCGCAGGTGCAGTACGCCGACAAGCAGGGCACCGATACCGGACTCGATCAGATCAATGTGCTGATCCCGCAGAGCCTGCGCGGAGCCGGTACGGTCAGCCTGAGTATAACCGGGCAGTATACCGACCCGGCGACGCAGATAAATTATCCCTACACCTCTAATTCGGTCTCTCTCCAACTGCAGTAGGCGGGCAAACTGAAGCTGGAAACCTTAACAGGGAAAAGGTTTCCAGCTTTGCTTGCGTGATCAACCCGCTTGCCGCCGGCATGGGTCCATAACTTATGCCGGTACGAACAGATCTCCAGATGGCCTACGACTCTGTTGTATTATGAAGTTTACCGCATGAAGGCCTTACTGGATTCCCTTCACCCCGGGGAGCGGGATTGGGAGCTTGCCAGCGTTATCGATCCGGACAGACTGCCGGCCCACATTGCCATCATCATGGATGGCAACGGGCGCTGGGCCGCGCGCCGGCGCCTGCCGCGTGTGGCCGGCCACAAAGCCGGCGTAGGACCCGTCCGGAGCACTGTCGAAACGTGCGCGCGCCTGGGTATCCGGGTCCTCACGCTATATGCTTTCTCGGTCGAAAACTGGAAGCGTCCCCGCGCCGAAGTCGAGACCCTCTGGCGGCTGCTGCGCTTCTACCTGCGCAAGGAACTGCCCGAACTGCAGAAAAATGACATCCGGCTGCAGGCCATCGGCAGGCTGGACGCACTGCCCGTCGATGTACGCCGCGAATTAGATGCTGTGGTTGACGCCACTGCCGCTAACCGCGGCTTGCTGGTGAACCTGGCGATCAATTATGGCGGCCGCACGGAGATTGTAGATGCCGTCAATGCCATCATCGAGACTGCGCGCAGGGAAGGCCGTCTTTCCTCGCTGCGTGTCGACGAGGGACTGATTGCCGCGCATCTGTACACCCGGTCCTCACCGCCTCCCGACCTGTTGATTCGCACCTCCGGTGAGATGCGCATCAGTAATTTCCTGCTCTGGCAGATCGCGTACGCGGAGCTTTACATGACCGAGACTCTGTGGCCGGACTTCAGCCGCGCGCACCTGCTGGCCGCCGTTCTCGAATACCAGAAGCGCGACCGCCGCTACGGCGGTTTGAGCGCGGCGCCGCTCAACGGTGTTCCGCCCGCCGATTCCGCAGAAATGATCGCCGCATTACCTGCCAGATGAAGCGGGTCCTGACGGCGCTGCTCCTGTTTCCGCTCATCACCGCAGTAGTCCTTTGGGCTCCGCAACTGATTGTCCGGGCGGTCACCGCGCTAGTGGCGCTACTGTGCTTTTACGAATACTCCGGCATCGCGGCGGCGTACGCAGGCCTCCGCCGTTCGCTTCCCAACGACTGCGTGGGCTACGCGGCAGGATTACTCCTTCTGGCGCTGCCGCACGACACTTACGCGCTGCTCGCTGTGATTGCGGCTGCGCTCATCGCTCTAACCCTGGCGTTGCGCGCCGACGATCTACGCGCCGGTGTCCTGCGGGCCGCCCTTCTGTTGTTGGGTATCGTCTATGTTTTCGGCTGTTGGCGATTCGCGCCCTTGCTCGCCGCGATCAATCGATATTGGCTCTTGTACGCGCTGGTTCTGAACTGGGTTGGAGATATCGGCGCCTACTATGTCGGCCGCGCGTGGGGCCGGCACAAACTGGCGCCTATGGTGAGTCCCGGGAAATCGTGGGAGGGATCGGCGGCATCTCTGGCGGCCTCGCTGATCTTCGGGTTCTTTTTCCTGCACTGGGCAATTCCCGCGGTTCTCGCCTGGACTGCGCTCTCACTGACGGCCGCGGCCAACGTGGCGGGCCAACTGGGCGACCTCTGCGAATCCGCCCTGAAGCGCGGCGCTGGCGTGAAAGACAGCAGCAATCTGCTGCCCGGCCACGGCGGCTGGCTGGACCGCGTCGATAGCACGCTGTTCACGCTCCCCGTGGTGTACGCCTACCTGTGGCGCACGCTTTAGCGTGCTGCGGCGAACTTCAGTTCGCCGAACCTCATGGTAGCGTGAGGAGATGAAAGCTCTATTCGTATGGATGGTGCTGCCGATGTCCACGATATCATTGCGGGCGGCGGATATCGCCGAGATCCGCTCCATCATGGCCAACCGCGTCGCACGCGGCAAGGCCGCCGGCATAGTAACCGGCATCATCGACGAGAAAGGACGCCAGGTCATCGCCAGCGGCAAAGTATCGCTGGATGGTACCGTGCACCCGGATGGCGATACGGTGTACGAAATCGGCTCGGTGACCAAGGTATTCACATCGCTGATCCTCGCCGACATGATCGAGAAGGGCGAAGTGAAGCCGGACGATCCGGTCGCGAAGTTTCTCCCAGCTACGGTGAACGTGCCCAGCCGCAACGGCCGCCAGATTACTCTGCTGGATCTTTCGATGCAGGTCTCCGGACTGCCGCGCCTGCCCACTAATTTCAAGCCCGCCGATCCGGCCAACCCGTACGCGGATTACGATTCCGCGAAGCTATACGACTTTCTTTCGCACTATCAACTCACCCGCGATCCCGGTGAGAAGTATGAGTATTCCAACCTGGCCGTTGGCTTGTTGGGCCACGCGCTGTCGCTCAAGGCCGGCATCGGCTACGAGGAGTTGCTGCGCCGCCGCATCTTCGACCCTTTGGGCATGACCAGCACTTCCATCACGCTTTCGGAATCGCAGAAGAAGCGCCTGGCGCCGGGATATAACGACCAGCTCAAGCCGGTCAAGAACTGGGATCTTACGGTCCTCGCCGGAGCCGGCGCGATACGTTCCACGGCGAATGACATGCTGAAGTTCGTGGCCGCGAACCTGGATCTGACTGATTCGCCCCTGCGGGCCGCCATGCACCGCATGCGGTCCATCGATAGACCCACGGAGATGACGGACGTGAAAATCGCCATGGCTTGGCACATCTTCACGAAGTACGACGAGCAGATCTACTGGCACAACGGCGGCACGGCCGGTTACCGCTCGTTCGTGGGGTTCAATCCGGCAAAGAAGGAAGGCGTGGTAGTGCTCTGCAATGCCTTCCTGGATAACGACGACTTAGGCCGCCACATACTTGAGTCCCGCTATCCAATCACCACTTACCGTGAACATAAAGAGACGGCCGTGGATCCGGCCGTCCTCGAACGATACGTCGGCGAATACGAACTGTCGCCCCAGTTCAAGATTACGGTGACACGCGATGGGTCGCACCTCTACGCGCAGGCTACGGCCCAGCCGCGCTTTGAGATATTTCCGGAATCGGAAACGGAGTTTTTTCTTAAAGTAGTCGAGGCCCAGATAACCTTCGAGAAGGATGCGCTGATTTTGCACCAGGGTGGTCTCGATCAGAAAGCGAAGAAGGTGAAGTAGCGTTTCGCCTACGCCTGTTTTGGCGTCACGCGCCAGTACACTCCATAGCGCTGATCCGAAATCCGGCTCAGCGGCACCATCGCCATCTCCGGGCTCTGCCCCTTGGTCTTGCACGTGAGAGGCGCCCTACTGGTCACTTCGATCCATGACCCGGGATCGTGCGGGTCGGCCGTGAATTCCGGCGCCGCGGGAGGGTCGGGCAATTCCGGCGGATTGTCGCCGCCGCGCCGCATCGCGTCGGTCAACCCGGTGCGCCCCAGATCGCCCGCCAGCACCACCGGCCCGAACATAATGGCCTGCAGCGTCTCGTCATCGGGCATGGCATGGACATGCAAATTCATGGGCAGCGTGGCGCGCAACTCATCGCTGGTTATCCAGAAGCGATCGATCACCAGGTATCCGTCCACGCGCGCCGTAGCGACCGGCCTGCCATTCACCGTCACGGTCATCTTGCCGTCAGTCCAATACGGCTCGCGAATGCGTACCGCCAGTTGCGCCGGTTTCGCACTTACAATTCGTAGGCCGACCTCGCCGCGACTAAGGAACGCAGTGTCCTGCTTGACGCGGATGCCTTTCTCTTCCCAGTCCAGTTCCGATGCTACGAATAAGTTCACATACAAACTGTTTTCATCGTGGAAATATACGCTGTCGGCCAGCTTCGAAAACGATTCGACGCCGGTGCCAGTGCAGCACCAGAACGATCCGCGCGGGCTGGCGAAGACTTTCCAATACCCGGTCGCCAGCGGGACGTAGTACATGGTCAGCCCGTTCTTGGGATTCATTGTGCCGAGAATGCCGTTCAAGTACGCGCGCTCGTAGTAATCGAAGTAGCGTGCCTCGGGCGACCATGCAAACAGGTGCCGGGTAAGCTTCAGCATGTTATAAGTGCAGCAGCATTCTTGCGTCGAATAGCCTAGCTCGCTGGCCAGTTGGTCCGGATCGGAGCGCCAGTGTTCGTCGTTGCTGGTGCCGCCGGTGGCATAGGCGCGGTGCTGAGTTACTTGCGTCCAGAAGAACTCCGCGATACGCCGGTAGCGCGCGTCGCCGGTCAGTTCATAGCGCCGGGCCGCGCCGATGATCTTGGGGATCTGCGTGTTCACATGCAGCCCTTTCAGCTCGTCGCGGCTTTCGGCCAGTGGACCGAAGAGGCGCTCGTCGTCGAACCGGTGCGCAGTCGCGGCGTAATCCTTATCACCGGTAACCGCATACAGGTTGTAGAGCACCTCGTTCATGCCGCCGAATTCCACGCGCAGCACGCGGGCCATGTCTTCGTCGCTGAGGTCGTCGGCCCAGCGCTTAGTCCAGCCGGCCATGCCGCGCACCACCTCCAGAGCTTGTTCGTTGCGCACCAGGACATACATATCGAGCAGGCCGGCCATGATCTTATGCAGCGTGTAGAAGGGCGCCCAGACCTTCTGGCCGGCTTTCAGACGATCGAAGAATGACGCCGGAAAGGCGCTCAGGTAGCCGCTGCCATTGGCCTTCTGACACTTCGCCAATTCGGCGACGACCAGGTTGCCTTTGCCGCGCAATATGGCGTCGCCCGTGCCGGACGACATCAGCGCGCAGCCCGATAGAAAATGGCCGGTGAAGTGGCCCCGCAATTCGACGTCGGGCTTTTCCCATCCCCCCAGTGGTTCGGCTGACGAAGGCAGGCCCGCGGTCAGGCGGAAGGTATGCAGCAGGCGGTCGGTTTCGAGGCTCTGCAGGAAGTCGCGGTTGTGTTCGGTCAGTTCCTTGAGGGTCGTGTCCGTCACGCGGACGCTGTCCACATCGAACGGCTGCGCTTGTGCGGCGACAGAGTCTTTCACGGAAGCGGCCCTCGCGGCGATGGGAGTCAGCGCGGAAGCGGCCATAAACTGGCGGCGAGTGAGATTCATAGCGGCACCGTTCTTATTATGACCCGGTGGCGCACGCTTTAGCGTGCTGCGGCGAACTTCAGTTCGCCGTTCTGTCGGCTGAAGCCGACAGCAGTACGCTGAAGCGTGCGCCAGGGGGCGCCAACGCCTCAGCACGTGTCCTCTCGCCTAAGCGAACAGGCCTTGAGATACACGAACCGGCCTTCAATGTCGTGACGAAATCGAAAACGGCCCGAGCGGAGCCGATGCTGACCCTCGCCGGTAGGTACGTTTTGAAGTTTCTTGATCGATGCTCAGTGCGCTGGCGACGCCCTCGAACCGGTTTGGCAACTCCGGATGTTGCGCAGCCAACTTTTTCGTCTCCCGCTCAAACCGGCTGGTGACCAGGTCCTCAAAATCCGTCATCTGGAGCGGCGGCGAGGTCGCGCGGGGCCGGTTTTCAGGCTATCCAGCAGTGCCTCAGCCGGTCGTGTTCGTCCAGCGCGCACATCGTTGTTGCTCTGCCGAATCTGAGCTGCGACCTTTGGATTGCGCACTTCCAGGTAATCCTCCATCTCATCGGCATCCATGATGCCAATCACGGGGATGCCGTCTTTTTCCAAGATGAAGTATTCGTTATTGATGTGTGCGCGCTTGGCCAGCTGGCCTAGATTGATCCGGGCTTTGGTAATGGGCATGCGCGTAGCCACCTCCGTGGAAGCCTTTTTCGGCTCTCCGCGAGAATCTGACAAGACGCCCGGTTTTCAAGCAACTTTCACCACCCGCCCGACAGCGAGAAACTCGACGTTGGTCACCGCCACCCGCTTGGCCTTCAGCAGCAGGTAACGCAGGTTCTGGTAACCGCGGCCTCGATTGATCAGCATGCGGATGTTCGCGTTGACGGCCTCCACCACTCCGAAGCGAACCTTCGTCTGGCAGTAGTTGGCGATTCCCTCGACGTGCTTGAGCAGCGTTTCGGCAAGTTTCTCGAACGGTTCTAGGCGCTGCCACTTCAGTTGATCGATCCACTTGTCCAGATAGTTGAACATGGCTCCGGGATACCAGTAATCCCATAGCCGCTCCAGACTCTCTTTGAGTATGTAGGCCTTGAATACCCGCCGATTCAAGCCGAACAGCTCATTCAATTGCCCGCGTTCGTCGCTGTTGAGATGCTCCCAACGGCTCAGCAGCAGCCATCGCTTGCCTTTGATGACTTCCCGCCCTTGCTTCCCTTTGCGGAAGAACTCCGCCCGCCGCACTTCATCCACCGCGTCATTGGCGTGCTGCATGATGTGGAACTTGTCGTAGGCGATCTTGCATTGCGGCGCCCACTCTGCGATGCTCATTCGAAACGGCTCCCAGATGTCTACGCAGGCCGCCTCGACCCGCTGCCGCTGCCGACTGTTCAACTCGGTCCGGAAGAACTCATCCAGGGTCTCCTGCTTGCGCTCTCTGCCAAACCATAGCGGCTCGCCCGTTTCCAGATTGCACACCACGGTCAAGAACTTGTCTTTCTTGCCCTGGTAGATTTCATCCACCCCCATCTGCCGCAATACCGGTTTGCGCCGCTGGGCTGCGCACCGTTCCAGGTAGCGCAAATCGATACCGCGCACCGTACTTTCCGACAGACCCATCCGCAGTGCCACCTGGGCGGCCGCGGCGCTTTCACACGCTTGCCCTACCGCATCCTCGAACCGCTTGGTGTAGGGCGCTTTGCTGGGCAGTTGCGGCATCTGCTCGGTTTTCACGCCGCAGTCCGGACACCGCAGACGGTACAGTTCCACCGCTACCGTGGTGGTGTACTCGAAACACGGCAGATCTCGCACCGCCCGCTCGATTACCTCGTGGATTTCCTGCACCCTTCGTCCACACACAGGACATCGCAAGATCATCGGCGTGGCGCCACGGGGGTTCATCGGAAGGAGCTGGGCGCGATAACCGATGTTATCGTGCCGGCTATGGTGAACCGAGAGGCGATCGACAGCCCCGGTTAGTCCTGGTTTCGAATCTGGGTGCTGCCCAAAATGGGTTCTCACCCCCTCCTTATCGTCATCATCGTGGCGGCGTTCGTAGTCTTGGTTCTGCTGACTCGCCCGTACGAATGTCGGCAATCTGCTGACTGCCCAGACCACATCGCGCGTACGCGAGATGCGTTGCGCGTATCGATCGGCGCGGGGCGGCGGCGGCTGATCCAGTTGGTGCTGGTGGGAAGCGCGTTGTTGGCGGCGATGGCCTCAGCGCTCGGGACGCTTTTCGCCTCCTGGTCGGCGCGGCGTGCAGTCCGTCGCGTCTGGCGGGATGGCCGCTGTTGAGCCGCAATCGCTCGACCAATCTGGAACCACTGACGTACGCGTTCCGGGCCACGCCGTCGAGGCCGGCGCGCCGTATGTTCGTCGGCGTATCGCCCGGCTTCTTCGAAACCATGCGCATCGACCAGGTCGACGGACGCGATTTCCGGCCCGGCGACCTTCCGCCGCGGTTGAGCGATTCGGCGCAGCCGCTGCCAGGTGTCGGCATCATCAACGAGGCTTTCGCCCGCGCTTGCTTCAGCGGAAAGGATCCGGTGGGCGGCAAGGACCTCTACCAGCGTATCGTGGAGCGCTATCACGGTCGGATCCGGGTAGAATCCGAACCAGGCGTAGGATCGACGTTTCAACGGACCCTGCTGGTGTAACCGGAAGTTCGAGCGGTTGAACCGTCGCCGGCTCGCCTCGAAGAGTTCTTTGTCTCTTACAACAAACAACGCGGCAAGAAGTTCAGAATCGCCTGTGAGAGCGGCGTCTTGCCGACCTGGTCGATGGTGGTGATGTCTTCGTGATCGTAGGAACGAATGGCAACGCCGAGCAAGCGGTGATTCGTCTCTTTGTTCCCGTCCTCGACTTGCTCTGCCGAGGTGACGCCGACGAGCCAAACCTCCATGAGACACCCGCCGTGCGCCGGCGCATCCATAAGGACGAGAATGTCGAGCGGATCTCCGTCGTCGCCCAGCGTCGATGGGATGAAGCCAAAATCAAACGGGAACATCATGCCTTCCGGCAGAAGGCCGCCCCAGCATAAACAGGTTCGACTCGGGATCGTAATTGAACTTGTTGCGACGGTCCTTTGGTGTTTCGATGACGGCGCGGCACGTGCCTTTCCTCTTTGTCAAGTAGGCAATCACGTATCCTCGCATGGCCCTTCGCTCCTGCTTGGTCTCGTGCCGAGACGGGAATCCTGCGCGGCGACGTCTGGGTGGCGGAGATCGGCGAGGGGCTGACAGAGTTGAAAATACGTCAAGCAGCCCACCGTCGAGCATCGAGTGAGGATGAAGGGCACGCAAACGGAGGCTGTTGGCGTTGGCGACGGTTCGCAAGTTACTTCAGTTCCTACACCACCCGAAGTCATGAGAGGCCGCAGTCTCGCGTACAGCTAACGATTCTCGGATCGCTTGTCCGTTGCTATCAAGGCTGCCGCGCTTAGGGAACTGGCGAGTGCCAGCCCGACCGCCATCCACATCACCCAGCGATAGCCGGCAACAAATGCTTCGTCAATGACTTGCCGCCCGCGCGCGTCCCTTGTTTCGGCGGCGGCCAGCTTGGATCGCTGGGCCTCGATTTCCTCCCGCACGGCCGGCGCCAGGGCGAGACTATCCAGACGCCGGTCCAGAGCGCTTTGGAAAACGCCAGTGAGCACCGCTCCGAAAACTGCCACTGCCAGTAGCCCGGCGACGCGCGAGACAGCATTGTTGATCCCCGAGGCCGCTCCCGCGTAGGTTTGTTCCACAGCGTTCATTACGGTCGTGGTCAGCGGCGCAACGCTAATTGCCATGCCGAGCCCCAGCACTATTATTGCGGGGAAGAATGTTGTCCAGTAGCGACCGCCGAGACCTGGTCGAGCAAACAACGCGAATCCGGCGGCTGCGATTAACGGACCTAGCACAAGCGGAGTCTTGGCGCCGTATCGATCGAGAAGACCACCAGACCAGCGCGACAGCAAGAACATCAACAAAATGAAAGGAAGCAGGGCGGCCCCCGCTTCTGTTGGCGAATAGCCTTGCACCTGTATCAAATCGAGCGGGAAAAAGAATAGAACGCCGCTCAACGCAGAGTAGAGAAAGAGAGTGAGCAGGTTGGCTCCGCTGAAATTTCTGGAACGGAACAGACGGAGTGGAACCATCGGCGACGATGACCGCGCCTCCCAATACAGCAGGGTAATCAGGACGATTGCACCCACTGCGCTTACGGCCGGCGCCGTTTCGATCAGACCAAAGACGATTCCGCCGAATCCGAGCGCTGCCAGCAGGCCGCCCGGCCAGTCGAACTGCTGACCCTGGTTACCGGCTCTGCTTTCCGGGACCTTCCACAAACATAGCCACAAGACGGCAAACCCGAGCGGAAGATTGATGAAGAACACCCATCTCCACGAACCGTGCTCTGTGAACCATCCGCCCAGAACGGGACCGATTGCGGCGGTGATCGAAGTGAAACCGGACCACGTCCCGATTGCGCGACCGCGTTCTTGCTGTGAAAAGTTAGCACTGATCAGAGCCAGGCTGCCGGGGACAAGCAGCGCCCCGCCTATTCCTTGGAGGCCCCTTGCAACAATAAGTTGCCGGATGTTGGGCGCCATACCGCACCAAGCCGAGGAAACGGAAAAGAGCACGACTCCGGCAGCGAAGACTTTGCGGCGGCCGAACCGATCTCCCAAAGATCCGCCAATGAGAAGTAGCGCCGCCAGGAACAGCGCGTAGGACTCCACGACCCATTGAACGTCCGCCAATGTGGCATGTAGGGCCAATTGCAGCGCCGGCAGTGCCACGTTCACGACCGTGCCGTCAATGAAGGCCACGCTCGAACCGAGGATGGTCGCGGCTAGAATCCAGGGGCCGTCTGTTGTAGCTGGCGTCTCGCACGAACCAGCGAGTATCGCCGCTGCATCACAAGGGGGTTTGGCGATGGCGGCCATAGTTCATTCTCCACCGGGAGATGGACGGGGCAACTCGGTTTGTTCCTTGATCCGCATACGCCGTGACTTACTCGGGTGAAAAGCTAGCTACCCGTAGACGTAGACTTGTGCGCCCCCCCGTGCACTTGGAAGCTATGCAAACGTGAGGCGCGGCTGGGCTGGCGGTGGTAGCGGCTCCTCCAGGTCTCGCCGTTGATTGCGCAGCATGGCGTCGACCAGTTGCCAGATGGGCCAGGTGTGTCGCATCACGCGGCCGGAACGGTGACCAATGGTGACCAATGTAGTAATGCCGCGTGTCTGGATCGAAGCTGAAGAACCGGGCGTGCCGTCTGATCAGCGCTTCCGTTCATCCGCCGTGGCGACCACGGCTTCCGCCAGCCGCGCACTTGGCCGGGGATGGCAGTCGCGTCAGGCAGCCTTCGTGCGGGCTGCCTTCTTTGCCGCAGCTAGTCCGCTCCCGGCCTTCTTAGTTGCCCATCGCTTTTTCATGGCGTCGGAGAGTGCTTTACGGGCCGCTGCGCTGAAATGTGGTTTTGGTCTGGTGGTCTTGGCCGGCTTCGACTCGGGAGCGGCGTTGGATTCGCCCCTGATCTTGGCCCACCGCAGCTTTTGAGCCTCGCTCATTCGCTTTATGGCGGCGGCACTGAGCTTCCGACCTTTACGCTTCGCCGTCGGTTGGTCGGCGACGGCTTCAGCACTACCGTTCAGCATGGCTCGCAACTCAGCAATTTCAGCGTCGATGCTTTTCTTCTGTACTTCAAAGCCGGCGATGGCGGCGTCTATGATTGTCTTCGTGAGTTTAGGCATTTTCAATGGTTCTTTTTCCCTCTTAACCATCTTGTCACAGTGAAGCCCAACAGGATTTAGAACGACATGATCGGGAAATCGCCGGGATCTCCGTCGCCGGGAGTTCTCGCTTGCTACTGCGCAGATTGGACTCGCGTGCTAAGTTGGGAAAGCTCTGGCCGAACGGCGCCGGCCTTCGAGCCGGTGCGATTCTTTGGAAATCATCCCGGCGGCATGGAGCCAGCCTCCGCGGAACCAGACCGCTGGGTTGCGGGCGTCCCGAATACGGACCATCGCCCTGACCGGGGTTATTTGTCCGATATAGTGGCTACAACGTTCGAAAGATAGTTGGTCTGGATTCCGTCCCGGGGCGATCACCTGGTAGATTGTGGTGGCGCGGAGCAGACACTATGGCTCCGAATGTATAGCAGCAATCTGAAGTCTCTTCGACAACCCTAAATCTGTCTCCGCGGGTATCTCCAGGCCAAGTGATGGACGCCTTGATATCCCGGCTGCCCTTTCGAACTGTGATGTTAACAGCAGTCACGAGTATACCGGAATGCTGATGCGACGGACCGGACTTGCAACCGCCTGCCGACAAACGCAGCTGTTCGAGGCTTAAGCTCAAAATCGCCGATCGTCTTGAGGTCAATTCGTAGTGGACGACGAAAACCAAAGCGGATGGGCGTTCGGCGCGCCAGAACCGTCTAGTGCAGAGCATTATTTCTCGTTGGCATTTTAGTCGTCGGACCATCAAACCGTAGGACCGTGTGCGAAAACTGCCTATCCGTCAGGGAGCGACCCACGTTTTGGCCCAATGCCGGACGCTGTCGGAACGCGCCCGGCGGGTCGGGAGACCGCTAACTTTGCGGCTGTCGTCGTTGAGTTGTTTTCGTCATGACATCCCCTTAAGGGTCCTCCTAGTGGCTTACCGTGGCGGGCCTGTGCGCGCGCGTCAGATCACCCTCGCTGCGGTAACCGCTGCCGAGCGATCCGGACACCCGGATCGCTCGGGCCAGGCTTCTAATCAATAGTGACGCCTTCGCTCAATTCGTTACAACAGCTGATTCATTAATCTACAAAGCGTCGTAGCGTGGTGCCACGTAGGTGGTTCAGAGCGTGCACGGTGAATGCGGAGGTTCCAAACCATACCTTATCTGCATTCCGTAAAGCCTCTACCATAATCCGTGTAAACGAATTCCGGCGCTTTCAAGACGGTAGCCACCCTCCGGCGTGGGAATTTACGTCGCACTCCGAAACCAGGACGCCAGCCTGGGGGCGCGTCCGGACGATAATCTCAATACAACGTCCTCCTAAAAAGAGGCGGCGGCTTTTGCGGACCGAGATCTGATCGGACCGGCGATCCGACCGAGGCCGATGCTTCACTTCCCAGATCACCGTTTGCGCGAAGCCGCTGACGCGGCGGACACTGCGCGTACCCAGGAAGTCTAGTAGCGCACCGCGGTAAGACCCACTAGCGGAGGTTCGATCTAAGCTCAGTCTCGTTCCGGCTGTGCCCCCCAGCGACTTGGTGCCGCTGACCTTTACACTAAACGGAAATCCAGGAATACAGACGCTCTACATCGCGGTGCAAGGCGGAAACTAGGCCTTTCATCTAGCGTGGGCGTGAGCTGATGCTAATCGAACGGATCGCCGGGACGTAAGGTTGCATTCACTGTCACGCCGGCGTTGGGATGGTAGAAGTAATTCGGAATCGGACCCAGCGGTGATGCTGCCCGGTGGCCTGGTCCACGGACCACTGAACGCCGTTGATGTCGGTGCAGGAGCTGGCGCGGGGCTGGAAGGACGATGCCGAGGTGGTCGAAATAATCCAGGCAACACGTTGAGTGAAGAAACGCAGTTCCGGAGAACGCGGCCCGCCAATGTGGAACGTTGTGTGATATCGGAAGCAGTGTGCCCGTTACGTTTCCGGTGTGCACGATCAAGCGACGATTTTAGAACGGCTTGTAGTCATCTTGGGTCGTTCTGGATCAGCCCCTGGTCCTGCCCACGGTGGGCCTGAACGAAGACACTCCCCGCGTGCCACGGGCGGCATACGGCTCGCACGCCGGCAGCGCCGGTCGCTCGGAGGGTAACCGCGTCAGGGAGGGGAAGAATGCGGCGGACAGCGAGTTGGTGCCAGGGAATTGGGCGTCGGGCACCAGGCTGCAGCGCCAGTCGGGCAACATCGCCGAATTTTCGGGGTACGGCACGACGGTTGCGTGGCCCCACGGTGCTCCATGGGATCAAGGTCGGCCGTATGCTCGTGCTGGTTCCCAAAAGGCCGGGCCGGACCAAAAGGGGCACAGGCTGAGCACACGACGACTACAACCAAATGACCCCGGGCCTTCAGGCCTGGCCCCAACCACGCGATTGGTGTATGCTGAATTCTCCAAAGAAAGGGAGACGTATGCGTCCTCTAATCGCCCTGGTCTTCTTCGCGACGGCCGGAATCGCCGATGACGGTCCGCTGCTGCTGCAGAGGCCCACCTTGAGCAAAACCCACATTGTATTTTCATATGCGGGCGATCTGTGGAGCGTGTCGCGCGCGGGTGGCGACGCCGTGCGCCTCACCAGCGGAAGCGGCAGCGAGACCGATCCGGCCTTTTCACCAGATGGCACGCGCATCGCTTTTACCGGCGAATATGACGGCAATGTGGATGTCTTCGTCATTCCGGCTGCGGGCGGCGTGCCGAAAAGACTCACCTGGCACCCGGCGCCCGATCGCGTCCTGGGTTGGACGACGGACGGAAAGAGTATTATCTTCAGCTCCACACGAACCGCCTACTCGCGCTTCGCCGAGATGTTCACCGTCCCGGCCGACGGAGGCGTGGAAGAAAAGCTTCCGTTCCCCAGCGGTTACGAGGCGTCCATGTCACCCGACGGGCAGTCGCTGGCCTATGATCCGATCGCGCGCTCTTTTACCATGTGGAAGAAGTATCGCGGCGGCCAGACGACGCGCATCTGGCTCGGCCGCCTTTCGGACAGCAGCGTGACCAAAGTCCCCCGCGCGAACTCGAACGACTTCAACCCCATGTGGTCTCAAGACCGCGTCTACTTTCTGTCGGACCGCAACGGCCCCACCACGCTCTTCTTCTACGACACAAAAACCGATGCGGTCCATGAAACCATTCCAAATCAGGGGCTGGACATAAAGTCCGCCTCTCTGGGGCCGGATGCCATCGTGTACGAGCAGTTCGGAGGGATTTTCCTCTATGACCTGAAGTCCGGCAAGGCCCAACTGGTTAACATTCGCGTTCATGGCGATTTTTCCGAGGTGCGCGCGAAACTCGTCAATGTCGGCCGGCACCTCATCACACCGGCGATCTCACCCAACGGTGCGCGGGCCTTGTTTGCCGCACGCGGCGAGATCATCACCGTGCCGGCGGAAAAGGGCGACCCGCGCAATCTGACCAACACGCCGGCAGTCATGGAACGCGAACCGCAGTGGTCGCCGGACGGCAAGAGCATTGCCTACCTTTCGGACGAGTCGGGCGAGTACGCGCTCCACGTCAAACCGCAGAGCGGCGCCGGCGAAGTTACGAAAATCGAGCTGAAGCCCGGCTTCTATCTTTCTCCCCGGTTCTCTCCTGACAGCAAGAAAATCGCGCTGGTGGACAGCTTCCAACGTCTCTGGTACGTGGACCTGCAGACCAGGAAGCAGATCGAGATCGCGCACGACACTTATCAGATGCGCAGCGGGAACATTGCCGGCGCCTGGTCTCCCGACAGTAAATGGCTGTCCTACTCCAAGGTGCTGCCGAACGAACTGAGCGCCATTCATCTCTACTCGCTAGCGGACGGGAAATCCACCCAGGTGACCGATGGCATGAGCGATGCCACCAACCCCGTATTCGATAAAGACGGCACGTATCTGTACTTCACGGCCAGCACCAATTCGGGGGAAGGCCTGGGATTGGACATCCACGCTGTGGAGCGCACCTCGACCAGTTCGGTCTACCTGGCCGTTCTCGACAAAACGCTGGCCTCTCCGTTTGCTCCGGAAAGCGACGAAGAAAAAGCGGCAGACGACCAGAAGCCAACCGAGGACAAGAAGCCCGCCGACGGTGACAAACCCGACGCGGGATCCGGTACGCCCGCGGCGGACGCATCCAAACCGGCCGAAACGGCCAAGCCAAAGCCGGTCGCACCGACCGTCAAAATCGATCTGGACGGCATCGATCAGCGGATTTTGTCCGTGCCCATGCCGCCGCGGCGTTACACCGCGCTGCAGGTGGGCAAGGCGGGAACTCTTTTGGCGCTGGAAGCTGCGCCTCCGGTTTCAGATGGTCCGGCGGAGAATCCGCCGGGGCAGACCGTCCACCGATACGACCTCAAAACTCGCAAGAGCGATGTCCCACTCACGGGGGTGAATGATTTCCGCATGTCGTTCGGCGGCGAGAAGGCGCTCTATCGGCAGGGCGACAACTGGATCATCGCTGCCCTCCGCCCCATGGCTGACGGACCCGGCGGCGGAGGGCCGGCAACACCACCGGCCGGCGGCGCCGCAAAAGGCGTGCTGAAGACTTCCAGCATCGAAGTCCGCGTGGATCCGGTCGAGGAATGGAAACAGATGTTCCACGAAGCGTGGCGAACCGAGCGCTACTGGTTCTACGATCGCAACATCCACGGCCTGGATCTGAGAGAAGCGGAGAAGCAGTACGAGCCTTACCTCCGCAACATCGCCGCCAGAAGCGACCTCACCTATTTGTTCCAGGAGATGCTGGGCAATATGGTAGTGAGTCACATGGGAACTGGCGGCGGCGATCTGCCCGAGTTGAAGCACGTCCAGACCGGACTGCTGGGCGCCGACTACGAGATAGCCAACGGCCGATACCGCTTTCTACGCGTCTATAGCGGCGAAAACTGGAATCCGCAACTCCACGCGCCGCTCACCCAGCCGGGCGTCAATGTGAAAGCGGGTGAGTACCTTTTAGCAGTCAATGGCCGCGAGGTGCGTCCTCCCGAAAACGTTCACAGTTTCTTCGAAGGACTCGCGGAAAAATCCACACTGTTACGCGTCGGCCCGGACCCGAATGGCTCCGGCGCGCGCGAGGTCAACGTGGTTCCCCTGCCCGACGAGAGCCGCCTGCGAAACTTGGCCTGGATCGAAGAGAACCGCCGCAAGGTCGATCAGATGACTGGCGGCAAGGTGGCCTATATTTACATGCCGGATACGGCCAACGGCGGGTTGACCGCCTTCAATCGCTACTTCTACGCGCAGATCGGAAAGGAAGCCGCCATTGTGGACGAGCGTTTCAACGGCGGCGGGCTGCTGGCCACGGACATTGCCGAGATCCTCAATAGAAAGCTGCTCAGCGCGGCATCCAACCGGGTCGGAGAGCCCCTGGTGCAGCCGCAGGGGATCTTCGGGCCGAAGGTGATGATCATCAACGAACGCGCGGGCTCGGGCGGCGACGCCATGCCGTGGTATTTCCGGCGCGCCGGCGTGGGTAAGTTGATCGGCACGCGTACCTGGGGCGGGCTGGTCGGCATGGCCGGTGGGCCAGAGCTTATGGATGGAGGCTTCTTGGGCGCGCCCAGTTCGGGCATCTACAATCCGCTCACGGGGGAGTGGGAGGTGGAAAACATCGGTGTCCCGCCGGATATCGAAGTCGAGCAAGACCCGGCACTCATCCGGCAGGGCCATGATCCGCAACTGGAGAAGGCGGTTGCCGTCATATTGGAGGAATTAAAAGAAAACCCGCCTCCCAAGCTGCGCCATCCGGCTTTTCCGGACTACCATCGTTTGGCGGCGCAGTAGATCGGCTCGCAGATTGTCGCCTGCACACGCGCTATTCGTGTCTCAGTGAACCGATCGGATCGAACGCGGCGGCGGCCGCAGATGCCGCGGCTGCAACCCCCGGCGCGTGCCGGAATACCAACGCATCGATCAGAGTGGAATAGCGCTTCTGGATGAAGGCGGAGAGCCGCTGCCCGGCGAAGCGCGGCCGCAACAGCGGTAGACTGATGATGATCTCGGAAGACTCTCGATGATTTCGGGCAGATCCGGTCGGGCCGCCGGAGAGCACAAAAAGACAGAACGCGTCGCTTCCACGGGAAGTATTATAGGTCACCCCCATCGCGTGCAAAATCGGCCGTCAAATGCGCAGCAGGCCCTTAAATAAAGGCGCTGAGAGCGGCCACACGATCACCTAGAGATTTTGTGACGTGGGCACCGGACGCTCAGCCACGCACGCAGACGCAGAATATGCTCCTTCCGAACTCGGGGTTTTATGTCGCACCTAATCCTTTTGGATCACGTCGCGACATGCGTGAAAGGCTCGTCTGGACGCGCTGAAAGCGTGACAGAGCGCCTAAGTCAAGCGCAGCCTAAAGCGGCCTAAGTTGGTGCGGTCCCAGACTCTAAGCTCCTTTGTTCCGTTTCAGGGTTTTGGGCGTCGGCTGGGCGTAATAGCCCGTCGTTGTTTGGGCCTTGAGATGGGGCTGGCCCATCTTGACCTCAAGTGCGTGATACTCGTTGGGACCGTCAGCGGCAGGGGGCGCAAACGTAATAACGTAGTAAGCATTTGCATCTTGAACGCACCTTGCAATCTCCCCAGCTACGTCGTTACCTGAGCTCAGCACCCGGCCCCCGCTTTGAAACGCAAGAACCTGCAGCGCGAGATCGCCCAAGGATACCTGGTTCGGCGAGCGCACTCCTTTCAGGAATGACTCATAAAAAAACTCGCGACCCTGGTTCTCCGTTGGGCCCAGCGGATCCACGTTATACAGCGTAACGCCCGCCTGTCGCAATCGAGTCGACAGCGAAACAATCGTGCTGAAGATCGACTTCTTGTTCTTTGCGGTCAGTCCCTCTTCCGCGCTCGGTCCTGAGAGCAGGGGCCAACCCGTACTCACGCAGATGACGATCTTCCTGCCAGGCCTTTGCGTGGCATACGCGGTGAGTTGTTCAAACGCGTTAATGGATATCTGCGTTCGGTCGTCGGCGCCGTAAAAGCCTTGAGATCTGGTGATCGTTCGCAGAGAGGATGGATTCTGATCCAGATAGCCGGCCAGGGCGTTTGCGTCGCGAGAAGACGTTTCCTGAGCCTTCAACCCCGAATCGGAAAGGAAAGCGATCGATACCGGCCGGACTAGCTTCCCGCCGTCCTTCTGTAGAAATTTCTTGATCTGATCGCGCACGTTCGCCACGCGCATGAACGAAATATTCACCGAATCAACCACCAGGACCACCTCCACCGGCTCGCTGTCGGCGGTCGCGTTGGTTACGGCCTCGAACGAGACGATCTTCTCTGGTAGTTTGTTGTCAAACAACGTAAAGTCCTGCTGTTCGAGTCCGGAAACCGGTTTTCCGGATTTGTCGTTAACCACCACGTGGAGCTTGATGAGGCTCTCCGCCCCAGGTGTGGCCTTTGCGGGAAAGGGCTGTATAATTCCCTGTCCGGCCAACACAGCGAGAGATAGAAGGAGGGTGCAGATCCAAACCTTGAAGGAAGTACTCATGTCAAATTACCTCCACTCCTGCAGGAACTCGAGTCGCGGCCTGCACGCTTCAAGCCCAAATTCCAACCTATACCGCTAATCACTCTTTACAAGAGCACGTGACGCACCACTTCATCCGGGACGCGTGGATTTGCCGCAACATAAAGCATACTGCAGTTCGTCGAATCCCTGAAGCCGTCGATGAAGTCGGCCCGAGAACGATCATCAACACTTATGAATATTCCTTGGCAACGCTAGCCACCCTAAGGCCACGAAAGAAGTGATTCGGTTGCCCGGCCCCACTCAGGGAACAATCACTGCCGATCCATAGCCGGTTTCCTCCTTGACCGCAAGAAGAGCTTGGTTTGCGTCTTCAAGGGGAAACACAGTGACCTGGGGCCGAATATTGAGCCTGTGAGCGGTCGCCAGGAACTCTCGAGCATCCTCTCGGGTCATATTTGCTACGCTACGTATCTGTCGCTCACCCCACAGCAGTTTGTCGTAGTCAAACGCGGGCATTTGGTCAAGATGAATCGCGTTTATCGCCACCACGCCACCTTTACGTAAACTAGCCAGGGCGCTGACGACGACCTTTCCGCTGGGCGCAAAGGTGACCGCTCGATCCAATTTTACCGGTGGCGTGTCGTCTTCCTTGCCAACCCAGGTGGCGCCCAAGGAGACGGCCAGTTCTCGATGGGCGGCGCCTCTGGTGGCAATATAGACCTCGCAATTCCAGGATTGCAGAATAATAATCGCGAGACTTGCGGAGCTGCCGAAGCCAAATAGTCCCACCCGCTCGCCATGTTCCACGCCGGCAACACGCAAGCTGCGATAACCGATGATACCCGCGCACAACAGAGGGGCGACATGCACGTCATCCAGCCCGGCAGGCAACGGAAAGGCGAAGTCCGCGCGCGCAAGCGCATACTCAGCATAGCCTCCATCCACCGTATAGCCGCTGAAAGTAGGTTTATCGCAGAGATTCTCCATACCATGACGACAGTACCAGCACTCGCCATCCACGCCGCCCATCCAGGAAACGCCGGCTCGCGTTCCCATTGGCAACTCAGCGGTTTGGCCGTCAACCACCTCTCCGACGATTTGATGCCCAGGAATGAGTTGCTGTCTGACCGGCGGCAGGTCCCCTTCCACGATGTGTAAGTCGGTCCGGCACACCCCACACGCAACCACGCGAAGCAGGACATGCCCGGATTTCAGGACTGGAACGGGAACATCTCCGATTTGAAGGAACGACCCGGGGGCTGAATGGGTTGAATCGAAGATGGCAGCTTTCATTTTCCTATTCTCCCCCATCTCCCTATGGATCGTGCTATGCCGCCGCGTCAATCGGAACCACGCGAACCAGGCTCTTTTTGACGAACTCCTGGATTCCCATGCTAGAGAGTTCGCGTCCGTAGCCTGAGTTCTTGATGCCGCCGAACGGGTAGCCGACCCGCACTTCTTGCCCTTCAGACGGCAGGACTCGCACATGCGAAGCAGATGAAATCTCGTGTCCGAAGCGATCCCGCGCCGGATGGCGTTTCCCCCGCATACCCGGCTTCCTGGCGCCTTGCATACCCAAGCACGGAGGCTTGAACAGGTTTGGCGCAGTTTCGTGCACCAGCTTATCTGAATACGTTTGAGAAGGTCGGCTATATTTATTGTTCTTATGCCAACGGATTGCTCGGCTTGGTTACTGAACCATCCGAACTTTTCCAAAAAGCGTCACTGGGCATGGAGGGCTGAAAAAGCGGAATGGGCCTCAAGTGACGGAAAATCTGGCGCACGGCGTATAGTCCGCTCCTGAGGAAATGGGTGTCAACCGCCAGAGCACCACAGCAGGCGGGTCAGAAATTATCGCGTCTATCCAATTGAAATTACAGAAGTATTACGAATTGTCAGCATGATCTCTGCTAGCCTGGAAATGTCAGACATTATGGTGGAGGAGACTGTGAGCAGTGACGTCATTGACATAGGCGACACGCGCAAGATTAACTGGGTCAATAGCATCGCTTTCGGCCTTTTCCACCTCGGCGCACTGGCGGCACTGTTTTTTTTCAATTGGCAAGCACTTGCTGTCGCGCTCTTCCTCTACTGGATGTGTACCGGTCTCGGCATCAGCATGGGCTACCATCGGCTGCACACTCACCGCTCCTATCAAGTGCCTTTGGCTCTTGAGTATTTTTTTGCGGTTTGCGGCACGCTGACCCTCGAAGGAGGGCCGATCTTTTGGGTTGCGACGCATCGAATTCATCACCAGAACTCCGATCAGGCCGGCGATCCACATTCTCCTAGGGATGGCGGGTGGTGGGCTCACATGGGGTGGCTTCTGGTTGGAAATAGCAAGCATAACAACACCCCGCTGATGGCGAAGTATGCGCCAGATCTGGCGAAAGATCGCTTCTACGTTTGGCTGAACAACTATCATTGGGTTCCCATGATCGTGCTGGGCGTCCTGCTCTTCGCCATCGGCGGTATGCCGTTGGTACTGTGGGGCATCTTTCTCCGTGTCGTCGTTGGTCTCCACGTTACATGGATGGTCAACTCTGTTACGCATATGTGGGGCAGCCGCCGATTCGACACCCGCGATGACTCCCGCAACAACTGGTGGGTTGCCCTCATTACGTCAGGCGAGGGCTGGCACAACAACCATCACGCGCATCCTACATCGGCGCGACATGGACTGGCGTGGTATGAGTTCGATCTATCCTGGATTCAGATCAAAATCCTGAGCTTCCTCGGCCTAGCGAAATCCATTCGAGTCGCGAAAGTCAACAGCGCCCAGTGCAAAGCGGCGTAGGGAAGGAAACCTTCACAGCCCTCCGATTCGCCAACCAGCGCACGGCCCTGGTGAGCCACGGGCTTCGCGCCGGGCGGGAGCCTTTAGTGGCCCGAAGCGTCGGCCGCGGCAGTTCGAGGGTCGGGCACGCCAGCGCGTCGAAGGATCGACGCTAACTGACTATCCGCATCCGAATGCAACCGCTCCAGGCGGCGAATTTCCATCCCGGCTGTCAGTAATCCCGCCTCCCATCTGCCAGACGCGCATATGCGGAATAGACAGTGTCGCGGAGGCATTTGAGGAAAACGGCCACCACACCTCCGATTCGCCTGGACGAAGACGAGCTATTGCAGCACTCGCAACGACGGTTGCTCGATAGTGTGCCACCGGGTGTTGCTACCTGAATTGTGCCGCTGGCTGGAACACGCGGACTTTGGCCATGAAGCGATCTACGATTCTTTTAAAGCGCCAGGCGCACGGGCGTAGTCATCGCGGCAAGTAGCGTACGCCCTCGCGGCGTATGAAGGCCGTGGTCTCGAACAGCATCCCGTCGCCGATCGTGCCGCCCATCCGCACGCTGACGGTCGTGGCGAAGGCCTGCGGGCCGCTGGTGCTCCCACACTCCCTTGGAAATCTCGCCCAAACCGCGAGATTCCCACTTTCCCACCGCGCCGACGACGGCTTCTGTTTTCTCCAAGAGGAAAGCAAAAGCCAAACCCAAAACCAAGGCAGCGGCCTGAAGGCCGTATCGCTTTGTTTCACAAAGCGGACAGATCACTTAATAATAAAACCGGACAACTTGACTTGTTACCGACAGCCCCCGCGAAAGAAAACAACTTGAATCGTGGTAACGATCAGAGAATACGTAAGATAAATATCGAAAATATATCGGTGGCGTTCAGAAAAAGCTGCGAAAGCGCCCAAAAACCGGCTCACACGAGCATACGATGACACCTTCGGTTCCGGTGCTCATGCACAACTCGCCCGTAAGCCCGCATCGGCTCCGATGTCGGTCGTCACTCTGAGAGTGCTCGCTCCAACCGGCGATTGGTTTAACATCGTGAGAGCGTGTCGGAGCGCGCCACTGATGCTTCTCACCATTTTTGACTGCATGGGTATTCGGGCCCTGCGACGAGACCGCATCGAAGCGGCCGTGGTCGCCGGCGGTCGGCATCGGGCAGACCTATATACAAGGGGTGGATCGCAACCGATCCATTCCTCGGTCATGTCCGCGTGATCATCACTGGTCCGCACGGATTTGAACGGCGCGCGGCCTTTTCTATTGACAAGCATCCGGCCGAGATAACTCGCCGAGTGCGCGAAACCATCGACGACGAGTACTAACAAGAGCGCTAGCAGACTGGTGGCGCCGCCTTGACATCAGGCAATATCGTTAGCGGTTTTGGGCCTACTATAAAAGCTAACTTACGCTGGTCTCACTGCAGACCCGGCGCGCAATCTGTATGGGCCACGACTCGCATCGGAGGATACGACGGCCGCGGAGTCGTCTTCGAGGCCCAAGGCTCCGGATTCGCAAACCGAACCTGGTCCCAGCGCCGCTATTCCACCCGCAACGCCACCATCGGATCAATCCGCGAAGCTCTGCGCGCCGGCAAGTAACCCGCCAGCCCTGCCACTGCCAGCATCACCGCCGCTGCCGCCAGGAAAGTGTACGGGTCCCCATAAGTCACGCCGAACAGCAACCCGTTGAGCGCGTGCGCCGCCACCGCCGCCGCCACCGTTCCAATCGCCAGCCCAATCGTCGCCCGCCCCAGCGTCTCCATCACGATCTGCCGCTGCACTCGCGCCCCCTGTGCGCCCAACGCCATGCGAATGCCGATCTCCTGCGTTCGCCGCGTCACCGAGTACGAAACTACTCCGTAGATTCCCAGCGACACCAGCACCAGGGCGAACGTGGCGAAACCGGTAAGCAGCAGCACAATGAATCGCCGCGGAGAGATGGCGTGATCGACCAAACGTGCCAGCGGCCGCATGCTGCCCTTGGGCAAGCTTGGGATCAGCGGGCGCAGCGCCGCTTCCACCCGTTCGGAAAGCACCGCCAGCGGCAGAGTGGATCGTACCACGACATCGACCGAACCCCAGTCCTGGCATTGCCGGATCGGCATGTACATTTCGGAGCCCGAATTCTCCTCTAGCGCCACATGACGCACATCTCGCACCACGCCTACCACCTGCCGGTCTCCATTCACGCAATCCCCGACAATCGACTTGCCGATTGGGTCTTGGCCAGGCCACAGCCGCCGTGCCAGCGTCTCGTTGATCATGATGACAGGTGTCGCGCCGGTCACGGTATCTCGTTCCGTAAAATCGCGGCCCTTCTTTAGAGTCATGCCCATGGCCTTCACATAGCCGTCGCTGACCACGCGCACGAACGCGGAAGGATACTCGTCGTCCTTGTACGTCTGGCCCTTCGCTCCCGCGCCCCACGCTCGGTTGTGACCGAGAGGCAAAACGTCCGTCAAACCGGCAGCCTGCACGCCGGAGATGGTTCTCACCCTCTGCAGCAACTCGTCGAAATAGGCATTCTGTTGGGCTTGCGTTTTGTACTGAGATCCTGGGTCGACGCGCCACGCCGCCGCGTTCTCGGGCCGGAATCCGGGGTCCACCTCTAGCACGCGCAGGAAGCTCCGGATCAACAGCCCGGCGCCCACCAGCAGCACGCACGCGAAGGCGATCTCGGAAACCACCAGCGCCGCACGCGCCCACATCTGTCCTTTGCCCCCGCTGGCTCCGCGCTGGCCCAATGACACACTCAGCGAAACTGCGGTTGTCTGAAATGCCGGCGCTATGCCCAGCACGAGGCCAGTCGCGAGAGCCGCCATCACCGTGAATCCCAGCACCACTGCGTTTACATGCACTCTGCTCAACAGCGGAATGTTGAAGGCGTCGAGGTGCGCCACGGCGCGTGTCGCTGCAATGGCCAGAGCCAGTCCCAGAGTTGCCCCGGCCCCCGTTAGCACCAGGCTCTCGGTCAGCAATTGACGAACCAGCCGCTTCCTGCCCGCCCCGAGCGCCATGCGAATCGCGACTTCCTTATGCCGCGTGGCCGCGCGCGCCAGCAACAGATTGGAGAGGTTCGCGCACACGATCAACATCACCACCCCCACCGCGCAAGCCAGTACTGCCAGCGCCGGACGCGTTCGTCCGCTCACATGCTCCGGCAGGAAAGTCAGTTTGGGGTCCAGTCCGTTGCGGTGCGGGTTCTCCCTTGTGATCTGAGCTCCCAGAACATTCGCTTCCGCCTGAGCCGGCCCAATCCGTGCCCCAGGTTCCAGCCGCCCCACCACGGCCAGTGTATTTCCCCACTGGTCCGTTTCCTTGGTCAACGGAAAGGGAGCGAACAGATCGATATGGGTGCCGGGCGTAAAAATCGCCGCAAAGTCAAACGATGCGGGCAGCACTCCGACCACGGTCGCGTCCGCATCGTCCAGCCGGATGGTTTTGCCCGCAATGTCCGGATCGGATCCAAAGGGGTGTGGCTACTTTGGAACGACGCTCCAGTTGGCGGGATATAGGCGGCGCTGATCCTGTTCGATGTGGAATTGCCAGTAGTGGTCGAAGTCTCCGGAGAGGTAGATGGCTCTGAGCTGGACGATGGCTTCGGCCATCGGCTCGGTCCAGCGCATGCCGGAACGCTCCATGCGGTCTTTGATCAGGTTTTTACAGGCGCCTTCGACCGGGCCGCTCGCGATGGGCCAGCCGTTAGCGAGGTATTCGTGATAGCGCATGCGGGCGCGGTTTCGGTAAAGGTAATCGGCGACTCCGCGCAACGTTTTGCTCCCGGCCCGGACAGGCCCCGTTTGGTGATACTTTGCCGAATCCCTTTGACGACCTGGCCCACATCGCCGACCAGGATTCGCAAGGTGCGGTCCAGGACCCACAGGTCGGCCTCCAGGCTGCCTTCGGCATGGAAGACATAAGCGGCTTTCCACAGTTTCTCCAGAGCGTGCATCAGATCCAGAATCAAAGTGACTTTCAGCTTCCGTTCGACTCGGATCTGGAGAGCGCGCTCACCGTCGGTGAGGGCCAACCGTGTTTTGGATGCTAACGGATCCCGCCGTTCCATCTCTTCGGCTACCTCCTCAATGACGGCATTCTTGCCCTTGAGCAGACTGGCCCATACCCTTTTGTTTTCCGGACGCGGTGGCGCTGGCGCATCCTGCGAACTGGTGAGGGAGAGACGGAACAAGCTTTCCACGACCTGCTGCGCAGTGCGCACCCGAGGGGCGCGAGTGAAGACAGCGGCGACGGTGGCCATGCGCTTCTTGTTGGCCTTCTGTCCTTTCGACAGCCGCGATGTGGCTTGCGCGCCGGCAGGCTTGACCATGGGAATGCCCTTACAATCGACGGCTGCCACTAGAATGGTGCCTGTAGCAGGTTCGGGGGGACGCTGCCGGTAAAAAGCGTCAAAGTCTTGAGCCGCGTCCGGCAGGATCTGCTCCAGACTGCGCTTGGAGACGGAAACGCCGGTCAGGTTGGCGATAGTCTGGACCGAATCCAGGAAAGGGTTCTGCACGGCCGCCTTGACCAGGCGCCGCTGGAGTTCGTAAGAGAACGAGCGTCCGGGCAGAGTCAGCGCCCGATCCAGGGGAAAGATGCCGGGCACGCCGGGGCGCGAATAGCCCATGCGGACCAGTTCGACGGTTCCAAAGACGGTGGTCAGCGAGCGGGCGCCCAGTCGGCGGTGGGAGAAGAGCACTGCGCCGTCCTGCTGTTGGAGGTACAGGGCTGGTCCCACATCTCCGTTGCCGCGATGCTGCAAATGGGCTTGGAGGAGCAGGCGTTGGACCTCGCGGCCTTTAGCCTGCTGTTGGGACTCGATCTGGTGGAGAGGGAGTTGGAGGGCGCTGGAGGATGCCAGCCAGGACTCCAGCAGGGAGAACTCAACAAACGCCAGTCTCGTATCAGCAAGGAAACAGGTTGCAGTCGCCATCTTCTTACGGTAATATAACGGTAAGAACAATGTCACGTGTTTCTGTTTCGAAAAGCGGCTTCCGTCCCGTTGCACGAAATGCCTCCCTGGAGCGCCACACGCAACGCTTTCTGGAACTCAGACGAGGCCTGGAGCAGATCGAATATTTCTGCAAAGGTACGGTTCTGAAGCGAATGATGAAGTGCGGCAAAGCCCAGTGCGCCTGCGCCTCCGACGCCACCAAGCGCCACGGCCCGTACTTCGAACTTACCTACAAAGCGAACGGCAAAACGGTCAATGTCAAACTCTCGCCGGAAGCGGCTCCGCTGTACAGGGCAGCCGCACAGCAATATCGCAAGTTGAGAACGCTGCTCAATCGCCTCGATAAACTTTCAAAAACCATCCTCCGATTCCAAGCCAAACTGGCAGACTCCAAGCGGCCGAACTGATTCCAAAAACAGGGGTTATTCCGATAACCCCGGCTTAAGCAATAGCCGAAGACAGGCTGATGGGCCTTAACTGGTTGAATTATGAGTACTTGGCCGTCGTTCTGAAGTAGCCACACCCGATCCAAAGCGCCGCTCCCACAGTCCGTGACTGAGCATCACCACATGCGGACCATTCCATTTGCATTCACTCGCACTAAATTGTCTTCCCACTTGCGGCTGCACGCCCAGCAGCGGGAAGAAGTTCTGCGATACCGGCACCGTGCTAAGCCGCTCCGGCTCGCCGTTTCCGGTCAGCTTGCTGTCGCCCACTCCGTAGAAAGCGAAGTACCCCGCGACATCCGCGAACGACGTGTTTCGTTGCCGAAAATCGAGAAACCGCCCCACCTGCAACGTAGCGCCCGACAAATCGCCGTCGATCTTCGTCCGATTCGCGATCCACACCAGCCTGCCGGGATCTTTGAACGGCAGCGGCTTCACCAATAGCGCGTCCAGCACGCTGAATACGGTCGAACTAGCGCCAATCCCCAGCGCGATAATCAGAATCGCAAATGCGGCGAATCCGCTATCCTTCCGTAGCGTGCGCAAGGTGTAGTGCAAATCATGCATCATGCTCTCCATCACTGGCAACACACGAGTAGGACGAACTCGACCCGTCCGTGGTTAGCCTTCTTTTTGTCGATTCATCACCGCCAAGCCGCACAACACATCCGGGTACGCCGTCGTCAGCGAACGAACGGCCTTATTTGCCATCATCGACCCAGCGCGCCGCCTTGGCAGCGACCTCCTGGGTTTCCTCCCGCTGCGTCAGGGAGCCACAGCGAGGTACCATGTGTCACCCAACATGCGGCCGTCGGCGTCCCCGCCTAAAATGAGTATCACTTTGCGGAGCGCATCGGCCGTTCGAATGGCTGGTGTTCAGAAGCGCAACCGATCCGTCCCAGTTACGCACAGCCCTGCGAGGCCTTTACTCTATTGGCTACTTCATCATATGGCTGGACCGGGTTTGGCCTCTGAAATGCCTACACCAGCCGACATTTGCTTCCAATGCTTCGCTACGCCATTCGTAGCCTCGGCCCTACGCGGTTTCGCAAACATCCATTACAACAGGACTGTGGGCCACGACTGAAATGCCCGAGGCTACAGATTGCAGGACCTACGTTGCTTCTCGCCGCTCTGTTATTCTGCGCGGCGTTAACCTTGCAGGCGCAAACTCTATTTGTCGACGCTGTCAACGGAAAAGGCGACGGCCACGGAACAGACAGAGAGCCCGTGGCCACGCTTCAACGCGCCGTCGAAATCGCGAGCGGGTTCACAGGCGATTTGCCTGTCACCATTAAGCTCCTGCCTGGTCTGTACTCTCTGTCAACAAAACTCACCCTCCGCACCGCAAAAACATCGGGCGCTTCGCCTGACTACACTCTCGAAGCGACCATCATGCCCGACGACCCCGATTGGCAACCATGGAAAATGCCGGTCATTCAATCCCTGTCCGGCAACAACTCGACCACGCAGTTTACACACTCGGTTGGGCTTCTCGTCGCGAAGAACAGTGTTCACTTCAAAGGTTTGAAATTCGTCGGCAACCCAAACCCAAACGTTGAGTATTACTATCCCATCACGCGCGAGAACGAAAGCCTAAACGGACTTGAGGCGTCCCAGTGCTATTTCATTGGTGAAAGGAATTCCGCGCCCGTGCAAAGTGCTATTTGGGCCCATGGCGGCGGAATAAGAGTGGATCGCTGCATTTTCTACGGCTGCAAGAATGCGCTTGTTCTGATCAAATCCGTTCGAGACTTTTCCATGACTCACTCGATCGTCTCCGGCGCATATGAAGCGGCTGTCTGGTACGGCCCGTACCTTTCGCCTTTCGTCTTTCGAGACAATATCGTTACCGGTTGCAATTATTTCTGGGTCCGTCCGGAAAATACCCAGCCCGGATACACTTTCAGTCATTCTTTGCTTGCAAACAACGAGCACCTCATGGGATATTACGGTAACCACGACGATTTGCACCCGCTCGCAAACGATCAGTCAACCGAATCCGACGTCCGCAAAGCCGGCAAAGTCATCTTGGTTGAGGTCAAGACCGAAGGCTTGCCCCATGATTATCTAAACCTGTCCCCAGACTCCGAGGGTCACGATATCGACGCCGGAATCTTCCAACACGCCAGGAAATAGATTGCAGCCGACACCGGTTGTCGTATTACAGGTGAATCCCGGAATCGGCCATTGGCACGAAGAATTGGCCGACAAGCGTCATCTGTTCTTTCTCGTCTATTCGTACTTGATGGTCTATCGGCACGAAACGAAACCACTGCAGGTCATCCGTGTTCTTCATGCGGCGCGCGACGTTCAAGAGCATCGTGGGCCTGGCACCCGAAGAACCGTAGCCGAAGCCCTCACCGCAACATAATCGCGGCTACCCCGTCATACTGCGACATATCGCTGATGATCACTTTGTCCCCCGGCTGCAGACCGCTCTTGATCTCGATCAGCTGCACCGAGGTCGCGCCGAACTGCACCGGAACCTTCTTCGCCGAATGGCCGTCGGGTTCGAGCTTGAAGAGCATGACCCGACTGTTGGATCGGCCGAACACCGGCCTGCCCACGTACACCACGTTCGTCAGCCCCCCTACGGTAATAATCCCGTCCACCGGTTCCTGCAGATTGATACCGGGCGGCAGAACGTCATCCATCACTACGTCCACAGTCATTGTGCCGTTCGCCACTTCCGGATGCACCACCGCAACCTTGCCGCGAACGGTCTCCTTGCGATTCCGGAACGCAATGATGGCCGGCCCGCCTTGCCGCACGTCCTGCATCTGCGTCTCCGCCACTTTGAGCGCCGCCGTATGGTCGGACGTCAATCGGCCCAACCCGCGCACCTCCAGCTTCATATCGCCTTGCTTCACCGTGTCCGCCCACACGGTGTCGAGGTTCACCACCGGCTGGCTTTGCCCTTGCGCGCCGGTCACCGCAACTCCTGCGATCCCCAATAGCAGCAGGGCGCCCAAAGACCAGGCCGCTCCCCATCCGGCGGGCCTGTGCGCCGCCACGGGGTTGGTCAGCCGGCGGATCCGGCGCAGGAGCGAACCGTCGTTCGCAGATAGCGCAGCCTTGAAATGTGCCGGCCGCATGGATTCCAATTCCGCCAGAGCGCGTGCGTACACCAGGACATCGCCGCTCGCCGCAACGGCGAGATCATCGCAGCAATGCTCGCGCTCGGCCCGGATCTGGTTTGAGATCCACCACACCGCAGGATGGTAAAAGAGCAGGCTCTCGGCGATCCCTTGCAGAACGTTCACCAGGTAGTCGTGCCGCCGGACATGCGCCAGTTCGTGCGCCAACAGCGCCTCTACCTGCTCGGGTGCGAGCCCACACAGCACGCCCACCGGAGCGAGAATCACCGGGCGAAGCCAGCCGATGACCGAAGGGGAGTCCACTCGATCCGTGGCCAGCAACCGCACGCTTCGCGACACCTGCATGCGTTCGATCAGCCGGTCGAGGGTTTGCTGCCATTCGGTGAACACCGGCGCATGACGCGAACGCCGCAGAGCCGCCGCGGAGATGAATCCCATGAGCAGCCGGAGGGAACACGCAGCGGCGCCAGCGAACCACGCCATTACAATCCCCGGCATCGCCTGTTGCCAGGCATCGGTGACCGGTGAGTACGCAACCCCAGGGGCAAGCTGCCGGGCGCCCCAATCGGTAAGGTTCCCGATCCGCGCCGCCTGCCCGGAATTTCCAAGCCACCAGTAAGTGAGAGCAGGCGCCACGGTCATCGTCAACAGCGAAGCGCAGGCAATTGTGTAGCGGCCGCGCGCCGAAATGCGGCCACCGGCCAAAGCCCGGGCGAGCGCATAGAGGGCTGCCACCAGAATTCCCTGCCACAGAAAATGCAGAAGCGTCCAGCCCAGACGCTCGGTCCACGGCTGGTTCAGTAGCGTGATCATTTTTTTCCTCCCCTCTTTTCGAATTCGTCCAACAGACTCCGTATATCGGCCAGATCCTTGCCTGAAGCCGGCTGCGCGGCGAGCGCTCCCAGCACCAGGCTCTTCGCCGATCCCTCGAATGCCCGCTTCAACAGGTCGCCCGCGATCTGTCGCTGCGTCTGCTCCTTGGGTGCGCGCGCTTCGTAAAGATGTGAGCGGTAGCGCTCGTTGCGCGCCACCAGCCCTTTTTCGAACATGAGCTGCATCAACTTCAGCGTGGTGGTATATCCACTGTCCTTACCCAGCGCTTCATGCACCTCGCGCACGGTGCTGGCGCCTCGACGCCACAGCACCGTCAGGATGGCTATTTCCGCGGCGGTTGGAAGCGGCGGGGGAGCGGGCTCTTTGGAATGGGATCGGGAGGCCACGCTTCGAGTATCATACGAATCGATTCGTATGTCAACGAAATAATTCGTATGAAAGGGCCCAACTGGGCAGGCGGAAGCGCCTGCCCCACCTGATGAAGCGCGCCGTCAATCTCGCGAACGGATTCTATGCTTTAGGCACGATTGGAAGGCGCTTCAGTGCCTGATCCGGAGCGGGACATCGAGCAGGACGGGCTTTTCCGGCTCTCGCGGGATGCGATAGAGCGTCTGCGGGAGCGGGTCGTCCTGCGTGAGAACATCGTGATCGATCATATGGAGAGGCCGTCCGAAAACTAACGCCCTGAACGAGCCTCGGGTTGTGATGACCGGGTCATTTTTGGCAAGTAGGGGTCAATTCTGGCGAGCGCCAAAGAACGACACAACGAATTCCAGTCTCCGGCTGCCGAACGGCTAAAAGCACTCGGCACCGGTCTTCAGCATTTTGAACATCCACGCTTCCGAATCCCGATCTTGCTCGGTGTAGCGCGGGGCCTAGTACCTACTTGCATAAATTAGAGTAAATACGTTGGGGCTTGGTCTGAGGACGGGTTGCGCCAGTTGGCCGACCTGGCGAACCGCTCCGCCGTGGTGCTCTATACGGTCGACGCGCGAGGGTTGCTGAGCTTCGGCTTGACCGCCGCGGACAAATACCAATCCAAGGGAAAAATGGCACGCGGAGCTCGGGGATACAGCGCGGGATACCCACGCTACACTCGTTAGCGTGCCGGCCAGCCGCCAGCAGGAGTATGTCGAGTCGGAGGACGGACTGGATTACCTGGCCCGCCAAACCGGCGGATTCTTTATGCACGACAGTAACGACCTGGATGCCGGCATTGTCCGCGCGCTGCAGGACCTGAGCGGTTACTTCCTGATCGGTTACAAGCCCGAAGAGTCGAGTTTTGAGCTTGAAGGCGGAAAACGCCGCTTTCACAGGATTCAGGTGAAAGTAAAAGCGGCGCGCGCCAGCCAGCGGGCGCAAGCAGCCCGATCTGCCGCCACTCAACGTAAGCGGGCTTGGAGATCTCTAGTGTGACTGGACAGGTAGCGAACGATGCACCCCCGGAGTTCGCCCCCACCTCCAGCATTGCAGGCACGTGCGTAACTCTTAAACCATTCGAGGTGCTCGCGACGGAACGCAAGCTTCTGTCCACTCGGCAGACCCGTCAATACTTCGTTGTATGCAGTGGCCATTGACCGCTCCAACGATGCTAGGTCCGCGACAAATCAGCTTCTCGGCAGGAGCCCTAGCGGCGTTGCAATTGAAGCTTGGCATCGCGCTCGATTGGTCGGATGGTGCTGGTCGGGCAACCGGCTGTTGCGTCCATGTTGCAACGCCTCTCTGGATCGGAACTTCCCAGCCATCGCCAGTTCGATGATATCGCTGCCCGTCGAAAACGTACGTCTCCAAATAACACCTTGACGCTGTCCACAGGACCAACATCGAGAAGTTGCCGATACTCGCCATCGGTTTCCTCGTGTATTCACTGAAGCGGCATACGAGCTCCGAATAGCGGACCAGTGACACGCCCGGCACCTGAGACTAAAATATCCTGTCGCCCTCGTCTCAATCCTAGAAGGTCCGTATCCAGGGCCGCTAAGACCTGCTCTTTGGTCGCATTTGCAACACACGCTCCTACCGCCGGAATTTCCTTGGCCATCTGATCGATCAGGCCGACCGAAGCCGACGCTTTTTTGGCGAACAAAGATAGGCAACGCTTCCGATGCGGGTTCCGGTGTCGGTCGCGCGCTTGGTGGTGCATTTGGGGCGGTGGCAACAGAGGTGGAGGCTGACCCAGATCTGTTCAGGCCCCGAAGCCTGTGTCGGGAGGCGTAAGTACATGTAAAATGCTCGCGCCCGCAGCAAGGACGGCCACACCAGCGAAGGCGAGCCGTGACGCAAACCGACCGGGTCCACTTATGGTCGATGCGGCACCCGAGCCAGACGAGTCTGTTTGGGGGCCAGCTGGATTGTGCTCCTTGGTGTAAACGCGCTTTACGAGCGTGCCCCAAAAGGTGGTTTCACGCTTCGTTTCGGCTAGCAGGTCATTGTCGTTACTGTAGGTCCTGTCTACAGGGTTTCCAAATAACGTCTGCTCGTGCCGAGTTTCACTGATGCGCTCGCCGTCCGGCCGATAGGCTCGGTCTAACCGGTTTCCCCCAACTCTCGTAGAGTTGAACGATTCGCACACCGGAGAAGGCTGCCGAATGGCGGCAAAAACTCCATGCGAAGTGAGATCCTCCTCCGGAATCGCTCTTGTCACAGTGGCCACGCTGCCGCAGGTCGCTTTAGAGCGCACCTGGCGGGGGTATCCCGCACGTCCCATACGCTCTCAGCGCCTTTATTGAAGGGCCTGTCGCGCATGTGATGGCCGATTTTGCACGCGTTCGAGAACATGGGCCGCCCACGCGCCCGGAGGACTCATACACGGCGGCGGCGGGGCGCGCTTTGCCTCCCGATGCGGCTCTGAGCCCGTCCAGACGGGCCTTCCACGCATGTAGCGACGCGATCACTCCGTTTCGCTAAATTGCTCTTCCCTGTCGCAAAATGGACGCCAGTACCCGCCTGATATTGCAGAGTGTTCTATCGGTAGTGCCGTTTCGTGGAAGGGCCCGCGAGTCTGGCGGGCACTACCGATAGAACTCGTTGAACGAAACCCATTTAGGATTTGGCAGGACAATTGCTTTATGGAGTTTCATTGCATTGCAGTAAATCCGTTGTGAGTTTGGATACCCGGGTCAGTGCGGAGCACTGGGTTATCTCAGCGGAGTGCCGCATAGCAACTTCTCCTGCCAAATCGTACCACGGGTCCGCCTACCCGCGAAGCGGGTTTCGTTGTGTGCTGGGCACGCTCAGCAGTTTGGGGGTGCAAGTCCCCCGCCCAACCTGATGGAGGTGAAGGGCTAGTGAGAACGCAAGGGCTATCGCCGCGAGGCGGGGTCTGAAAGAAGCGTATAGCAAATGTGCGAGTCGATGAACAAAAACCGGATATTAGGCGCCAGCGCCGGACGAGCGGGCAACTTACCGCGAAGTCCATATCCATCAAGGGTGCGAAGCGTAGATCCGGCGACTGTGCACAGAAGGCGGCTGAGCTTACCCCAGGAGATCTGCTCCGTGTCGCTTCGGCGACTGAGGCCACCGAAAGGCGACCTGACCGCGGGGCAGAAGTCAGCAGAGGGCATAGTAGGTCATGACGTCGGCAAGGCTAGTGAGGCACTCCGAAAGCCGAAAGGTGGAGCAATGGATAGGCCGAGCCGGGAACGATGGCCGAAGGCCCGAACGAGAAGGAGAGGCCAGTAGGCCATGAGTCTCAAGGACGACAAGCAGCAGAATATCCAGATGCAGCTGGACTTCTCATCGGAGCCGACGGGTGCCTCGGTAATCACCTCAAAACCGGCCATACATAATCACCTCAAAACCGGCCAACGATAACCCCTCATCCAGGACGTTGACTCGAGCGCGAGGGCGATACCCTCCGTCGATGTGAGTAACGTCTTGAGCGAACAAAACAAACAGCAAGTCATCGCGTTGGGGCGGCTGGGATGGTCGCTACGGCGCATTCAGCGGGCCACCGGCGTGCGGAGGGAGACGGCAGCGACGTACCTGAGGGCCGCCGGGATCGCCTTCCGCCCACCGGGCAAGTGGGGGCGCGCACCAACAAAACCGGCCAATGGGGTGATTACCGACCCTGAGGCGGCGAGAGCGGCTGATCCGATCAGCCCCGGGGCGCCCGCCGCAAAACCGGCCAACGAGGTGATCACCGACTCTGGCGTGGAGTTGGCGGGCTCCGTCGCCCCGTCCCCCACCGCACCGCCCGGTCGCAGTCCCACCTCCAGCGCCTGCGAGCCGTACCGGGAGACGATCGAGTTGGGGCTCGCGCGCGGCCGCAATGCCATGGCAATCTGGCAGGATCTGGTGGACACCTGTGGCTTCACGGCCAGCTACCAGAGTGTGCAGCGATTCGTCCACAAGCTGTGCCCCAGCCCATCGCCCGAAGCCCGTGTGGTAATCGAGACCACCGCCGGCGAAGAATGCCAAGTCGATTATGGCGACGGTCCGATGGTGCATGACCCGGCCACGGGGAAGTATCGGCGCACCCGGCTGTTCGTGATGACGCTGGGCTACAGCCGCAAATCGGTTCGCCTGCTGGCATTTCATTCCAGCTCGCGGATCTGGGCCGAGTTGCATGAGAAGGCTTTCCGTCGGCTGACCGGGGTCACCCGGGTGGTGGTGCTCGATAACCTGCGTGAGGGCGTACTGGCGCCGGATGTCTACGATCCGGTGCTGAACCCGCTGTACCGCGATGTGCTGCGGCATTACGGCGCCGTCGCACTGCCTTGTCGCACGGCGGATCC
The DNA here is from genome assembly GCA_963756605.1 of Bryobacterales bacterium. GTDB lineage: Bacteria > Acidobacteriota > Terriglobia > Bryobacterales > Bryobacteraceae > Bog-159. Next base: position 1,882 of record CAVWOT010000015.1, on the reverse strand, counting down.
AGATCGAAAAGGGAAGGTCGAGTCGGGGGTTGCCCATGCCCAGAAAACGCCACTGAAAGGCCTGCGTTTCGAGACCCTCGAACAAGCGCAAACCTACCTGGATCGCTGGGAAGAGCGGTGGGCCGATACGCGCATTCACGGCACCACCAAGCGTCAAGTGGCGGCGATGTTTGCCGAAGAACGGCCGGCGCTGCTGCCGCTGCCCGTCGAGCCCTTCCGCTATTACCAATATGGCGAGCGCACGGTGCATCTGGATGGCTGCGTGGAAGTCGATGCCGCCTACTATGGCGCGCCGCCGGGTTGGATCGGACGGCGCGTCCAGGTGCAGTGGGATTCGTTGCACGTTCGGCTGCTGAACCCGTACACCGGCGACCTACTGCGCGAGCACCTGCATCAGGAGCGCGGGAAACATCGGATTCAACAGGAGGACTGGCCGAAGAAAACCCCCTTGAGTACGCTGGCCCTGCTGAACCGCGCCGACAAAGCCGGAGCGCGGATCGGAGCGGTGTGTCGCACGATGCACAGCGAAGAGGGCCAGACCGCCGTGCGGCGGATTCTGGGCCTTCTATCGCTGGCCAAGAAGCACGGCGCGGCCACCGTGGACGAGGTCTGCGCCGCGGCGTTGGAAGTCGGCGCCTCGAACTACTATCGTTTTGTCCGCCGCTACCTGGAACGGAATCCCCAACTCCCCCTGAGCTTACGGCAAGTCGATCCGCTCATCCGCCAGCTCACGCTGTACCGCGACTTCATCCAAGCAAAACCAATGAGGAGAGCCCTGCATGAACCTTATCGAATTAGAACGCGCCTTACGACAACTCCGGCTCGGCGGCATGGCTGCCGTGCTGGAAACCCGTGTGCGTCAAGCCCAGGCCGAAGCCATGGCGCCTATCGATCTGATCGCGTGCCTGGTCACCGACGAACTGACCCGGCGTGGGGATCGGCTTCTGGAGCGGCGGCGCAAACAGGCCGCTTTCCGCGACCCGCTGAAAACGCTCGACAACTTCGATTTCAACTTCAATCCGAAGATGAATCGCAGTCTGGTCTTCGACCTGGCCACCTGTACGTTCATCGGCAAGCGGGAAGACGGCTTGTTTCTTGGGCCAGGTGGGACCGGCAAGTCGCATCTGGCCCAAGCCATCGGACAGGCCGCTATTGTGCAAGGCTACCGCGTGCTATACCGCGAAACCCACCTGCTGCTGGACGACCTGGCCGAAGCGGTGGTCGACGGCACGCGCAAGGATTTCATGGAGTCGCTGACCACGGTGCCGCTGCTGATCATAGACGATTTCGGGATGCGCAAGCTACCGCTGACCGCGGCCGAGGATCTGCTGGAAATCGTCATGCGGCGCTACGAGCGAGCCAGTACCCTGCTCACTTCGAATCGTCCAGTCGAAGACTGGGGCAAGATGCTCGGCGATGTAGCGGCCGTGAGCGCCATGTTGGATCGTCTGCTCCACCACGGACATGTGTTGAAGTGCGGTCCGCGCAGTTGGCGTACCAAGGTTGCCGCCACAGCGGCGGGAGAGAGCCAATGATTACCGGCTCCGGCCGCTGGGCGGACTTCTCCGCGGTGAAGCGAACAGTGAGCCTGGAGGCGGTGCTGCGCCATTACCAGATACCGGACCTGCACCGCCATCGCGATCCACTCCAAGGTCGCTGCCCGATTCATCACGGCCGGCGCGACGACTCGTTCCGCGCCCATCTGAGCAAGAACGTCTTTCAATGCTTCGCCTGCCATGCACGCGGCAGCGTGTTGGACTTTGTGGCCGCCATGAGCAGTGTTCCATCCGGGAAGCGGCACTCCGGCTGCAGCAATGGTTTGGGGTTAGTGTATTGGAAGCGATGCCGGACAAGCAGAAAGGGGAACTGGTTCGGAAAGAAG
>CAVWOT010000014.1:0-550351 GCA_963756605.1 Bryobacterales bacterium | reverse complement strand
CGGTAATCACCTCAAAACCGGCCATACATAATCACCTCAAAACCGGCCAACGAGGTCTCACACAGGACCGAGGTTTTGTTTTAACATGGCACCCTCCTTCGGGCAACCAACTGCCAGCGACTGCCGGATGGTGGAGGACGATAACTGATCGGGTTGGCGACCGTCCGGCACCCGAACCACCTGCACCGAGTGCCTGCCTGACAGCCGGGTTGCAATCACCTCGCTGGCTGCCCGACCGGCGGCATCCCCATCCAGCATTAGAACAATGTGCTCAAAGTGACGCAGCAAGCTGGATTCCTGAGCCGCCGAAAGAGACGATCCCATCAGGGCCACCACCCTGGGGAATCCGGCCTGATGAACCCGCATGCAATCAAAATAACCTTCGACCACGATAACGGTTTTCCCGCCCGCCGCCGCCGCGCGCGGCAAATTGAACAGTTCCAGCGCCTTGCGAAAACCAACGGGGAGCTTATATTTGGGCGGTCGATCATCCAGTGCGCGACCGGCATAGGCGACCAGTTGGCCGTGCAGGTTGCAAATCGGAATCACGATGCGCCCACTCATCAGACCCGGTCCCGGATAAAAACCCACGCCAAACTCGGCCGCGGTAGGCGGATCGATTCCACGTTGCGCCAGATACGGATGATTCATTTCCACGGCGGTCAGAGCGAAGCGGAGCGGAAGATTACTCGCTTCTTCTTTCCGAACCAGTTCCCCTTTCTGCTTGTCCGGCATCGCTGGATACACACTAACCCCAAACCATTGCTGCAGCCGGAGCGCCGCCTCCCGGATCGAGCACTGCTCCATGGCGGCGACAAAATCCAACACATTGCCGCGTGCCTGACAGGCGAAGCATTGAAAGACATTCTTGCTCAGATGGGCGCGGAACGAGTCGTCGCGCCGGCCATGATGAATCGGGCAGCGACCTTGGAGTGGATCGCGACGGCGGTGCAAGTCCGGTATCTGGTAATGGCGCAGCACCGCCTCCAGGCTCACTGTTCGCTTCACCGCGGAGAAGTCCGCCCAGCGGCCGGAGCCGGTAATCATTGGCTCTCTCCCGCCGCTGTGGCGGCAACCTTGGTACGCCAACTGCGCCGGACCGCACTTCAACACATGTCCGTGGTGGAGCAGACGATCCAACATGGCGCTCACGGCCGCTACATCGCCGAGCATCTTGCCCCAGTCTTCGACTGGACGATTCGAAGTGAGCAGGGTACTGGCTCGCTCGTAGCGCCGCATGACGATTTCCAGCAGATCCTCAGCCGCGGTCAGCGGTAGCTTGCGCATCCCGAAATCGTCTATGATCAGCAGCGGCACCGTGGTCAGCGACTCCATGAAATCCTTGCGCGTGCCGTCGACCACCGCTTCTGCCAGGTCGTCCAGCAGCAGGTGGGTTTCGCGGTATAGCACGCGGTAGCCTTGCACAATAGCGGCCTGTCCGATGGCTTGGGCCAGATGCGACTTGCCGGTCCCACCTGGCCCAAGAAACAAGCCGTCTTCCCGCTTGCCGATGAACGTACAGGTGGCCAGGTCAAAGACCAGACTGCGATTCATCTTCGGATTGAAGTTGAAATCGAAGTTGTCGAGCGTTTTCAGCGGGTCGCGGAAAGCGGCCTGTTTGCGCCGCCGCTCCAGAAGCCGATCCCCACGCCGGGTCAGTTCGTCGGTGACCAGGCACGCGATCAGATCGATAGGCGCCATGGCTTCGGCCTGGGCTTGACGCACACGGGTTTCCAGCACGGCAGCCATGCCGCCGAGCCGGAGTTGTCGTAAGGCGCGTTCTAATTCGATAAGGTTCATGCAGGGCTCTCCTCATTGGTTTTGCTTTGGATGAAGTCGCGGTACAGCGTGAGCTGGCGGATGAGCGGATCGACTTGCCGTAAGCTCAGGGGGAGTTGGGGATTCCGTTCCAGGTAGCGGCGGACAAAACGATAGTAGTTCGAGGCGCCAACTTCCAACGCCGCGGCGCAGACCTCGTCCACGGTGGCCGCGCCGTGCTTCTTGGCCAGCGATAGAAGGCCCAGAATCCGCCGCACGGCGGTCTGGCCCTCTTCGCTGTGCATCGTGCGACACACCGCTCCGATCCGCGCTCCGGCTTTGTCGGCGCGGTTCAGCAGGGCCAGCGTACTCAAGGGGGTTTTCTTCGGCCAGTCCTCCTGTTGAATCCGATGTTTCCCGCGCTCCTGATGCAGGTGCTCGCGCAGTAGGTCGCCGGTGTACGGGTTCAGCAGCCGAACGTGCAACGAATCCCACTGCACCTGGACGCGCCGTCCGATCCAACCCGGCGGCGCGCCATAGTAGGCGGCATCGACTTCCACGCAGCCATCCAGATGCACCGTGCGCTCGCCATATTGGTAATAGCGGAAGGGCTCGACGGGCAGCGGCAGCAGCGCCGGCCGTTCTTCGGCAAACATCGCCGCCACTTGACGCTTGGTGGTGCCGTGAATGCGCGTATCGGCCCACCGCTCTTCCCAGCGATCCAGGTAGGTTTGCGCTTGTTCGAGGGTCTCGAAACGCAGGCCTTTCAGTGGCGTTTTCTGGGCATGGGCAACCCCCGACTCGACCTTCCCTTTTCGATCTGGATCCGCCGTGCGACAAGGCAGTGCGACGGCGCCGTAATGCCGCAGCACATCGCGGTACAGCGGGTTCAGCACCGGATCGTAGACATCCGGCGCCAGTACGCCCTCACGCAGGTTATCGAGCACCACCACCCGGGTGACCCCGGTCAGCCGACGGAAAGCCTTCTCATGCAACTCGGCCCAGATCCGCGAGCTGGAATGAAATGCCAGCAGGCGAACCGATTTGCGGCTGTAGCCCAGCGTCATCACGAACAGCCGGGTGCGCCGATACTTCCCCGTGGCCGGGTCATGCACCATCGGACCGTCGCCATAATCGACTTGGCATTCTTCGCCGGCGGTGGTCTCGATTACCACACGGGCTTCGGGCGATGGGCTGGGGCACAGCTTGTGGACGAATCGCTGCACACTCTGGTAGCTGGCCGTGAAGCCACAGGTGTCCACCAGATCCTGCCAGATTGCCATGGCATTGCGGCCGCGCGCGAGCCCCAACTCGATCGTCTCCCGGTACGGCTCGCAGGCGCTGGAGGTGGGACTGCGACCGGGCGGTGCGGTGGGGGACGGGGCGACGGAGCCCGCCAACTCCACGCCAGAGTCGGTGATCACCTCGTTGGCCGGTTTTGCGGCGGGCGCCCCGGGGCTGATCGGATCAGCCGCTCTCGCCGCCTCAGGGTCGGTAATCACCCCATTGCCCGGTTTTGTTGGTGCGCGCCCCCACTTGCCCGGTGGGCGGAAGGCGATCCCGGCGGCCCTCAGGTACGTCGCTGCCGTCTCCCTCCGCACGCCGGTGGCCCGCTGAATGCGCCGTAGCGACCATCCCAGCCGCCCCAACGCGATGACTTGCTGTTTGTTTTGTTCGCTCAAGACGTTACTCACATCGACGGAGGGTATCGCCCTCGCGCTCGAGTCAACGTCCTGGATGAGGGGTTATCGTTGGCCGGTTTTCAGGTGATTATGTATGGCCGGTTTTGGGTAATTACCGAGGGGGGAAGGTGGGCGAACCAAGCGATACCTCCCGATGGACGCCATTAAAAGCTTGGACTTGGTACCCTGATGCGTTCCCGACAGCATTTCGGGAATCCTTTAGGCGGTGTCGAGACGGTGCCCCTGCGTTCCTTCCGGCGCAGATGTTCGCTCTTTGACTCATGCAATCAATATCTATCCGTGCGTTCTAGTAAACGTCGCGGCCGAGGGCTAGCTCGCGGAGAAGATTGCATGCGCCAGAGAGCGAACAGAACCTTGAAAATCGAAAGCTGGGGACTCTTGCGGGTTAGGACAGCTCCACTGCCCCGGAAACAAATACCCAGCTTTCGGTTCTCAATGTTCGGGACGAACCCCTTGCCCCAGACACGGGTTGCATGCGGAGAGTGGAAGGTGAAGCGGTCGGACTATTTCGTTTTCTGAATCGAGGAATCTTTAGCAGTGCTCGACCCTGGGTCTAATCCGCGCGGATACGGCCTTATACGAGAGGTACACGGATTCTTCGGCTCAGAGCGCGAATGAAAAAACCGATTTCGCCGCTAAAAATTCAAACCCCAACCGGGGCTTTTACCCATCCTTGTCCATTTTCGGTGACGAGAGGATTTTACGGTTGAGGAGGCGTGAACGGTTTTCCCACGGTGAAGGCTAGCCGTTTGGCACGCATATCCGGCGGATTGTTTCGAGAATATTCATCGACGTGCGCCGCAACGATAGTGAGAAGCTGTCCGATGGTCGTGTGCGCCCAGGTCGGATCGGGAAGCATCGAGAGGTCAGGATTGAAGTAGCGCAGGCCCTCCGCCTCGTTCATGTGATCAAGAATTCCTACGATGTTCCCGAGGTCAGTTTTATCGTCCGGGCCGACCACAAGGCCACGGGCCTGACATGCCTCGCAGAGGGTGGAGAGGTTATGGATTTTAAAATTCTCAACCACCATCTCGTTCTTCGTCCGTAGGTATGCCTTGAACGCCAGCTCCATGGCATGGGCGTGAAGGAAGTTGACCGGCTTGTCGAAGGCGTCTTTGGGATTCAGTAGTCGGTCCGCGGCGGAGAAAAACGCGCGAGCGGCAGTAATGTATTCTATTGCGTGAGCCTCTACGGCCTTCGGGCGCGGAAATGTTTTTGGCTTACCCATTTCAGTTCGGGTAAACTGGCCGCTTGCCAAACGCAATGAACCGGCTCATTGCGACTTTCCGCAAAAGCCCCCGGACGTATTCGGCCCAGGCGATTTCGTTCGGGTCCGTCGCGTCGGCCTGGTAGCCCCGCAGCCAGGATTCGACGGTTTCGAGCGGCACCTTGCGGAGCACGTCCCGGATCAGCTCTTCATCGGACATCCGACCAGTGTACCGCCGTGGTAAGAACGACGAGAGTGTCCCTCATTTTGTATCGAGTTTTGTTCAGGAAGGCCAAAACGGCAAAGCTAGCAACATGTACAATCAACAACTTACGTGTTTGCAACACCGAGCAATAGTCCGAATCCCACAAGCCGCCCCAATTTACTTGAAGCGCAGAGCCTCGGCACTACGCGGTGGTGTTTTAAGCGAATTGTCCGCTGACATAGGGCGCGGCGAAACCGTCATTGTGCGCAAATACGGTCAAGCACGTTGAGAAGCCGTCCGGCGTGCGCCGGCGATGAGGCTCTCACTTTTGCCGGGTCGATCAGCGCGAGGATCTCGAATGAGTGCCCTCCCTTCGAGTACTCACCTTTGGCTGGGCAGGATGTCGTGGCTGCCTTTAGGCCCGCAAACAGATCGGCCTTCGGAATGTTATCAATTTCCGGACGCTGGCTGAGCGCCCCTGGCCGGAAGCCTCGGCCGAAGTACTCCTCTAACGTTTCCTTATCGGCGTGAAACCACGCCTCCATCGCTTGGACCATCAAATGGAGTTTGATCGGGTGAAGCGCCATCCGGGCGTTGCCACCCATCGCGAGTTCTGGCGTGTTCCCAAACGTCCCCGCTGGAAACTTGCGCCTCGCTGTCGACCAATAGGATTGGGAAGTCATCGCCACCGGCGTTTTCATGGGAAGTTCGAAAGCTCTTGTAGGCGCCGCTTCTGCCTCCACAACTCACGATTCTCGGCATGCGGCGTTCCATTCCCGCTTTCCGGAAAAACTCTCTGAAGCCCGACGGCACTGCGTGTCCAGTGCCTTGTTGTGGTCGCCACCACCCTCCACATAGACCTTCACATTCACCAGCGATTCCCTCCGATCTCGCCCCGCCGCCAAAGCTGTCCAAGACCGTAGTCCTGTAACCAAGCAGCCAGATCCGCGCTAGTCCGGCGGCTCATCCTCGTCGAACCATTCTGTTTCTCACAGACGATTACGGCCTCGGGCACCTTCGTCAGGCCATCGACCAGTGTGTCGGAGTGCGTCGTAACGACCAACTGCATTCTGTGAGAGGCATCGATTAGCAATTGCGCAAGCCTGGGCAACAGATTCGGGTGCAGACCCAACTCCGGTTCCTCGAGACAAACGAGCGGCGGCGGCTCCGGGTGACATAGCACCGCCAGCAGACATAGGTACCGAACCGTTCCATCAGATAGCCGCGTGGCCGAAACCGGGGACGTCAACCCGGAATAGTGGATATACAACTGAATCGTTCCCCCTAATACCCTGGTTGAAAAATCCACTATCGATTCATCAGCCTCCTTCAGTTGCTCCACTATGTTGCCTCGAAGGTTAGAACGATGTTCCAGGTCGTTAAGCACGAGGGCGATGTTCGCCGCGTCTTCACGCAGGAACTCAGCAGGCAGGTCGGTAGGCTGTGGCCTCCGGGCCTGGGCGTTACGCCCGAGATTCCATTCACGAAAAAGCTTGATCTTAGCGTATTCACTTCCCAGATATGTGACCTCAGGATACTGATCCGGGTCCTTCCGTTGGGACACAAATGACTGGTAAAGGGCCACGTCTTCGCGCCGCAGCTCGCGGAAGGCGCGGTCAAAAGGAGGTGGACCGTTGGTCTTCACGTTCATGACCGGATGCCCCCTCTGGTACCGGTAATAAAAATCGACTTCGGATTCGCCGGCCCACTTGGGATGTTCGTCCTCGATGGCTTCGTCCAGCAGTTCCGCCCGCTGCCCCACGATCCCCAAAGTTAGCCGGTGGCGAAGCGGCATTCTACCTTGCGGGTAGAAAACCGTCGTATCGATTTCGGGAAAGGGCGTCCCATCCGATCCCTTCCAAAGCCATTCGCCAACGCCGCCACCAGCCCGCGCCGGATCGAGCAGATCCCCCGGCGCTGACTGAAGCAGCCCGATGGCTTCGATGAGATTGGATTTCCCCGCCCCATTCGGGCCGACGAGCACGTTCAGAGACTGGAGCTCAAGCTCTGGAGTGTCCGGGCCAAAGGACAGAATGTTTCGCAACTTAATGGTTCTCAGAAATCGCTTGTCGCCAAGCATGTAGCCTTAATTCTACCCGGCTTCGTAGACGCGCGAACATCCCGAGATTGGCGATGAAATAAGCGGCCATTGCGCAAATCAAGGTTAGCCTTCGCGACCTGCCAAAGGCCCAACAAAGGAGAGGCAATGCGGATGCATGCTGCGTATTTTTTCCGATGCATCATAGCCGGCCGGGACATCACGGTTTCGGGCAGGGCGGACTCCAGTTTGCCGTGTAACCCTCCGCTTAACAATTGTCAGCCTCGCGGGCATCCACTAGCCAAGCCGTAGCCCTGGCGATGACACAATCCGCGCTCCGCCCTCCGAACTGAAAATAAACCCCGGCCGTCAACCCGCCAGCCGAAGACACATTGCCGTCATGCTACGCTTACGCCGGTTAGAGTTCTTTGACATACGAAATGCCGACCTCACTAAGGCTGGACCGCGCGCCGTCGAATACACGAAATTACCATTCGAACCCAACTTCTTCTTTGTTTTCAATAAAATCTCCAAAATGAAAGCCACCAAACTCCGATAACGGCTCAGGGAAGTCCCCCCTGCACGCTGAAACGGTGCCGAAGCTCGCGCCAGATGAATCCCCAGTTGCTCATCCCTGCGCATTGCAACTTATTTTTCTCTTGACAAATGACGAAGACCTTCGTCATAATGCAGCCATGGTACTCAAACGGCCCAAGCCTACCGAAGCGGAACTGGGCATCTTGCGGGTGCTCTGGGACGGCAAGGCGCAATCTGTGAGGGCCATCCAGCAGGTGCTCAACGAGTCCCGCCCCACCGGCTACACCACGGTTCTCAAGCTCATCCAGATCATGACCGAAAAAGGGCTGGTGGAGCGCGACGAAACCTGCCGCCCGCAGCTCTATCGCGCGCGCTACAGCAGGCAGCAGACGCAGCGGCAACTGCTCGGCGACCTGATGAATCGCGCGTTCGGCGGATCAGTGAAAGCCCTGGTGCTGCAGGCGCTGGCTACCCGGAAGTCGTCTGCGCAGGAGTTGGAAGCCATCGAGAAACTGTTGGATCGTATCGAAGGAGAAAGGAAATGACGGCCATATCTCAAGCGCTCACACGCGCGCTGCTCGATTTCGTATGGCAAGGGCTGTTGGCAGCCTTTCTACTGTGGATGGCGCTCTTCATCCTGCGCGACCGTTCCGCCCGCGCCCGCTATGCGGCAAGCTGCGCGATGTTGGCCGTCATGGCCATTCTGCCTGTAATCACGGCATGTCTGGTTTTCGGCGCGACACCGCCATCGCACGCGTCCGGAGCCTGGGCGTCTCCGCACACTGCGCCGGCCATGCCTCCGGTTTCGTCTTCGGCCGCGCATGAGGTAAGTGGGGTGTCCGCAGGCGCCGGATGGGTAGCGCAATGCGTGCTCCCGCTATGGTCGATCGGCGTGTTGTTGTTCTCTCTACGCCTGGTATGGGCGTCCCGCCAGGTCGTCGCTCTGCGGCGGCGGTCGCGCCCGGCGGAAGCCGCCCTCCTCACTATCGTCGCCGATCTTCGCGCGCGTATGCGGTTGGCGCGTCCGGTGCGCGTGCTGGTCTCCGCGGCCGCGGACTGTCCCAGTGTAGTCGGCTGGATCAAGCCCGTCGTCCTGCTGCCCGCCGCCACCGTCCTGGGATTGACCCCACGGCAACTGGAAGCTGTGCTGACGCACGAGCTGGCGCACATCCGGCGCTACGACTATCTAATCAACCTGCTGCAGACTATCGTGGAGACGCTGCTGTTCTATCATCCGGCGGTGTGGTGGGCGTCGGCGCGGATACGGCAGGAGCGTGAGTTGTGCTGCGACGATCTGGCGGTGAAGTTCTGCGGCGACGCGCTGTGTTATGCGCGCGCGCTCACCCGCCTGGAACGTCTGCGCCTGACTACTCCAACACTGGCCCTGGGCAGCACCGGCGGATCGCTGTTCGATCGCATTCAGCGGCTCGCCGGCCAGACGGGCGGGCAGCGCGGACCTTCCAAGCTGCCGGGCATTCTGGCACTTTCTCTCGGCCTGGTCTGCCTGGCGGTAAACATGCAATGGGCCCGCGGCCAACAGCAGGACGCGCCCGCCGCGCAACTGGCGGCCGTGGAAAACGACGCGGCGGACGAACCGGGCATACACGTGGACCTGGGCGGCGCCGGCATGATTCATCGCGAAGAAGTGGAATATCCGGACGCGGCCATCGACAAGGGCATCCAGGGAACCGTGGTGCTGGAAGCCACGCTGGATGGCGACGCAGCGGTCAGTGACGCGCGTGTGCTGAGCGGTCCGCCGGAACTGCGCAAAGCGTCGCTCGAATCCGTCTTGCAATGGCACTTCACCCACGATGCGGCCGGAAGCACGCGGCAGGTGAGCATCAGGTTCGAATTGCCGGCGGAGCGCGGGGCGGGGGCGGCACGCGCGCTTCGCGACGCCAAACGAGAACAAGATCGCGTGCAGGCCATGGTGCAAAAGCGCATCGCCGAAAATATGGAGCATGCCCGCGACCTCGAAGGCCAACCCTCAGCCGACGCATCGAGTCTGGAAGAAGCGGCTAAGAAGCTGGCCGATGTTTACGCGCAGACGGCGCCCAACCAAGCCCTCGCGTCGGAGGATCTGGCCAAGGTGTATGCGGAACAGGCCGCGGCATTAAACAGCCAGCTGCGGGTCATGCTCGATCGGGAGGCAAGCCTGCCGCGCGACGCAGCTCTCGCCAAACTATATGCCGAACAGGCCGAAATGGAAAACCGGCTGCGGGTTCTCGGAGATGGCCAGTTGGGGGCGGCATTGGCGGCATCGGCTGACAGCCTGAAAGAAGCGCAATTATCGAAGATGGAGGCCCTCGCAAAACGAATGGCCGACTTGAAGGCGGAATTGAGCGCACCCGTCTTTGCCGGCCGTCGGCTGAAGACCATCGACATTCGGGGACTGGCGGGCGCCTCGCGCGACGAACTGCTCGCCAGATTGCCGGTGCACATTGGCGACACGTTGTCGGAGGAATCCATGGAGAAGGTTGAGGCGGCTGTCAAACAGTTTGATGCGCACCTCAGTTTGGCGATGTTCGTCACCCATGACGGCCAGGTCGAAATTCGGATTGGTACGGGTTCTGTCGATAGTTTCGAGCCGCGACCATAGAAACGTGGGGCAGATCTCCCGTCTACAGCAGGTCTGCGGCGGGTCTCCAGACCCGCCCCACACGGCTGGTTGTTTTTACCCCCGGTCGTATGCTATTGTCGATCTCTACCTGGAAAGAAACATACATGGCATACGTAATAGCAGAACCCTGCATTGGAACCAAAGACACCGCCTGCGTGGATGCCTGCCCGGTCGACTGCATCCACCCAAAGAAGGATGAAGCGGCCTACGCGGACGCCGAATTGCTGTATATCGATCCGGTCGAATGTATCGACTGCGGCGCCTGCGTTCCGGTTTGTCCGGTTTCGGCCATCTTCGCATTGGACGACCTGCCGGAGAAGTGGTCGGATTTTACCGCTAAGAACGCCGCATACTACGGGCGGTAGGTGGCGCTGGTAGTGTCGGTCTCCCAGACCCGCACTTGTCCCAGCTTCACGGGCGCGCTCTGTCCAAGCCCTTCGCTGATCTCGTCGTAAAAATACTTGGCCATGTTTTCCGCGGAGGGGTTCAGCACGTCGAAGGGTGCCAGATTGTTCAGATATTGGTGATCCAACCGGTCCACGACCGTTTGCATCAGCTTCTTGACCGCCACGAAATCCAGCAGCAGCCCGATCGAATCCAGTTCCGGACCGCTGAAGATCACCTGGATGCGATAGTTGTGGCCATGTGGGTTCTCACACTTGCCTTTATAATTCCGCAGCGCATGGCCGGCGGAGAAGGTCTCTTCCACGGAAACTTCAAACATTGAAAAAACTCTCCACGTCTGTGATTTTGGTGGTGAATCTGTAATCCGGCAGGCTGTCGAAGAACACCTGGCCATAGCGCTGCTTGGTCACGCGATTGTCCAGCAGCACCAGCACGCCGCGATCGGAGCGGCTGCGAATGAGCCGGCCGAAGCCCTGTTTCAGAGCAATGGCGGCTTGGGGCACCTGGTAATCGTAAAATGGATTGCCGCCTTCATCCCGCAGCTTGCGCACGCGCGCTTCCACGATAGGGTCGCTGGGCACAGCGAACGGCAGCCGGTCGATAATCACGCAACTCAACTGGTCGCCCGGAACATCCACTCCCTGCCAGAATGACGCAGTCGCGAACAGGATGCAGTTAGGCGTGCCGCGGAATTCTTCGAGCAGCGCGCTGCGCGGCCCGGTGCCTTGCAGCAGCGTGGGGTAATCGATATCGAGGGAAATGCGGTCGTACATCAGGCGCATCTGCTGATAGCTGGTAAACAGGACGAAGGCGCGGCCGCGGCTCAGCTTCAGCAACTGCGTAACCTCGCGCGACGCTTCCTTGGTGAACGCCGGGTTGCGCGGATCGGGCAGATGCTGCGGCACGTAAAGCAGCGCCTGCTTCTGATATTGGAAATGGCCGGGCACTACCAGCGTGCGCGCCTGGTCGATGCCTAGCCGCTTCTTCACAAAGTCGAAGCCGCCGGCCACCGCTAGCGTGGCCGAGGTGAGCACGCACGTATCCACCGCATCGAAAAGCCGGTCCGCCAGCAGGGGCGCGACATCGATGGGAGTAGCTTGCAGAAAGAAGCCGCGGCCGCGGCGCTCCACCCAATAGACGTAGGAGGGATCATCGCTCTCGAGCGCGAACCGCATCGCCAGGCCCAACTCGACGGCGCGGCGCTGCAAAGGGATCACCTCCGTGGGCGGATTCTTGATCAGCTTCAAGTGCGAGCCGATCAATTCGAGAGACGTGTGCAGGTCGCGGTAGACTTCTTCGTTGCGCTCCACGAATTCGGCGCGGCCGGTGAAGGCGGCGCGGCCCTCGGGCGCCGGCAAGGCCGAAAACAGAAAGGTGGCCAGTTCTTCGAAGCGATCCAGAATGCGATCCAGCTCCGCCGATCCGAATTCCTTGGCGCGCGCCATGGCGGAGATATCGCGCCGCAATTCCTGGAACCGGTAATTGCTGACCGATACGCCGAAATACTGTCCGGCCACGTCCTCTATTTCGTGCGCTTCGTCGAACACCACCGCATGATATTCCGGCAGGATGCCGCCTTCGGTGTCGCCATCCTCCAGCACCTCTTTCAGGGCCAGGTCGGCAAAGAACAGGTGATGGTTGACGATGACGATGTCGCTCGATTGCGCGCGCTGGTGCATCAGGGTGAGGAAGCAACGCTCGAACTGTTTGCACTTCTGGCCGGTGCAAAGGTCGCTGCGCGCGTCGACTTTGGCCCAGGCGGTCGACGATTCGGGCAGCTTCTTGATCTCCGCGCGGTCGCCGATTTCGGTGGTCTTCTCCCATGCCTGGATGATCTGGAAATCGGCCACTTCTTCCAAGCCGGTGAGCACCGCCTCGTGGTCTGCATCGTAGATCTTCTGCCGGCAGGCGTAGTTGTTGCGGCCCTTCATGTAACACACACGCAAGGGGCGCGTGAAGTGCTGCTGGAGGAACGGAATGTCTTTAAAGAAGAGCTGCTCCTGCAGATTCTTGGTGCCCGTGGAGACTACGATGCGCTTGCCGGAGAGGATGGCGGGGACCAGGTAGGCCAGCGTCTTGCCGGTGCCCGTACCGGCCTCCACAATCAGATGCTTGCGGTCCTCGAGCGCCGCGGCCACCGCTTCCGCCATGGCCAACTGGCCGGGCCGGTATTCATAATTCGGATGCCATTTGGAAAGTGCGCCGTGCCGCCCGAAGAACTGATGCACGTTGGGAACGGCTTTGACATCGGTGGACATGCCGGGGTTAATTCGATTGTAGCGTAGCGGTGTGGCGCAAGCTTCATTCAGCGGCACCAGCACGAAGACGTCTCGCCCTGGCGATTAATCAATGATAGCTGCGCGCGGAGGATACATCCGCCGGGCCGCTGGGATCCGCTTGTTCCACAATTATGGCAAATGAGCGATCACAGGGCGTGGGGCAGACCTCCAGGTCTGCGGCGGGTCTCCAGACCCGCCTGGACCGGCGTGCACACCGGTCCGCAGGCTTAAAGCATCCCCCGCCAGAACCGCGGCTCAGTAAGGGGGCCACCACCTCGACTTGCTAACGCCCCACCAGTATGATATGTTCATCGAAACCTGGGCGCACTCCCGGGAAAGAGGGAAATCCATCGCATGCTGCTTGCTCCAATTATCTGGGTGCTGACGGTCGTCATTATATACTTCTTTGCCGCCAAAGTGTGGTGGTTTCCTCCGCCCATAAACCAGCATGGGGTAGCGTATGACGAGCAGTTCATGCGCACCATGGTCATCACCGGTGTTATTTTCCTGTTCGCGCAATTTGCTCTCGGCTGGGCGATCTGGCGCTATCGCGATGATGGCCGCCGCGCCAGCTATTCCCACGGGAACAATAAGTTGGAAACCATCTGGACCACCGCCACCGCACTCCTGTTCGTGGGCATCGTCTTGATCGGCACCAGAATCTGGATCGCGGTGCACCTCTCCGAGCCGGACCCCAACGCCATTCCCATCGAACTGATGTCCAAACAGTTCGCCTTTTCCTTCCGCTACCCCGGTCCGGATGGCAAGTTCGGCGCCACGGATCTGAAGCTGGTGAACGATGCGGCCGGCAACCCCTTCGGCCTCGACGACAAAGATCAGGCCGGAAAGGACGACATCGTCAGCGCATCGTTGAAAGTGCCCGTTGGCAAGCCCATCAAGCTGATCATGCACTCCCGCGACGTGATTCATAATTTCTTTGTCCGGGAGCTGCGCCTTAAGCAGGATATCGTGCCCGGCATGGAGATCCCGCTGTACTTCCAGGCGGACACGCTCGGCACTTACGAAATCCCTTGTTCGGAGTTGTGCGGCCTCGGCCATTTCCAGATGCGGAGCACCATGCAGGTAATGACCGCGGCCGATTTTGAAAAGTGGAAGCAGGATCAGGCCGCTAACAAATAATGCACCCCCAGGACCCCGTTTTGACGAATTCATTCACGGTGATAACGATATGTCAGCACCCGTAATGCACGCGCATCACGCGCCGGAAGGCTTTGTCCGGAAGTATATCTTCAGCGTGGACCACAAGGTCATCGGTATCCAATATTACTTCCTGGCCTTGTTTTCCGTGCTGGTAGGCATGAGTCTTTCGTTGCTCATGCGCTTCCACATGGTCAACCCGGATGTCAAGGTTGCATGGTTCGCGCACCTGTGGCCCACCGCCGCGCAGGGCGGGATCATGACTCCCGAATTGTATCTGTCGCTGATGACCATGCACGGCACCATCATGGTCTTTTTCGTGCTGACCACCGCGCCCCAAAGCGGCTTTGGAAACTATTTTCTGCCCATCCAGATCGGCGCCGAAGACATGGCCTTCCCGGTCTTGAACATGCTGTCCTTCTGGACCACCTTCGTGGCGCTGGTGGTCATGGTATCGGCCTTTTTCGTACAAGGCGGCGCGCCGCTTTCCGGCTGGACCACATACCCGCCGCTAAGTGCCATACCCTCGGCGGGACCCGGCGAGGGCTTAGGGCAAACGCTCTGGATCGTCAGCATTGCGATTTTCTGCTTCGCCTCGCTCATGGGCGCTATCAACTTCATCGCCACGCTGATCGACCTGCGCTGCCAGGGCATGTCGCTGATGCGCCTGCCGCTCACCTGCTGGACCTGGTTCGTCACCGCCATCCTGGGATTGCTGGGGTTCGCCGTGCTGCTGGCCGCCGGGGTGCTGCTGATTCTCGACCGCTCCGCCGGAACCAGCTTTTTCGTCCCCGGCGGGCTGATGGTGAGCGATCAGATCCTGAACCACAAAGGCGGGTCTCCGCTGCTCTGGCAGCACCTGTTCTGGTTCTTCGGGCATCCCGAGGTTTACATCGCGATTCTGCCCGGCATGGGCGTGACCTCCCAAATTCTGGCAACCTTCGCCCGCAAGCCCGTCTTCGGATACCGGGCCATGGTCTACGCCATCTTGGGCATCGGATTTCTGGGATTTCTGGTGTGGGGCCACCATATGTTCATGAGCGGCATGAGTCCTTATTCCGCCATGGCATTTTCGGTGCTCACCATGGCCATTGGCGTACCGTCAGCCATCAAGACATTCAACTGGATCGGCACATTGTGGGGCGGCAAGATCCATTACACCACTGCCATGATGTTCGCCCTCGGCTTCGTTTCCCTGTTCGTCACCGGCGGTCTGAGCGGCATCTTCCTGGGCCAACCGGCGCTCGATTTATACTTCCACGATACTTACTTCGTGGTCGGCCACTTCCACATGATCATGGGCGTGGCCGCCATCTTCGGCATGTTTGCCGGAACGTTTTACTGGTTCCCCAAAATGTACGGGCGGATGATGAACGAGACCCTGGGCAAGATCCACTTTTACGCTACTTTCGTGGGGGTCTACGCCATCTTCACACCCATGCATTACCTGGGCATAGCCGGGAATCCGCGGCGCTATGCGGACTTCACCAATTTCGATTTCCTGGGCAAACTGCTCCCGGTACACGCCTTCATGACGCACGCCGCATATTTCACGGCGGCGGTACAGGTCCTGTTCTTCTTTAATCTCTTCTGGAGCATGAAATACGGCAAGAAAGCGCCCATCAACCCGTGGAATGCCACGACGCTCGAGTGGACCGTGCCGTCGCCGCCGCCCTTTGACAACTTCGGCGGCCAGCATCCCATCGTGAATCATGGTCCTTACGAATACAGCGTGCCCGGGGCGCCGCGCGATTTCATCATGCAAACCGATCCCGTGGAGACGCATGCGGAATAGGAAACAACTTGCGGAGTTCTGTGTGTACTGAACATATGCTTCACGTTCCATCGGTGCTAAAATCGCGTCCCAGTAAGCTCGTGTGCAGTATGGGTTACTGCACCGGGAAATCCATCTGGAGGAAATTTCTGTGAAAAGAAACGCGATGTTTATTTTGACGGCTGCGCTTTCGAGCGCAGTCCTATTTGGACAGGCGCCTAAATCCGCTCGCTGGAACGGTTCGGGCAACACGTTCGAAGGACCCGCGCAGGAAGTGCCGGCCGCCCTGCAAAAGATCTTCAGCAATCTCGGCGCGTCGACCACTGCCGCCTACACCGGCGCCGGTTTTTATGTGAGCGGCCCTGCCAGCGCGTTAGGAGGGCACCAATTTGTGGGGCTGCCTTTTACGCCCACAGCCGATGCCCACGTAACGCAACTGCGGGCAGCCATTCAGTACTATGGATCCGGGGCGAACCGGGTACGCTTGAGTCTGTACAGCGACAATAGCGGAGTTCCCGGAACACTGATGGCGGGGCCCGTCACCGTGAAGAACCTGCCCGATTTCTATGCTTGCTGCAAACTCGCGATGGCGACGATTCCCAGTACCGCGGTAACCAAGGGAGTTCAATACTGGGTGATTGCTGATACGCCCGCAACCGGCACGGGAGACGATTTCCTGGGGGTTTGGGCCTGGATTCCGCCATCAAAGCAAAACGTAGGTATCAACGATGGCACTTGGAGCGCGTTCCCGGCGGATATCGAAGAGTCGGCCGGCGCCGTCTATGGCTCGATCCCGTAGTTTCCGAAGCGGAGGTAAGCTTTGACCAAGCCGATTGAACAAAAATCCGGAAGCGGTGGTAAGTCGGCAGGTTGCGCATAATGCCAAGTTCCATCACATCCGACATCATCAAACCCCCCGCTCCTCCGCGCGGGGGGGGCTTCGGCGGCGGCGGTGGATCGGACGGCCGCGGCGCCTCCCGCCGCGCGTCCATGACCGGCTTGTTAGTGCTGTTGGCCGCCACCACCATGGCATTCGCGGCGTTCACCAGTGCCTTCGTAGTGCGCCGCGGGATGTCCAACGACTGGGTTGCGCTGACCCTACCGCGGATTATCTGGGCGAATACCGCCATCCTGATCGCCAGCAGTGTGCTGCTCGAACTGGCCCGGCGATCGCTCCACCGCGGCAGACGCTCGGCATTCAACGGATATTGGACCGCCGGCACCGTGCTGGGCGCGCTATTCCTGCTGGGCCAAGCCATCGCCTGGCTGCAGTTGCGTGCGGAAGGCATCTTCGTGGCCACCAATCCCAGCAGTTCATTCTTTTACCTGCTCACCGCGGCGCACGGTCTGCACATTCTGGGCGGACTCACCGCACTGGTCTACGTGGACGTGGAGGCGCTCCGTTTGCAGTTAGGGCCTGGCAAACGTACGGCTGTGGATGTCAGTGCTGTTTTCTGGCATTTTGTGGATGGCCTTTGGGTTTATTTGGTTATTCTATTTCTCGTTTGGGGGTAAATAGTCGATGTCCGAAGTCAATTCGGCGGCAGCGGTAGCTTCAGTTTGGTCGGGGGGACGTTCGCCGTACGCCGTGAATTCGAAAAAATTCGGCATGTGGCTGTTCATCATCTCCGATGCCTTAACCTTCTCCGCGCTGCTGATGGCCTACACCTACGTGCGCCTGGCGACACCCAACTGGCCCACGCCATTTCATTTTTCGCCGAGCATCATATTTTCCACGGTCATGACCCTCTGCCTGCTCTCCAGCAGCTTGACCATGGTCATGGGGGTGCATGCCATGAACCACGGTAATCGCAAGGCCACCGTAGGCTGGATTCTGGCCACCATGGCGGGGGGCGGCGCTTTCGTGGCCCTGCACTTGACCGAGTGGTTGAACCTGATCCGCAACGAACACGTTACGCCCTTCGACAATCCCTGGGGCGTACCGCTGTTCGGCGGCACGTTCTTCGCGCTCACCGGATTGCACATGACGCACGTAGTCATCGGGCTGATTTATCTGAGCATCATGGCTTTCGCGGTAGGCCGCGGTAAATTCAAAGCGGAAGATGTCGAAGTCAGCGGCCTTTATTGGCACTTTGTAGACTTAGTGTGGATGTTTATCTTCCCGCTGGTGTATTTGATGTCGGCCAAGATATAGAGGGCGTATCGTAAAGGACACAAGTATGAGTACTCACTCCGAAGTGATCCAGCACATGGAAGGCGCCGCTACCAAGACTTTCGTCACAGTCTGGTTCGCCTTGCTATTCATGACCGGCATCGAGGTTTTCCTGGCTTATGAGCAGATTCCGGTGCTCATCTTTCTAACGGCGCTGATAGGCCTGTCGGTGATCAAAGCTGCGCTGATTATTGCTTATTTTATGCACTTGAAATTTGAGAAATTGAGCTTGTTCCTGACGCTATTTCCTATGCTGATTCTCTGCATTATTCTAATGCTGCTCATGTTCATGCCGGATTCCAACCGCCTAATGATGATGAGGCCGCGATGAAACGTCTGCCCCTGGCTCTTTTTCTGGCTCTTTTCCTGGCAGCCGCGAACGGCTGGGCCCAATGCGTCATGTGCTATCGCACGGCCGCGGCCCAGAACTCGGCGCGTGCGCACCTGCTCAACGTGGGTATCGTCCTGCTGGGCCTGCCGCCATTCTGCATCTTAGGGGGATTCCTCATCCTGGCCTGGCGCCGTAATCACTCTTTTGACGCCTTGCCTGAACCAGACCACGAAAGCTAAGTGGGGCAGGACTCCAGTCCTGCGGCCGGCGTCCACGCCGGCCTCGCACTCCTCGAAAAATATCTGGCATTAGGCTGAGTACCTACCCACGGCCGCCTCCAATTGTATATTATTAGACAAATGAGGGGGACCCTTTGCGCCTTGTATTCCTTAGAACCGAGCCAGCGCTCGCGGAACAATGCATCCGCGAACTTGTCCGTGTCGGGTTCGATGCGGGACATGCCGAGACCGAAAGTCCTGAGGAATTATCCACTCTTCTAGATAGAACCCGATATGATTTGGTCCTGACGCAGTATACGGCGCCCGGCTGGAGCTGGCGCGCTGCTCTGGAAGCCTTGCGTGGGCGCCCCGAAGGTATTCCCCTTATCGTCCTGACCGCGGAATCCGATCCGCGCCTGCTCATGAATTGCGTCCTCGAGGGCGCCGCGGATTGCCTGCATACCGGCGAACTGTTCCGCCTGCCAGTCTCCGCCAAACTGGTGCTGGAATTGAAGTCCGCCCGGCACGATCCTGGAGCGCGGGACGTGGTCCAGGCCGATTTGCGGTTTCGCCAGATCTTCGAAGCCTCTCCGGACGCCATCCTCCAGGTGGACAGCCATGGCAAGATCGTGTTGTCGAATTCCCTGGCGGGCGAAATGTTCGGCTACCGGTGGGACCAACTGCTGGGCAAATCGGTCGACGAGTTCGTGCCCGCCCGTATGCGCGCGCGCCATCCGGAGCACCGCGACCATTACCAGGCCAAACCCACCATGCGGCCCATGGGTTCCGGTTTGGATCTTTGGGCCAGGCGCGCCGATGGCACCGAGTTTCCGGTCGACATCACTTTAAGCCCGCTGGATACCAAGGACGGACCGCAGGTCGTGTGTGTGGTGCGCGACATGACGGATCGCAGGCGCATCGAGGAGGCCTTGCACCGCCAGGCGCAATTGATCGAAGCGTCGCATGATGCCATTATCGTGCGCGAGTTCGCCGGAAAAATCCTGCAATGGAATGCGGGTGCGCAGGAGATCTACGGATGGTCCGCCGAGGAAGCCATGGGCCAGACGAGTCATACTCTTTTTCAAACGGTGTTTCCACTCTCCCTGGAACACGTGGAAACGGAACTGGAACGCACCGGCCAATGGAACGGCGAGGTGCGGCACACACGCCGCGATGGCGCGCATATCACGGTCGAAACACGCCACATCGTGGTCGGCAAAGCCGGTGGACGGTCCGGCGCCTTATTGGAAATCAATCGCGACGTTACCAAGCGCAAACAGGCGGAAGAAGCCGTAGCCGAGCTGAACGCGCAGCTGGCATCTACCAATAAAGAGTTGGAATTGCGCAATCAGGATGTGGAACGCGCCAATCGCCTGAAAAGCGAATTCCTGGCCAGCATGAGCCACGAACTACGCACGCCGTTAAACGCCATTATCGGTTTCTCGGATTTGCTCGCCGAACAGACGGCCGGAGCGCTGTCCCAAAAGCAGCAGCGCTTCGTTAATCACATCCAGCAGGGCGCGCGGCACCTCCTGGCGCTGATCAACGATATTCTGGACCTCTCCAAAGTAGAGGCCGGCCGCCTGGAGTTGAATCGCGAAAACGTGCCCATCGCCCTGGTTCTGGCCGAAGTATTTACCGGCATCCGGCCCGCTGCCGCGGCCAAGAGTATCGCGGTGCATAGCAGCGTAGCGCCCGATGCCGCGGTATTCGCGGACCGCATCCGGTTCAAACAAATTCTGCTGAACCTGCTGAGCAATGCCGTCAAGTTTACCCCCGACGGCGGTAAGATCTGGGTGGAAGCGGTGGAACGGCGCGGCCGGATCACCGTCTCGGTCAGCGATACCGGTCTGGGCATTCCGATTGAGGAGCAGGAAGCCATTTTCGACGCGTTTCACCAGGCGGGCGCCACGACCAAGGGTATCAAGGAAGGAACCGGGCTGGGTTTGGCCATCACCAAACGCCTGGTGGAGGAACACGGCGGGCGCATCTGGGTGGAAAGCGAACCGGGCAAGGGCGCACGCCTCAGCTTCACCATCGCCGCGGGGCGCTCCTGGCCGGAAGAGGAGCCACACGAGGAGGCCGCGGCCGGTCTGGCTGGATTGCCGCGCGAGCAACCCCTGGTTCTCATCGTGGACGACGAAGCCCCGGCCCGGGAGCTCCTTTCCAGTTGGCTGCAACCCGAAGGGTATCAACTGATCATGGCCGCTTCCTCCGCCGAGGCGTTAGCCAAAGCTGCGGAGCACGTGCCCGATGCAATTACTTTGAACATGCTGATGCCCGGCAAAGGCGGCTGGGATACTCTCTACGAACTGAAGAAAACGCCGGTAACCGCCGCCATCCCCGTGATTGTGGTCAGCGTCGTGGATGAACCCAAGATTGGCATGGCGTTGGGCGCGTCCGAATACCTGGTGAAGCCGGTCGACCGGGTAGTGCTGCTCGAAACCGTACGCCGGTACGTGGGGCCGGGTTCCAACGGTCCGGCCAAGGTGCTGGTGGTCGACGATGAAGCCGGCACGCGCGAGCTGCTCAAGGAGATCCTCGAATCCGACGGCTACATTCCCGTGCTGGCGGTCAACGGCCGGGAAGCCCTGGAGGCTCTGGGGCAGATCTCTGTAAGCGCCATCCTGCTGGACCTGATGATGCCCGAGATGGATGGATTCGAGCTGTTGCTCCGGGTGAAAGAAGATCCCGGCTTGCGCAACATTCCGGTGCTGGTGCTCACCGCCAAGGATCTGACCGATAATGAAATCGAGATGCTGCGCCGCGAAACCCTCGGCCTGTTCTTGAAAGACCATGAATGGAAGAAACAACTGCTGGCCGATCTGCGCCGTGCCGTGGGTGCGGGAGTGGGGAAGGCATGAGCCGTAAGATCCTGGTGGCGGATGACAACGCCGTCAGCCGGGAACTGATCCGCGAGGTGCTCGAGATGAGCGGCTACGACGTAATCGAAGCGGCCGATGGGCGTGACGCGGTCAACCGTGCGCGGGAGAACGCGCCCGATCTCGCCCTGGTGGATATTCAGATGCCGCGATTGGACGGTTATGGCGTGCTGCGCGAATTGCGCGCCGACCCGCTCCTCTCTAAACTGCACATCATCGCGCTGACCGCATTCGCCATGCAGGGCGACCGGGAGCGCGCGCTGGACGCCGGCTTCGACGGCTACATCACCAAGCCCGTGGAAATCGCTGCGCTGCGGCTGGAACTCAAGAAGCTGCTGTAGCCCGTTATGACCGCCACGCCACGCATCAAACTGCTCGCCATCGATGACGATCCGCAAAGCCTGGAACTGGTCGCGGAGGCGCTTTCCAATAATGGCCTCGAGATTCTCACCGCTAACGATCCGGAGGAGGGCTTGGAACTCGTCCGCAGCCAGCACCCGGCCATCGTGCTGAGCGACGTGGTGATGCCCAAGATGAACGGCATGGAGTTGTTGGGCCACATTCTGGAAGTGGATCCCGCCACGGACGTGGTCCTGATGACCGCGCATTACTCTACCGACGCGGCCGTCGAAGCTATCAAAAAGGGTGCTTGCGATTACCTGACCAAACCGATTTCATTGCCTGTATTGCGCGAGCGCATCGAGAAGCTGGCCATCGATGCCCGCCGCCGCCGCCGGGCCAGCCAACTGGATGGCGAGTTGGTGGATACCTGCCAGTTCGAGGGCATGGTGGGGCGCAGTCCCCTAATGTGGGAGATGTTCGCGCAGATCCGCCGCGTGGCTCCGCATTACCGCGCTTGCTCCGTCACCGGCCCCACGGGCACAGGCAAGGAACTGGTAGCCCAGGCGCTGCATAAACTCAGCCAGGCTTCCGGTCCGATGGTGGTGTGCAATTGTTCCGCGGTGGTCGAGACGCTGTTCGAGAGCGAGCTGTTCGGACACGTGAAAGGCGCCTTTACCGGCGCCGATGCGAATAAAATGGGTCTGTTCGAGTACGCGCACGGCGGCACTCTTTTCCTCGATGAGATCGGGGATATGCCGCCATCCACCCAGGCCAAGCTGCTACGCGTGCTGCAAAATCGGGAAGTGCAGCGGGTCGGTTCGCTGACCGCACGGCCGGTGGATGTGCGGGTGGTGGCCGCCACCAACCACGACCTGCGCGCCCAAATCGCGGAGAAGCGTTTCCGCGAGGATTTGTATTACAGGCTCTCCATGGTCGAGATCCAGACGCCGGCGCTCGCCGAACGCAAAGAAGATCTGCCGCTGCTGGAGCGATTCTTCATTCAGAAGTACGCGGCGCAATATAAAAAGCCGGTGGAATCGCTCACGCCCCGCGCGCAGATCCTGCTGGCGCGCCACTCCTGGCCCGGCAATGTACGCGAACTGGAAAATGTGATCGGGCACGCTTGTATGCTGGTGGCCGGCGAAGTCATCGACGTGGCCGATCTGCCGCAATACATGCGCCAGGGCGTTCCCGGTTCCTTCGCCAACAGTGCCCCTCCGGCAGCCCAACCGGCCAGCGCCGGCGGGGAGTTATCTTTTGACGAACAGGAGCGCCGGGTGATCGAGCAAGCCTTGGACCGCACGCAAGGCAATCAGGTGCATGCCGCGCGCATGCTGGGCATCACGCGCGACAAACTGCGCTACAAGATCAAGAAGCACAATCTCCATTAGTGGCGCACGCTTTAGCGTGCTGCGGCGAACTTCAGTTCGCCGTCCCCCATTGTGCCGCGGACCTGTCGGCTAAAGCCGACAGCAGCACGCTCTCCAGTAACCCGCTCTGGAAGTCATTGAAAAGGCGGGACTGAAGTCCCGCTGCAGGCTGAAGCCCGCGCCACGTCCCAGCGCACGGTTACCGAGACTGCTGACGGCCCGCAGGGCCGCTGGTGCTGAAGCGTGCGCCACATGCACAATTTCAGCGCGCGTCCACCGATTCGATCCGCACTGTAGCTCGCAGATTCGCCACTCCCGCGGTGTACCGGCTATCCGCCACGGCGAAGGCCACCGCATCGTCCAGCCAGTCATGGCCCACACCGTCGGGGTCGTGGGATGCCACTGTTAGTGTGTATTCCATGGCGCAAAGCTCGCAGCGGAAGGCGAAGGTCAACTGCAATACGTCGCCCGCCGCGCGCGGTCCCAGCTTCAGGTGCTCCAACTCGGTATTTGTACCGTAGACGTTCATGCCGGCGCGGCTGCGGATCAATAGCCCGACCACCGGGTCCGCCACCGCCTCCCGAAAACGGACCACCACGCGCGCCAGGGCCAGTTCGCCGCTGCGCAGGACAGCGGTCGGCTGGCCCGCTTCTCCCAGCAACTCCAGCTTCGTCACTTCCGCGCGGCCGTCACCCCGCCGCAGCCGCGGAGCGAGCGGCGCCGCCGCCGTTTCGCCCCAGGCCCGCGTGCGCCCAGCGATGTGACGGCGGTAAGCGCACAGCACTTCCGCCGGGTCCCCGCGGCCCGCCAGCTTGCCTTGATCGAGCCACCAGATCTCATCGGAAAGCTGCCGCAGTAACTCCTCTTCGTGCGAAATCAATAGCACGGTAGTGCCCGCGCGCCGCAGCCGGTCGAGCGACATGGCCGCGCGCTGCCGCACGAACGCATCGTGCCGGGCGAGCGTATGTTCCATGGCCAGCACTGCCGCCGGAGAAAAATCCAGCGCGCTGTCCGGCCCCAGCAGGCGGCGCGGGTGGGCGGCTTCCACCTCCCCGGAGGCCGGCTTCGATAATCCCGCTGCCAGTCGCAACAGGGCGCCTTTTCCCGAACCGTCCTCCCCGATGACCCCGATCACCGCCCCCGGCGGCGCTACCGCGTCCAGACCTGCCAAAGGTGCGCAGACAACCTGCCGAAAAACAATTGCCATCATTGCCATCATGGATAGGATACCGGGTGTTATCTGAACGCCGCTGCCCGTCCTGCCGCGTACAGGATGCCTCCGCGAGGCGGCACGCGCAGCAAACCAGAGAACGGATGCACATCCGGCATGCGGGCGGGCGCGCGGCCAATCGTCATCTCTGAGACAGAGGTTGCAGACCATGCTGCCGCCTGGTTCCATACCGCCGCGCCATCCAGACTGACCACCACCCGCTGCACGGAAGAGCTGTACCATACATCCAGCCGGTAGTCCCGATCGAGCGTGATCGCTACCGGCGAACTGAGCGTGACCGCGCCGCCCGCCTTCTCGTAGCCGAACCGTACCTGGCCGGCGCCCAGGTATTCCATGAACAAACAGTCCTCTGCGCCGGGCCGCCCGCCATACAGCAGTGCTTCCCGCATCCCGGCCGCACGCGAAGGAAACCGGATCGCCGCCGTCATGGTCAAGGCATCTACAGGCAAGCGAATGTTCCCGGAACTCTGTCCGAACCACGACGCCAGCCTTCGATATGCAGCTGGATTGTGGTCCCGCAGGAAATCGTTGTATCCAACGCTCAGCGCCGCCCCCATAGCTGTACTCCAGACTCCGCCCCCGATCACCACCGCGGCCGCCACGCGCCGCGACGGCAGGCGGGTTCGCATCGCGCCGTAGAGCCAGGCAAACAGCGCGATCTCCAAGAACGCCGGCGCGAAGTCAATTAAATAACGCCCTACTGCGAAGCCGGTCAGGGAAGTACAAACGAGAACAACAACCGCCGCCCCGTACAAAGCCGCGAGGATCAACCGGGTGTTACGCGCGCCCTTCCACCGCGCGATCCAAACAGGGAACGCCAGTCCCGCCGCGGCCGCCGGGCTGATGGCCAACAGCCCGACTGCGTTCTCCACGAATAAGTGGGCAGTGGGCGGCACATACTTGGGCGCAATGTAGGGGAACTGTCCGGCTAAGGCAGGAGGAAACAGTAACAGGTAATATAAACCGTGCGCCAGGCTTCCCAGGCGCAAAGATACGCCGCGTGTGGACACACTGCCGGCCAGCTGGAAAGTGGTTCCGAGTTCGAACGGGTTTCCGAATCGCGCTAAGTTGTACCACATCAGCAAAAGGCCGCTCACGGCAATCGGAGCAACAAACCAAATGGCCTCCCGCAGCCGGCCCTCGCGTAGGAAGTAGATATAAACAGCGCATAACACTACTGCGGCCAAGGCATACTGTGGCCGGCATCCTGGTGTAAGTCCGATCAACACACCAGCCGCTATGGCCAGCCAACGCTCCCTGACGGTCGCGGCTCGGTTCGGAGCCGCGCGTGTCAGCAAGCGGTCGTCAGTCGCGATCAGGCGCGCCAGGCAGTACATGCCGGCAGTGAAAAAGCAATAACCCGCCGTGATGGCCACGCCGTACACGACCGGGTCGCGCAGAGTAACTACGCCGTACTGTCCCAGTCCCAGCGTCAATACCGCGGCGGCAATGAGGATCCGAGAGGGCCGTATGTCGTTCGCGTGCAAAAGCAGGCGCAGCAGAAGCAGCGAGAAGATATAGCCAATAGTAAGATATATCAACGCTGCCGTATCTTCTGCCAGGCGTCTGCCGGTGATATAGTGCCAGGGTAAGAACAAAGTAAGTACCGGAGCCGGGCCGAAGTACATATAATATTTGCCGCGATAGAGCGACAGATCGTGCGCCCGGTAAGCGGCGTTCGCGGCGGGATCGTATGGATCGGACAGTGCCAGCAACTGCGGAACCGGCGCCACCGTGAGATATAAATGATGAGAGCGGAAGGCATCTGTGAGAAGGGTGTAATACTCCGGCTTGCGCCGCGTAAATTGGAAAAGATCGCCGGTCGAACCGCACGTCCAGACATAAAAGGCCACCACCAGCGCCGCCGGTACAACCCATCTCGCCGCCGGCGCAACCCAGGCGCCCTTAACCTTGGACCATCGCATAAAGCCGGGGACCTTCCATGCATCCCGCCGGCTGATCGCCCATTGCCAGCCGGATGCCACGGCGTAGATCACACACGCATCCAGCCACAGATTGAACAGGAACAAGTGCTTGATCAGGTCAAAAGCATCGCCGAAAACCGCCCCGAAAAGCGCGGCCAGACAGCCGAGCGGCAGCAGCGTCAGAAGCTCGATGCGCCTCCGCTGGATGCTGTCCGTCTGCCGCACCCACAGCCACACCGCGGCCAGCGGCCAGGCGGCCAGCGCGAAAACGATCCACTTTCTGAAGACCGCTAAAACACGCCCGTGGAAGCCGCTCCATAGACGAAACGCGCGCGTTCGCGTTAATGGCGGAAGCCCGGCCGACGGCTCAAAATTCCCATACGCCGTCTCGATAGAGGTAATCACCGGCAGCACTCCGTGCAGCCGCCGCCATAAGCGTGCGGGCCGCAGCAAATAGAACCGCAGGATGCTGAACGTGGTGACCCGCGTTTCCAGCACGCCGGATTCAGCCAGTGCCGGAAAATCCGTGACGGGACTCCAGGCCCCTGTCCTCGCAAAACGCGCCAGTTCCGGATCAAGTCCCAACGCGCGCAGGTCCGCCGCCGGGTTCTTCGATTCCGGAAGAATGCCCGAGAAAACCATGCCGTACGTGTTCGCCATGTGGCCGACGCGCGGCATCGCGATCACGTTGAATGCCGCGCAGCCCAAAATGCCGCAGCCACCCCCGACCGCGATCAGGCGGGCGATCCTGCCGTTCCGCAGCGGCCTGGTCCAAAATGCGAGGCGAAAGGAAAACAGCCCCAGAATTAATCCGACTGCCGTATTTTGAGGTTTTGCCCAGACCCAGAGAATCGCCCAAAGCGACCATCGCAGCGCACTAGACGCACTGATCTCGCCCGCTCTCGCAATCTCCACACTCTCGGCCAGCAGCAGCAGAAAGAAAATACAGGAAGCCGGCTCGGCATAGAAGGAATTCCAGTACGCGGCGTAGCCCGCGTCCGTAAGCGC
This sequence comes from Bryobacterales bacterium, assembly GCA_963756605.1. Lineage (GTDB taxonomy): Bacteria > Acidobacteriota > Terriglobia > Bryobacterales > Bryobacteraceae > Bog-159. The sequence continues at coordinate 523,187 of CAVWOT010000014.1, read as the reverse complement.
CACCAGCGCCGCGATCCACAGCAGCACGTAGGTCCGCTCCCGGCTGGTGACGCGAAGCAGCCGCGCGAACACGGCCAGGAACACCAGTGCGTGCACCAGGCCGATCACCGTTATATCCAGCGCGCCATCCTTCGAAACCAGGTTGTTTAGCAGCACAGCCGCGCCGACGAAAAGATACTCGCTGTTGGCCTGCTCCCAATTTCGATCGCGCGCGTGTGGATCGCGCACGAATTTGGGCTCGACGTACTGGTATTCCAGGCTGCCCTGATGTAGCGGACCATAGCCGAACCGGCGGATGGTGCGGATAAAATCACCCTGGTCCGCCATGCCCACGATGGGCGGTATGAAGAGCTGGTAAACCAGGATCGCCGCCGCGGCTGCCATCACTGCCAGGAACAACCTGCTCTTCACCGCTGGGCCGCCTGCCGGAAAACAATCGTCATTATGGATAGAATACCGGGTAGGCATGGCCGATCCCAATGTGCTCGACCGCATGCGCCAGGATTGGAACGAGCGGGCGCGCGAAGATCCGCATTATTACGTAGCCTTCGGGCGCCGCGAACAGGACGACGCCGAGTTCCTGGCCAGCGCGTCGGACGAAGTACGTGCCATGCGCGCGGAATTGAAGCGGCTCGCGCCTCCTGGACGGCCGGCTCCGCATGGCCTGAAGGCGCTCGAAATCGGTTGCGGGCCGGGCCGCATCATGCGTCCGCTGAGCCGCGATTTCGCGGAGATTCACGGCGTCGACATCTCCGACGAGATGGTCCGTCTGGCCGATGCCAGGCTGCTCGACATTCCCCACGCGCATGTGCATCACGCCGGGAAATCGGACCTGTCGATGTTTCCGGATGCGTCCTTTGATTTCGTTTATTCATACGCCGTGTTCCAGCACATCCCCAGCCGGGAGGTGGTGTTCGGCTATTTTGCCGAAGCGCGCCGGGTGCTGAAGTGCGGCGGCATTCTGAAGTGCCAGATGAACGGGCTGCCGGAGGCTTCCGCTCCATACACCACGTGGGAAGGCGTACGCATCCAGCCGCGGGAGGTCGCCGATTTCGTAGGCCGGCACGATTTTCAACTGCTCGCCCTGGAACGCGCCGGCACCCAATATATGTGGACCACCTGGCGCAAGCAGCCGGCAGGATGGCGCGCCGCGCTGCGCCCGCCGTTGAAACCGCCGATGCGCATAAGGGCGATCAGCAACGCGCTCACCGGCGATCAACTGGTCCCGGCATCCGGGGCGCGGGCCTTCGCGGCGATTTGGGTGGAGAATCTGCCGGTCGATTGCGACCTGATCGGGATGGAAGTGCGCATGGAGGGACGCCCGGCTGTTCTTTCTTCGATCAGCGCGCCCGAGTGGGATGGCATGGTGCAATTGACGGCGGCGATACCGGCGGGATGCCGGACCGGTCTTGTGCCAGTGGAACTTTCGTGGCTGGGCCAACCTCTCGCCGCTCCCGCATGGATGCGGGTCATCCCGCCGGGCCCCGCCGTGCCGCGCCTGTGCGGCGTGCGCGATGGCGATAACCAGCTTTCCGGAACGCGCATCATCAGCCGCTTCATAAAATTGATCTTCGAAGAAACGCTGCGTCCCGATCTGGTGCGCGCCACGATCGATGGCGCGGCCGCCCAAAGCACTCTTACTGTGTGTACCGACCCTGTGGAGCAGCGCCATGAAATCAATTTCCGCCTGCCGGAGTCGATTGGTTCGGGACCGCACGAACTGAGCATCCACATCGGCACACGCACTTTTCCTCCCGTCTCGATCGAGGTGGTCTGAGATGTCTCGTGGGGCACGCGGCGCTGAAGCGCCGCGCCGGCTAAAGCCCGCCCTCCTCACGTTCTGCTTGCTCGTGACTGCCTGCGCACCCCGCGCACCGGATATGTCCCAGCGCACAGGCCTGATCCAGCTGCCCGCCGGAACCGTGATCCTGCACCGCGAATTGACGATCCCGGAAGGTGCTCACGACCTGGAGATGCGCGGCAACCCCGCCGGCTCGACACTGCGCGCGGCGCCGGATTTCCACGGCCGCGCATTGATCTATGCCAAGAACGCGACCGGCTTGCGGCTCAGCGGTTTTCGCATCGACGGCAATCGCGCCGTGCTGGAAAAACCCACGGGACTCCCCGCCGGCGATGTGCCATTCGCCCGCTATTACCACAATAACGGCATCGTCCTCGAAAACGCAAAGGATGTGCTGATTCGCAGCGTATCGTTTACCGAAGTGGCCACCTACCCCATAATCGTGAGCGCCTCCACGGGCGTGCACATCGAAGGCGTCCACATAGAAGACTGCGGGTCGCACGCGCCTAATGGCCGTAACAACGCATCGGGCGGCATTCTGATCGAAGAGGGCACGCGCGATTTCGCAATTCGGAAATGCATGATCCGCCGCGTACCCGGTAACGCCATCTGGACGCACTCGTTCTATCACTCGCCCCGCAACGCGAACGGGATCATTGAACAGAACGACATACAAGACGTGGCCCGCGACGCCATCCAGGTGGGACACGCCACCAATGTGACCGTTCGCGTGAACACCGGCCGGCGTATCGGCTATCCCGTCGAATTAGTGGATATCGCCGCCTGGGCCGTGCCAGTCGCGCTGGACACCGCCGGCAATGTGGACCGGTCCAGCTACGTGGGCAACCGCTTCGAAGACATCAACGGAAAGTGCATGGACCTGGATGGCTTCCACGATGGTGAGATCCGCAATAACTCCTGCGTCAGCCGCCAATCGCCCGGCGCATACCCGTACGCGCAGTTCGCCATTGTGTTCAATAATTCCAGTCCGGATGTGGCGCCCGCAAACGTGCTGGTGACGGGGAACCTGATTGATGGCGCGGGCTACGGTGGGCTGTATCTGCTCGGTGCGCACCAGGAGATCACACACAATCGCTTCCTGAATCTGAATCGCGATGAATGCACGGACGATCGCACGAGGCCGCACTGCGATTACAGCGCGGGCGATCCGGCACTGCTGCGCAGCGGCATCTACCTGGTCGCCGGCGCGGCGCGCCCGGCCCGCACCCGGGACAACCGGATCGAGGACAACCAGGTGTCTGGCTTCGGCATGCGCAAGTGGTGCATTGAAGCCGCACCCGGTGTCCAACTGGCCGCCAATCGCATCGCCGGGAATCGCTGCCTGGACACCGGACTGCGGCCCGAGTAAGTCCGCCCTTCGTTTTGGACTAAAAAGTACGGTCCGCTGCGCGCAGATTAACCGAGAATTCACATAAGTGTAATTTATGCGCACACAATGGCGAGTTAGAATCCCGGCTGAGGCTCTTGTAAGATGAAAGCGAAAAACTTATCTCTGGTTGTAACCGCGGCGGCGCTGGTGTTGGCGTCATCGACGCAAGGAATGGCCGCCGACATTGGCACGGTGGGCTCTGGAAGTATCCAGCACGTTCTGCTGTTGAGCATCGACGGCATGCACGCAGCGGATTTCTACAACTGCGCAAATGGGATAGCAGGTATCAATGGCGGCAATATGTACTGCCCGAATCTGGCAGCCCTCGGCCAGACCGGGTTCAATTATGTGGCGAGCCAGTCGTCCATGCCCTCGGATTCCTTTCCCGGACTCGCGGCTCTGGTTACCGGAGGATCGCCGAAAACAACGGGACTTTACTACGATGTCGCCTATGACCGGTCGCTCGATGCGCCCGCGACAACCACGGGAACCGGGTTGGCTGGAGGGCCCTGCACGCCGTTTGCGGTTCCCACAGGTACCACGACCGACTACGACCAGGGCATTGATATTGACGATACCAAGCTGAACGGAGGCGCGCCGGGTGCCCTGCCGACCGATGGCGGCATCGCCTCTATCGATCCGAAGAAGCTGGTGCGGGACCCGGCTACGGGCTGCGCGCCCGTGTACCCCTGGAACTTCGTACGGACGAACACGATATTTAGCGTGGTCCACGCGGCTGGCGGATACACAGCCTGGATCGACAAGCACGCTTCGTATTCGTTTGCGGCGGGGCCGGGCGGCACCGGCCTGGATGACTATTATTCGCCGGAGGTGGACTCGAATGTGATTGCGTTGCCTGGTGTAAAGACCGCGGAGGGCGCTTCCTGCGCAACGATCCGCGACCCGACCGCCAACCTGGCGTCGTGGACGGACAGCTTCTTAAACATCCAGTGCTATGACGCCCTGAAAGTGCAGGCGCTGCTGAACGAGATTGCGGGCAAGACACACTTGGGCGCGCCGGCGCAGGTGCCCGCCGTTTTCGGCATGAATTTTCAGTCCGTGTACATCGGCCAAAGTCTGAACGAGCCGACCGTGGGCCCGGGCGGTTACCAGAACGCCGCGGCTCTGCCGAGCGCGCAGTTGGCCAAAGAGATCGAGTTTGTGGACACCTCCATCGGAGACATCGTCATCGCGCTCAAGGCCGCCGGATTGTACGAAAAGACGCTGATCATCATCACCGCGAAGCACGGGGAATCGCCCATCGATCCGACTCGCTACGTGGCGGACGGCACCAATACGCCGGCCACATTGTTAGGGCCTGCCATCCCTTATTCGGAGTCGCCGCTGAACCCCACAGGCATTGGCGCAACGGAAGACGATGTGTCCGTGCTCTGGCTGAAACCAAACGCGAGCGTGACTGCGGCGGTCGAATTGCTGGAAACGAATGCGGCGGCTATCGGGTTAGGCGAGATCTACTACGGGCCGACGCTGGCGCTCAACTACAACGTGGGCGGCGTCGGTCCGGGGCAGGATTCGCGGACGCCGGACATTATCGTGACACCGAACATAGGCGTGACGTATTCGGGAAGCACCACCATGATCGGAGACCACGGCGGGTTCGGACATGACGATACCAACGTCATACTGCTGGTATCCAATCCAACCTTTACCGCGCAGACAGTGTCGGTTACCGTGCGAACAGCACAGGTAGCGCCGACCATCCTGGCGGCGCTGGGGCTGAATCCGCAAGCGCTGGACGCGGTGAACGCAGAGGGCACCCCGGTCCTGCCGGAGGTTGGCGCACTGCTCTCGAAGTAGGCTACCGCGAGCGCGACTCGCCTCTTCGGTTATGATCGATAGTGATGCATCGCCGCACCTTTCTGCAGTTGGCCGCCGCTGCCCCCGCCGCTCTGGCCGCGCCGGACCACACCATTCCGAATTACCGGGTTGTATCGCATTACCAGCCCGCGGCACAGCCCGGTATGCCCGGACCTTACCCGGGACACGTCGCTGGGGTGCACGCCGAAAAGTGCATTGACCAAGCCACCGAAAAAGCCGACCCCGCCATCGTCGGCGAGATGATGGCGCGCGGCATGCGCGCGTTGACAGGCGATGCCGACGTGCGCGATGCCTGGGCTCGTTTCATCACGCCCGCCGACGTGGTGGGAATCAAAGTCAACTGCTCGGGCGCCCCCGGCATCATGTCGTCGCCCGTGGTGGTGGGCGAAATTGTGCGGAACGTGATGGCCGTGGGTGTCAAGCCAGCCGCCATCTGGATCTACGAGCGTTTCGAGGATCAGTTACAATCCGTGCACTACGATCGCTACGTGCCGGAAGGCGTGCATATCTGGGCCGCGGAAACCCAGCGCGGTTCCACGGAGTCATATGACCCCGCCACGTACGTGGAAGCGTTGTTTTTCGGCGAGGACGACACGCGCTCCAACCTGATCCGCCTGGTGGGCAGCCCCTTCACCAAGATCATCAATGTGCCGAACATGAAGGATCATGGCGCTGCCGGCGTCACCGGTTGCCTGAAGAATATTGCCTATGGCGACTTTTCGAATGTAGCGCGCTCGCACGCGGGCACCGTTACCAACACGTACTCCTTCATCGGCACGCTGGCAATGGTCGAGCCGCTCCGCTCGCGTACGGTCCTCCAAGTGATGGACGGACTCCGCGGCGTGTGGCATGGCGGCCCGTTTTCCTATCGGCGCAAGTTCCGCTTTTATCCCAAGCGGATGCTGTTCGGCACCGACCCGGTGGCGGTGGACCGGCTGCTGATCGATATCATCGACGACAAACGCAAGGCCGAACACGCTATCTCGGTATGGGACCGGTCTCCGAAGTATCTGGGACAGTCCGAAGGGCACCAGGGCGATCCGAACGTGAACGAGTTCGTGCGCGAGCCCGGGCACATCGAATACGCCGCCGGCCTCGGGTTGGGGGTGTACGATCTGGCCAAGATCAAAGTGACGAGCATCGAGGTCTGATGCCACTGGCATTTCTCGCGGTTCTGCTGCCCACGCTGTTTTGGGACCGTCCAGCCGATACGGCGGACGCGCTGCACAAGGCCGGAATCGAGCGGCTGTTTGTGCCGGCCGGTAGCGAACCGGCGTGGCTTAGGACGGGCTTCGCGGCGCTTCCTTTCGATCGCGGGCGCGCCATCCAGGCAGTGGCGCCGCACGTTGAGTATCAGATGGACGTAGCGTCCGCTACACGCGTGCCCTGGGTGGATGCAAACGGCTGGCAGTTCGAGCGCGCGCCATCGCGGACTTACTTCTACAATGCGCCGGCTGGCGGTGCGGCATTGGGGGCCGCCGAAGCTTGGGCATATGGCGTGGAAGCCGCTGTGCGCGCGGCGCCGGAGGACTTAGGCGCTTTCTCCGGCATGCTGAAATTCCTCGCTGGAATCGACCAGCCGCGTCTGCCTGTGATGGCCAACCTGGGCGTGATCGACGACGGTTCCGATACCATGGCGGAGGTGCTGAATCTGCTGGCCCGCCATAATCTGCTCTTTCACGTGATTACGGCGCCCGATTCGAAATACGACCTGAATATCCGCCTGGGCACGCCCGAGTATCCAAAGGAGAAAGCCGCCGATCCTTACGAATTCGCCATGGAGATCCGCCACCGCCTTACCGATGAGAAGCGCCTGGTGCGGATCTATGGCAGCAACGTCGTGCTAGTCCGGCTGACCGGCGATGCCGCGCGGGCGCGCATGTACCTGCTGAACTATGGCACGGCCATAGTGAAGGGCCTGCGCGTGCGCGTCCTGGGCAAGTACGCGGAAGGCAAGCTGGCCGCGTTTGGGCGTGCCCAGGCAGCGCTCGCGGATTATACGGCTGAAGACGGCGCCACCGAATTTACAATCCCCGAAATCGGGCCGCTCGCGGTGGTGGATCTGCGGCACTGATCAGGGCGATCGCGCACTGCCTTTTACCGAACCTTGGGAGCGAATGCATCCGCACGACGCGCGCTTGTTTTGGGATCGGCCCCCGATCCGGAGGCCCGAGACCGATGCTACAATCGTCCGCCATGGTCAGCCGACGTAATCTTCTCGCCGCTATCGCCGCGATCTGCTGCTCGAATTGCAGTTTGCGGGCGGGCCGGTGGGCGTCGCGCGCGTCGCTTATTCCTGGAAACTGCCACCGGCGCGCGCCGCGCGGCTGCGGGATTACCGCATCGGCTATGTCTTGGATGATCCGTTCTGCCCGGTAGCGCCCGATGTGCGCGCACAACTGGAGCAGACCATCGCCGCGTTGGGGAAGGCGGGCGCGCGCCTGGAGCCAGGCTGGCCCGCGGGAATGAAAATCACCGAGTGGTATGGGGTGTATTTCACCATGCTGGGCGCTGCCGTGCTGCCCAACGACCCTACGACGCACCGCGCGTGGGGCACAGCGGTCGGCGGACAGTATGCGGCGCGCCGCTGTTGGGCCGATTACTTCGCCAGCCACGACGCTTTCCTGATGCCGGTGGATTTCGTCACCGCGTTTCCGCATGACCATAGTCCGGATATGATGGCGCGCAAAATCTCCACGCCCGCCGGGCCGCGGCCTTACCTGGACATGCTGAAATGGATCTTCCACGCCACGTTAAGCGGCAATCCAGCGACAGTTTGTCCCGTGGGGCGCACGGCGGAAGGGCTGCCTTGCGGAATGCAGATCCTGGGCCCGTACCTGGAAGACGCCACGCCTATCGATATCGCCGGACGCATCGCCGAGTTGACCGGTGGTTTCGCACCGCCGCCATTGGCGGCATAGCGGCATAACCTAACCCAGCCAGCGTTTGGCGGGACGTGGACGTCCCGCGCAGGCGTGGACGCCTGCCCCACTTCACGCCGCTCAGCCGTGCAGGTGATGCATCAGCGCGCAGCTCAGATGGCCGAGCACAAACCACAGCACGGCCTCCAGTACGCGCTTAGTTCTGGGTGTCATCGGGAACGCTCCTCGTATCGCATCAGTACCTCGCGCGCCGCCTCGCTGGCTTCCAGATCTTCGGTTACCGCCGGCGCCTTCGCACCGGCATCCAGCAGTGCCTCTACGGTAGCGGCATAATCGCCCGTCTGCCGATGCCAACTGTTTTCCGAGCCATGCAGCGCGGACCCCAGCGCCGTGACTTCATGGCAGTTGTTCAGCTCCAGTTGCGGATGATAGCGCAGAACCTCTCGCACCATCTCCGCGTTTCCGTGCCAAGCCGCCCACCCCAGCGCCGTTAAATCGTATTCGCCGAGAGCGTCCACCGGCCAGCCGGCAGCCAGCATCAGGCGCACGGCCGGGGTATTGTTGTTCTGCGCAGCATCCGGCAGACTGCGGCGCTCTTCATCCGATAGCGTTTCCACCAAATTCGGACGGGCCGCCAGCAAGGCGCGGAAAGCGCTCTCGTCGCCTAATTCGCAGGCCTGCGCCAGTTTCACGTCCTGCGGGCTACGCTCCATCAGGAACGCGAAAATCTCTGCGTGCCTGAAGTCGCGCGCTACCAGGTGCGGGGTACTCCGCGGGGCGAAAAGTTCGAAGTAAATGGTGCCGGCGCTGCGCGGGTCCTGCTTCGGAAAGTGCGCCTCATCGACGCGCATGCGAATGCAGTCTGGATCGGCCTTGAGGTGCTGCTCGATCAGCGAGCGGTCGCCCAGCGCCGCTGCCATCAGAATATCGGTGCGGCAGCCGCGCGCGACCAGATAGCGCCCAATCTCCTGGCGGTCCTTCGGATAATGCCGCGCTTGCACCACACGCAGCATGTGCTGCGCCGGCGTCGATTCGTGCAGCGTGTCGCGCGCATCGATATCGGCGCCGTGTGCCAGCAGGTACTCGGCGATCTCCACACTGGAGGCGCAGTGCAGCGCGGTCTGTCCATTGGCGCCTCGCGCGCTGGCCGCGCCCGGATCGGCCGCCACCAGGTCCCGCAGTTTTTCGATCATACCCAGGCGGGCCGCCGCTAGCGCATCCACCGCGGCGCCCCGTTCCATCAGAAAAGGCGCCAGATCGGGTGAGCATTCATCGAGCACACCGACGCCCCCAGCCCACCAACGGCTGCGCGCGTTGATGTCGGCTCCGGCACGCAGCAGCACCTCAATCGTGCGGCGGTCGGACCTTTGCACCGCCGCCAGCATCGCCTGCATGCCGGCGCCGTAATCCGCCATCGGTTCGTTGATCCGCGCTTTCAGCTCCGGGTAGCTTTCGAGCACGTGCGCCACGCGGTCGGCATCGCTCGCACGCACGGCGGCTGCCAGCATTTCCCCAGGTTCGCGGTCGCGCGCCAGGGTTTCGACGTGTTCCTTCAACTGGGACCAAGTCGCAAAATTGTATTCGCGGGCAATCGCGTGTTGCGCGTCCGCGAGTTTCAGACTGGCCGCGTCCGTGAACGCAACCAGGGATCGGAAGCGCTCCAGCGCGGCGGCCTCGCCCTGCTGCACCTTGCGCAGCAGACTCTTGGCTTGTTTCTGGAGATGTTCGAGATTCGGCTTTTCGGGTAATGCGAGAGACATCATTCCTCCTTCTTTATGGCCCGGTGTCCGCTATGACGGGCAGAAGCGAGGTTGATGTTTGTCGATGCCCTGCAGTTCAGGTGGGATGATCCCTTTCCGCGGACGGGGTGCAACCTGGATTGCAGTTCTCAGTATAGCGAATTCGGTCGGAATTTCAACTCATTTTGAAAACGCAGCGGCCGGTTAACAGTCGCCCCCTGTCGCGCCGTCCTTTGTACAGGAGGATGCTGAACATGCTTCCAACAGACCGAAGGCGCCGCAGCCGCCGGCAATTCCTCAAATCGGCCGCGCAGGTGTCCGCCGGCGCCGGAATCCTGGGCCTGGCTGCAAAAGAGTTGGCAGCCGAGGAACCGTTCGATTCCTTACCGCCCGATGTCTGGCGGCACGCGCGCAACAATGGGCTGGTCATGATCCGGCGGCCGGCCCCCACGCTGTTGTCCTGGCGCACGCAGCTAGTGACTGACAGCGAGCCCGGTCAGCCATTGATCCTGCGCGGCGCCGTCGCCGCTCCGGATGGCCAAACGCAAGCGGCCGGAATCACCGTATATGCCTACAACACGGACGCCGCGGGTTACTACGGCGAGAACCGGACCGAGTATCCGCCCCGCATTTACGGCTGGATGAAGACCGACGCCGCCGGCCGGTTCGAGCTGCGCACCATTCTGCCGGGCCATTACCCTGGGATGCATGTCCCGGCGCACATTCATTTTTCATTATGGGGAGCCGGCTATCCTCTGCAGTGGGTGGATGAGCTGAAGTTTGCAGGCGACCGCTATCTTACTCCCGCGTTGCTGAGCCAAGCCGCGGGCCAAGGCGCCTTCCGGACCATACAGCCGTTGGCCAGAGGAGAAGATGGAACGTTGTGTTGCAGTTTCAGGATCAGGCTGCAGCCCCGGAGTAACTTCAGCTAAGCTGCGGTATTCCAAACGGAGTGACAAGGAGACGGTCATCGCGGACCAGACCGGCGGATTGCGGGGTATGGTAGGCGCGGCGCGCTCCGGCGATGCTTCCGCTTTTGGCGAGTTGCATCGCCGGTTCTTTCGCATGGTACATGCGGTGCTCCTCTCGCGCGTGCTGCCGGCGGACGTCGACGATCTGGCGCAGGAGGTTTTTCTGCGCGCGTGGCGCGAGCTTCCCGCATTGCGCGACCCGCTGGCCTTCGGTGGATGGCTGCGGCGCATCGCCCTCCATCAATCGGCCGATCACCTACGCCGCGGGCACTTCACGGAGCCATTGGACGATAAGACGGCTCTCGCGCCGAATGACGAAGAACCCTGGTTTCTGCTGGCGGAAGTGCGCCGCCTGCCCGTGGCATACCGGGAGACCCTGGTGCTGCGGTTTGTCGAAGGGTTGACCGGCCCCGAAATAGCCGAGCTGACCGGTCTTACTCCCGACTCCGTGAGAGTGAATCTGCACCGCGGCGTAAAGCTTCTGCGCGCCCGGCTGAAAGGAGCAGCGCGCTGATGGAACCGGATGAGAGCCGCTACTTATGGGATAAGACTGGCACGCCGGATGCCGAGTTACAGGGGTGGGAACAGTTGTTGGGGCAGTTCTCCCGGGAGAAGCCGCCGTTAGCTGTTCCGCCGCGTGTGAGTCGTGGCACTTCGCGCCGGTATTACTGGCTTGCGGCCGCGGCGTGCTTACTGCTGGCGGTGGGCGCCGCTCTGCGTTTCGCATGGCAGCCCGGCCGCGATTGGAAGGTTGCCACCGTGTCGGGCGCTCCACTGATCGATCGGCGGCCGATCCCCGCGCACGGCAGGATGGGCGTTGGCGAACTGCTGGAGACTGGCAACGATTCCCGCGCCAGGCTGCGCCTGGGTCTGATGGGACTTATTGAGATCGAGCCAAATACCAAGGTACGCCTGATTGCTGCCGGCGGGCGCCGCCAGCGCATCACGCTCGAAAGGGGGACGCTCATGGCGCACCTGTGGGCGCCGCCAGCCAGCCTCTCGGTGGACACACCATCGGCCACCGCCATCGATCTTGGCTGCGCGTTTACACTGCATGTGGATGCAGGAGGTGCGGGCTGGTTACGCGTCACTTCGGGATGGGTGCAGTTCCAATTTGACGATCGGAAGGCAGTGGTACCGGCCGGCGCCGCGGCGTTGACGCGTCCGGGCGTGGGGCCTGGAACGCCATTTTTTGAGGATGCCAGCGGCGAGTTTCGTTCCGCGCTGGAGCGGCTGGATTTCGGCGACAGCGGCTATGGCGACGCCGCCGCGCTCGATACGGTGCTTTCCCAGGCGCGGCCCAAGGATGTTTTGAGCCTGCTGAGCTTGTTTCGCAGGCTGCCGCCGGGTGTACGGGGCGTGGTTTTTGACCGCGCCGCCCAGCTAGTTCCGCCGCCCGCAGGACTGACTCGCCAGGACTTGATCGACGGCACGAATATACCCGGTATGGATGCCTGGTGGAAAAAGCTCGGGCTAGGAGACGCGAAAAACTGGCTGGTCAACTGGCGCGATATTTTTTAGGTGGGGATCAGCGGGGCTCAAGCCCCGCGCCGGCTAAAGCCCGCCCCCCACCTTTTCCCACTGCCCGCTCCCAGCGGACCGCAGCACGGCATCGGTGACATAATCCGTCGCCAGTGCCTCGCGGAAGGTGGGACCGGGCACGCTTCCTGCGCCCAGGCCCGCCAGAAAGTCCGCCACCTGGTGGATGAACGTGTGCTCGTAGCCAATCTGCAAGCCCGGCACCCACCAGTTCTTCATATAAGGATGATCGCCGTCGGTGATGTGAATCGATCGCCAGCCGCGCAGGCGGCCCTCATCGCGATGGTCGAAGTATTCCAGCCGGTGCAGGTCGTGCAGGTCCCAGAATATGGAAGCGTGCTCGCCGTTGATTTCCAGCGTGTAGAGCGCTTTGTGCCCGCGCGCGTAGCGGGTGGCTTCAAACGTGGCCAGCGATCCGTTTTGAAAACGGGCCAGAAAAGCGCTGGCATCGTCGATGCCGACCTTCTCTATGCGGCCGGTGAGGGCGTGCGGGCGTTCCTTCACGAACGTTTCGGTCATGGCTGTCACCCGTTCGATCCCGCCATTCAGCCACATCGCTGTATCGATGCAGTGCGCCAATAGATCGCCGGTCACGCCGCTGCCAGCCACGTTTACATCCAGCCGCCACAAGCCCGCGCCACCCTGTGGCAGATCGGCCGAGATGGTCCAGTCTTGCAAAAACTTTGCGCGATAGTGGAAGATCTTGCCCAACCGCCCTTCCTCGATCAACTGCTTCGCGAGCGTTACGGCGGGCACCCGGCGATAGTTGTACCAGACCATATTCGGCACGCCGGCCTTCTCCACTGCCTCCACCATGCGCTGGGATTCCGCGGCGTTGCGGCCCAGCGGCTTCTCGCAGAGAACCATCTTGCCCGCCTCGGCTGCTGCGATGGCGATCTCCGCGTGCGTGTCGTTGGGACTGGCGATATCGATCAGATCGATATCGGGGCGCGCCACCAGCGTGCGCCAATCGGTTTCGCCGGAGGCGTATCCCCATTGTTCGGCAAACGCAGCTACCTTCGCCGCATCCCGCGCGCACACGGCCTGCAAAACCGGACGATAGGGCAGGTCGAAGAACTGGTTCACCCTCGCGAATGCATTGGAGTGCGTGCGGCCCATGAAGCCGTAACCGACCAGACCGATACGCAATGGCTGCGCGCTCATAGGCTACTCCTGCGCGGGCTCCGGCACGGCTTCCTGCCAGCCGTGAGCGTCGCGCACCGCCAGCATCGTCGCCAGAATGCCGTTCCAGGTGCGCTGTTCCATCATCACCGCATTGGGGAACATGCACCCATCCCAACAGATGTGGCGGATCGTTTTGGTCAATTGCCCGTCATCGTCGCGCAGCCAGTGGCCGGCATCGCGCACGATATCCAGCTTGCCGTTGGGATCGTCGGGCAAGCAATGGTGGCCGGTCTTGTCGTGGGATCCCGATCCGTGCACCGTGGCGTCATTCTGCGCCACATGGAAATCGATGGTCCAGGGACGCAATGCCGCGGTCAGCTCACGCAGCGCGGCTTCGAAGCGATCGGTCTGCCCCCACTCGAAATCCGCCGGCAGGATGCGATCCTCCGGTGCATTGCAGCCCATCGTGAAGAGCAGCGTGTGCGCCATATCCGCCTGGAAGCCCAATGTTGCCGGACGGTCCACCAGTTCCAGCAGTTCGACCATGCGCCGCCAGCTATGCATCCCGCCCCAGCAGATTTCGCCTTCGGCCGCCAGGCGCTCGCCCTCGCCCGCGGCCACAGCGCAAGCCTCGCGAAATGTCTCGGCGATCAGCCGCGTGTTTCGCTCGGGGTCCTTGGCCCATTCCGCGGGACTGGCTGCCGAGTCAATGCGCACGATGCCGTACGGCCGCGCTCCCAGTTCGCGCAGCTTACGCGCGATGCGGCAGGCTTTGCGCACCTGCGTGACGAAGCTGCGCCGCTCGTCCGCACTGCCCATAGCCGATCCGCCTCCGGTCGGCGGCCACACCGGCGCTACTACCGATCCGACCACCAGGCCGAGCGCGCGCACCCGGTCGGCTAGCCCCGCCAGATCATCGTCATTCGAGTCGATGGAAACGTGCGGGTCGAACAGGAAAAGGTCCACGCCATCGAACCGGGCGCCGTCACATTCGGCCGCGGCGGTCAGGCGCAGCATCGTTTGCAGATCGATAGGCGGTTCCGAATCCGGACCTTTGCCGACGAGGCCGGGCCACATGGCGTTGTGGACGCGGGGAAAATTGTGCAAACCTGGCACGCGCATGATGCGCCATGATAGCATCAGACGCTAGCATTAGACGCTAGCACCAGACCCGCCCCGCCGCTGCACTCACACAACCGTAGCGCCGCCGTCAACGATAATGGTCTGCCCGGTGATGTAATCCGAAGCGGGCGCGGCCAGAAATACGGCGACGCCCTTCAGTTCGCCCGGACGGCCCACGCGCGCCATCGGGATGCCAGACTCGATATACGGCTGGGCGGCGGCCAGTACCTTCTCCGTCATGCGCGAGGGGAAGAACCCCGGCGCGATGGCGTTCACGCGGATGTTGTGCGGCGCCCACTGGGCGGCCAGTTCGCGCGTCAGTCCCAGCAATCCGGCTTTCGACGACGCGTATCCGGCATAGTGAATGCCCTGCGGCATGGAACTCTTCAATCCGGCAATCGACGCCACGTTCACGATGCGCCCATACTTGCGCTTGATCATCTCCCGCCCGCAGGCTTGCGAGAAGAGGAACGCGCCGGTGAGATTAACGTCGATCACCTGCTGCCATTTATCGAGCGGCATCGCCTCGGCGGGGGCGCCCCAGGTGACGCCGGCGTTGTTGATCAGGATATCGATCTGGCCATAAATGGCGAGGGTCTGCTTCACCACCGCGACAATTTCGTCCGGCTTCGAAACATCGCACAGCGCGCCGGCGCAGCGGAATCCTCGCTGCTTCATGGCGTCCACCGTCGGTGTGAGCCACTGCTCGCGGCGCGCCAGCAGCATGAGGGATGCGCCCGCTTCCGCCAGCCCTTCCGCGATTTCCTCGCCGAGGCCGCGCGAGCCTCCAGTCACCAGGGCTACCTGGCCCGAAAGATCGAAGAGTTGTTTGAGTGGGGTCATGAGTTTTTGTCAGGTGCCGAGGAATCGAGTATATAAGAAAAGGACACTCCTTGCCCGGGTAGCTCCTGATTTGATGGCGTGCATCGATAACCTCGGGTCGTAAGGAGTGGGGCTATCATAGGTAGCAGGTAGGGAAGAACCGTGACGATTACGCTTAGCCCGGACCAGGAGCAGGCCATCCGCGACGCCATTCGTGCCGGCCGGGTCGCATCGGTTGAGGAATTCATCGCACAGGCCATTGCCGGCCTGCCTCTGTGTCCTGGCGGCAGGGAAGCCCGGCCGGCGGCTAGCCGCACCATCTTCGAGCGAGGCTTTGGCTCATTTGGAAGTCCGGAAGACGCTGCATTGCTCGACGAGGTGGTAGCTATTGCCTACCAGGAGAGGCGCCGGCCGAGCAAGCGGGAGCCGCCGCTCTGACAACTGGCAGTCAAGGTGATTCTCGATACGGACATCCTGTCCGAGTACCTTAAAGGTTATAACTTAAGCGTGGCGAGGCGCGCGGCCGCCTACGCGAAAGAGCACAGCGTTTACACGTTCACCAGCGTCACGGTCTTCGAAATCGTTTACGGCTTGGAACTCAAGAGAGCCTCCAGCCAACTGAAGAACGTGCTGACATTCCTGGACCAGAACGAAGAGATTAGTCCAACCTCGACCGATTACCGTCCTGCGGCTTCTATCAAGGCGACTGCAAGAAAGCTTGGCTCCGTCGTCGAACTCCCTGACTGCCTCATCGCCGCCATCGCCGTGCGTATGCAGTGCCCGTTGGCCACCGGCAATACCGCGGATTTCCGGGTGATCCAGCAAACCGGTGTCAATCTTGTGATCGAGAACTGGCGCGACGCGCACTCGGCATAGGTGCGCCTCACATTTCGCCTCTTGAAATAAAAGGCGGAAGTTTGCGCCTTCTTACCGCAACTTACACAGCGGATCCCCCACCACAATATTCTGCCAGCTCAGCGCGGGCATCGCCAGATAATAACTCTCCGCCAGATTGCGGCCGCGAAAATAAGCCGGAAACAGAAGATCGGGGCGGGGATTGAATTCCAGGTACGGCTCGTAGACATGGCCGGAACAGCCGGTAGCGCCTTCATGAATGTAATCGGCCGTCAGGGTTTGCGGCGAGCCGTCGAACCATCCCCCAGCTTCTTTCCATGTGCCGATGGTCCAGTCCGCGGGCGGGCGGCGAAACGTGCGCCCGTCAGTTGACACATACTCGACGACCAGTGCGCCCGGCAGCCATTCGAATCCAAGGTTGCGTTGGTGGCGGTTCGGATCGTTGGATCCCCAGCCGGCGTAACCGATGACGTCCTTCTGTCCAGTAAGCACCTTACTCGATTCGTCCATAACCACGCGCTCCTTGGGCAGCGCCAGCGCCGCCGTCCGGAGCCAGCTGTTGCCTGGACTATCGTCGCTGGACTTGAGATCGAAAACGAATTTGCCCTGATTGCGCGCGGCCAGCGAGCGGTCGATGATGCCTTTCACATCGTCGAAATCGTAACCGGCCAGCCGCGTCACCAGGTAGATCGGAAAGCGCGCGTGCGTGAACGGCTGGTCCTTCTGGCGATAGAACGGATTAGGAGAAGGGCCCGCGCGCGGGAAGCGCCTGCCATTCATTTTGGAATAGAGCAGTGCCAGTTCGGAATCGACCGCGCCGTATTCGGCCGTGATCCCTTCGCCAGGCCCGCTCACCTTCAGCGGAACGCCCATCGTGGTCACAATGTAGAGCACCTGCTCGCGCAAGCCTGCCTTGGACAGACAGTGGGCGATGGGCCGTTCGACCTGCTCCACGTAGGTGTCCCAGTCGATCTCCTCCTTCCCGGACAAAATGTCGAGTTTGCAAACGTTCTTCAATGGGATGCCGCGCTTGGGAATGTAATAGTCGGCGATACGCCGCGAAAGATTGTCGGCGTGGTTCACCACCAGCAGCACATTCTGGCCGTCCTGCGCGCAGAGCGCGGAACAGCCCGCCATTAAGCCCAGCGCCAGTGTGGATCGCCGCATAGTGATATTATGCGCGTGACTGCCATGAATCCCCAAAAGCACTTCGCCGTTTTCGGAGCGCTGCTCCTGGCCGGCGCGGGGCCGCTCGCGGCCCAGAATCAATATCCATTTCAAGATCCCCATCTGCCGATTGAACAGCGCGTCGATAACATTCTGTCGCTGATGACGCTCGATGAGAAGCTCGCCTGTCTGACTACCAGCACCGCCGTGCCGCGCCTGCAGATTCCGGATGCGGGCGGGTCGGAAGGGCTGCACGGCCTGGTGCGCAAGGGCGATTTCGGCGCGAAGGCCATCACCACCACGCAGTTTCCGGAAGTGATCGGCCTGGCATCCACCTGGGATCCGGCGCTCATTCGCCGCGTGGGTGCGGTGCAGGGTTACGAAGCGCGCTACATCTACCAGAACGAAAAGTACAAGAGCAACGTGCTGGTGGTGTGGGGGCCGAATGCGGATCTGGCGCGCGATCCGCGCTGGGGAAGAAACGACGAGAGCTATGGCGAGGATACGTTCCTCACCGGAACGATGTCGGTGGCGTTCATCAAAGGCATGCAGGGCGACAATCGCCGGTACTGGCAGGCCGCTTCCCTCATGAAACACTTTTTGGCCAACAGCAACGAAACCACGCGCGGCAGTTCTTCCTCCGATTTTGACCAGCAACTGCTGCTCGATTATTACTCCGTGCCCTTCCGCATGGGATTCGTCGAAGGCGGCGCGAAATCGTTCATGGCGTCTTACAACGCCTGGAATCACGTGCCCATGACCGTCAATCCGATTCTGAAAAGCATGGCCATCGAGAAGTGGGGCGCGGATGGAATCATATCGTCGGACGCGCTGGCGGTGGAACTGATGGTGAATCCGCGCCACTATTACAAGACGCAGGAGCAGGCCTTGGCCGAGGCCCTCAAAGCCGGCATCAGCCAGGTGCTCGCGTTCCTGTTCAACGTTCCAAAGACCGCCAAGCAGGCCATCGACGATCATCTGTTGGCTGAAGCGGATATCGACGCCGTGCTGCGGGGCAAGTTCAGAACGGTGATCCGGTTGGGGCTGCTCGATCCGCCGTCGATAGTCCCCTACTCGAACATCGGCAGCGCCGGCGAACCCGAGCCGTGGACCACCGAACGGCACAAACACGCCGCGCTGGATGCGGCGCGCGAATCGGTGGTGCTGCTGAAAAATGCGGATGCTCTTCTGCCGCTCGATAAGAGCGCGCTCAAATCCATCGCCGTGGTGGGACCGCACGCGGACGAAGTATTGATCGACCTGTACGGTGGCAAACCGCCCTACGCGATTACGCCGCTGGCCGGGATCCGTGCCAAGGTGGGACCTGGCATTGCCGTGAATTATGCGGCGAACAACGACAACGGCGCGGCGGCCGAAGCTGCCCGCTCGTCGGATTTGGCGGTGGTGGTGGTAGGGAACCATCCGACATGCAACGCGACCAACATCATGGCGATGTTCAATCTGGACGTTTCAAGCAAGCCGTGCGCGGACCCTGGCGAAGGCCGCGAGGGGCGCGATCGCGAATCGCTGGATCTAGCGCAGGAAGCGCTGATCAAACAGGTGTACGCCGCCAATGCGAAGACCGTGGTGGTGCTGGTGTCGAGCTTTCCGTATGCCATCAACTGGACCGCGCAGAACGTGCCGGCCATTCTGCACATCGCGCACGCCGCGCAGGAGCAGGGCACGGCGATTGCCGACGTTTTGTTTGGCGACTACAACCCGGCCGGCCGCCTGAATCAGACCTGGCCGAAATCGCTCGAACAATTGCCGCCCATGATGGATTACGATATCCGGCACGGCCGTACTTACATGTACTTCAAAGGCGAGCCGCTCTACCCTTTCGGGTACGGACTCAGTTACACGACGTTCGCGTACGCGCATGCGAAGTTCGATGCCGCGACCGTCAGCGTGGATGTGACAAACACCGGAAAGCGTGCCGGCGACGAAGTGGTCCAGGTGTATGTTCGCCAAGCCGGGGTGAAACAGTTGAAGGGATTCCAACGCATTTCACTCGCACCGCATGAAACGCGGACCGTGCGGATAGCGTTGCAGGCGGCGCCGGGAACGCGTATCGTGATAGGTGGCTCGTCCGCGGATGAGCGTGTACAGTTAGCGGTCAAGTAGGGCGGGTATGAACTCAATCGACGAAATCATCGAGTTATACAAACGCGACGTGGATGTGACCATGATTGACGAGTCGCTGCGCCGCACGGTGGAGCAACGGCTGCAGGCGCTCGAGGACTTCTCACGTTTTCTGGAAGAATTGCGTGCCGGCACGGTGAGTCGTGACACTCTTCGTTGATTTGCTTCGCGCGCTGGCATCGGCCGACGTGGAGTTCATTTTGGCCGGCGGCGCAGCCGCCACCGTACACGGCGCGATACGTTCAACTCAGGACATCGATGTCGTTTACAATCGGAGCGTCCAAAACCTGCAACGGCTCGTGACCGCCCTTGGCCCGCACCACCCGTACCTCCGTGGTGCGCCGCCAGGTCTGCCTTTCCGGCTCGACCTGGAAACTCTCAAGGGCGGATTGAATTTCACGCTAGTGACGGATCTCGGCTGGATCGATTTGCTCGGAGAAATAACCGGCGGCGGACGGTATGAAGATCTGATCTCGCACGTGGTCGTGGAAGAGGCGTTCGGCATCCGTTGCCGGGTTCTGGACCTGGATACCTTGATCCACACAAAACGCTCCGCCGGCCGTCCCAAAGACTTCGAAGGCATAGCCGAGCTGGAACTGTTGCGAGATCGCTCGCGGCCCCGCTAGACCAACTGACAGCCGGCGCTGTCACATGCGCTAACATTAGCGTTCATGGCACTTAGCGGCCGCATCAAAACTCTGTGGCGTCTCGTGGCGGACTGGTGCGGCACCCAATGGAACCGCCTTCGTCCAGGCCCGGAAACGCGCCGCGGCGCAGTATGGGGTACCCTGGCTGCGGCGGCAGTCTGCATCGTCATCGCCGGACTCACGGCCCGCACCGGATTCGGCTATGCCTTCGATTTCGGATTAGCCATCCTGCTTGCGGTGGTTCTCATCCCGGTGATCGCCCTGGCAGTCGCGCTCCTTCTGACGATTGCCCGCAAGCTGCCGCGCCTGGCGACCGGCACTATCGTGGGAGCCTGCGCCATCATCATGATGGTCTGGATGCCGCCGCAACTGGGCTTTCCGATGGCCATCGTCATCGGCCTGGCAGAAGGCGTCCTGGGGGCCACCGTAGCCGCGTTTATCGCCGGCCGTTTCGGCGAAGCGGCGCTGAGCAAGAAGATCGTCACCGTGTCCCTGTGCTTGATGGCCGTAGCGTTCAACGTCTGGCTGGTGTGGCTGTTCGTTCACCAGGGATCAACGGACGAGCTCATCGCTTGGGAGCCGCCGGCAGCCTCCATGCCGGCCAAGTTGGCTGCCGCCGATCCGGCCGACAACGGTCCGTATAAAGTGAAAACGCTGTTCTACGGCGTAGGTAACGACATTCGCCGTCCGGAGTATGGCCCGTCCGTGGCCATCAAGACTCGCACCGTGGATGCCTCCGTGTTCTTCAAGGATTTCAAAGGCTGGAAGCGCTGGGCTCGCAAAAAGTACTGGGGATTCGATCTGGACAAACTGCCGCTCAACGCGCGCGTGTGGTACCCCAACGGCGATGGACCGTTTCCATTGGCTTTGATCGTACACGGCAACCACAACATGGCGGATTTTTCCGATCCGGGCTATGCTTACCTGGGCGAGATGCTGGCTAGCCGCGGTTTCATCCTGGCATCCATTGACGAGAACTTTCTTAACAGCGGATTGTTTCACGACCCGCCTAAACAGCAACCCGTGCGCGGCTGGATGCTGCTGGAACATCTGAAGCTATGGCGGCAATGGAACCAGGCCGCCGGGAATCCATTTCGCGGCAAGGTGGATATGATGCACATCGCCGTGATGGGCCATTCGCGCGGTGGCGAGGCCGCGGCCACCGCGGCGCTATTCAACCGGATGCAATACTACCCGGACAATGCGGACGTTCGTTTCGATTACGGCTTCGCCATTCAGTCGGTGGTAGCGATCGCGCCCGCCGAGGGCCAATACAAGCCCGCCGGACAAAATCGCTGGCTGCACGACGTCAGCTATCTGACCCTGCAGGGCGCGCAAGATGCGGATGTTTCGTCGTTCATGGGCAGCCTGCAATGGGACCATGTGCGCTTCACCCGGCCCGGCCCCTGGTTCAAGGCGGAGATCTACGCGTACCGCGCCAATCATGGCCAATTCAACACGGTGTGGGGACGCACCGATGCGGGCCAGCCGCTGAGCTGGCTGCTGAATCTGAAGCCGCTGATGCCCGGCGCCGAGCAGCGCCGCATCGCGCAGACTTACATCGCAGCGTTTCTCGAAACCACCCTGAAAGACCGGCGTGAATACTTGCCGCTATTTCAGGACTGGCGTGAGGGGCGCGCGTGGCTCCCGCATACGATTTACGTGAATCGCTTTCAAGATGCGTCGTACGTGCCGCTGGCCTCCTTCCAGGAGGATGCCGATATCACTACCACGACGGCTCCGGGCGGGCGCATCGCGGGTGAGAGGTTGTCCATCTGGCGCGAGGGGCGCATCCCGTGGCGCGGCGGCGATCGCGATTATAACGGCGTATTTCTGGGGTGGAACCGGGCCAAAGGCGCGCGGCCGGCCTCGTATACCATTACGTTGCCTCAGGGTGCGGCTGGCGGCTGGCGGCTGGAGAAGTCGTCATCGATCGAGCTGTCTTTAGCCGCGCTCGATGAAGACGCGCCGCTGCCCGGCCATGCGAATGACGAGAAATCGAAAGCCGCGGACGACGGCAAAGAACGCCAGTCGCCGGATTTCACCATCGAACTCGAAACCAGCGATGGGGTGACCGCGGGGGCGCCCGTGAGCCGATTCGCCGCGATTCCACCGCCGCTCAAGGAGAGGTTCACGAAGCTCGATCCGATCGAAAAAGCGGCATACGAAAAGGATTGGGAGCCGGTGTTGCAGACCGTGCGCGCACCGCTGGCGCAGTTCACAACGGTCGGAAACAGACCGTTCGACCCGGCCAAACTGAGCGTCGTACGGTTAAAATTCGACCGTACCGCGATGAGCGTGATTTGCATCAGCGGGATTGGTTTTGGACAGGAGGATTAATGAGAACATTCGCGATCGTGTTACTGATGGCGGCCGCCGCGCTGCCTGCCGGTCTGCCGGAGGGGGTCGCGCATTGGAACAGCACCGAGTTGCGCGGCTTCGCCCAGACGCTGGGTCCCAAGATGAATGCGCAAAAAATAGCTACGCAATCGCTGGGCAGTTATGGGAACCATAGCTTCCTGGTCGCGCATCGGGAAGGCAATGGCGAGGCGGAGTTGCACGAGACCCAGAACGACGTGATGGTGGTGGAAAGCGGCGAGGCTACGCTGGTGGTGGGCGGCACCGTGGTGGACCCGCGGACGACTGCGCCGCACGAGGTCCGGGGGCCGTCCATTCGCGGCGGCGATAAATTGGCCTTGGCTGCCGGCGACGTGGTGCATATTCCGATCAAGACGGCGCACCAGATGCTGCTCGAAAGCGGTAAGCAGATTACCTATTTCGTGGTGAAGATCGACGCGCGGTAATGGAACGGAACGTGGCGCAAGCTTTAGCTTGCCGGGCGAACTTCAGTTCGCCATTAGGCCGGCGTGGACGCCGGCCGCAGGACTGGAGTCCTGCCCCACGGGGATATAATTGGTATCGCAATGACGCGTCGAGATCTTGGCAAACTGGCGGCGGGAAGCGCGGCCCTGCTGCCCGCCATGCCGCCCATGGCGCGCGGCGACACCCCCAGCGCGTACGGCGGCCCGCTCGAGGGCTTTGAGGACAAGGTCCCGCCGGCCGCGATCGATCCGGTCCTTTACACGCGCCAACTCTACGAATCCGCTCCGCTGCGGCTCACCTTTGGCGCACAGACGCGCAAGCAGGCGGAAGTCTGGCAGAAGCGCCTGCGCTCCAAATTGACGGAGCTGCTGGGCGGGTTTCCCGCGGCGCGTACGGCGCTAAAACCCGCCACCTTGGAGACGCGCGAGTTCCCCGCCTACCGCAGAGAGAAATTCGTTTTCGAGAGCCGTCCGGGACTAGTCGTGCTCGGCTATTTGTTGACGCCGAAGTCCTCTCCGCCCCCGCATCCCGCCATGATCTGCCTGCCCGGCCACGGGCGCGGTGTGGACGACATCGTGGGCATCGATGCGCAGGGCCGCGACCGCCCCGGCAAACCAGGTTACCAGCACGACTTCGCCATCCAGGTGGTCGAGCGCGGCATGGCCGCGGTTGCCATCGAGCCGCTGGGGTTCGGCTGCCGGCGCGATCCGGTGACGCGCAAGAAAGGTGCGGAGGCCACCGCGTGCCAGCCCTCCGCCGGCGCGGCGCTGCTGCTCGGGCAGACCATGATCGGCTGGCGCGTCTACGATGTGACGCGCACTCTGGACTGGATCGAAACGAGAACGGAAATCGACCGGCGGCGGGTCGGCTGCATGGGCATCTCCGGCGGCGGCACCGTCACCACCTTCGCCGCTGCCCTCGAGCCCCGTATCCGCGCCGCCATGGTCAGCGGCTATCTCAATACGTTCCGCGACAGTATTATGAGCCTCTCGCACTGCATCGATAACTATGTTCCCGGAATTCTGAATTGGGCCGAGATGTACGATGTGGCGGGACTCATCGCACCACGCCCGCTGTTTGTTGAGTCCGGCATCAAAGACGACATCTTTCCCATTGAAGCGAGTAAGGCCAGTTTCGCGCGTGTGCAAAGGGTGTACGAAGTGTTTGACGCGCTGCCGCTCGCCCAGCAGCAGGTCTTCAATGATGTCCACTCGTTCTGTGGCACCGAGGGCTTACCGTTCCTGGCAAAGCATCTGGCGTGAAGCAGGACCTTAACCACAGTTACGGTCGGCGGCCAGTATAGTACCGTACCCCTTGCAATCGCGGATGCAATCATAGACTGACTTTCGCCCTCCGTGTATACTCCATAATTGTAAAGTGATTGTCGAATCGCGCCAGATCGGAGAGAAATACCGTGCCACAATCTGAAGATTTCAACCGCCGGCAATTCCTGAGCCGCTTGGGGGCGGGTGCGCTGGTGGGCGCCGCGGGTCTGGGTACCCGGCAAGCTGAGGCCGCGGGCGGACCGTGGACGCCTGCGCCGCTCATCTATAATCCGAACATTTTGATCATCATGGTGGATCAAATGCGGCTACCGGTGTGGTTGAGCAAAACCCAGGTGGGGACACTAGGCCAAACGGTTCTGCCAAACATCGTCGGCCGCATTCAGAACAAGGCTTACAATTTCTCGCAGTACTATGCCTGCGCGAATAACTGCACTCCGAGCCGGTCCACTATTCTCACCGGCCTTTACACGCCTCAAACCGCCATCTATAACACCGATGACACGGGCGCGAGCCCCGCGCTGAATCCCGCGTATCCGACGTGGGGTACGGCAATTCCGCTGATCAATAAGGCGTACGGCGGTAACATGTGGTGGTTTGGAAAGTGGCACCTGTCCAACGCGAAAAGTGCTAATCCCCTGATCCAATACGGATTCAACACCAGAACGTATCCCGGAGGACCGCCGCCATATAATCCTTCTCCGAACGGAGCCGCCAACGAGGGAACCGTGGGTGGGATGTCCGATGGAGCCGAGTGGGCCAACGATTCGCAGATCGCCCTCGATTTCCAAGGTTGGATTGAGGGTCAGGCGCCCACCACCGGCGCACCTAAGACGCCCTGGTGCGCCACGGTCAGCCTGATCAATCCCCATGACATCAGCTTTGCTCCGGCATTTTTTGAGCCCGGCCCGACACCCTGGGTGCCACCCGCCGGTATCCCTGTGCCGCCAGTCTGGTTCCCGCCTCCGCCCGGAACGCCTCCCTCACTCTATACCGGCGATCCGAATCCCTGGAATTATGAGGATTTGAACACCGTCACGGTAAAGCCGGCCCTGCAATACGCGCTCCTCAAACACGAATATGAGACCGTGGGCGAGGTAACGAACTGGGTGCTTTTCCTGAATCAATACTTCTGGCTGCAGAATTGGGTGGATCAGGCGGTGGGCGTGGTCCTGAACGCGCTAGGCAACTCTGCGTTTGCCGATAACACCATCATCATTTTCCTGTCCGATCACGGAGAGTATGGAGGTTCGCACGGTCTTCATACCAAAGGCTGGGGCGCCTATGACGAAGGGATCCGCGTCCCGCTGAGTGTGCAGTTCCCAAAACAGACCGGCTCGGTCGGCATGGGGCAGATGTGCTCCGCGGTGGACTTCTTCGGTCTGGCCTGCGACCTGGTGAGTAAAGGATTGGGGATATGGAAGAGAGACTATCCGAACCTGACCACGCGGCAATCTATCTGGGATTTCTTGCGCACCAACAGCAGCGAGACACGCGTGGCGCCGGCGCCCGTAAGTCTGCCGTATATCTTATCCACGTTTGACGAACTGGCGGCCAGCAAGTCCAGCACTTTCGCGCACGTGGTGTGCATGCGGACTAAGCTGGACGTCGAAGCCGGGCAGATCGGCAGTAAGCTGTGTTACTACTACAACTGGTCGAATTGCACAACTTACCCGAACAGTATGACGCCGCAGGGAGAGTTTTACGACTACAATCCGGCAGGCGCTAACAATACCCACGAGTTAGGTAATGACTTTACTAACCCGGCTTCCCAGGTGACTATCGCAAATTATACGGATGTATTAGGCACTTGGGGACCGCCCGGAACCGGGCTGGTTGGGAGCGAACTCAATCGGACCCTGGTCGGAAACGGTACGAACGGCGCTCCCCTGACCCAAGCGTTGACTACCGCGCAGCAGACTTACTTCAATTTCGCCTTTGGCAATGGCACTTGTAAGTCCTAGTTTGCGGTGGTGGGACTAGCGTGACTCGCGCTTGATCGTTTCCTTTACCGCGACCGCCGCAAGCATCATTCCCGGGCCGACGAATAAGGCTTCCACCGGAAGCCGCGCGCTATTCACGCAAGCCATGGCGAACAAAGCCCAACCGCCATGCAACAGCCATCCCGGCCAGCGCCGGGTGGCCCACGTTTCAAACGCTTCAAACCTCTGCATCGGGTTCCGCTTCCGGCAGTACATCGCGTTCTCCCGCCACCCACACATACAAGGTGGGGAGAAGAAAAATGCTCATGACAAGGTCCGCGATCAGCCCGCCCACGATTACGATGGCAAACGGCCGCTGGGAATCGGAACCGATGGCGTGCGAGAGCGCGGCCGGCAGCAGTCCCAGCGTGGCCACCAGCATGGTCATCATAATGGGGCGCAGCCGCAACACCGCGCCTTCGATGGCCGAATCCACAATGGTTCTCCCGCGCGCCCGGAGCTGGTTCATATACTCCAGCATGATGACGCCGGTCTGCACCGACACGCCAAACAGGGCCAGAAAGCCCACGCCCGAAGACACGCTGAAGTTGGTGTGCGTGATCAATAGCGCCAGCAGCCCGCCGATGCGCGCCATGGCCACATTCGCCAGGATCAGCGTCGCCCACTTGAAGGAGTGGAACATGCTGTAGAGAATGATGAAGATGATCAGCACCGTGATGGGCACGATGATCAACAGCCGCCGCTCCGAACGCTTCTCGCTCTGGTACTCGCCTTCCCAACTCACTTCGTAGCCGTTGGGCAGCTTCACCTGCCGATCGACTTTGCGGATGGCCTCCTCTACTGCGCCGCCTAAGTCCCGCCCGCGCACACTGTACTTGATGGCCACGTACCGCGAATTGCCTTCCCGGTAAATCTCCGACGCGCCATCCCGGGTTCCGATCTGGCAGAGCTGGCCCAGCGAAACACGCTCGTTCGATGGCGCCAGCAGGCGGATGCCCTGGATGGCTTCCCGCGTATCGCGGTACTGCGGCAGATAACGCATCACCAGGTCGAAGCGTTGTTCCCCCTTCAGCACCTGCGTGAGAGCATTGCCGCCTACCGCCGTTTGGATGGCGTCCTCGACGTCCGCTACGTTGATTTGATAGCGGGCGGCTTGTTTGCGGTCCACCGTGAAGTTCAGGTTCGGCTGCCCCCGCACGCGGAACAGTCCCAGGTCCTCGATGCCGCGGACGTGCCGCATCACGTCCACCACTTCCGCCCCCTTGTCCTCCAGAATTTCCAGATCGTCTCCGTAAATCTTAGTGGCCAGCTGACCCTTCACGCCGCTGACCGCCTCTTCCATGTTGTCCGCAATCGGCTGCGAGAAGTTCCAGATCACTCCCGGCATTTTCTCCAGCTCGCGATTCATGGCCCCGATCAACGCTTCCTTGTTCTCATGAAAAACCGGCCGCCACTGCTCTTTGGGTTTCAGGTCTACAAAATACTCGGTATTGAAAAACCCGGTCGTATCCGTACCGTCGTCCGGACGGCCCACCTGGCTGGTGGTGGTGGTAACTTCCGGAAATGACGCCAGTTTCTGACGCGCCCAATTCGCCACGCTGTCGCCCTCGTCCGGCCCCGTGCTGGGCGCCAGCGTGCCGCGGACCCAGATCGCGCCCTCGTCCAGATGCGGCAGAAACTCCGAGCCGATCACGCCGCTGGTGGCCAGATAGATTACCGCCGCCAGGCTGATCAGGCCCGCGCCGACCGTCAGCCAGCGCGCGCGTATGGCCCAGCCCACCGCACTGCGGTACCACGCCGTGATGAGGTCCAGCACCGGATTGCGCCATTCGCGCGCATTGCGGCGGAACAGCAGACTCGACAGCACCGGCGCCAGCAGCATGGAAAAGATCAGCGCGCCCAGCAGCGCGAAGGCCACTGTCCAGGCCATCGGCTTGAACAGGCGCCCCTCCACGGATTGCAGCGTGAAGATCGGAAGATAGGCCGTAATGATGATGGCGATCGCGTAGAAGACCGGCCGCTGCACCTCGTGCGCCGCCTCACGGATGCTGTCCATCGGCGACTTGTAGCTGTCGCTGGCGCGCCCCAAATGGCGCACGATGTTCTCCACCATGACCACCGCACCGTCCACCACCATGCCGAAATCCAGGGCCCCCAGTGAAAGCAGGTTCGCTGGAATCTGGCGCAGGTCCAGACAGATCGCCGCGAACAGCAGCGAGAACGGAATGGTCAATGCCACGATGAGCGCGCCGCGGATATTTCCCAGGAACAGAAAGAGAATGATCGAAACCAGGATAATGCCCTCGGTCAGATTGTGCAGCACCGTGTGCGTGGTGAAGTGCACCAGATCGCTGCGGTCCAGGAACGGAACGACTTTCACTCCCTTGGGCAGAATGTGGCCGTTCAGCGCCGCAATCTTCTGGTGGATGAGATCCAAAGTTTCGTCGGCGCGCGCGCCTTTGCGCAACAGCACGATGCCCGAAACCACGTCGTCATCGTCCAGGATCTTGCCGTCGGCGCGATGAATCGCCTTCGCGAACTGGCCCAGGCGGATCTTGGGGCCCTGCGCCACCACGCCCAGGTCGCTGATCCGCAAAGGCGTGCCATTTTCGGTCTTGATTACCGTCTCCGCGATATCCTCAACCGATTTCACCAATCCCACCGCGCGCACGTTGATCTGCTGCAAACCTTGCTGGATGAAGCTGCCACCGGCATTTACGTTGTTGTTCGTCAGCTGCTGTTCGACTTCGCCGATGCTCAGGCCGTACGACACCAGTTCATTGGGATCCACCCGTACCTGGTATTCCTTGGTCGGGCCGCCGAAGCTGGAAACGTCCACCACGTTCGGTACGGATTTGAACTGTTTCTCGAGCACCCAGTCTTCCAGTGCCTTCAATTCCATCACGTCGTATTCGGGATTTGTGCTGGTCAACGTGTAGAACATGATCTGGCCCACCGGGCTATAGTCGGTGCCCATCTGCGGCTGGAGATTGGCGGGCAGCGTGACTTGGGCGAGACGTTCCATGGCCTTTTGCCGGTTCCAGTCGTTGTCGGATTCATCGTCAAAAATCAGCATCAGGCTGGAAAGCCCGAACAGCGACACGGAGCGCAGGTGCGTCAAATGCGGCAGGCCGTTCATTACGATCTCGAGAGGGATGGTGACCTGCTGTTCCACTTCTTCGGCGGCGATGCCCGGCCACTGTGTGATCACCTGTACGTAGTTGTTGGCTACGTCAGGGTAGGCCTCAATAGGCAGGTTTCGGAACGAGATCACGCCCCAGGCGAACAGCAGAATGGCTATCGCCAACACCAGAAAACGGTTGTTCAGCGCAAAATCGACAATTCGACGGATCATGAGAGGGAGACAGCCGATTTCAGCTTAGGACAGCCGCCCCGCCGCACGCTACGTATCTTTTCAGAGGCCACGCCTATCTTCGTGGTGCAGTTAGTGCGACCGTTCGTGGGGAACGCAAAATCTTTCGGCCACGATATTCCTATCTTTAAGTCAAAGAGTGGAAGTCCGGTGAGTCAATATCCGACAATGCGGGAACAGCTAATAACTTCTTTATAAATTATTAATCGACTTACTGATAGTCGGACTCTTTTGGGGGCGATGATGGAGCGGATACATCTACTGTTGCTGGTCGATTATGTCCTGGTTCGGGAAAGCCTCGCCCGTCAGCTCCGCTTGGAACCCGAGTTTGAAATTGCCGCCGAGTGCGGCAGTGCGGCCGAAGGTCTGGAGGCCCTGCGCAATTCGCCCGTGGATGTAGTGCTGTTGGATAACGACGACCTGGGCGGCCAGAGCGCACAGTTCATATCGGAGGCCCGCCAAAACGGGTACCAGGGAAAAATTCTGTTGGTGGCGTCCGAGAAAGACCCAGCGGGCCTCATCATGCCCTTGCGGGCAGGCGCCTCCGGCGTATTCCGCAAGCGCAATTCGCTCGGCAGTCTGCCGCGAGCCATACGGCAAGTCGCGGCCGGCGAGGCCTGGATAGACCTGGAAGTCCTCCAACTTCTGGCTGGCTCGATGAGCGTGCGGCAGAACCTGGCCCTGCACGGTCTGCTCACGAAACGCGAGCAGCAGATACTCGATGGAGTGCTCGACGGCCTTACCAACAAAGCCATCGCTGCGCAGGCTGGGATATCAGAGGGTGCCGCCAAGAGCATCTTGCGGGAAGTCTTTCGCAAGTCCGGCGTACGCAGGCGCAGCCAACTGGTCCGCGTGGCGCTGACCGGGTCGGCCGGATCGTAGAAGTGGCGCAGGCTTCGTGCGCCACGGCTGGCCTACTCCGGCAGCTTGTCCTGGCCGGGTTCCGGCAGCCAGAAACTCGACACAAAACCAACCGCGTAAACCAGCAGGGCCACGGCGCTCGCGGCATAAGCCAATTTGGTGAACGGTGTCAAGCCCGGCATTACGTTGGCCAGTTGGGTAGTGAGTAATGCGGCGGAGGTACCGATCATCCGGCCTCCAATGTTCGCCGCAAAGCTCTCGCCCGTGCCGCGCAGGTGCGTAGGGTACATCCGGGGCAAATAATTTCCCCAAAAGCTGAACTGCGCCACCGTGAGCAGACCAGCCAGGAAAATCCCGATCTTCACCATTCCGAGGTCGTGAACCGCCGGATAGAGGAATACGAACGGCACTAGAAACAATCCCGGAAGCTGAAAAACGCGCAGCAGCAGCCGGCGGCTGACGATGCGAATCGCCAGGAACGCCAGTATCACCCGGCCCAGAAGCCCGCCTGTCTCCTGCAGAAGCTGCACATTGGCCACGATGTGCTGCTGTACCGGCCTGGCCAGATGCAACACTTGCGGCAGTCCCGGCACAATACGGGGAATATGCTGAATGGCGCCGAAAGCCGCGCCGTAGCTGCACGCGAACATCAACGTGGTCACGAGGGTGGTGCGGCGATACTCCGGCCGGAACAGCTCGGCGATGCTGGGCCGCTCCAGAGTGCCGCGCAGTTTCTTTTCCCGCCATACGGGCGACTCCGGCAGGAACGGGCGAATGACGATCAACGGAATCGCCGGAATGAGGCCGGAGATCAACGTGTAGCGCCAGGCTTCGTGTCCGCCGTAGATGGCCGGCCACGAATTGGAATGGGTGGCCGCGAACCCGTAAGCGCCGCTGATGAGCAGTCCGCCGATCGACGAAAACGCCTGCGTGTATCCGAGCACGGATTCGCGCTGTTTGGCGTCCGGGAACAATTCCGCCAGCCAGGCCACGGCAGCTACAAACTCAACCGAGACGCCGATGAAGGTTGTGCAGCGCAGCGCCAGGAGCATACCCGCGGACGTCGCATATCCGGACGCCAGTGCCGAGAAGGCGTAAAGCAGTATGCTCCAGACCAGGATGCGGCGCCGGCCCAGGAGATCTGTCAAATATCCGCCGAGCAAACCGAAGATGCCGCCCGCGACTGCGGGTACGTAGAACAACAGGCCTACCCAGGAATTGAACTCCGGCGTTCCCGGCTTAAGATGGGCCAGGTCCGTCAGCGCGGGTCCGACGATCAGCGGCAACACCAGCAAAGCATAGGTGTCGAATGCGAAGCCGATGGCGGCTATAGCGCAGATGACCCATTGCACCGACGTGAGTCGGGGAGCGGTTGCGGCGGCTGGCGATTGGGCCATGTTTTTAAGGTGTCCTCATGCTTTGGGAGTTTTCAGGTAGTATGGCATAGACGGGCAGAGGATTTCATTCGTATGGAACAAAGCGCATTGGCAACCAATAAAAGAGAGGGGAAGCGTTCGAAAATGTGGGTCGTTTTTGTAATTGGCGCGGTGCTCTCGTGGGGCGTTTATGGACCCGCATTGCACAAAGGACAAACGCAGCTTGGCAATCCGCTGAAGGCCCTGCTGTGCGTGGGGTTCGCATATTTCCTGATCGGTGTGCTGGTGCCGGTAGCGGGACTGGCGTCGCAGGGCGGACTCAGCGGCTTTAACGCGGGCGGATCGGTCTGGTCGTTTATCGGCGGCGCCCTGGGCGCCCTGGGCGCGGTCTGCATCATCTGGTCGTTCAAGGCGGGCGGCGTTCCCAATTTCGTAATGCCGCTGGTTTTCGGAGGCGCACCGCTGATCAATGTGCTGGTCTCGATGGCCATGCATCCGCCGAAAAACGCGCCGCACCCGCTGCTGTATGTCGGGTTCCTGCTGGCAGCGCTGGGCGGCGGGATCGTGCTGTACTATAAGCCTTCTTAGGCAAGCTGGGGGCAAGCCCGAGGCCTGCCCCACAATTCTACCGGCCTAAACCCTTCGCCATGGTCTTCACCATAGTGCCGTTCGTATCGTCGTCCTTCACTGCCCAGACGTAAGCGCCACCCAGCGCCTGATTCAGCACGTAATGCATCTTCAACGTCGCCGTCTCGGGGTCATCGAAGCTGTAAAACGTGCCGGGCGATGAATCGAACAGGTACGCCGCCACTCTTTGCGAATCGAAGTATTGCGTGTAGCCGTTCGCCTTCAGATTCTCCAGCGTTGCATAGGTGGCCAGGCCCGCAGTCAAAAGCGGATCGCATCCGGGCGTATTACCACTCGTGTCGGGGCAGAGGCCTGTGCCATTCGCCAGCGGAACGGGAGCGGAAGCAGTCGAGGTCTGATAGAGGCCATTATTCACGTCCGGCGCGCCCGTCCAACCATCGCCATAAAGAGGCAATCCCAGTAAGAACTTCGCAGCGGGCACACCGGCATTGAGATAAATGTTCAAAACGCTGTTGTCGTCCAGGTCTTGCCCGAAATTTGGATCCTGCTTGTCGTCGAATAGCGAGGATGCTTCGTTGGTGACAGTTTCCCAAGGCCCGTTAAGGTCGTAGCCCTGAACCGTAATGAAGTCGACCGGCTCGGAGGCCTGGGCCAGATTTATATTGGCGATGTTGGACGTTCCCGCCGGGCCAAAGAATGACAGGTCGTAGGTCTTGCCCGTGGTGGCGGAAAGCTCGTTCAATTGCTTGCGGAACTCGTAGAGCAAGGCGGTGAAATTCGAGGTGTCGGTGGAACCCGGGAATTCCCAATCGATGTTGAATCCGTCGAACAGACCCGGCGCGGTGATTCCCGGTGCGATGTTGCCTTTGATAAACATGTCGATGCAGGAAGAGGCGAGCTGGTGCCGCCCCTGGGCGGTACTTGCGGCGGTGGAGAAATTCGCCGCATTGGTGGACGAAGCGCCGCCAATGGATATCAGAACTTTCATATTCGGGTGAAGTTGCTCAAGCTGTTGGATGGCCGCGAAGTTCCCGTAGAGCGGCCCCGGGTAAGGAGTACCGCTGACGCTTGGAAGATAAGGGTCCTGGTAATCCGCATAGGTATCTGCGATCGCGCATCCGGGGGGGCTACTCACATTCGCGAATGCGTAAAACAGATGAGTCAGCTGGTTGGCGACCCCATTCTGCTGCAAATTGGCGACGTTGTAGCCGGCATAGTAGATACTCCACTCTTCGAAGAACCCGCCGAGTATCTTAGGCGGCGGGGCGTTTTGTGCGAAGGATGGAATACCTGGAACGACGGCGAACATAAGGCCTACCCGAAAGGCCCACAATGGGAAACGCGTCTTGATCATTTAAGCCTCCTGGCGGCATGGCCGCGCGCTGAACAAGAGCAGCGTAATCCGGATCGCTGCGCGAGGCAAACGCCCTGGTATCGGAAATTACAATGGCATAAAACGCGCGAGCGCGCTACTTGCCGATCGAGTAGAGAAACTTCTCAGTCCGTATCAGGATGTGGCCATCCGAGATTGCCGGCGAGCTGAGCGTATAATCGTTTAAGTCGTTCTCAGCCAGAACCTCGAATTGCGGGCCGGCTTTGACCACCGTAGTCAAGCCCTCTTCGTTGGTGACATAAATCTTACCGTCCGCCAGCACCAGCGATGAGCTGTAAGTGCCGGGCTTGATGCGCTTGCCGCCCCAGATTTCCTCGCCGGTCTTGGCATTCAGGCACCAGAGGATGCCGCGATCGTTAACCGAGTAAAAATATTGACCATCGGAGACCGGTGAAGGCACATCCGGCCCGTTCATGAACTCCCACAATTTGTGCGATTGCGAAACATCGCCCCGCCCACCGGCGCGAAAGGCGATCAGCGGCTTCACGCGCGTGGGTGCGTACACTACATCGCCGTACACCACCGGCGAAGCGATGATGCGATGCGCCGGGTCGTTGTTCGGATTGAATCCCGTGGCGCGCCACAATTCCGCGCCGGTAGCCGGATCGTGGCCCGTGATGCAATCTCCTCCTGTGACTACGATCTCCACATGATCGCCATAGCGCAGCAGCGCTGGTGTAGTGTAGGAATCGGGCGACTCGCGGATTGCGTCTGTCGGCCGCACGGTGCGCCACACGGTCTTGCCGGTCTTCTTGTCGATGCGCAGGATGTACGACGGATCGTGGGTCCGCATTCCATGCAGCACCTGCACGTAGAGCGCATCCTGGTACAGCAGCGGCGAAGACGCATAGCCCCAGTTGAGGCCGAACTTGCCGTAATCTTTCTGGATGTCGCGGACCCACAATTCATTGCCTTGGAAATCAAAGCTCTTCAGCACGCCGACGCCCGTCATGGCGTAAACGTTTTGGCCGTCTGTGACGGGCGAAGGCGACGACATGTTCTGCTTGTTGATTTTGTAATTGCCGGCGGCGATGAACTTCTTCCAGACCTGCGTGCCCTTGGTCTTGTGGATACACCACAGGTACAGGCTATCGCCCTCCGCCACGTTCAGAAAAACGCGGTTTCCCCAGATTATCGGCGTGGCGCCCGACCGGGAGGGCATTTCCAATTTCCAGGCGATGTTCTCCGTAGCGCTCCAATGTAGCGGGAGGTCTTTTTCATTGCTGATGCCATTCATGGAAGGCCCGCGCCATTGCGGCCAGTCTTCCGCGTGCACCGGCAGGAAAGCTACGGCGAGGATCACGGCCAGCGATCGCCAGTTACGCATGGTTACCTTCCGCGATATTCAGCGCGATATTCAGCGCGATCTTCAGCAAGGATAGCAAAACCGCCAGCCACCAGCCATAGTTCTTATCGCGCCGTCAGGGTAAACGGCATGATGCGGAACAGCCCGCCGTGGGCCCACAATTCCGGCGGCCAAGCCTTAAGCAGACGCTCGAGACGCGACTCCGTCATGCTGTCTGCCGCCCGACCGAACAGCACGTCCAGAATGCTGCGCCGCGGGGGATACATTACGATAGTGACGTTCTCAGAAGCCGGTATTCTGGCCTTCTGCTTCACCAGTTCGAGCGCCCGCTCGATGCCGCCTAACTCATCCACCAGCCCGTTCGATTTGGCCTGGTCGCCCAGCCAGACGCGCCCCTGCGCCAGCGGCTCGATCTGATCGAACGGGCGGTGGCGGGCCTGCGCTACTTTCGCTACGAAATCGTGATAATTCGCGTCGATGCCTTCCTTCAACTTGGCCAGCTCCGCGGGCGAAAGCGTGGTGTAATCCGAATCTATGTTTTCGAAGCGGCCCCGCGAAATCGTATCCTTATCGACGCCCAGCTTGTCATAAAGGCCGTGCAGATCGGGTTTGCCGAACACTACGCCGATGGAACCGGTGAGAGTGCCGGGGTAAGCCACAACGGGATCGCCCGTCATGGCCATGTAGTATCCGCCGGATGCGGCCGTGTCGGACATGGAGATTACCAGCGGCTTCTTCTTGCTCAGCAGGTTCATCTCGCGCCAGATCTCGTCGGAAGCCACCGCATCGCCACCCGGCGAATCGATGCGCACCACTACGCCATCCACGCTTGAATCGCTGGCTATGCGGCGCAACTGCCGGTTGAATCCGCTGGCCTGGATACCTTCGTCGGAAACGCCATCATCGTTGGCGGATCCGCGCGTTATCGTACCGTCGCCCACCATCATGGCGATGCGATGGTGCCCAGTCAGGCCCAGTGAATCCGCCGGTATCTTCTGGTAAGTGCCGCTCGAGATCTTATGCAACTCGCCGAAGTTCACCTTCTGCTGCAGGTCGGAGAACATTTGATCTTCATAGCGCAGTTCGTCCACCAGGCCATCGTGCAGCGCGTCGTTGGCCAGAAACGGTCCCTGATCCACCAGCGTGCGCATATCGTCGGGGTTCTTTTTGCGGGCGTGCGCGATGTCGGCCAGCTCGTTACCATACAGGTCGTCCACCACCGAGGTCAACACTTCGCGTGTCTCCGGACTCATCGAAGTGCGGGTGAACATATCGCCGAAGTCTTTGTACTTTCCATCGTGCTCGACCTGCACACTCACGCCCAGCTTATCCAGCGTATTTTTGAAGTACATCGTCTCCACGCGCATGCCCTTCAGGTCGAGCCAATCCGTGGGGCCAAGATAAACACGATCGGCGACGGACGACAGGTAATACTCGCGCGCGCCAGGGGTCTTCAGGAAGGCGTAGAGAGGTTTGCCGGACCTCTTGAACCGCTCCAGGTCGGCGCGGAACTCTTCCAGTTTGCCCCAGCCCACGCTGAGCGACTGCGGCTCCAGCGCCACTGCCTTGATCCGCCCATCCACGGCCGCCTCGCGCAGCATCAGCCAGATGCTGGTGACCGTGGGCGCGCTGCGCTCCGCCAAAGCTCCGAAAGGGACCTCCACCGGCGCCCTTTCCGGGATGTCAT
This sequence comes from Bryobacterales bacterium, assembly GCA_963756605.1. Lineage (GTDB taxonomy): Bacteria > Acidobacteriota > Terriglobia > Bryobacterales > Bryobacteraceae > Bog-159. The sequence goes on along the minus strand of CAVWOT010000014.1, from coordinate 486,513 downwards.
CCGAGAGTTGTAGCTGCAGCACCGAGTTCTGGGCCACGGCGGGCGCGCTCTCGCGAAAGGATCGCGCCAGTGCGAAGAAGATCAGGAACAACGCCACGACGCAGAGAATTACGCCGGTAATCAGGCCAAACAGGAACTTCGCCATCCTAATTCCGACAGTAGCACAGGCGAAGACTGCCGACCGGCGCGGCGCGTGTGATAAAAAGCCGATTGTGAGTTTTTAGCTGGGGTTGTGTATTACTGTTCACCAGCTTATTCGCGGCTTTGCGTCGATTTTTCGTGGGGCAGGGAAGCCGGAAACCTTCGATTTTTGGGTTCACACACATCTGTGGACGAACCCCACGACACGGCGGCTGCAATCGGTGGCTCGCGGGTATTTCCGATATCACGCAGTACCCCGCAACGAGGGGCGACCGCAAGCGTTCCGGCACGACGGGCTGCACACGGGGTGCTGGCAACTGCGGCGCTGAGTCAAAGAAGCCGCTGGAGATGGAACAAGTTTTGGGAACCCCCGGGCACCTCCTACCGGAAGTCGAAATTCTGCCTCGCACGGATCTGTGCGAGCGGTGCCGGGCAACCGGCATCCCTACCGCGACCGCGGGGCTCAGGCTCCGGCGCAAGCTACTTCACATACAATTGCGCCGTCTTGGCACTAACCCCGCCGATACTGCACGTGATCGGCTGCGCCCCGGCTGATATGCCTGTGGGCACCTGCACGTTCACCTGATACAAGCTTACGAATCCCGGCGCCAGCCCACTGAACGAGCCGGGCGCGGCCTGCCCGCCGATCGTGATTGTGGGCGTCGCCATGGTCTGCGCCAACGCACTCGGATTGGACGGCGCCGCCAATCCATCGCCCGGTTGATTCGTCACCGGACCCAACCCGTTCATGTATAGCTGTACATAAGATCCGCGTGCTACCGGATTGCTCGCCCCAACCAGTTGATAGTTCTGGTCCAGCGCGGCTACATCGTTGGCCGAGTCAATTACAAAGAATCCCGGCGAATAGGGTGCTAGCGGAAGAGTATATTCCGCGCTGTACGTATAGTTGACGATCACTTTCACGATGGCGGAGGTGCCGGTCAGTTCCCAGGGCACCTGCAGATTGATTTGCGTCGGGCTTGCATAATTCAAGCGTCCCGGCAGGCTTTGGGTCGAGTTGTCGAAGCTGAACGCCGCGCCGTCGATTCCCATCGGCAGCGCCTGATTCACCACGTTGCACGCCCCACAGTTGGCGAAGGCCCCGTTCACTCCATTGTTGCCTTGATTGGTGTCCGTCAGGCTCTGCCCGAAGACCGAAATCCAGGAGCCGGGCGCCACCGCTCTGCCGGCGGTGAAACTGGCGGCGTCCACCACACCGCCCGTATTAATAACTGGAGGCACGCGCGCATAGCCGTCGAAGGGCAGTATCATCCCATTCACGTCGACTGCAAACTCCTGCGGGCCCGCTGCGCCAAGGTATACCGCGGCGCCGGCGATACCGTTCTGGTTCGTAACGCTGTCGGAGTTAGCCTCATCAATAAGCCCGCTACCTACCGTCACTCCCCACGCAACCGGGAAATTGGCCACCGGCGCCCCGTACTGATCGATCACCTGGACCGCGATTGGTCCGTAGTCATTGACACAACTATTGTTAAGGTTCTCGCAGGGAGCGTACCACCATGGAAGATAGGCGCCCTGTGCGCCATCGAACGCAATGTAACCCTGGCCCGGCTGGGTCGCGTTGAGCGGAATCACATCGTAAGGTACGCCGTTACCAGCCGTATAGCCGGCGATGTACATATAAGGCACGGCCATTGGAACCGGACCGCCGCTCAGTTGAATCACGCCTTCGTACCGGCCGGGCGCCGGCGAGCCACCGGTGAGATTCACAGTCACATTAGTATTACTATTCGCCGGTATATTTATAGTGGAAGGACTGACGGAAACCTGATCCGTGGCGTTCGAGTATCCGGCGCTCTGGACAACGCTCGCCGTCAAAGTGACTGGACTGGCGCCCGAATTATAAACGGTCAGCGGCACAGAAGTGACCAGCGATACCCCCGTCATCCCGAAAGACACGGAGGACGGCACCACTTGTACGGTGGACTTCACTGCATTCTGGGTCTGCAAGAGACCCGCCCCCACCTCTGTGACAGACGCCTGCGCGCTAGTGTCCGAAGTGGTCAAGTTCGTCAAGACCGCGCTATTCACCAGCGCTGACTTGATTTGCAGCGGTGTTAAATTGGGATTAGCCTGTTTCACCAGCGCGGCGCTTCCGGCAACCATGGGGGTGGCGAAGCTGGTCTCCTGCGTGGTCCCGTATCCCGCGAAGTCGAATAACTCTCCTTCGGGATCGTAGCTCTGTGTCGGAATCAGAAAGTCAGTAGCTACAGCCACCAGGTCAGGCTTGAGCGCACCCGTCTCATTTACAGGACCGCGCGAAGAGAAGGATGCCACCGAATAGGGCGCGAGGCCCTGGGACGTCGCGGTCACCTGGTACGGCTTGGGATCCATAGTAGCGGCCGCACCGGAACTGCTGGCGGCGTAACTCTGCAGGGTCGCGCCGTCGGTCTGGCCCACGATGAACGTTGGAATAAACGTGCCGGAAAGCCCGTACGGGAACACCTCCACCTGGGAAGAATCGGCGATCTCAATCACGCCCACGGCCCCCGCAGTCTGCGCGTTGGTCACCATGGTGACGTCGGGGCAGGTCCCTTGCTCGACCAGTACAATTTCGCCCGAGAACGTCGTCGGGCCAGCGGCGCTGCAGAGGCTGTTTCCGGTACTCGCGGCGTTCGCTAAGGGCGCCGTAAGCGGCGCGTCCGGGGGCGGCCCATCGTAGCTTTCGTAAGCGTCAATTGGCGCCAACCCCGAGACTTCCACCTGCTGGACATAAGTGACGTCATTCTGGATGCCGCCCACGGCAATGGCGGACGGCGCATACGCCGGCGAACTGATGGTGCTGAACGTGGGCGCAGAATAGTTGTCGCACGGCGGTGATCCGCAGCCAAAATTGAACTGATAGCCCAAGTCGCCCTGATTGCCGGCCGCGACCACCACCGTCACCAGGGCATTGTCCATGGCGTTCTCCACTTCATAGGCAAACGCGTCGCAGGCGTCGCTGGGGATCGGAATCGGCGAGTTGGGCAGGCCGGAGTTGACACAGGATGTCGAGTCAGTATCGAGTGGTCCGCTGAAATAGGCGGGACTGCCCGAGGACAAGTTGACCACGTCCATCCCGTCGGTTACGGCATCCTCCAGCGCCTGGTAAATATTCCCAGTGCCGTTCGGGTTGGTATCATCAGAGCCGAATACTTTGTAGTTGCCCAGATATGCCTTGGGCGCCACACCCGAGATAGTAGTCCCGTTGTAAGTGGTCTGAACTCCAGCCGCCACGGATGCCACCCCTGTGCCATGACCGTCCAAGTCGCGCGCCGAAAGGTCATCCGGCCGCGACTGGGCCGCCGTGTTCGGCGCGACAGGCGACACGTCTGAATCCACGATCTCACATACATAGCTGCGAGCGACGATGATCTTGTTGTTCGTGTATGCGCACTGGGAAGGCAGAGTTGGGCAGTCCGACGGCGGCACATTACAGACCGGATAAGTCACGGGACCGCTGGGCGTGGGGAGCGAAGAATCCTGGAACGCCGGATGCGTATTGTCAATGCCCGTATCGATAATCCCGATCTTGATGCCGGCGCCCGCGTTCGACTCGCCGCCGATTCCCGATACGTTCCAGGCGGCTTGTACATTGCTCATGCTCAGTTGGTCCGCTTTGCGAAACTGCACCATGGGCACCACGGCTTTCACTCCCGGCAGTTTGCGCAGCGTTGCCGCCTGTGCCGGCGTGGCCACTACGAAGATGCCGTTCAACAGGTGCTGCAACGCGCCGGTTACGCGCACATGCATGCCTTCGATCTGGGGACGCAGACCTGCCTGAACCTGCTGCAGATGCAATCGGTAAGGCGCGGCGGTGTCGCGGATTTTCTCGATTCTACCGGGATACTGTTCGGCTACCGGCTTCTCCGTCAGCAGCACGATCCAGCGTGTCGCATTGGGCGTGCGAGTAGGTGCGGCGGCAGCCGGCATCCACGCAGTGCTCGCCGCCACGAGAGATAGGAGAAGTGAGAAGGATGTTAAGCGCATGTTAAGTATCTGCCTCTGGCGTCTTGGGATATCTATCAAACCCTATAAGACGCAGATACTCTCGAAAGCGGTACACGAAAGCGAGAGTATAAGACCGCACCAAGTGGATCAGGTCAGTCGAGCGCCAAATCCAGCGCCAGAGCTGTCAGAAATTCCGTACGGTGACTCTGTAGATAGAAGTGTCCCCCGGGAAACATGCGCACGGTGAACGCGGCCGAAGTCTCAACTGCCCACGCTGCCAGATGCTCCGGCCGCACGTTTGGGTCGTCGGTGCCCCCGTAAGCGCGAATCGGACAATCGAGCGGCGGCTCCTCGGCATAGACGTAATTCCGGTATATGGCGGCATCCTCGCGTAGCGCGGGTAAGATCAGCCGCAAGAGTTCGGGATCGGCGAGAACCTCGGGCGGCGTGCCTTGCAGTCGCCGCAATGCTTCCACGAACTCCACTTCGCTCGGTTCGGGCGGCGGCACATGCCCGCGGCGGAACCGCGGCGCGCGCGCGCCGGAAGCCACCAGCATGCGCGGCGCCGGACGATTGCGCAGCCGCAGCAGGCGTGCCAGTTCGAACGCCACCACCGCTCCCATGCTGTGCCCGAAAAACGCGAACGGCTCGTCCAGACACGGCTGGATGAACTCGAAAAGTGCCGCCACCAGACCGGCCATGCTGGTGGCCCCGGGTCGAGGCGAGCGTAGTGGCAGCACCGCAACGGATCGCGGCAGCCGCTCCGCCCAGGAATGGAATGCGGCTCCGCCCCCCCCGGCATGCGGGAAGCAGAAGAGGCGGAGGGCACCGGCAGCCACGGGGCCGGGGCGGGACGTTCCGCGCACCCGCAATGCCAGCAGCTTGCGACGGTCGGCCGAGAGCCGCTCCAGCGCGGACGCATGCGTACCGGCATTGCCGGCCAGGCAGGCGGTTTCGCCCGCCACCTGTCTCACCTGCTCCAGCACTCGCTCAAACGGTTCGACACTCAAGCTGGCGGCCTCCGCCGAAGCCGCCCGGCGCGAAGCCCATGAAAGCTCGTCATAATGCCCACGATCCGTGAGCAAACTCGTGAGCGCCGCCTGCCAGGGCCCAATATCCTGCGGGGGCAAGTCCGCTTGCGGCACCATCTGCTCATCGAGCTGCGCACGGTATTTCTCGATGGGCCGCACCGGCAGCAAATAATCCACGCCCAGCTTGGCCTCCGGGATACCGCCGATATCGCTGGCAATCACGGGCACGCCGCGCAGCATGGCCTCCACCACGATGCGGGACCGCGCCTCAGCCCACAGCGAAGGGACCAGCAGCACGCGCGTGCGGCGGAGAATATCGTCGACGTTATCCACCGGATCGAGCAGCGTGATATTGGGACGGCTGGCTAGCGCCGCGCGATCTGTCTGCGTCGTGCCCCACGTTGGCACGCCCGCGAACTGTACTTCGGGCAGGCGATCCGCTAATGCCAGAAAGATCGAAATACCCTTCACTGCGCACGGATTCACCAGCGTGACGAATTCGTTTTCGAAGCGGCCCAACTCCGGATAAGGCGGCGGGTCCAGCAGCGAGATCGGCACGGATACGGCCGGAATGCCGCTCCACTGGCGGACGTAATCGGCCACGTACCGGCTCACCCCCACCACCGCGGCGGTCTGCCGCAGCACGTCCGTTTTGGCCGCGCTGGGGAAGGCGCAATCCGGACCGAACGGCAAAGCCAGCGGCGCGCGCGCCAGGTAGACCGTGCGCACCCGCAACCGAACGGAGACTTCCAGCAATAGTTGCGCGGGATCGTCGGTGGAGGCCAGGATCACGTCGGGCTGGAACGCCGCAATCTGCGCCGAGAAGTAGGCGCGCAGATTGGGGCGGTCGGTGACGACATGAGCCTCCACACCCGCGCGGCGAAATACGACTACGCCGCCCGCCGAGGATTCCGGCGTAACCGCGCGGGCCGCCAGTTCGTGCAGATAGGCGGCGTGCCCCGCGGCGCCAAAGCGCGCGATACGCGCCACCACCCGGCATACGTGCCCACGCGCCGCCAGCGCCTCCAGCAACATGCGGTTGGAACGATCGCCGCCTCCGTAGGCCGGATAGTACAGCGCGTTTTGCGCCAGCAGGATCCGCATTCAGAGCTTCCGGCCGCGCGCCATCTGCAGCAGCAGCGCGCGTTTCTCAGGCGACAGGTTCCCGAGCGGCGGGCGCTCAAGGACGGCCTGGCCAGGCTCGAGCGAGCACAAATATTGCAGCATGCGCCCGGCATCCAGGCCGCGGACGAACCCGAGCGCCGCTTCACGCGAGACTGCCGAAACATGCTCGTACAGTTCCCGGTCGGTGAGCAGCGCGCGCAACGCGTCCTCCCACGGCTTCAGATCGATCGGCCCGATCAGCGGCTGCGGCAATGCGTGCTCGTCGAAAACTGGTGCATACCGTTCGATGGCCGGCGCGTCGACCACGAACGGAGTTCCCATCTTTGCCTCCACCAGTCCGCCGGCGTCGCTCGCAATGACCGGAATGCCGTGTAGCATGGCTTCCATTACGGTGAGCCCGAATCCTTCGTACCAAAGCGATGGCATCAGCAGGATGCGCGTGCGGCTGAGAAACTCCGCGATATGGCGGCAATTTGGCAGCATCGCGATGTTCGAGCGCGCGGCCAGCGTCGTGCGGTCCGCGGCGGTGGTGCCCCAACCCGGCAGTGCCCCGAAGCCGTATGCCGGGAAGCGCTCCGCCAGCGCCGCGAAGATCGAGATTCCCTTCACCGCGCACGGATTGACCATGGTGACGCGGCCGCTGTCGAATGACGCCAGATTCGGAAACGGTCCGCTGCCGTAAATCGGCGGATGAATCACTGCCGCCTCACGGCCCGCATACTGGCGTACATACGCCGCCGTGTGCTGTCCGATAGCCACCACGCCGGCCGCGCGTGCGACCAGCTCCGCGGCGGCCGGGTCGGGATTCCAACTGGCCGGACCGAACGGGAAAAACTGCGGCGTATGCGCCAGGTAAACCACGCGCCCCGGCGCCGAAAAATGCGCCTCGCGCAGCAGCGCATGCCCCAAATCTTCCGACGATACCAGCACCCAGTCCGGCTCGAATTCGCGGATGTGCCCGCGCAGCGCGCGCGCCAGCCGCGCCGGTTCCGGGACTTCGTCGACCTCCACACCGCGTTGCGCCAGAGTGTGCCGATCCGCACCCTCCTCGGCCATTTGCGCGCGTTTAGCCGCGTCTTCAGCGAGGGCGGCCGCCACGATGCGGCAGGCGTGCCCGCGCGCCGCCATGTGCTCCAGCCACAGCAGATTGCTGCGCGTCGCTCCGCCGCGCGGAGGCACGTACGAGGCGTTGGCGGTCAACAGAATGCGCATCGCTCAGTACGGCGCTTCCCCGCTTTCCTTGGCCAGCAACTCGCGCACCTCTTCGTCCGTGAGTTTTTCCACTTCGGCTAAAAGCGCGGCATACTGATCCGCACCCGCGGCCTCGATTTCGCGCAGTTCGATCGCCTTGGCCAATTCCGCCACGGTGAAATCCGCGCCATATACCACTTCGAGCGTCAACTCGATGCCGAGCTCTTCCTTTACGCGCGAGAGCAACTGCACGGCCAGCAGGGAGTGGCCTCCCAAGTCGAAGAAATTGTCGTGGATGCCGACGGCCGGCACTCCCAGCATGCCGGCCCAGATCCGGCACAACTGCCGCTCGATGTCGGATCGCGGCGCCTCGGAGGCCGGTGTGGGCGTAAGCCCGCGCGGGACTTCCGCCGCGCAAAGCGCGAGGATCTGCTCCACCGTGCGCAGTTCGTTGGCAATCCGCGCGTAAGGAATTCCATTCTGGCGTAACACCGTTACGGGCGCGGCAGGCGCGGCATGCGCCAGATGAGGCGCTACGGCCGAGGGCTGATATACGATCCTGGCCGCAAACTCCGCCGGGAATTGAAACACCAGCATCTCGCCGCGCACGCTCTGGAACTGCAACCCGGCGCTCTCTAGAAACAACAGAGCCGGCCGGTTCCGCTGGCTACGCACGTAGCGCGCTTCCACCACGGCCAGCCCGCGCTGCTGTGCGATTCGTCCCAGTTCCGCGAGCATGCGGTGCTCCACGCCACGGCCCAGCGCGCGGCAACTCAGCAGGAACGTATCGATGGCCAGCGCGTCCACGCCGCTGCGGAAGACCATCGCGCCCGCCAACCCGTAGCTGCCGAAGCGATCGCTCACGTGCACGGTAAGGCATTCGGCTTTGCCCGATTCGAGCAGCGCCTGAATGTCGCTCTCCGACCGCCGCACCGTGGTGAAGTTCATCTGGTTGGTGCGCTGCGTCAACTGCGCCACCCGCGCCAGGTCTTTGGGCGACATGGGCGCGATGCGCACTTCGATCTGCAAGCTGCGCAGAAACTCCTCCAACCCGGACGCCTGTTTTCCGGCACGCTGGCGCGCGAGCTCCTGTGCGTACATGGCCGGCCGCGCGCGATCTTCTTCCGTCACGCGCAGCCGGTCGAAAGCCCACACGTGCCGTAAGAATTCCGGTATCTCGCTATCCTGCGCCGGCAGCGCCAGCGTGAGAACCTGCGGGCAGGCCGCCTCCACTTCGCGGCATTCGCGCGGATTGTCGTCCACCAGGATAAAGCTGTCCAGCCCTAACTCGAGTTCTTCGGCGAGCGCTGCCAGGTTCGCCGGCTTCGATTGCCAGTTCATGCGCCACGCCGCCAGGTGCTCCATGCGCAGCTCCATTTCCGGATGCAGCCGAAAGGTATCCAGCACGTCTTCCACATTATTTTTGCTGCACAGCGTGAGCAGCATGCCCTGCGCGTGCTGCGCCAGCATGAACTCCTGCAGGGCCCGGCGCGGCGGATCGACGATAACACCTTGCGGGCCATCCTCGCCGCAGATGCCGCGCCACAGGGTGTCGTCACAATCGAGCGCGGCCACTTTGAAAGGCGGCGTGCGCAACGCATGAATCTTGCGCGCCACCATGGTGGCCAGGGCCGCGAAATAAGCCGGCGTGTAGGGAATGTGGCCCAGTTTGTCGCCCAGCGGATCGTGCGGCTGGGTCACCGGGTAGAGTGCGTCAGTCTCGCATGGCGTCACCAGATGGATCGTGCTGAGATCGGCGACGGCGGCTGCCAGCCGGTCTTCCATCCCGGCCTGAAAATCCGCAGTGATGCGCGCCGATGGCGGACAAATACACACCACCAGCGGCGCCGTGAAGGAGTGCGCGGCGGTCTGCAAACTAGCGGCAAAATGTTGGATGTCGGCTTCCAGGCGCGCCAGGTCCGGTGACCAATCTTCGAATCGCACCAGCACCACGTTGACCCCGCCGTGGTTGGACGCCAACGCGCCTGCGGGATCCAGAAGCAGTTGGAACACCTGGTTGTAAGGCGCCACCTGGATCGCGTAATCGAATCCCAACTCGCGCATCCAGAAGGCCAGCGGAAATTCGATGGCGTCGGCCGTGAACGTCGCGCTGATAATGATTGAAGGACCGGACATCAGATTCACCACCATTATACGGGGCAGTTATCCTGAAATTTGCCCGACGGTTCCTATCTCTACTGCGACGTCAGCCTGCCCGTCCCGCTCGATCAGCCGTTCACTTACGCGTTGCCCGAGACGCTGCGCCACCGCGTGAAGCCCGGTTGCCGCGTGCTGGTCCCCTTCGGCAGCCGCAAGCTGACCGGCGTGGCGCTGCGCTGCCACGACGACGCGCCCGCCGTGCTCACGCGCGAGGTACTGCGCCTGATCGACGCCGAGCCGGTGCTGGATGCCGAGTTGCTCGCCCTCGGCAACTGGATCGCCGGCTACTATTGCGCTCCCCTCGGCGAAGTCCTGCGCGGCATGCTGCCGCTGGCTTCCGATATCCGCCGTGGCAAAGTTTATTCGCTTACCGATGCCGGCCGCGATGCCGCCCGCCAGCTTCTCTTCGATTCCTCGCCCGAAGATCCCGTGGTTCAGATCCTGCGCATGCTCGACCAGCGTCCGCTCTCCGCCGCCTACCTGGAACGTAAGCTGCCGCTGGCCGGCAACGCCCTGCGCGCGCTGGAGCGCAAACGCTTCGTAATGGTCGAACAAGTCCAGACTGAGCGCGATCCATTGCGCGCGCCCGCCGAGCGCCTGCGTGTAGAGCTTACCGGCGCGCCGCCCGCCGCCAAACTCGCTAAGCCCGAACGCGAACTGCTGGCGTTTCTCGAACTGCATCCCGGATCGCACAATTTGAAAGATCTCGAATCCATGGTCCGCGACTCGAGCCCGGCCGCCCGCGCCCTGGCCCGTAAGAAACTCGTCTCCCTGCGCACCGAACCCATGGCCATCCACGCCGCGCCCGTACGCGCGCCGCACGTGCTCAATCCGTCGCAAGCCGCCGCCTTCGACGAGATCCGCGCCGCCATCCAGACCCACGAATTTCGCACGTTCCTGCTGCACGGCGTCACTGGCTCCGGCAAGACCGAGGTCTACCTGAACGCCATCGACGCCGCGCTAGCCTGCGGCCGGAGCGCGCTGCTGCTGGTTCCGGAAATCGCCCTGACGCCCGCCGTCGCCGGCCAGTTCTTCAGCCGCTTCGGCGATCGCGTCGCCATTCTGCACAGCGCCTTCAGCGATTCCGAGCGCTCCGACCAGTGGCGCCGCATTCGCTCCGGCGCGGCCTCCGTGGTGGTGGGCACGCGCTCCGGCGTCTTCGCGCCCATGCGCAACCTCGGCCTGATCGTGGTCGACGAGGAGCACGACGACAGCTACAAACAGGAGGAAACCCCGCGCTACAACGGCCGCGACGTGGCGATCGTGCGCGCGCAAGCCGCCGCGCGCGTGCGTGGTGCTGGGATCCGCCACGCCCAGCCTCGAAAGCCGCTACAACGCCGAACGCGGCAAGTACACGCTGCTAGAACTGCCCGGCCGCATTGAGGCCCGGCCCATGCCGCAGGTGGAACTGATCGACATGCGCACCGAATTTCTGGAGACGCGCAAGCAGGCCACGTTTTCGCGCCGCCTGCTGGAGGCCGTGGCGCACCGCGTCGATAACGGCGAGCAGACCATCATCCTGCTCAACCGCCGCGGCTTTTCGAGCTTCGTCGCCTGCCGCTCCTGCGGCGAGCGCGTCCAGTGCATGAACTGCTCGGTCACCCTCACCTTTCACCGCCGCGACCGCCGCCTGCTGTGCCACTACTGCAACTACGCCGAGCGCGTACCCACGCACTGCCCTAAGTGCCAAAGCGAGCATATCTACTTCCTGGGCGTCGGCTCGGAGAAGGTCGAAGAAGAGCTGCACCACGAGTTTCCCAAAGCGCGCATCGCGCGCCTGGATCGCGACACCGTCACCGCCAAGCGCCAGTACGAAGCCATCCTGCAGGGCTTCCGCGACGCGTCCTACGACATTCTGGTGGGCACCCAGATGATCGCCAAGGGCCACGATATTCCGAACGTCACGCTGGTGGGCGTGGTCTCGGCAGACGTCGGCTTGGGACTGCCCGACTTCCGCGCAGCCGAGCGCACGTTTCAACTGCTCACTCAGGTCGCCGGACGCGCCGGGCGCGGCAGCCTTCCCGGCATCGTCCTGATGCAGACCATCAACCCCGATCACTACGCCATCCGCATGGCCGCCGCGCAGGATTACCAGACTTTCTACGAAAAGGAATTGCAGTTCCGCCGCATGATGCACTACCCGCCGTTCAGCGCCATGGCCAATATCCTGGTGCGCAGCGAGCAGCAGGAACAGGCTATGCGGCTGAGCGCCGAGTTGGGCCATTTCCTGACGCCCGCGCCGGAGAAGATCAAGATCATGGGTCCAGCCGAAGCGCCGGTAACCCGGCTCAAGAAGGAATATCGCTACCAGTTCCTGATCAAGGCTGCCAGCCGCGTTGCGTTGAACGAGTTATTGCGCCGCGCGCAGTTATTCGCACGGGAGAATAAGTGGAGTGCCACGGCGCTAGTGATCGACGTGGACCCACTCACACTCTTGTAACTGTGTAGGTTGACAGAGTAGGTGAAAGACTGTGCATTGATAGCGAAGGACGAGCAAGGGCGCCTTGCCAGAGATCATGAAGAATCTTACAAGGGTTCGTGAAATTATCCTACCCGCTTGCCATTGTTCTTGAAACAATCCTACACGGGACTTTGTCCGGCGGTGCTTCCGTGCATCGCCAGTGTGTCTGGGAGAATAAGGCCCTGCAAGCGCTGGCCGCCTAGGACCGGACGAGTGGTCAGACCAGCCGATCGTAATCGGAGTGGTTGCCAATCCAATACCACACGATGCGGTCTCTCTTCATGACCGCGAGAGCGCGGTAATCGAGGCCGATGCGAGCCGAATAGATGTCGTCTTCTCCTTCCAGTTTCTTAAAGTGGATACTGGGATGCGCCGCATTTACTTGGAAAAGGCGGTACGCGCGCTTTGCATCTCGTTGGACATCGTTCGGCAGATCGCGAAAGAGCCGCCAAAACTGGCGCGTCGTGCGCGATTGCATCAGAGCAGATCGTCTAAAGGCAGAGTGCCCCCACGTTCGTCTTCGTGGAGGGCTTCGCGCGCCATGCGGCGGATCACATCCCGCTTTTCAGCAAAGCGCCGCTTCCATCCTTCCTCGTCGGCTAGCGATGCGAGAATCTGGGATGCAATCGCGTCCTGCTCATCGGGCGGCAATGCACCCACCTTCTCCAGCGCCTTCTCCAGCAGGGAGGACATGCCTCCATGCTATCAGTCGTCACGCCCCACCGCCAATCCGGTGATTGTCTCGGGCCGGTTCGGTGGCGATTCCGCAGCATGGGGACGATACGCCCAAATGAAATGGTACAGTTAGGACTAGAGCGGTAGACGCTGATTCAGATGAGTCTTGGACGCGAGAGCGCGGTTGACCCGCGTTCCGACTCAGTGAACAGAGTTGCAATAATCGCCGAATTTGCGGTGCCTAGACACCGGATCTGGAGGCCTTCTCAAACAAGTGCCGGTCATTTTGTTGCCCTATCGCGTTATGTACCGTCCCGGGCCGGTCGCCCGAACTGTGATCGACACGATTGAGCCTCTTCATCCGATCTACGCAGCCGACGTTCGGCTTGGCCTCGTTTGCCTTGAATGGCGGCATGAGTTACCGTAGGGCCTTGGCGACGACCCGTCAAGGAGGTTGGCACACAGGGGCGGCTTTCTTTCCCGCCCCTGTGCGGTGCTCCATGATTTGAGCAAATTTACCATTCGCCAGATTAGAGTTGTGAAAACTGTTGAGGAAGGCGTAAGCGCGATCGCGCTGCCGACGCTGACGCGTCCGCCGGTTCCCTTCGATAGACCGAATGAAGATCTCGCGTTGTTCGCCCTGCGTGTCTATGCTTATTCACTGATCGCCCACATTCGCACGATTTTGGCAGGTGTTGTTTCGCTAGAGGAGGCGGATAACTTTCCTTCTGCGAGACTTCTCTGTCGGCACATGTTCGAGTGGACCGCGCAGGCAGCCTATGTTGCGGAGAATGTCTCGAAGCACATCAATGGCGCCCGCTGGCCCGACGTCTTTAATATCGTGTCCAACTTTGACCGTGCTAACGACTGGATCAAGAAATATGGCGAGCAGCACGGCGCGCACCCTATTCAGCTTGATTCTCCCGACCCGGTTCGACTCAAGCACTGGATCGCAGCATACGACAAATTCCGGGTTGAGAAATACGGAGCAGCGACCGTCACCGAATCGTACGGATATCTCAGCGAACATGCTCATCCCAGCGGCGCTTGTTTCCTTGGCTACCGAGAGATTTGCGGGGCTGAACTTCGGTTCGTGCCAGCTCGGGAAGCAGACCTGACGAACGTAGGCCACTGTCTGATTGACTGGCTCGCGATAACTTACGGCATTCTCGGACTTGCCAAAGAGGTCGTCATTCGGCCAGCTCTGCTGAGGGTCATTGAGCGTCTCGCCGCGCTCCAAAGCTCGCGCTAGATCATGCCACCCGCATTATCGCGTCCTGCCCAATTGACGAGAAACGCCCGACGCTGGCATCTGCGCGGCGGTTTAGATATTCCCTGGTCCGTAGTGTTTGCCGTCCCGCCGACCACGTAGGAATTTTTACACCTACCGTGGCGAGCTTTTTCAGGAACTGGCAGGAATTTCACTAATTCTGTGAACCTACAAACCACGGGATGGCTCCCAGTCTGTGGCCGGCGCCTGCCGCGAAGCGTTCCCGCAGCCGCAAGATTCCTGGCGAAATTAACGCTCCCAAAGGAACCCTCGATCGCCGAGCCTGAGGGGAAGTGATCGGCGGCGCCGATCAGTTGTTTTCTTGGGGTCGGCGTAGCGCGGATGTCGAAGACGACAAAGCCGGCGCGCACCCGCTAAACGCCCGCCCTCTAAATACCAAATGCAGTAAGATAGCGGTGATGCTGAATTTTCGCCAGTTTGAAGTGGGGCCCGACCCGTTCGGGCGCAAATGGGAGGTCCTTTTCAAGTGGCTGCAGACGGCCATTTCGCTGCGTCACAGCGATACGGTGGACGTGAAATTCATTCTGCGGAGCGAGGATACGCGCATCGAAAAGCAGATTGCCATGCCGCATGCAGACCTGCTGGAATTGAGCCGCCGCACGGGCCACGCGATGACCGACGCGTGGTGTTCGCGCCTCGCGGGCATGCATCTGAAGCGCATGGTGGAGAGCGGCGAGGATCTGGAGAAGGACCTGGTGACGGTACGCCTGCACGAACTCGCTGACCACGCCGCTGAGATCGCACGCGAAGAAGACGCGGACATAACGGCGCGACGGGGTGCGGCGTAATTTCGCCGGCGTGTGGATTCCGCCATATGCCGTCTATATCCGAACACACGAATTGAGAGCGGCGCTGAAGTGCCGCGCCGGCTGAAGCCCGCCCTCCATGCATTGGTATGCGGCGTGCCAAGATGATCGCTGGAGTCGATCGACATGTTTCGAGCAATTCTGGCGGCGGCGCTGAGCGCAGTTCTTCTGGCGGGCATGGGCGTGATGTGGCGTGCGTCTCGCGCCCAGAAAGAAGCGGCTAGCGAGGTTCGCGCAAAATCGGAATTTCCGTTTCGGATCCTCTCCCTCGACCGCTCCGTACCAGCGGCTGTCGAACCGATAGCGGCCAGCCCCGCGTTCCGCGATCTGGCGGCTTATAAAGACATGATCGCGGTAAGCGCGCGCGCGGGGCTGTTCCTCTACAGCCGGAACGGCGCGCTGATCCGTCGATATCGCGCCGGCATCGAGTTGCCGTCCGCCGAGTTGGGCGCCATCTCCACCGGCATCCTGGCAGGTTCGGCGGAGCCGGAACTCTTCGTCGCTACGCGCGGCGAGGGCCTGCTGGCTTTCAACGGCGCACGCTTTCGCCAAATACTGCCGGCGGATTCGGGCCTACGAACGGTCACCTGCGTCCTGGTGTTAGGCTCGGGCCGCATTCTGCTCGGCACCGAGCGGCAGGGGCTGCTGGTATTCGACGGGCGGCGGCTGGCACCTTTTCATGCGCGCCTGAAGGCGGCGCACATCACCGCTCTTGCCGGTAACGACGGCAACATCTGGATCGGCACGTTGGAGAACGGCGCCTTTCACTATCACGCCGGACAACTGGACGAACTCCTGGACGCGTTGCCCGATCCGCAGGTTCTCTCGCTCAGCGTCGATGGCGATACAGCATACGCCGGAACGCCGCTGGGCGTCGTCGAGTTCCACGATGGACGGCGCGTGCGGACTCTGGCCGATGGGTTCTTCGCGCGCGCGCTGGCGCAACGCGGCGGGACTCTCCAGATCGGAACGGAGGATGAGGGCATCCTGGAAGTTCCACTACAGGCGCACCCCGGACCGCGAGCCCCCACCGAAACGGGCGCGCCGGAGGTGCCGATTCTCCACCTGGCGAACCTGGACGGCGATCTGTATGCAGCCGCGGAGAGCGCCATCTACCATTACGACACGGCTGCCCGGCATTGGTCGCCCGTGCTCACCGCTGGGCCTGCTCTGATGGCCGACCGCGATGTGGCCGCCCTGGCCCTGAGTGCGGGCCGGTTGTGGGTGGGTTATTTCGATCGCGGCCTGGATGTGCTGGACGCGAATCTCGAGCAGGCTGCGCATCACGAAAGCGACACGCTTTTCTGCATCAATCGCATTGTGGCCGATGCGGAACACGGCCGCACGGCGGTGGCTACCGCCAACGGCCTGGTGCTGTTCGATTCCGGCGCTCAGCCGCGCCAGATCCTGGGGCGCAAAGACGGCCTGCTCTCCGATCACGTGACGGACGCCGCATTTCGCGAAGGCGGCATGGTGGTGGCCACGCCGGCCGGCCTGTCGTTTATCGATCGCTCCGGCGTGCGCAGCCTTTATGTTTTCCAGGGACTCGTCAACAACCACGTATATACAGTAGCGGCGGAGGGCGCCCAGGTCGTCGCGGGCACGCTGGGCGGCTTATCGATGCTGGATGACGATCGGGTGCGTGTGAACTATACCACTGCGAATTCGCACCTGCGGCACAATTGGATTACCGCGCTGGCGCGGGTTGGCGACGAGTGGTTCGCCGGAACCTATGGCGCGGGCGTGGAGCGGCTGGACGCGTCGGGCGATTGGCATGCGTTCCCCGATCTGCAGCCCGGCTTTGTGGTCAATCCGAACGCCATGGTAGTGAGTGGCGGCCAGGTATATGTTGGCAGTCTGGACCGCGGTCTTTTCATTTACGATCGCGGGTCCGGCCGCTGGGCGAATACATCTATTGGATTGCCTTCCAGAAACGTGACGGCGGTGGCCGCCGGTGGCGGCTTCGTCTACATCGGCACCGATAACGGCCTGGTGCGTATCGCGGAAGGAGCGCTGCGATGACTGGGCGCGTTCTGATGGCGGCGTTTGCCTTGGCCGCTTGGGCGATGGCGGATACCGGCGTGCTGATCCCCGGAGACCGGCAGCAGCCCGACCCGGCCGTTTTCTCTCTCGATGAAATGGCGCTGGAGATTCTTATCGATAACGGGGTAGCCCGTGTCCGTGTGCGGCAGATCTTCGGGAATCACAGCCGCGCTATCGAAGAGGGCGTCTATCATTTCGCTCTTCCGGACAAGGCCACGGTGTCCGATTTTGCCGTTTGGGACGATGTGACGCGAATCCCGGGCGTGATTCTGGAACGGCGCCGCGCCGGCGAAATCTATGAACAAGCCAAGGCCCAGGCCATCGATCCGGGATTGCTGCAGATGGGCGAACGGGATGCCGCCGAAGCGCGGCGCAGCCAGGAGTTCACGGCGCGCATCGTGCCCATCCCGAGCTACGGCGCCAAGCGGATCGAGATGGAATACCAGCATCCGGTGGCCGTCGAACGGTATCAGTCCGAATTTGTAGTGCCGCTCAAGCCCGATGTTTACGGAGTGCAGACCGCCGGACATCTCACGATTACGTTCGAATTGCGATCGGCGAACGCCATCCGCGCTTTCGATGCGGTCGCGAAGACTTACCCGCTGCAGATACGGGAGCGCAATCCGAATCTGGTAAAGGCGGAGTTTTTTGGGAACAACGTGGAGTTGAAAGAGGACTTCACCGTCCGTTACGCGCTCGATCCGGCGGAAGCCGACACGGTTCGCGTGATTACCGAGCGCGAGAATGCGTCCGAACCGGGATTTTTCCAGGCGCAGGCGCTGCTGCGGATTCCGGCCGCGCCTTCCGCGCAAGCGGCGCGCACGCTGATCGTCTTATTCGATAATTCGCTTTCGATGCAATGGGACAAACTTGAGCGTAGCTTCGCCGCGTGCGAGACGGCGCTACGCCGTTTGCGGCCATCGGATTCTTTTAACCTGCTGCTTTTTAACTCCGCCGTGAGCGCGTTCGCGCCGCAGCCGCGGCCGGCGACCCCCCAGAATATCGAACAGGCGCTGGCCTTCGTGCGCGAGAGCCGTATCCGCGGTGGAACGGACTTCGAGCGTGCGTTGGGCGCCGCGCTCGCCCAAGCCACCCCCAGCGAGCCGTACCTGATGTTGATCAGCGATGGCGGCGCTACCGAGGGCACTGTGCAGAACGGCAAGCTGTCCGCATGGTATGCGGCCGAGTGGCGCAAGCGCGCGCCGGATCGCCGGCCGCATACGCTGGTGCTGGGCGTCGGCGATGATGCCAATCTGCTGCTGCTGCGCATGCTCGCGAGCCACAACGGCTACTTCGATTGGGTGCGATCCACCGAGCCTGTGGAGTTCAAGCTGAACGCATTCCTGGACAAGATCGGCCAGGAGCCATTGAAGAATCTTGCGCTGGCTGCGCCGGGCGCGAATGTGGATTTGGTATATCCGCTCGAAGAGACGCGCTTCGCCGGTTCGACGGCCACTTGGGCAGGCGAGTATAAGAAGCCGCTATCGCACGCCACGTTCACGGTGACGGGAATGCGGGATGGCCAGTCGCTGCGCTTTGCGCAGACAGTCGCGCTGCCCGCCGCTGAGGCCGACCACCCCGAGTTACCGCGCACCTGGGCCAAAGCGCGCGTGGATGCTCTTCTCGCAAAAATCGAGCGCGACGGCGAGGACCGCGCCTCGATCGACGAGATTATCAGGCTTTCGAAGAAGTACAAATTCGTCACGCCGTATACATCGTTTCTGGCCGTGCCCCGTGCGCTGCTGCGGCCGCGCGTGATCCGGCCGGGGGATCCGGTGCTGCGGCTGAAGGCCGACGAATCCATTGTTTCGGTGATCGCGCTGTTTCCCTTCGGTCTGGTGAAACCGCTCCGCTATTTGAAAGAGGAAGACACCTGGCAGACGCGCTTCCTGGCGCCGGTGGAGATGTGCGACGGCGTGTACCAGGTGCGCCTGATCCTGCGCGACCGCGACGGCCATGTGTATCGCGAGTCCAAAAGCTTCGTGATCGCCAGCCAGACTCCAGTGCTGCGCGCGCGGCTGGAGAAACCTCGCTTACGCGCCGGTGAGACGCTGCGCATTCGGGCGCTGGTTTCCGGAAATGCGCGCACCATCACGGCGCGGCTGTACGGGGCGATGCCGGTTGCGCTGCGCTGGAACACCGCGGCGAAAGCCAACACGGGCGAGATCGTTGTGCCGGCGTATCTTCCGCCGGGGAAGTATACCGTTTACGTCACGGCCGAAGACATCGCGCACAATGTGGGCACTGAGGAGGTGGCGTTTGAAATCTGGTAACCGGGCTCAAGCCAGTTCGTGGGGCAGGACTTCAGTCCTGCGCGGGTCCTCCAGGACCCGCCCTTCGCGTGCCGGGCACGCACGGGCCGACGTGGGCGTCGGCCGCAGGACTGGAGTCCTGCCCCACTTGGGCGCCGTCGCGTTAATCATCGGCGGCGCATTCCTGCTGCGCGCGGAACTGGAGTCCTGGCTGCAGCACGTTCCCGCCGGCCCGGCGCTAGCCGCGATCTTCCGGAGCGTGCCCATGCCCGGCGGAGCCGTATCCATCGCCCTGCCACCCGCCCAAAGCCGCGCGGCCCTGACCAAGCTGATTTCCGCTGCGCAGCACGACGCCATGCTGTACCGGTTGCGCGCACAGGAAGCCGAAGTGGCGCTGGATTTCGCCGCGGCTGAAACCGATTGGAAGAGCTACGCGCAGCGCGCCGCGGAACGCTACAGCGCGCTGATCGAACTGGCCGATTTTTATCACCGGCGATCGCAGCCGCGCGACGAAATCGCCGCGTTGAGCGCCTCCGCCACGGCCGCCAAAGACGATCCGCTGCTGCCGGCAACCGCGCAGCGCGCGTGGGCGGCATGCGAGCGCATGGCGGCCGCCGCCGGCCAGGCAAACCTGCCCGAATCCGTGACGGGTCCCATCTTCCACACGTGGGTTGACCGGTACCGGAAAGAGCCCCAGGCTTGGCGCAAGCTGATCGACCACCTGGTCTCCACCAGGCAATTCGCCGCCGCGGAAGCGGAGATCGCGCAATACGGCCGCATGTTCGACGACCTGTTCACGCCGGTCAGCATGCGCGCGGATCTGGAAATGCGCCGCGACCGCCCCGATGCCGCTCTGGCGATCTACGATCGGGCGTTTCAGCCGCTCTGGCCGCGGGATCTCACGGCAGGCTATTTCAAACTGCTGGAACAACAGAACAAGCTGCGGGAATTTGCCGGAAGGGCGCATACCGCGCTCGCCGCGAACCCAGCCGATTTGGATGCCACGGCCCGGCTGTTCGCCTATTTTCAAGCGCAAAATAATGCGGCTGCGGCGCGCCGCGTGTTGCTCGAATACCGCATGGCAAAGGAGTCCGGCGCTCACCCCGGCCCACCGCCGTGGACGCCCGATGAACTGCAGACCACCGCTCAATTGTTCGAGCGGCTGCCGGATGTGAACGAAGCCGCGCGCCTGTACTACGCCCTCTACAGCGTTCCGCCGGCGAACGGGCCGCGTCAGGAGCGCGCACTGTACGGCTTGACCAACCTGCTGCTCACGGCGCCCGATCAGCCCATCCAGTTCGGATCGGGCGATCTCTCCTTCTATAAAGACATCGCCACGGTGGATTCGTCGCCAGGCTTTCTGAACGGCATTCTCTCACTGGTGCTGAACGGGACGCGGCCGCGGTGGGAGTACCAACTCCAGAACCAAGAATCGGCGGCCTATTTCCATCGCGCCGCCGCGGAGCAGCTGACTGGCTTACTGGAACAGCGTTTCCCGAAATCCGGGTACCGCGAGGTGTTGCGCGCCATGCTGATTTCGGCCTACGGCGTGTACGGCGATGATGTGGCCGTGATTCGCGCCGGCCGCCAGTACCTGGCCGATTTTCCTTCCGGTGCGGGGCGCGTCGCAGTGGCCTTGCAGGTCTCCGATGCGCTGGCACGCGCGAATCGAACAACCGAAGAATTTGCTCTATACGATCAATTGCTTCGCGAACTGGCGGCGAAAGCTTCCGGCGTGCCGGTCGGCCGGGCTCCGGCCTCCGCGCGCTCCGCCGCCTATACGCAGGTGCTCGACAAATATCTCTCCCGGCTGGCGGAACTCAATCGTCCGCTGGACGCGTTGCGCGTATACCGGACCGAAATTGCCCGCAATCCCAACGATCCGGGACTCTACGAACGGCTGGCCGCGTTTCTGGAACAGAACGGCACGTCGCGCGAAGTGGAAGAGGTGTACACGAAGGCGATTGGGAAGTTCGCCGATCGCTCCTGGTATCACAAACTCGCGCGCTGGTATCTACGCAAGAAAGAGTACAGCGCGCTCGAAAAAATCAGCCGGGACGTGATCGCGGCATTTTCGGGAACCGAACTGGAGGAGTACTTCGGCGATATCGTTACGCAAACGCATCCGGATGCCGCGCTCTATCTGCAGTTGAACCGGTATGCGCATGCGCGTTTCCCGGAGGACCTGGTGTTCGTCCACAACTTGTTGGGTGCCTACGGGCGCCAGGAAACATTCGACGCCGCTGCGTACGATACCCTGCTGCGGCAATACTGGTTCTACGACGCGCAGCTTCGGACGATGTTGTTTGCATCTCTTTCGCATGCCGGCAGTCTTTACGCGGAACTGGCGGCGATACGCGCCGCAAACCCCGGAATCACAGACGGAAGGTTCAGCCAGGCGGTAACCGCTAACCCGGCAGCCGTTGAGTTTGATGTGGAAGCCGAAGCCTGGCTCTGCCATTTTGAAGCGGCCGCGCCGGCCGCGCGCGCACTGGCCGATGCCTATCCCGGCCGCACCGAGTTCACCAGCAAAGCATCCGCGCTCTACCGTTCGCTGGCAGCGTATGACGAGCGCAACACCGGCATAGCGGTTTCGCTGGCGAATTACGAGCAGCAAGCCAATCCCGGCGACTCCGGCATTCTGGCGCGCATGGGCGACATTTTGGCTGACCGCGATCTGTTCAGCCGCGCACGTACATTTTGGGAGCGCATGCCCGCCGTGCAGCCGGGCAATCCCGAAGCTTATCTCGACACGGCCACCGTTTACTGGGACTATTATCTGTACAACGATGCTTTGCGCTGGATCGCCGCCGCTCGCCGGAAATTCAACGATCCCGCCATGCTCGCTTACCAGGCAGGCGCCATTTACGAAGGCAAACGCGACTATGCGAGTGCGGTGCGCGAGTACGTTGTGGGCGCCGTCAAAGGCCAGGGCGAAGCGCAAAGCCGCCTGATGCGCCTGCTGAACCGGCCCAACACGCGCGACTTGGTAGATCGGGCCACGGCGGCCATAGCGTCCGATCCGTCGTCGAAATCTCTATCGCTGCGCGTCACCGTGCTCGAAGCCCAGCAGCGGCGCCAAGACCTCGAGACTCTGCTCGAGACCCGCATGGCTAACGAGAAATCGTCCACTGCGCTCGCCGACATCGAAGAGACCGCCCGCCGCTTGGGATTCGACGCCACCGAGGAGCGCGCCAGTCAGCGCCTGGCCGCCATCAGCACCGATCCAGTGGACCAGATGCGCCTTACGCTCAGCTACGCGCGGCTCCTGGAATCGAAGAAGGACATTGCCGGCTCGGCGCGCGTGGTGGATGCTCTCTATCGCGATCATCCCCTGATTCTCGGCGTGGTGCGCGCCGCGGTGGATTTTCATGTCCGCAATCGGCAGCCCGCCGAAGCCATCGGAATTCTGCTGGATGCCGCCAAGCGTGCCCGGACGGACCTGGCGGCCCAATTCACTCTCGAATCGGCGCGCGTCGCGACGGCCGCCGGCCAGTTCGATCGCGCGCGCGATTTGCTGGCTGGGCTTCTGCGGACCGAGCCGCGCAACGCCGCATACCTGACCGCGATGGCCGACACGTATCTGCAAGCGAAGGACGATCGCGGTTTTCGCGACTACGAACTGGCCACCATCCAGCAGTTCAAGCAATCGCCGCTTACACCTGCCGATCGCATCGAGCGCATCGCCACCCTGCGGCGCAGCTTGATTCCGGCGCTGGAGCGTTTGCACGATAGCTCCGGGGCGGTGGACCAATATATCGAGCTGGTGAACAGTTATCCGGAAGATGCCGCGCTCACCAAAGAGGCCGCGGCGTATGCGGTCGTGTACGGCCAGGCGGCGCGGATGGTGGCGTTCTACCGCCAGACCATCGCTGCCGCGCCGCGCGACTACCGCTGGCCCATCGTGTTGGCGCGCGTTGAAACCGTGACGGAAGACTATCCGTCGGCCATCGCCGATTACGAACGCGGCATCCACGACCGGCCGGACCGGGCTGACTTGCTGGAAGCCAAAGGCAGGCTGGAAGCGCGGCTGATGCGGTTCCCGGACGCCATTGAAAGCTATAGCCGGCTATACGAACTCTCGTATCGCGATCCGCAGTGGCTCGTCAAAGTTGCGGAATTGCGGGCGCGCACCGGGCAGAACTCCGGGGCGGTCGAGGCGCTGAAGACCGCGATCATTGGCGCACGGACCGAGACGGCCGACGCCGATTTCGAAATTGCCGAGCGGCTGGAGGCCTGGCACATACTGCCGGCTGCCGTGACGTTTGCCGATCGCGGCGCCGCGCTCGCGGGTGCCGATCTGCTTAAGCAAATGAACAATGCGGTAATCTATGCGCGTATCATGGCGCGCGCGCGTCGTATGGATGCCCTGCTGCCGCGCCTGGGCGCCAATCCGGCGGCAGAGCAGCAGTTGAAACAGCAAGCGGGGAGCATCATCGCGGAAACTTATACGCCCGAAGAAAAGATGGCCTTCGAGCAGACGTTAACCGCGCGCGCGGCTGCCATGTCCCGGCAAGATCGCGAGAATACGCTGCTGCCGCTCGTGGAAGCGGCCGGGCTGTCCGATCTGGAGGCGAGATGGCGGTTCGAATCGATCGCGGCGCAGGACCGGCAGATCGATCAGCGTTTCGTAACACTGCAGTCACAGCGCGGGGTGTACTGGGATTTGGGCCGCCAATTGGAACTGTACGCCCAGCAGCATCCGGGCCGGCCGGTGGAAGCGACGGTGTGGATGCAAGCGGTGGAGGCGTTCATTTCGGAGGGCGATCGCGATGGGCAGATGCGCGTGATGCGGGAAGCCATGACGCGCAACGGCCTGTCGGGCGAACTATTGGACCGCTATCTGGCGATGCTGGCCGTCGCGCAGCCGAAAGAGTTGGTGACGCTCGCCCGCAGCAGTGTTTACGCGGATCGCGCCGTGCAATCGGCCATCGCGGGCGACCTTCGCGAACTGGCGTATGCGTCCATTCAAGCTCGCGGCAGCGGGTTGCCTCCCGTCTGGACCAAGGCCTACACCGCGCTCGGGGGCCTGTATTTTGACGACCGTGCACCGGACATCGGTCGCGCGTTCCAGTCCGCGCTCGATACGCGGACGATTGGCGAACGCCTCAAAGCGCCGCCGCAGACGGATGCCACCATTGTGGGCACGATCTGGTTCTACTACGGCGCGCGCTACGGCGACTATCTTCTGTCCGGCAAAAGCGCGGCTGCGGAAGAGTGGCTGCCCGCATCGCTCGAAGCGGAGCCCGGCAATCCGGACGCCTACATGGCTTTGGGCGATTCGTACGCCGCTTCCGGCCAGACCGCTAAGGCGATCACGCAGTTCGGGCATGCGCTGGAACTCGATCGCGACCGCGGCGATGCCGACGATCACATGGCGCGCGCGCTTTGGTCCGCCGGCCGGCACGACGAAGCCATCGCCGGTTGGAAATCGGCACTGGCTGTTTTTCTGCGCGTTCAAAGCCGCGGTGTGCGCGTGCCCGAGCCGTTCTGGAGCCGCGCGGCGGAGACCTTCACCGATATTGGAGAGCGCCACGCGTTCGATGAGTTGCGCCCCGAGATCGCGCATCTGATCGGCGATTATTACCAGCGCAACCGGGAATACCGGCTCAACGAACTGATTGAACCGGCCGCGCGCGCATCGATTGCATCAGGCGCGGGAGTCGCCTGGCTGGTGGAGTTGGCCCGGTCGATGGACCAGCCCGCCATGATGCTGAACACGCTGATCGAGATGCACGGCGTGAGCGAGCCGCAGCGGATTGAGTTGCAGCGCGATCTGGTGGCCATCTGGGCCAAGCAGGCCGCGGCTACGTTTGGCGATGTGCGCGCAACGTTTGAAAACACCGAGGCGCAGGCGCGCATGCAACTGGTCTCCATGCTCCTCGATGCCGGCGACGTGCGCCAGGCGGCCGCGGAGTGGAGTCGCGTCCCCAAGCAATATGCGGAAGCGCCCGATGTTGACGTTGCGATCCGGTTGGCGTCGCGTACAGGCGCGCTGGACGCGCTGTTGGGGCAATACCGGGCGCACCCCGATTCGGTACCTCCCGCCGACACGTTGCAGCGCGCCGCGGTCACGCTGCGCAATGCCGGCGATGAGAATGGCGCTCGCGCGCTCCTCGAATACCTCTATGATCGCGAGCTCCACAACGGGCATCTGGATGCCGCGAATTTTCTCGGCCTGGCCGAAATTCATCTGCAGCGCGGCAACGTGGCCGCAGGCGTGGCGCTGTTAAACCGCATGTCGCTGGTGGTCGAAGATGGATTCGAGACTTTGCTGCCGGCGGCGGAATTGCTCGCCAAATATGGGAAAACGGCGGAATCCGCGGCATTCATCCGCAAGCGGATCGCAGCCGTGCCGTGGGATGCGGAAGCTAAGGTCGCACTCGCCCGCACGCTGGCGGAAGGATCCGCGGAACGCGATCTGTTCCTCACAACTGCCGCCACAGATTCGCAGGCGGCATACAAACTGCGCGCCGAAGCCGCTCGGTTGGCCGCTCCGCACCGATTGGCGGGCGTGTCCGATGCGGAGCTGGCCCTCCTTTCCGCCGCGGACATCCCTCTCGATGCCGCCGAAAAACCGTACTATGTGGAGGCGCGCATTAGAGTGGCGGATGCGACTTCCGAGCCGCAGACCAAGCTCCGGTTATATCGGGAGGCGCTGGCCATCGCACCCACGGATGGCCGCGTTTGTCTGGGCACCCTGCGCGCCGCGCTGGCGCTGCGCCGCGACAACCTCGCGCTAGCGCTGGCACGCACGAATGGACAGCCAGACGTATTCAACCAGCCCATGTCTGATTATCGATTCCGCCGCCGGTACATGCCTTTCCGTCAGCCCGGAATGGCCGCCGTTTTGCCGCCTGTGCAAGTGACCGCTGCCGAGCGGTTCACCCTGGCGCAGTCACTGGCCGCCGCCGCGGAACGCCTTGACGATCTGAGTACAGCCAGCAGCTATCTACGTTCGGCGATCGATCTGAGCCCACCCGCCGCACGCGAGGCGCTACAGCATCATCTGGATGGGCTGACGGCCGAACAGGATCGTCGTGCGCAGAATGCCGCGCATCAGCCGGCGATCAAGAGCGCGATCGAGCAGGATCACGTGGTGCGTCCCCGCATCCTAAGGAGTGCCCAATGAAAAGAGCCGTTCTGGTAACCGCCCTGCTGTTGTCTGCTACTGGATTGCTCTTCCTGCAGACGGCCGCGCCTCCGCCAAAGCTGGCCGCGCTGATGCCGAGCGGCGCTTTGCTTTACCTGGAAGCGCCGGATTTCGGCAGCCTGCTGCACGAATGGGACACGTCGCGAACCAAAGCCGATTGGCTTGGCAGCGAGAACTACGCGGTGTTTTCGCACTCGAACCTCTTCATGAAGCTGCACGACCTATTTGGCGAGTACGGCACGGCAGCGGGATTCCGGCCCACCTTCAGCAGCGCACTCGAGATCGCCGGAACCGATTCCGCGCTGGCACTGTACGGCATTCGCGACGTGGAGTTCCTGTATATCAGCCGCATCGGCAGCGCGGACCTCATGAAAACACAACTGTGGGCCGTCCGCGATAAGTTCGAGCAACGTCAGGCAGGCGGCGTGCCGTTCTATCTGCGTCTGGACGCGGCATCCAAGCGCACGGTGGCGTTCGCCTTCGCTAAAGGTTACCTGTTGCTCGGCACGCGCGACGATCTGGTAGCCCGGGCGCTCGAACTGCTGGCCGGCGGATCCAACCCGAGCATCGCTGCGGACCCGTGGTATCGCGAGTCAACCGCACGAGCGCACGCCTTGGCGCGGGATACCGCTCAGTTACGGCTGGTGATGAACCTGCAAGCGCTGGTCAAAAGCGAGTATTTCCGTTCCTATTGGATTCAGCGGAACGCCTCCGAGGTCCGCCAGTATTGGACCGGGCTGGCGGATGTGACACGAACCAGCGGAACCATCACGGAAAGCCGGGTCTTCCTTCGCGCGCCTGACGCGGCGGCAAGTGCGGCGGGGTCCATCGGGCAGGATGTCTCCGGCCTGGTGGCTCTGGTTCCACCCGAGGCGGGGCTTTACAAAGCCGCGCCCGTGAGCGACTCTTCCGCTGTGGCCGCGCTGATCGTCCAGAAGCTGATCGCTTCTCAACCGCAGGCCGTGGGCGACTGGCGCGCAGCTCCTATGGCGGTCTCACCCGATACGCAGGCCGGCAGCGAGGGCGATCTGGAAACGCGCATCGATGAGCAACCGCTGCCGCCGGACGCCGGCATTTCCGATTCCGTGGCCGCAGTGCGCGCTATGGTGGATCACACCGGCTGCCGCGCGATGCTGCTGATTCAATCGACTTCGCCTGCATCCGCGACATTTGTGCGGATGCCTGCTGTGCTATTGCTTTATGGCGCTCAGAACTGGGAAGCGGATGCAGTGCGGGCCGCTCTCACTGCGGCTGCTGGAAAGTTGTGGACCACATCGCAGTTAGGCACGGCGTGGGTAACCGGAACTGCCGGACAGCATCCGGTCGAACAATTGAACGGCTTGGGAAAACTGAGCGTTGCGGTCGCGGGACGGCTTCTATATCTGGCTAACGACGCGAACCTTCTTGCAGCCGTGCTGGATCGGGCCGGGGCCGCATCGCCGGCCGGCGCAGTCACTTACGCTGCTGGTTTCCGGCAGTCACTTGAACGTGCCAACTACGAGCGAGTCATGACAGCTCTCGATTTCAACTCGTCCGGTGGAAATGCGCGACTCCGTCAGGACGATCCCGACGATCATGCGCCGCCATTCTTTTCGGGTAACATGGGCAGCTTGAGCCGCGTTCTTTCACACGTCGCGGAGGTGCGCATCACGCAGGAGGAAAAAGACGATGTCATGTTGCAGACCGTGGTGTATCGCCTGGCCCAGTGACAACGCCCGGCAACCCGCGCAACTAGCTCGGTGGCGGCCCTTTGGACTCGATCCGGCGCAGCGTTTCCGCGATAGCTTCCACACCCTTCGTGATTCGGTTCAGTGCCGACAACACTTGCCACACAATCAAAACCAACAAGAACAGGTAGATCAGGGGGATAATCAACGCAAGGAGCGACGCAGGACCCATAATCCGTAGCGTAGCATCACCGCTACCGGCGTGAAAAGCCGCTCAGCTCAAGAGCAGAGTTCCCCGATGTCGTATAGATCGTAAATGTATTGCTGTTGACTCCATTCACGCTCAGGTAATACCCAAACTGCGCGGAAGCACTTACCTGGAAATTAATCTGGACCACGCCGTTCACGTCGCCGGGAGCCGCGCCCGAATAGGATACAGTCACCGGCGTCGGACTGGCTGACGGGATACCGCTGGACTCCAGAATGCCGCACAGCAGAAGCCCTGACGTGCAGAACTGGTCGGCTGCCGCGGCCATCTGTCCATCACTTCCCGGGAAGAATCCGGTCCCGGTAGTCCAGATTGACACGTACGATCCATCCGGCGCTGGATTGGCCTGCGAATTCAAGGTGCCATCCTGATTAATCGCCGCCGCGCCGCCATTCGGACTCTGAAACACCCCCGGCGCGGCTGTGTCTACCCTGACTTCAAAATCCGGCAACGGCGTGTTGTTCTGGGTCAACTGCAATTCGCCGGACGACCCTGTCGTCAGTTCCACCGGCGCGACCGCGTTGATCTGCGTCTCAGATACATACAGCAACGGCGCCGGCGTGCCGTTGATGGTGACTTGTACTCCGCCGAGCGTGGTGGGCAGAAAGCCCGCCGTGTCGAACGACGCGAATACCGGCACCGCCGGACCAAGGTTGAGTCCGTAAATCGCGATGAGCTCACCCGGCGCCAGGCGACCCAACAGCAATCCGCCGGCGGCATTGGTGAGGCCAAAGGTCCACGGCGCGGAGGTCTGGCCGGGAGGCGCGCTGACCGCGAAAGAGATGACCAGTCCGGTACCTCCCGCCACGTGCACCGTGTTACTCGAATCCACCATCAGCGCTTGCGCCACTGTGTAAGTCGGAAATAGCGCCGAATAGATGAGTGCGGTTCCGGTGGAGTTCAATTCGGCCAGGAACTCGCCTTCCCCGGGTGACACCGATACCGTAGTGGGAAAATCCGTGGACTGCGTGATGCCCGAAACCCATACATCGCCTGCGGAATCGAGTGCGACTGTTTGCGCCGAATCCATTTGCGTTCCGCCCAGGTATGTGGCCCATACCATCGCGGTCCCCGTCGGGTTGAGCTTGGCCACGAATGCATCCGGGAGGCCGGCCAGTTTGGTCTGAAACGCGCCCGCTGTCACTGGAAACAGCGGGTCCGACGTAGAACCGGAAATATAAGCGTCGCCCCCCGCGTCTGCCGTAATCGCAAAGACGGAGTCGGTGGCAGTGGTTCCGACGCCCGGCTGAGCAATCCCACCGCCCAGGTAAGTAAGATAGACTAACCCGGTAC
This sequence comes from Bryobacterales bacterium, assembly GCA_963756605.1. Lineage (GTDB taxonomy): Bacteria > Acidobacteriota > Terriglobia > Bryobacterales > Bryobacteraceae > Bog-159. The sequence continues at coordinate 457,005 of CAVWOT010000014.1, read as the reverse complement.
CGGCGGGGTTCACCTTCGCCATGAAGGCGCCGATCCCGCTCACCAGCAGCGCTCCGGTCGTGGCAGGTAGTCCGGCGCCGCCATTTCCTGCGATATACGCATTGCCAGCCGGGTCCACGGCGATAGCGGTTCCCATGTTCGTAACTACAGCCCCCTGGCAGACAGCGCCGCAGGTCGATCCGTCCGATAACGCCCCGGCGTATATAATCTGGCTGCCTGTCGGGTTGATCTTGGCGAAAAAGGTGCCGTAGACAACTTCGTCGGGTGTGTCGAAGACCGGGCCAGCCGGTAAGCCTGGAGTGTGCTGATAGTCTGTCGCCGTCGTCCAGCCTGTAACATAAGCATTACCCTGGGCATCCGCCGCCACGCCGGCCAGCGAACTTGGGCCGAGGGTTCCTCCGAGAAAAGTCGAATAAATGACAGAACCATCTGCCGCCAACTTCATTAAAAAGGCCGTTCCGGCCAGACCCGTGAAAGCCACACTCTGCAGAGGATTGCGCAGCGGAAAATCCGTAGACGTCGTGTACCCGACGACATAGATGTTACCGGAGGAATCCACGGCGATGCCATTCGCCTGATCGGAACCCTTGCCGCTGACCGTGGCCAGGACCGTGAGATTGCCGGTGGCGTCCAGTTTGCTCAGGAAAACATCCGTAATTGGACCAGTATTCACAGTCGAAGCCGGGACAATGATGCGGCTGCCCGTTATGTAGCTGTTTCCGGCTGAGTCCGTTGCCATAGCTGAAACCTGATATTGGTACGCATCACCGATATAAGTGCTATAACTTGCCGCGTGAGCCACACCGGCACACGCCCACAAAATCAGTACGGCATAAATTCGCATGAAGATCTCCGCGGACGCGGCAATTACAATGTATTACAGTCCACGAAGACACGCAAGCCCTCATGATGCCCTTATGATGCGCTCCGCCAGACCGCGTTGAGTAGACTCACAACTCCTCGACCAACCAGGCGTGCACATCCAGTGTTTTCGAAAAGTGCAGCGTCTGCGGCGGGCCATGCATCCCAATTCCCAGCCACTCGCCCAGACTATTCACGTGTATCTCGGCAACAGCAGGCTGTAACGGCCATGGCTCATGATCGATCTCACCGCGATACAGACGGCCATCGACGTCCGCGGCGTAAAGGCAGTACCGATTGGTGAGCCACGCATCCAGACTGCCGCTGGCCGCCGGGTTTACCGCACCCACCGGTTGATACGTTGCCGAAAAGGATGCGCCGGGTGCGCCGCGGTGCGTCCTCACGGCAGAGTATCGCACGCGTTCACCGGTCGAGTGAATCTCAAAGCGGGCATCAAAATAGGGTAGATGAAAAAAGCGCCGCGCACTTCTCACGGCCAACTTCTGGCCGGCATCCAGACTGAAAAACCAAACGCCCGGTTTGCCCCCCGCCGTCACGTACGTCCGCAGGTTCAATTCGGCGAAAACGTGCAGCCCCGGAATCGCAGGCACGCGCCGGAGCGTCACGCCTTCCATGCGGAATGGGACGGCCCCTACGTAGGCTTGTCCATCGAACAAATCCAGATCCAGGCCCGCCGGAATCAACCTGCGGAGAACGGCGGCGTCCACCGCCCAGTGGGCGAACAGCAAATCGACCCACCGCATTTGCATTACCCATGGCCGACCGGGCACAGGCCAGGTGCGGTGAGTCATGACTGAACTCAATTCTTAATACGCCCCAGCATCTGATAGATCCGGATCAATGCCGTGTCCATTACCATTTCGCCCGCGCCAACTGCCGCCGGTGATACGGCATTGTCGGCGCCGTAGCCGCCCTCAGCCACGGCTTCGATGGTCGGAAAATACTGGTGATACCCATTCGCATATCCGAAGAAAAACAGCTGCTTCACCCGCGCGCGCTGCTTCAGCCGGATGGCATGATTGCTGAAGAACTCGCCCGACACTCCCACCAGCGCGATGTCGCCGTTCAGCAGCGCCACCGTCAATCGCGAACGAATTCCGTCGGCGTACTCATCGACATAATTTGGAATCAGTTCCGGGAAGAATGCCTTCGCATACATCGCCTGCACCGTGGGATTGGTGAAGTCCGTACGTGAGCTGAATCGCAGCCGCTCTTCCCGGCAGTCGAGCGATGCATGCGTCACCTCCCGCGGGTTGAGGGACTGCGCCAACTTCACCGCTTCGCCCGCCAGCGCCTGCCCGAACGCCTGATAACCTTTATTCGCCCCCTCGTTCGCCGACTGGTCGCCCGCGGCGCCTTGCATGAAAATCGCGGCCGCGCCCGTCTGCCTGGTCACCTCCGCTTTCAGCGCGCCCACATAATCCGCCGAGAACTTCAGCATGCTGGAAGGCAGCATGGTCGGATGCGCGGCGAAGTTCACCAGGATAGCCGCCGGCTTGCCTGCGGCATCATCGAATCGCATCACCGCCAGTTCGCGATCGCTGGGTTTCGGCTCGATTTTGGTATGCCGGTTGCGATTGAATCCCTCCAGTTGCACGGATCCCACCGCCATGCGCGCCGGCGCCAGGCGTGCGTTGGCTTCCACGATGGCCGCCACGATGCTGTCTTCCATCTGGCTGTAATAACGCAGCGCGGCGTCGAAGCGCCCCTTGCCTTTACCCTCCGCGTCCGTCAGTTCCAGAACCGGGCCATGGTGTGTGTGGGAACCGGCGATGATCGAGTTTTCAATCCCCGCTTGTTCTTTGATGCGCTGTCTGATCCGCTGCAGCGATGCCTCGGCCGGCGCACGTCCAAGATCCAGACCCACAATCGCAATCTTTCTCCCGCCGGCCTGGATCACCAGCGCATCCGCATAAAGCGGATCGAGCACGCCCGCCGACAACGCATCGTGCCGGTCGCCATAACCCCACATAGGCAGCGGTTCGCGTGGCGTAATATCCCGCCGGCCCGTACCTACTACGAGACCTTGCCCACAGGCGCAAGCCGCCAGCAGGAATCCAACCAGCCATCGCGTGTTAGGCAAAGCGCCCGCCTCCTACTGCGTGATACGGCAACTGCGATTCAACGGCCCAACGGACAAACCAATCTCGCCTGCCGTGGCGCGCGTCACCGTGAAAGCCACGGTCTTCTTTTCGCCCGCGCGCAGCGGCACCCGCGCGAACCCCTGCAACTCACGCACCACGCCTGGATGCTTCACATACAATTGCACGACGTCTTCGCCATCGCGCTGGCCGGAGTTCTCCACTTCCACTGACACTTTCACCGGACTGCCGGCGCGCACTTCATCGGGTGCTGCCAGGTCCCGATAAGTGAAACTTGTGTAGCTTAACCCATAACCGAACGGATAGAGCGGCTCGCCCTCGAAGTACCTGTAAGTTCTGCCTTTCATGTTGTAATCATCGAAAGGCGGCAGCTGATCTTCCGACTTATAGAATGTTACCGGCAGCCGTCCCGCCGGATTATAATCGCCGAATAACACATCCGCCAGCGCGGTTCCGCCGGCCTGCCCCGGATACCACAGCTCCACAATCGCCGGTACGTGCTCGCGCGCCCAATTCACGGCCAGCGCGCTGCCATTCAACAGCACCAGCACCACTGGCTTTCCCAGCGCCGACACCTGCTGTAACAACGCCTCCTGCACGCGCGGAATGCCCAGCTTCACGCGATCGCCACCGCTGAAGCCATCCACCTGCACCGGCATCTCTTCGCCTTCCAGGCGCGGCGAAAGACCCAGAAACATCAGTACCACGTCCGCCTGGCGCGCTACTTTAAGCGCTTCGTCTTCGTAAGTAGCATGCGGCGGCGCCCACACCAGCCGTATGTCAGCGTCGCCATGTACTTCGTGGAAATCCACCCGGATCGGATACAGTTTACCGGCTTCCAACTCGACAGTCTTGTATTCGTAGCCGCGCTCGTGGACATTGTCGCGCCCTACCAGCCGCTTGCCATCCAGGTACACTTCGTAGGCATTCAGACCCGTGGCGCCTAATTGATACTTGCCGCTCACGGCCGGCGCCAGATAGCCGGTCCAGCGCACACCAAAGTCGTCATCGTGCATGTCCGCGCGCGGTGCGCCGTCCTGCCAGTCGAAATCCACCTGCGGGTCGACGCGCGTGAACAGCGCCTGCGGATTCGCCGGAATCACAGCAGCCTGGCGCATCACCGGCGAGACGAATGCCTGGCTGAAATACGCCCGGCCGTTGAAAGCCGCGGTATTGAAATATTCCGCCTTCAGGCCCGCCTGCCGATCCCTACCCTCGGAAGTAACCAGCGCGCTCGCTGGCACGGTCTCAAAGAGCGGCATACCCTCCGCCAGGTCCGATCCCCTGGCATACAATACGTGTGTGTCCGCGCCCACTTTTTGCCGGATCCCCCCGAGCGGCGTCACCGGGTGCGCCGGCTGTCCATTGTAGTTGCCCAGCAGCACTTCCACCGAATCCGCATTCGGCCCGATCACCGCGATGGTTTTCAAATGCCGGTCGAGCGGCAGCACGCCGCCTTCGTTTTTCAGCAGCACAACGGATTTGCGCGCCGTTTCGAGCGCCAGTTCCTGGTGCGCCGGGCTTTCGTTCGCGCTATACGGGATCTGCGCCCATTTCACCATCTCCGGTGGATCGAACATGCCGAGTTTGAAGCGTGCCGTCAGCAGCCGCCGCACCGCCGTGTCCACGTCTTTCTCCGCCAGCAGCCCCTGGCGCACCGCGGGCGCCACATTCAGATATTCCAACCCGCAATCGAGATCCGTGCCCGCCTTCACGGCCATCGCGACTCCCTCCACCGGGGTCTTGGCCGCTTTGTGCCCCTGCCAGATATCGCCCACCGCGCCGCAATCGGAAACCACGTAACCTGGGAAGCGCCACTCGCCGCGCAGGATATCGCTAAGCAGGCGCGTGTTCGCGCACGCCGGCAGGCCGTCCACGCTGTTGTAGGCGCACATTACGGAGTATGCGCCGCCCTCCTCCACGGCTGCCTGGAACTGCGGCAGGTAAGTGTCGCGCAGATCCGCGTCCGAAATGCGCGCGTCGAATACGTGGCGCGTGGATTCGGGTCCGCTGTGTACGGCGTAGTGCTTGGCCGTCGAGACTGTTTTCAGATATTTGGGATCGTCGCCCTCCAGGCCGCGTACAAACTCGACGGCCATGCGCGCGGTGAGATACGGATCCTCGCCGTAAGTCTCCATCCCGCGCCCCCAGCGCGGATCGCGAAATATATTGATGTTGGGCGTCCAGAAGGTCAGGCCCTGGTAGATGCCGCGCTTGCCGCGCCGCACGAATTCGTGATGTTTGGCGCGCGCTTCGTCGGAGATGGCCGTGGCCACCCGAAACAGCAGATCCGTATCAAAGGTCGCCGCCATCCCGATGGGCTCCGGAAACACCGTGGCGCGGCCCGCGCGCGCCACGCCGTGCAGGCATTCGTTCCACCAGTCGTAAGCCGGAACGCCCAGCCGGTCGATAGCCGGCGCGGCGCTCAGCAACTGGGAAGCTTTCTCATCCAGCGTCATGCGCGAAAGCAAATCGTCAACTCGTTTTTCCAGCGGCTGGTTCGGATCTTTATAGATCTGTCCGGCGAGGGGCAGGCATGCGGTCAGGGCAGCCACAAGCAAGCACACGGTTCTCATCGTTTCTATGATGCCTTATTTCAGATACACTGGTGGCCAATGAGACAAATCTTTTTCGCAACGATAGCGGCCATCGCCGCGGTCGCGCCGGGCTTTCCGGCCGCCGCACCTGACTCCTTCGCGGGCCGCTGGGACCTGACCGTTACCACGCCCAAGGACACCTATCCATCCTGGATGGAAGTGACCGGCGGCCAGCCAAATGTACGCGTGGTGGGCCGCGTGGCCAGCGTCCACCCGGCCACGGACGTCAAGCTGGATGGCTCGCGGCTGACGTTTACGACGTCGGAATGGTTTGATGGAGAGATCAAAGTCACTTGGGAATTCCATGCCGCCGGCGGCAAACTCACTGGCACCGAGCACCGCGCCGACGGCTTGACCGGGCAGATCGCCGGCGTGCGCGCGCCCGCTTTAGATCGCAAAGCCCCGGCGTCGTGGACCCAACCCGAACCGCTATTCAATGGCCGGGACCTGAGCGGCTGGGAGCCGGACGATCCCGCCAACAACCACTGGGTGGCGCAGGCTGGCGAGATGTTGAACCAGGCCGCGGGCGCGAATATCCGCACTACGCGCAAGTTCGGCGACTTCAAGCTGCACATCGAATACAACTGTCCCGATGGCGGGAACAGCGGCGTGTACCTGCGCGGGCGCGACGAAGTCCAGGTCGAGTATGAAAAGGCCGGGGAAAACGATCAGTTCCACGCCATGGGATCGATCTACGGTTTTCTGGCGCCTGCCGTGCAGATTTCGAAGCGGCCTGGCCAATGGGAAAGCTACGATGTCACGCTGGTGGGGCGAAACGTAACCGTAGTCCGCGACGGCCAAACCACTATCGATCACAAAGAAATTCCGGGCATCACCGGCGGCGCCATCGATAGCCACGAAGGCGAGCCCGGCCCTATCTATATTCAGGGCGACCACACCGGTGGCATGAAATATCGCAACATCACCATCCAAGTGCCGGAGCGTTGAAGCTATGCCTCTGGAATTTACGACTTCTTATCTGGAAGATACGCTTAGTCTGTTCCGTTACTACAAGAAACTCGCCGAGGGCGCCATGGCACAGGTGACGGACGAACAACTGTTCGCGGCCCTTGACCCCGAAGCCAATTCCATTGCGATCGTGGTGAAGCACATGGCGGGCAATATGCGCTCGCGTTGGACGGACTTCCTGACCAGCGATGGCGAGAAGCCGGATCGCCGCCGTGATACGGAATTCGAGGAACCGCCGCCCACGCGCGAAGCGCTGATGGCGCTGTGGCAGGCGGGTTGGGATTGCTTGTTCGGCGCGCTGGAGCCGTTGACGGATGCGGACCTCGGCCGGCGGGTCTTAATTCGCGGGGAAGCCCACTCGGTGATGCAGGCCATCAACCGGCAGATGGCCCACTACACGAATCACATTGGACAAATCGTGCTGCTGGCCAAGCATTACCAGCATGCGCAGTGGCGTTCACTGAGTGTGCCGCGCGGCAAGTCGACGGATTTCAACCAGCGGGTCAGCGCGGGCGAGGCCAGCCAGCGCTAGGAGGGCGGGCTTTAGCCGGCGCGGGGCTTCAGCCCACTATGCGACTTGTGAAACAAGACCTTCCCCAGCCGCGTCTCCAGATGTTTATAGACTCTCCCATATTATGATGCGCGCCTCGCTCTCAATTGTGACAATATTAGCCGGATCAGCCGGTGTAATCGCCGCACCCGCGGCTGACCCCCAGAAGGCTGCGCATGCGGTCGATGCCCGGCAGGCTTGGGAGCAGGCCGTGAAAGCCAAAGGCGGCCGCGACCGGCTGCGGGGCGTGCACGCGCTGGCAATCTACATGAAGCCGGCCGACGTCCAGTTGCCAGGTCCATTTACAAACTGGCTCTGCGTGTTCCCGGACCGCTATTTCGAATACGACGGTCCCGGCAGCGGCGGCTATCCGTTCGTGGGGGCGAACGGGTTTGGAGTCGCCGGCAGCCCACGCGTGATTGTGGTAGACGCCGGCGCCGACCGCATCGCGATGGATGCTACCGGCACGCCCCGCACGGCCTGGCATCCTACGCCGCTCGAACGCGACCGGCTGGTGCTGAATCAGATTGTTTTCCTGCTGGAGAGCGCCTGGGTGCAGCCGCAGCCCGTCGAGATGCGGCATGATGTGCTCGTTGTGGAAGCGGCCGGGCGGAGTTACAGATTGTCTCTGAACAGCGCCGGCTTACCCGAACGGGTGGTATCGCCGCCGATTCCCGGCCAGAAGCCGAAGATCCAGTATGCGTACCGGCTGCAGCATTACCGCGATTTCGAGGGCGTGATGCTGCCCGCGCGCGTGATATCCACATCCGGCGTGCGCGAATGGACGTGGGACGTGGACTACGAGATCGAGGCCAAATACAATCCGAAGCTGTTCGAGCGCATGCCGGATCTGTCCAACGGGTCCGAACCGTGGAGGATGCGATGATCCGAATATGCACGCTGGCGTTGTTGGCCGTGCTGATGCCGGGGCAAGAGCAGCCCACTTTCACCACGGGCGTGAAAGTAGTCAACGTGCTGGCGACGGTGCGAAACAAGAAAGGCGCGTTTGTACGCGACCTCGGCCAGGACGATTTCTCGGTTGCGGAGAACGGCCGGCCGCAGACCATCCGTTACTTTTCGCGGCAGACCGATTTGCCGCTCACCCTGGGGCTGATGATCGACACCAGTATGAGCCAGAAGCGGGTGATGGAAGCGGAGCGCATCGCATCATACACGTTTCTGGAACAGGTGCTACGCGAGAAGAAGGACCAGGTCTTTATCATGCAGTTCGATCTGTCGCCCATCCTGCGCCAGGAGCTGACATCCTCGTTTTTGAAGTTGAGCGAAGCGCTGCAGCGGGTGGATACCCCCAACATCAACGATTTGCGCAGCCAGACCGGCGGCGGCACCATGTTGTACGACGCGTTGGTGAAGGCGTGCCGCGAAATTATGGCGCCTCAAACCGGCCGCAAGGCGCTGATCGTGCTGACCGACGGAGTGGATACCGGCAGCGAAAAGACGTTGGCGGACACGATCGAGGCGGCCCAGAAGGCCGACACGCTGATCTACGCGATTCTGTTCTCGGATGAGGGATTCTACGGCGGGTTTGGCGGTGGCGATGGCCGGGGCGTCCTCAGCCGTATGTCGCGCGAAACGGGCGGCGGCTTCTTCGAGGTTTCCAAGAGACAGAGCCTGGATGATATTTACACGCAGCTGCAGGAAGAATTGCGCAGCCAGTATAACATCGGATACGTATCCGATCAGCCTGCGAGTATTTCGGAGTTCCGCAAGATACAACTGACCACCCGTCAGAAGGGCTTGACGGTGCAGGCCCGCAGCCGGTATTGGGCGCAGCGGTGATGTTGTCTGAGACGCTCCCGAAGGGACCGTCCGCCCCCCAAAAACTGTGCTAGTGTCGAGTGAGGGAAGTTTGTAACGAGGTGCTCGTGAAATGCACTACTTATCTGTACGAAGACGCAGTGGGAGGTGTATGAAATGAGTGTAGTCAAGCCGCCGGCTCGCAAGGCTGTCGCGCGTGCCATCGGCGCCGTACCCTTTCCGGGCTCTTCGCAATCCGGACCGGCGTCTGTCTTTCAACCACTTGTTTACCATGAACACCAATGGCTCTCGTTGCCGGAAGCCGCCGCTTATACAGGCCTGCCGCAGTCCACCCTCCGTAAGCTATTGGCCACCCGCAAGCTCTCCGCGCTCGATACAGGTCCGCGCCTGGGCGGACGCTGGCGAATCAAACGTTCGGATCTGGACAATATTTCGGCGATCTAGACCGTTGTGCGCGCACGATGCCGGTCATTCTGACTCCTGGCTCCTGACTCCTGTCTTCCATATCCCGCAGGGATATCAAGGGCGCAGCCCTTGGCCTACTAACGCCCCTGGTCCAGCACCTCGATGGCGTAGACCGACGCGTAGTTGACCACCGGGACAAATTCGAAATTCAGTTTACCCTGCGCGGTGGGCCGCAAGCCGCGGAATCTTTTGATCAAAGCCTGGTTGGGGCCGGTTTCCTTCAGGATATCCAGGTTATGGGCTATCACCGATCCGTTGCAGTAGATATCGAACACACGCTGGCCCGGACCGCCGCCGCCTTCATTTTCCTTGCCCCAATAGGTTTCGGCGAAGTATAAATTCGCCATATATACTCCCGGCGCGACCGGGATGGCGTATGAAAAGTGGCCGTAGCGCTCGTTGGCGAACAAATCCCCATCCGCCGTGCCTCTGACCGCCTTGAAATGGTTCGAGACCTGCCCGCCATAATAATAGTTGTCCGCCTCCCAAACGCTACCGCGTGAATCGGTCACGGAATTGGGTTGGGTCACGATCCGGATGGGGTTAAGCTTGTGTGGCTCGGCCGGTTCGATTTCGATCGCGCTGATGATAGTCTGCTCGCGCTGTGCGTGAAAACCCACCCGGAGAAGGCCGTCCGGTCCAGGCTGGATATCCCTAAATACCCGGATGTCGGCGATCAGCGGGCCGCCCGCATCGGAAACAATGTCGAAACTGCTCAGCAATGGCTTGCCATTCAAGAGAATGTCGAACACCCGGCTGTTCTCGCCGCCGCCGGTCTCCAATCCGGGGCCGTATACCGGCTCCGCAAAATGCAGCTTCATTTCATAGGTCCCGGGTTTCAGAGGGATGTTGTATGCAGTCAGCCCGATCCGTCCATTTTGGTAGAGCAGAGGGTCGGATGTGCGGGCGAAAAATTGGCGGAATGGCGCGGCAGGTCGTCCGCCACCCTCAAAATATCGGTCCGGCAGCCAGGTATGTCCGCGGTGATCGGTATACGTACGGTCGTAGCCCGCGATAATTCGGACCGAGCTCTCCGGTATGGTGGCGGCCGCGACGTGGGGCGGATCAACTGGGGCCGCGGGTTCCGAGCGATGGCGGTCGCCCCCACTCCGTAATACTGCGGCGGTAACGGCCACGGCGGCAATGGCCACCGCGGCGATACCCCACAACCAGGTTCTGCGGCCTTTGCTGGATTGTTTTGGGGACGGCGGGGCGGGAGACGGCTCCGGCACATCCGGCAGGGGATCGGCTGGCGCTTCAGCCACTGGCGGCCCCGCGGATTCCACAGGCACATCCCCGTTTACGGGAGGTGCCGCGAAACTTCCGTCCGATTGAAAAACCGGCGTATACATCCCAGGCGGGATGATGATCTTGAGCGGCTGGTGGGACCCCTCCGCGGCGTAATACTCCCTTAGTTTCTTGCGCAGCCGATGGATCTCCACGCGGGCAATGGCATCTTCCGCCGGATCGAAATTCGTGGGCCTGGCAAGCACTTCCGTGGCGATGCTGTACTCACAAACCTGCGCATCCTGACCTTGAAAATGCTTCTCGCAGATGTACTCCAGCAATTTGATGGAGCGCTGGGCGCGGGCAAACGTGGGAGAGGCGACTATGGCGGTGAGTTCCCGACGTTCGGCTCTTGTTACTCCCGTAACTTCGGTGGGGCGCAGTCCACCATGATTCTGATCCCCCATTTGTCGCGATTATACACGTTTGCGCGTTGCTGTGGCGAATATGCGCACTTGTAAAATCGGGGCCAACGGTCGATATCAATTTTGTAACAAGGCGTACATTACTGAAAACATTGGAAATATAGTACTGCTATGGATTCTCGAAGGCTGTGTTACACCGGCTAACTCCTTTAGCTTTAGTAGTCCGTTCGACGTGGGGGACGAGGGGTAACTGAAATGTACTAGTTCGCCCCACAAGCACCGCGCTACACTCGCCAAGACGTAACCGGGTCGATTTGTGCCACTGTTAACCGGCGTCTAGGCGCGGCTTTGGCGCGCTAAATTAGCTTGACTGAGTGGTGTAGTGGGGTTATGCTACGGGCAACCCGTTAGTTTCAGGTGTTCAGGTTCTGTTTCCTTGTTTGGGGCGGGATCACGAAGCAAGGGCTTTAGGTTAGAAAAAAATAAAAACAAGAGGTTAGAAAGGGGTCAAATGAAAATACCAGATCGGATGCCGACCTCCGTAATAGCTCGGCATAGCCATCCGGGAAGATCTTTCTGGTTGTTGGGATTATTGATCGTGGCCCTGGCACTCTCGCAAGTACCTGTATTTGCGCAGTTTGCCAGCGGGTCGATTGGCGCCACGGTCACCGATGCAACCGGAGCAGTAGTTCCCGCGGCGAAGGTTGTTTTAAAAAACGAGGCCACCGGCGCCCTTCGCGACACCGTCACGAATGGTTCGGGATACTTTGATTTTCCATCGATTCTGCCGGCCACTTATACGGTGACGATCACGGCGGCGGGTTTGCAAACGTTTGAAGAACAGGGAATTGTCCTGACGCAAGGTTCAACTCTGCGTTTGCCGACGATCATTTTGCAAGTGCAAACCACGAAGCAGGAAGTGGAAGTCGTGGCGGGCGCGGACGTCATAGTGCCGGCCGATACCGGACAATCCAGCCAGACTTTGAATAAGAGCATGATCGAGAACATCTCCATCTCCGGACGCGATGCGGCCGAGCTGATCAAGATTATGCCGGGCATGGGTTTGGCTACCGGGCTGGGCCAGAGCGAGTGGGGGCAGGGATCGGTGGCGACGCAGAGCAACAACGGGCCTATCGGTAACTTTTCCGCCCAAGGGGCCCCGCTCTATGGCGGCGTCACCATGACGTCGGATGGCGCCAACCTGTTGGACCCGGGCAACCAGGGGACGCAGACCGCCAACATCAACCAGAACCAGGTGCAGGAGGTTTCGATCCTGACCTCGGCGTACGGCGCGGAATTCGCCAAAGGTCCCGTCACGTTCCAGGCGATCGGCAAGAGCGGCGGAGCGCAGTTCCACGGGCAGGCATACTTATACGCGCGCAACGGCGTGTTCGATTCGAATGGCGCGTACAACAACAGCCAGGGAGTGCAGGCGCCGACGAATAGCTTTTATTATCCCGGCGGCGACTTTGGCGGACCGGTAATCATCCCGGGCACGCGCTTCAACAAGAACCACGACAAGTTGTTCTTTTACGCCGCGTTTGAGTATATGGACCAGCATCCGGCAGGCAGCCTGGATAGCTATTTCGTGCCCACGCCGCAAATGCTGCAGGGCAACTTCACTCCGGCGTACCTGGCGACCTTGGGGCCGAACTTCAAGAGCAACATGTACGCAGACTCCGCCGCCCTGAGTTCTACCCTTTTCCCGACCGGCCAGATCCCGGCCAGCCAGCTGGATCCGAATTCGGCGGCTATCTTGAAACTGATGCCCGCGGCGAACGTCGATCCGACATCGAATCCTGGGGGCTACAACTATCAGTATTTCAACAATGCACCGGTGAATCGCTATGAACTCCGGCTGCGTGGCGACTACAACATCAACGACAGGACCAAGCTGTTCTTCTCCTGGAACCACCAGCTCGAGCACGACCAAAACCCCATCAGTATCTGGTGGCAGCTCAACGGGTCTTTACCCTATCCAACCACTCAAAATGCCAACCAGGATTCCAATGTTTATAGCGCGAACCTGGTACATGTATTCAGCCCCACGCTGACCAACGAATTCGTATTCGCGGAAGCCACCTTCCTGAATCCGATCATTCTGGGCGATCCGGGCAAGGTCAGTCCCAGCGGGATCGGATTCAGCATGACCGGCCTGTTCTCGAACCCGTACACGCCGCAGATGCCCAATACTTACGGCTATACGGCCCAAAGTGCCGGCGCCGTCGGTTTCGGCACGTACTCGTACGGCGAGCCATTCACGCCCGCCGGTGCGAACTCTTTCGGCAAGCTGTCGCAGACGCCGCAAATCAGCGACAACGTGACCAAGATCCAAGGCAGCCATACCCTCAAGGCCGGCGTCTACTGGGACTACGCTCGCAACTATCAGACCAGCGGTAGTCTGAATAGCGGGACCGGGGGCGCTGCGAATTTCGATGAATGGGGCAACCAGAGCTCCGGTAACTACCTGGCCAACTTTGTCACGGGCCGCATGACAGGCTTCTCGCAAGACAACGCCGAGGCGGTGCAGGACATGAAGTACCACCAGGTTTCGTTCTTCATCAACGACCAGTGGAAGGCCACCCGCAGGCTCACGCTCACCGGCGGTTTACGCTTCGAGCACATGGGCAATTGGGTGCCAAACGACGCTCAAGGCGTGGCCGTTTGGGATCCCGCCACTTATAACAACACTTCGTCCGCGCCCGGCTGGACCGGCCTGGAATGGCACAGTATCGATCCCGCCATCCCATTGTCTGGTTTCCCGTCGAAGACATTCTTTGTGGAGCCGCGCTTCGGCTTCGCTTACGATATCTTCGGAAACGGCAAAACCGTGATTCGCGGCGGCGCTGGCCTGTTCCGTTACCAGATTTCCTACAACAGCGCCAGCGCGGGGTACAACGCGCCGTTGGGCCTCGAAACGGAAGGTGTCCTTACCGGCGCGGGACAATGCTGCGTAGGCTGGAATCAGTTCGCCAAATACGCTGCCGGGCTGGGGGCCCCCGGGCTCGGTACAGGCATCAGTCCGCTGACGATGGGGGACGACGCGACGCCCAATACCTGGACCTATAACGTGACGCTTTCACAGCGTACTCCGTGGCGTTCGGTGGCGGAATTCGAGTATGCAGGCAGCCGGTCGCGGGACCTGCTGACGAATGGCGGGCAGGGTCTGGGAAACATTGATGACATTCCGCTAGGGGCGTTCTTCGGGACCGACCCGATCACCGGCGTCAACTATTGCGGGCCGCTGGTTAACGGTGCCTGCTCGCTGAAGCAGCCTACGGGGTATGGCTCGTTTACAGGCTTTCCCAACCTGAACGACTTCTATCCCTACCACAACTACACGGGCATCTCGTTGCAAGGCCACGGTAGTTACTCCAACTACAACGCTTTTATCGCGACGTGGCAGAAGCAATCCGGACGCGTCACGTTCACCACGAATTACTCGTTCAGCAAGAACTTGGGCGTGCGCGACGACAATAGCGCCAACGGCAACAGTAACGGCAACGCCGCGTGGCCCTATAGCCCGGCCGCGAACTACGGCGTGCTGTCCTTGGACCACACCCATATCTTCAATGCAGCCTACGTCATCAACCTGCCCAGTCCGGTGAAAGACAACAGACTGGTAGGTGGGGTGGTGAACGGCTGGGTGCTTTCGGGCATCACGCAGTTGCAGAGCGGGGCGCCTATTCAGCCCAACACCAACAGCCTGAACGTCGCGTGGCCCACGCAACTGCAACCCTCGGACTACTTAGGCACGAACGCAGTGGCGGTTACCGAGCCCGCGCTCACCTGCGATCCGCGCAGCGGGCTAAAGTCCGGCCAGTACTTCAACCCGTCCTGTTTCGCGCCTCCCACGGGCGGAGTGGACGGCCCTATCATCTGGCCGTACATCCATGGACCAGCCTTCTTCAACAGCGACCTGGCGATTTACAAGGACTTCCTGTTCAAGGAGCATCAGAAGATTGAGTTCCGCTTCTCGGCGTTCAACTTCCTGAACCATCCGCTTCCGCAATTCAACATAAACGGCACTGCGGACGTCAACCTGAACTTCGCGACCTCCAGCGGCGGCTTAAGTCAAACCAACTTGAGCACGGCCACAACGGGCTTCCCGGAATTCAAGAACGAGGTGCCGCGCGTGATCGAGTTCGCGGTCAAGTACAACTTCTAAGCTTCGTTCGCGAGGCTGGAATCAATCGCGGGGGGTGGCGTAAGCCGCCCCCTTTTTTTTTAGTGTGCCGAGCATGTTCGACAGCTCGGGGGTGAAAGTCCCCTTCTACAACCTGATGGAGGTGAAGTAGTAGCGAAGCGCAAGGGCGTTCCGGCGACGGAGGGTCTGAAAGAAGCGTGGAGCAAACGTACGAGCCGATGTACAAGAACCGGATCTGAGGCATACGGTGCCGGGCGAGCGGGCTGATGACCGCGAAGCCCATATCCATCAAAGGCACTGGTTGTAAATTCGGCGGTTGCGTGCGGAAGGCGGTCGAGCTTACCTCGGGAGATCTGCCGTTTGTCCCGGAGTCGGGACTGAGGGTGGAGCGATCCATCCTGACCGGGCGGCAGAAGTCAGCAGCGGGCATAGTCGTCCGGCAACGGAGGAAGGCCCAAACGGTCCTCCGCAAGGAGGGTAATGGGAGCGGTGAGTAAGCCGCGCGACTCATGGGCGACCAGCGGCAGAAGAACCAGCTGGAGTTGGCCTTCCTGGAGGAGAGTAGGAGTGAAGCTCCGACGGCCTCCGTGGAAGGGACCGAATCGTCTGCGGGAAAGCGCGGGATGGAAAGCCCGGCCATCGCCGAACAGTTGATGGAGGAAGTCTGCGGGCGGGAAAACTGCAAGCAGGCATTGAAACGAGTCAAGGCCAACAAAGGAAGTGCTGGCGTGGATGGGATGACCGTCCAGCAGTTGCCAGAGTACCTGAAACAGCATGGGCCAGCCATCCGGGAACAGTTGTTGAGCGGGGCCTATAAGCCGCAACCGGTGAGACGGGTGGAAATCCCCAAGCTGGACGGCTACCTATGTCGATTTTGGCGTCCAAGAAATTCGCAAAATATTTTGAGAAATACTAGACAAGCAGGTCTGAAAATGATAAATTAGAATCAATACAGACAGCATCCCTGGCGGCGAGTCCCCTCCCGCCGCCAACCCTCTGAGTGCAAGGCCCCGGTACCCAGCCGGGGCCTCTAATTTTTTAACAACCTCTTTGTGGCGAGGCTTCACCGTATGCCAGAATTGAGGCTTATGCGCGGCGTTCGCCTGGTCCGAAGCCATCCCCTTCTTTGGCTTTCCGCCACCTTATTCCTGTTGAACGCTGTCATCGCATGGCCGCTTTTCCGCGTCGCTTATTTATCCCAAACCGGAACCGGCGAAAGCCTGACGATCGCGTACGCGCGCTATGCCCGCGACCACTGGCCCGACTTGGCCTGGTGCCGTTTTTGGTTTGCGGGCATGCCCTTTCAAAACGCTTACGTTCCGGGGTTGCACTTCACCGTGGCTGCTCTCTCCTGGGCCGCGCACATCAGCGCTGCGGCTGCCTTCCACCGCACGGTGGCTTTTCTCTATTGCCTCGGCCCAGTCACACTTTTTTGGATGGCCAACCGGCTGACCCGCGCCACCAGTTGGAGCTTCTACGCGAGCCTGCTGTACTCGCTTGTTTCACCCTCCGCCTTCTTCGCGCCCGAGATACGCCGCGATCTCGGCAGCCTTTTTTGGGATCAGCGCCTGCACACTATGGTCACTTACGGCGATAATCCCCACGTCGTGTCGCTTACCCTGGTGCCCCTCGCAATCCTCGCCTTGGATGTGGCCTTAGAGAAAAGACGCCCGCTCTATTATGTATTGGCCGCGCTGGCCCTTGCCGCAGTCCCGCTCACGAACTGGCCCGGCGCTATCGTGCTGGCGGGCGCCGTGCTCGCTTATGCGCTATCCCTTCCCGGTGACGGCAGTTTGCGAGTCCGGCTGCGGATCTGGTTGCGTATGCTGGGCATCGGCGTGCTCGCTTATGCCATGGCTGTCACCTGGCTGCCGCCTTCTACCATCATCACCACGCAGTCCGCCGTGCAGGGCTTCGAATCGGCCAACCGGTTCAACTGGCACCATCTGGTTTACATCGGCTTCGTGGCGGCCGGCGCCTGGATTCTGTTGCAGATTCTTTCGCCCGCGCGCGTGCCGGCATATCTACGCTTTTTTGTTCTGTTCTTCTTCTTCATGGCCTCCATTACGTTGGGTTGGTATTGGCTTGGCGTCATCCTGCTGGCGCAGCCGCACCGGTTTCATATGGCCATGGAGATGGGCTTCACCCTCAGTCTGATGTTCGGGATTCGCCACGCTGTTGGGATGCGGTTCGCGCGCCTGCCGATCTGGCCCCGGCGCGCCGTTGCGGCAGTGTTTGCCACCGTCTGCATCGCCCAATTCGTGGCGTACGCCAGCTATACGCGCCGGCTGATTCGGCCTGTCGACATCACCGCTACCAGCGAGTACAAGACCGCGCGCTGGTTCGACCAGCACATGCGCGACAGCCGCGTCATGGTGCCCGGCTCGACCACCTTCTGGCTGAATGTCTTCACCGACACGCCTCAGTTGGAAGGATGCTGCCTGCAAAGCGTCCGCACTCCCCTGATCCCCATCGCGATCTACGGAATCGATACGGACTTAACCGCGGAAAACCGCGCCTTCGAAAATAGCGTGCTCTGGTTCAAGGCGCTGGGAGTGCGGGCCGTGGCGGTCTCCGGGCCGCGCAGCACCGAAGTGTACAAGCCCTTTTATCACCCGCAAAAGTTCGCCGGCCGATTGGCCGAACTCTGGCGCGATGGCGACGATGTCATTTATGAAGTGCCATGGCGCTACTACTCCATCGCGCACGCCATGCAACCCGGCGATCTGGTTGCGCGCACACCCGCGCACGGTGTCGATACCGCTCCTTTGATTCCATACGCGGCGGCCATCGACCGGCCGGATGCACCCGAGTTGCACGTCCGCTGGCCCGACAACGAAACGATTGCCATCAGCGGCAATCTGCGGTCCGATCAGATCGTGAGCGTGCAGGAAAACGCCCATCCCGGCTGGCATGCCGCGGTGAATGGCGCGCCACGCCGCGTGTTCGCGGATAAGCTTGGACTGCTCACTGTCGTCCCCCAGTGCCATGGCTACTGTAAGATTGAGCTGCATTACGATGGCGGCATGGAAATGCGGATAGCCCACTGGATCCATGGCGCGGCCATCGTAGGTTCCGCGCTCTGGATACTGCTTGCGCGTTACCGCTCCCTCACGGTCGCGGCTCGGTAACCGGTAGAAACAAGCGCACACCCACCTCTCTGCCGTGCGGCACATCCAACTCCAGAATTCCTCCGGGATCGCTCTGGCCCTCTGCCAGTTCTTCGTCGTCCACTTCGATCAGATAATTCCTGCGCGGCTGTAGCCCCACCACAAATACGGGCCCCTTCCCTTCCACCTCGATCTTGAATTTCTGGGCGTGCGCGCCGAACAGGATCACCGCCCGCCCCAGATCCAGGGGCTCGGCCGGGGCCGTCGCATCGAGTACGGTGATGCCGCCATCGTGAAATATTTGCAGTTCACCGGAAAAAAATCCCAGCCACGCGGCGGATTCCTCCCAACTGGAGCGCACGAACAAGCGCCCCAAAACAGTGTCGTGCATAACCAGCGGAGCCTGGAAATAGCTGAGGCCCGGCTGGTAAGGATTCGCCCACAGAAATTCGTACGGCGCACCGAAAGTGCCGCGCAGCAGGAAGTGATCGTTCATCAGCCAGCCTTGCAGCAGTTGGCTGCCAGGCGCATTGCTATCATAGGCGACCATACTCAACTCGGCAGCCCGCGAGAGGGATGCACGACGGAGGTCCGGTTCGCCGCGGGCATCGCGCGCGGCAGGAATGCGGTAGTCGTTTTCGCCCGCCGGAAAGGGCGCGGGATAGCAGCTCAGAAGTTCCACCATGGGGAGATCGGTGAAGAATTGCGGCGCGCCCTCGCGCAAATCGATCTCGAAGTTGTCGCGAACCACATGGAGAATCTCCATCACCGCGTACGAATCGTCACGCGTCAACGCCTCGCGGCCGCCATGAATGGCCGGAACGATTTCGCCCTCCCACCACTTCCGCACGATTTGTTCGATTTCTTTCTCCGGCACGTCCGGAAAGCTGCCGTAGAGAGCCACCGCTGCCAGCAGACGGGAACGCACGGCAGCGACGGAAGCATCGTGGCGGCTCTGCTGGATGCCCCGCGCGAGCTTGGCTGCCAGCGCTTTGGATTGCGCTTCGCTGAGTACGGCCTGGCACCAATCGAAAACCAGCGCCAATTGCCGAAGATCGGTGCCCGATCCGAGTGCCCAGGCGACAGCCTGTTGACCGGCTTCGGCGTTGCCGGAAACCTGGTAGTAGAGCGCTTCCGCGAACGCCGCCTCCGGCATGGGAGCCTTGCCGGCCATTAGAAGATGAAACTGGTTCCAGCGCAGGGACTGGCGCTGGCTCTCGCGGCGCAGCAGCCGGAGCCGGTGAGCGGTCAGCAGCAGCCGGGGGTGCGGGCCATCCGCGCGCAGAGTTTCCACACGGGTCTCCTCCTGGCCGGATGCCGTGCCGGCCAGCGAGACGATGGCGAGCGCTACAATGCAAATCCTGCAAAACCGCATCACCCCGATTGTGTCATAGCGACACAACGCCAGCCCAGTGCGCCACGTTTATTAACCCCAGGCTCCCGGAAATGTTCCGCTATTTCAGCAGGATATAAAACATTGACACTTGGCCGTCCGATTGCTATTTTCGGTGATGAATTGGCGAAGTAACTTTTAACCTGCCCTCTGCTGCAACAGGCAGGCGGAAGAGGAACGAGCGCAACAAGACAACGTGCTTGCGGGAGCCGATGTCCGTTACAGTATTTGGGCTCGCCAGTCTTCCCTTGTTGGTTGCAACAGAGGGGTTTTTTATTAAGCGATTTTATGTTCGATCTTCCCGGGGTCTCAGGTTGCGGTAATCATCTGGCATTCGTGGCGAGGAAAGTTTGGACGCGGACCTTACCAGGGATGCCGTTCCATCCAGATGTCCGCCGCCGGATCCCAAGCCCAACCCGGGCGGGCCGCATCGGCAGGGTGCTCTAGCCGGTCCCCAGAGCAGTCGCCGATGCGGTTTTTCTTTTGCGCAGCCCTTATCGAGCCGCGCGCGTGAGCAAGCGGTTTCCCAAGCAACTTACCGGTGCGTTCCACCGAGTCGCCCCGTACCGAGCCGCGACCGGGCGCGGTCCTGCCAAGATCATAGGCCTTAAAAACAGGGTTGAAGTTGTCGGTGAATGCCAATCGACGTCAATTCGCAATCGGCTTTTCCACTTGATCGATGATCAGGAAACTGACCGGCCCGCTGTCGGACAAAAGCTTCAATCCGATCTGTTCCTGAAGGGCCGCAAAGAGGTTGGCCCGAAGCCAGGAGGCGGCGCCGGATTACTGGCCTTGGCTGCGTTCCTCGCATCTCCGCCGCGCGGTGGGAACATGCGCTGCAGCCGCGGCAGATGTAAAAGTTGACTAAATTCCAGGACCGCGGTCATCCACTCTGTTCGGACCGCCGGAGCCGCTGCTCGATGGGGGACGAGAGTCCCGAGCTCAACCAGGAAAGAAAATGGAATCAGGAATTTTACGGATGCCGCGAACCAGACCCAGTAGCGCACCTGGGCCCGATTCGTTCGCAAGGACAGCGCGATGAGCCACGCGATGCCGGCAAATAATGTAGACTGCCAAAGTCGCTAGAGCAAAGAGCCAATCGGTGTAGCGGGCGCCGGCCACCCGTCTTGATCTTGTGCCTCTGGCCTCGATCATTCCCGCCGAACGATGCCGGCGGGCAAGGAGGATGCATGAAGAAGCTGTAGATAGGCAACCTGCCCTATCAGGCCACGGAAGCGGATCTACAGAGCTGGTTTGGCCAGGCAGGCATTACCGCGGAAGCCATTACAATGATGCGTGACCGGTATACGGGCGAAGCCTGCGGATTCGGTTTTGTCGAGCTTCCGGATCCGGAAGCGGAGCGGGCCATCCAGGCGTGCAATGGCAAGGAATTCAAGGGCCGCACCCTGGTAGTGAACGAGGCGCGTCCCTTGCGGGAGGGCGGGGCGGTGGTGGCCGCCGGCCCGGCGGGCGCCGCGAGTGAGGGTGCTGGCAAAACCACCAGCCACCAGCCACTAACCACCAGCCACGGGGGTACACAGAACCCCGATGGCGATCGAGCGCACCTTCGTTTCCGCAGTTTCCGCGCGCGAAAGGAGCACCACGGGTACGCGTGCGCCCAAAACAATTCCCCCCGATTCTGCTTTAGCGAAATACACGATCGCCCGGTACAGGATATTGGCGGCCTCGATATCCGGCGCCAGGAAGATATCCGTAGCTTCGACGACGGGGCTTTGGATGTTCTTACGTTCCGCCGCAAACCGGCTGAGCGGGACATCCAGCGCGACAGGGCCTTCGATGTAGCAGCCCGGAAGCTGGCCGCGGCGATTCATAGCGCAGAGAGCGGCGGCATCTACGGTGGCGGGCATCTCGGGATTGACAAATTCGAGGGCGCACAGCGCTGCGATATTCGGCTTTTCGATACCTATTGCGCGCGCCACTTCAATTGCGTTGCGGCATAACTCCGCCTTCTGCGCGAGCGTGGGTGCAATATTGATGGCGGCATCGGTGAGCAGCATGAGGCGGTCGCAGCCCGGCGCTTGAAATACGACGACCTGGCTCAACTGGCGGCCGGTGCGGAGACCCACATCCGGGTCGAGTACCGCGCGTACCAGGCTGGCTGTCGCGACTTTGCCTTTCATCAGCAGCTCCGCCCGGCCTTCCCGTACCAAAGCGATGGCGTGCCGCACCGCCACCGCCGGGTCCGGCTCGTTCACGATCTGACTCGCGGAGACATCGAATCCGCTGGCGCGCGCCAGTGCCCGGATCTCATTCTCCCGGCCTACCAGGATGCCTTCGCCGAGGCGCAATTCGCGCGCACGCTGCAGCGCTTCGAGGACATCGGGATCATGGGCGGCGGCGACGGCAATGGAGACTGGACCGCGGGCGCGCGCCGCCTCCAATAGCTCGTCGAAGCTTCGCATCATAAGCCTAAAGCTTAGCAGGCTAAATTGTGGGCAGGCACTGCCGCCAGCCCAGCCAAATCGTTAACCGCAACGGTTAACCACCGGTCACGGAATCCAGTTACCAGGTACATTTGCCCTTACCCGTAGAACCGCTACGCGCGCCTGGATTGCGTAGAATTGCAGTGGAAGGAACCGAAGGCCATGACCATAGACGACGCACTGCCGGGAGATCCCATCGGAAAACAACTGACACGGAAGGGGACACTTTTCCTCCTGCTGGGTGTAACCGCCAGCTTTACTCTGGCGTTCCGAGGCGCCCACGGAATCGGGTTGGGTATCGATCTGGCGATGGGGACAGTGGTACTTCCCAGCGGCTACCTGCTGGCGCGGCGCATCAAGGCAAAGATCCGGCAGCGGGAGATGGAAGACCGTCTCTTCATGCAGACGCGAAAGTTCCTCCAGAGTCAGGAACCGGCGAACATGGCACCTAAGTCCGCCGCGGGGCTGCTGGCCCGAACCATCGACCTGCGCAAGTTGCCGGTGCAGGGGCTCCTCGATCGCGATGATTTCCAACCGCTGGTGCGCATTGGTAAGCCGGTGTTCTTTAGTGCGCTGCTTCGCCAGGATGGCGTACCCAGTTGGTCGGCGCGCGGCTTTGCGGAACTTTGCCCGAACCTTGAATCAATCGGGGAATCAATCGGGGAATCAATCGGGGAATCAATCGGGGAACCAATAGCGCCGCCGGAGCGCTAAGCCGCCCGCTTCGGCCACGTCGCCGAATCTGCCACACTAGAGTATTACGCTCATGGCAGATTCCCCGATTACTTCTCGAGAAAAAGACTTCGCCGCCTGGTACCAGGATGTGGTTCTGGCGGGTGACATGGCCGAGCCGGCCGAAATTGTCAAAGGCTGCATGGTGATCAAGCCCAACGGGTACGCCGTCTGGGAGATCCTGCAACGCGAACTCGACACTCGCTTCAAGGCCACCGGCCATCAGAACATCTACCTTCCGCTGCTGATCCCGCAAAGTTTCCTGGAGAAGGAAGCCGAGCACGTGGAAGGCTTCGCGCCGGAACTGGCGGTGGTCACCATTGCCGGCGGTAAGACGCTAGAAGAGCCTTACGTCATCCGCCCTACATCCGAGACTCTCGTTGGACACTTCTTCGCCAAGTGGATTCAGAGTTATCGCGACCTGCCGGTGCTGGTCAATCAATGGGCCAACATCATCCGCTGGGAGCTGCGTACGCGCTTGTTTCTGCGCACCACGGAGTTTCTCTGGCAGGAGGGACATACGGCGCATGCGAATCACCAGGAGGCGCTCGAAGAGGTCTTCCGCATCCTGGACGTTTATGCCGAGGTGGCCGAAGACGTGATGGCCATGCCGGTGATCAAGGGCGTTAAGACGCAAGCGGAGAAGTTCGCGGGCGCGCTGCGATCCTATTCCATCGAGGCCATGATGCAGAATGGGCTGGCGCTGCAGGCCGGCACCAGCCACGATCTGGGACAGAACTTCGGCAAGGCGTTCAACGTGCAATTCCAGACCAACGAAGGACGGCTCGATTACGTCTGGCAGACCAGTTGGGGCGTGAGCACGCGGCTGATCGGCGGATTGATCATGACGCATTCCGACGATAAAGGGCTGGTGCTGCCGCCTAAGGTTGCGCCGCGGAAGGCCGTGCTGGTGCCTATTTACCGCAAGGATGAAGAACGCGCGCTGGTGATGGAGGTGGCCACGCGGTTGGGCGCCGAACTGGGCGCGCACATCGACGCCCGCGAGGGTTTTACGCCTGGATCGAAGTTCTTCTACTGGGAGCGGCGCGGCGTGCCGGTGGTATTCGAACTGGGGCCGCGCGATGTGGCCAGCGGCAACATCGTGATCAAGCGGCGCGATACCGGCGCGAAGGAAGTGATTCCCCAGGCAGCCGCGGCGGGCAAACTGGCGGCCACGTTGGAAGCCATGCAGAAGGATCTTTACACAAAGGCCAAACAGCGCCTGAAAGACAACACGGTCCTGGCCAACTCAATCGATGAAGTGTATGCCATCCTCAACGACGTCACGGCGGAGAAAGGCGGCGGCAAGTTCGTGATGGCGCACGTGGCTGACGATCCGGCGAACGACGCGCGCATCAAGGAGTTCAAAGCTACCGTGCGCAACATTCCGTCGGTGGATGAATATGACGGGCCGGGCAAATGCATC
Source organism: Bryobacterales bacterium (assembly GCA_963756605.1). Classification (GTDB taxonomy): domain Bacteria; phylum Acidobacteriota; class Terriglobia; order Bryobacterales; family Bryobacteraceae; genus Bog-159. The sequence goes on along the minus strand of CAVWOT010000014.1, from coordinate 432,757 downwards.
GTAACGGGCGTGCCGGTCGACCGGCGTGTGGTGATCGCCAAGGCGTATTAGAATCGCAGCAGGCGGATAGCCAGCAGGAGCCACGCGACGATGAAGCAGAGGCCGCCGATGGGGGTGATGGCGCCGAGCGCTCGCGTGCCGGTGACCGCCAGCAGATAGAGGCTGCCGCTGAAGATGACAATGCCGGCAGTGAGCAGGCCGCAGATCCAGGCCATCCCCGATTCGTTTACCAGGCCGGCGCGCGTGAACAGCGGCACGATCAAAATTCCCAGCGCGTGGATGAATTGATAGAACACCGCTTTCTCGTAGATGCCCATGGCGTAGGCATCCAGACGGCCGCGCAAGCCGTGCGCGCCGAAGGCTCCCAGGATCACCGCCAGGCCCAACAGCACCGCGCCGATTCCGCTCCAGTACATATAGAATGATTGTAATGCCAGCCAAAGCGCAACCCAAAACAAAGTACGATGTCCACCCTGGCGTGGCGATGGCGCACTCGATCATCGCAGCCATGAAAGACAAGACCGGCCGCTCGCTCGAAGAGTGGCTGGAGCTCGTGGGGAATGACGGACCAGCGTCGGACAAAGAGCGGGTCGCGTGGTTGAAGTCGAAGCACGGGCTGGGTACGAACTACGCCGGATCGATCGCCGAGATTGCCGCCGGCAAAGGCGATTTATACAGCCCGGAAGGGTACCTGCGGCTGGCGGATCAGTATGTGGAGAATCTGTTCGCCGGTCCGAAAGCGGCGCTGCGTCTTATTTACGAGGCGCTGCTGGCGGCCGGACTGAAGCTCGGCAAAGACGTGCGCGTGTGTCCCTGCCAGACGTTCGTGCCGCTCTATCGGAATCATGTTTTCGCGCAGATCAAGCCGTCTACGCGCACCCGGATCGACTTCGGACTGGCGCTGAAGGATACCAAGACTCCCAAACGTCTGATCGATACCGGCGGATTCGCCAAAAAGGACCGGATCACGCGGCGGATCGAGATTTCGTCGGTGGATGATATCGATGCCGAAGTGCTGCGCTGGATGAAGACGGCCTACGATATGGACGCGTAGATGCCCTTACCAAGTGAAGAGGCGGGACGTGGACGTCCCGGCCCAGAGGGCACCCCGGCGTGGACGCCCGCCCGACAAGTCTACTCGCCCAGCCGGTCCGGCATGTCGGCCAGCACGTAGCTCATCACCGCCATAGCAGCGACACACTGCCGAAAATCCTGCGGGTTGACTTTGTCCACCGTATCGGTCCGCGTGTGATGCCAGTCGAAATAGTGCTGCCCGACCGTAAACAAACCGAATCCTGGAACGCCATCGTGCATGAGGGGCGCGATGTCCGCCCCGCCGCCGCCTTCCCGAATGCTATCCGCGCCGATCGGCGCCAGCAGCGGCCCGATTTCCTTCACCCGCGCCAATACCGCGCCGCCGGGACTCACGCCGAATCCGATCGGCTTTTCCGCCCCGCCATCCATCTCGATGGCTGCCACATAATCGTGTATCTTGCCGCCCACCATCTCGCGATAGGCGCGGCCGCCGGCGCCTCCATTTTCTTCATTCGTCCAGAAAACCACGCGCAGCGTGCGCCGCGGATGCAGTCCCAGCTTCTTGATGACCACCGCGGCTTCGAGCGCGGCCATGATGCCGCTGCCATCATCCTGCGCGCCCGCGCCAACGTCCCAGGAATCGATATGGCCGCCGATCACTACGATCTCCGCGGGCTTCTCGCTTCCCGTAATTTCGCCCATCACATTAGCGGAGTCGGCATCCGGAAGCATGCGCGCCTCCATGGACAAATGCACAGTGACGGATTCGCCGGCATCGATCAGGCGCTGGATGAGCGTGGCATCCTCCATAGTGATGGCGGCCGCGGGAATCTTGGGGTCCGCTTCGGAATAATTGAGCGCGCCGGTATGGGGAGTCTGCATGGCCAGTGACCCGACCGAGCGCACCAGCACGGCCACCGCGCCCAGTTTGGCCGCGCGCGACGGTCCCGCGGCCCGATACATCACGGTCCTGCCGTACCCCTCGAAAGGCACGTTGAACAATACGATCTTGCCGGCTACCTTATCGCGCCCCAGGGCGTTCAGCGCATCGAAATTGGGCACGGAGACGACCTCGGCAGTGATGCCATCCGGCTGCGTGCCGATGCTGTCACCGAGCCCCAACATGGTCAGCGTATGCCGCACCGGCTTGACCATTTCGGCTTCTTCGTGGCCGCGCACCCAGTGCGGTACTCTGGCTGGGGAAGTGGTGACGTTCTCCAGACCGTCGCGCTTCATTTGGGCCGCCGCCCACGCGATGGCGGCGTTCAGCGAGTCCGAACCGCTTAGCCGGTTGCCGATACGGTCGCAAAGATAGGAAAGCTTGGCATAGCCATCCTGGTCGGCCAGCGCGGCGGTGATGATCTGGTTGGATACGTCCTTATACGTTTCCGAAAGCGGCGGGGCGGCGGCAAGCAAGGCGGCAGGGGCCAGCAGAAAAGAGAAGCGCGAGATGGTCATTCAGATAGTCTACCCAAACATTTATTCCTGCATCGTGCGGCGCAGTTCCTCGGGCCGGAAGCAGTGCGCAAAAGCGGTCTCGCGCAGGATGTGGCCGGCGCGCACCAGTTCGGCCAGAGACTGCTCCATGGTGATCATGCCTTCGGCGCGGCCGATGGTGATCTGGCTGCGAAGCTGGTGATCGTCGCCTTTGCGGATCAGGTTACGGACCGCATCCGAAGCCATCATGATTTCGAGCGCGGGATAGCGGTTGATGCCGTCGGCTGCGGGTACCAGTTGCTGCGCCACGACGGCCAGCAGCGCGAGCGACATCTGCTGCCGCATCTGGCCCTGGTGCGCCGCGGGAAAAGAATCCAGGATGCGGGAAACGGACTGTGCGGCGTCGTTCGTGTGCAGTGTCGAAAACACCAGGTGGCCGGTTTCAGCGGCAGTGAGCACGGTGGCCATGGTCTCGGAATCGCGCATCTCACCCACCAGGATGACGTCCGGCGTCTGCCGCAGAATGCTCCGCAGCGAGTTCACAAAATCGGGCGTATCGTGTCCCACCTCGATCTGCTCCACGATGGAACTGCGGTTCACGTGTTGGTATTCGACGGGATCCTCGATGGTGACGATGTGCGTGCGGCGGCGGGTGTTGATGAGGTCGATCATGGCCGCCAGGGTGGAACTCTTGCCGCAGCCGGTCGCGCCGGTAACCAGGACGAGGCCCTGGCGGCGGTCGGCGAGGCGCGCGAGAGTGGCGGGCAGGTGCAGCGATTCGATGGTCGGGATGCGCGCCGGCAACAGGCGGATACTGGCCGCCAGCGTGCCGCGCTGATGGTGAATGTTGGCGCGGAAGCGGCCCACCGGATCGCGCACGAAACAGAAGTCCACCGATTTCCTTTTTTGCAGTTCTTCGTACTGGCGGGAATCCAGCAAAGGCAATACGAAGTTGCGCACATCCTCGGCCGAAAGCGGCGGTCCGGCGGCCGGCGCCAGAGTGCCGTTCACGCGCAACGCCACGGGCGTGCCGGCGATCAGCAGCAGGTCGGAGGCGTTCTGGCGGTTCGCGAAGGAGAGCAATTGATCGAGCGAGCCGGTGTTTTGGGGAGGGCGCGCGGCAGACGGCTTTTCGGCGAGGCGCGAGCCAGGCACGGCGCGATTCAGCTCTTCGACGATACGGCTGAGATCCTGGTCGTAGCTGGCCACGGTCTAGACCTTGGTCTCGGCGGGCGGCGGTGCGGGAGTTTCTCCAGTGGGCTGGTGGACGCGTTCCACAACGATGGTGAAGCGCGCCAGGTGTGCGGCAATGGCACCGACAGCGGCCAGTACGGGGGCGGCGACGGCCCCTATAGCGGCGAAGGTCAACGGAATCTCCATGAAGGTATGACCCTGCTCGTCGCGGATGATAATGCGGCGGATGTTGCCCTCGTGGATCAACTCCTGGATTTTATCGACCAGTTCCTTGCCAAGGACCTTGAATTCTTCCATGGTGACACGAAAATTATCCATAGATGATTTCAGTGTAACAGCGGAGCAGTGGCGCACGCTTCAGCAGTGGCGCACGCTTCAGCACCAGCGGCCCTGCGGGCCGTCAGCAGTCTCGGTAACCGTGCGCTGGGACGTGGCGCGGGCTTCAGCCTGCAGCGGGACTTCAGTCCCGCCTTTTCAATGACTTCCAGAGTGGGTTACTGGAGAGCACCAGCGGCCCTGCGGGCCGTCAGCAGTCTCGGAAACCGGGCCAGAGTTGCGGCATAATGCCAGAAGGCGCAGCTCGGCAGTTAAGGCCGACTACATTTTGGGTGTTACTATGCCCGCGCTTCAGCATGGCTCCGGTCATTGGGCGATCAGCTGTTTGGCGGCGTGCCGTCGGTTTCCATCTACGGCAGGACCCCGTTGGAGAGACTCTCAAACCATTCGCGACCGGGCCGAGGTGCGCCGAATTCCACACCCAGGCAGGAGCCTATGGCCAAAACGAAGAGTACCGCGAAGCAGTCCAGCCCGCGTTTTTCCTCCCAGTTTAAAAGTTCCCGGCAAAAGAAATCAAAGAACCGTGTGCCGCTGAAGCCGCAAGATTGGAAGCTGGGACTGGAGGTGGTGCACCCCATGGCCGCCGGCATCGATGTCGGCAATAGCGAACATTGGGTGGCCGTGCCGCCGCACCTGGACGCGGAGCCAGTGCGAGTGTTCGGGTGTTTTACCGCGGATCTGGTGGCCCTGGCGGACTGGCTGGAAAAGCTAGGCATCCAGACGGTGGCCATGCAATCGACCGGAGTGTACTGGATTCCCCTGGCTGACATTCTGGCTGAGCGCGGTATCCGGGTATTTGTGGTCAACGCCCGGGACACTAAGAATCTGCCGGGGCGCAAGAGCGACATCCAGGAATGTCAATGGCTGTTGCAGCTGCACGTCTACGGCTTGTTACACAACTCCTTCCGGCCGGCGGAAGAGATCCTGCAGATGCGCGCGTATGGGCGGCAGCGGCAGCAGCATGTGGCGGATGCGGCGCGGTGCATTCAACGTATGCAGAAAGCTCTGACACAAATGAACGTGCAGTTAGCCAATGTGATCAGCGATATCAGTGGCGCCACCGGGCAGGCTATCCTGGGCGCCATACTGGAGGGGGAACGCGACGTGCGGGTATTGGCGCAGTTGCGGGACCCCGGGGTGAAGGCCAGTAAAGAGGAGGTGATGCGGAGCCGGGAAGGCAACTGGCGGAAGGAATTGCTGTTTATCCTGCGGCAGGAGTGCGAGACCTACCAGACCTTCCAGAAAAAGATCGGGGAATGCGACCAGCAATTGGAAGCGCACTACCAAACCATGGAATCCAAAGCCGACCCGAAAAACCTGCCGCCCTGCCCGCGGGAGAAGCGGCCGCGTGGCAACGTACCGAAGTGCTTGGATCTGCGCAGCGAACTATTCCGGGCGAGCGGGGTGGATCTGACGGCCATCGATGGCATCAACGTGCTGACCGCGCAGACGGTGGTGTCGGAATTGGGTGACCAGATGGACCGGTTCGAAACCGCAGCCCAATTCGTGTCGTACGTGGATCTGGCACCCAACAACAAGATCAGCGGAGGCAAAGTGGTGGGGCGGGAGAAGAAGAAAAAGCGCCATCGGGTAGGCTTGGCACTGCAACAAGCCGCCACCAGCTTGCTGCGCAGCGACAGCTACCTGGGATCGCAATACCGGCGGCTGCGGACCAAGTTGGGTACGCCCAAGGCAAAAAAGGCGATGGGCAACAGGTTGGGCCGGATCATATACCGCATGCTGAAGTTCAAGGAGGCTTACGTAGACAAAGGCAAGGAATTCTACGAACAGAAGTATCGACAGATTCAGTTACGGATGCTGCAGAGGAAGGCTGCGGAACTTGGCCTGCAAATCACTGAAGCTACGTAGTCGCGGCAGTGGGTTTCTGGAGAGCGTGCTGCGGCGAACTTCAGTTCGCCGTAGGGGCGGGTCTGATGGAGACCCGCCGCAGACCTTCCTCAAAATGGAGGTCTGCCCACCTGCCGGCGTTGCTAGACTGGTAATTCCCCGCATGCCTGAATTTGAAGCTATCCTGTTCGATTTTGACGGAGTCCTGGTAGACAGCGAGCCGGTACATTGCGATTGCTGGCGCGAAGCGCTGGCGCCGCTGGGTGTGAACGTCACCTGGGAAGTGTACGCGGCGCATTGCGTGGGCGCGGCCGATAGTGCCATGATGCCGATTTTCGCGAAGCTGGCGAATCCGCCCGCCGACCCGGCCAGGCTGTGGGAGCGTTACGAATTGAAGAAGGAGATGTTCCGCGAGCGGATGGCGGCGTATCCGCCGTTCGCGGAAGGCCTGGCAGACTTTTTCCGCGAGCTTTCCGCGCGTTACAAACTGGCAGTGGTTTCTTCGAGCGCACACGCCGAAATCGAACCGCCGCTGGAGGCCGCGGGCATTCTGCAATATCTCGATACGGTGGTGGGAGGCGGCGACGTAACGCGGCACAAACCCGCGCCGGATCCTTATCTGCTGGCCGGCAGCCGCCTGGGGATCCGGAGCGCCCTGGCGGTGGAGGACTCACCGCCCGGAATGGAGAGCGCGCGCGCCGCCGGATTCGAAGCCTTGCGCATCACCGATCCAGCGCGGATGATGGAATGCGTGCGGAAGCGGTTAGAAACCTCCCGCTAACCCGCCGTCCATCCGCCGTCAATAGTAATCACCGAACCCGTAACAAACTCCGCTTCCGGCGAGCACAAGTACAAAACCAGATTGGCAATCTCCTCCGGACGCCCCAATCGCCCGACCGGCTGCCGCTGATTCAACTCGGCCCGGACTTTCTCCTTCTCGTGCCGATGATACTTCTCCAGATATGCCTCGACAAACGGCGTATCCACCGTTCCCGGACAGATGCAGTTCACCCGCAGTTCGGCTGGATAGTCCACGGCCAATTGCCGGGTCATGGCGATCACCGCGCCTTTCGTAGCACAATACGCGAATCGCTTCTTGACCCCCACGAGGCCCGCCACCGACCCGATATTCACGATGGAGCCGTGCGCCGCAAGCAACAGCGGCATGGCCGCGCGCGTCACCAGAAACATGCCCTGCACGTTCACCTGGAACAGCCGCGCGAAGTCCGCCAACTCGGTCTGCTCCACACCCCCCACCAGCCCAATGCCCGCATTGTTCACCAGAATGTCGAGCGCCCGGATGCGCGCGAACGCCGCATTCACCGCCGTTTCATCGGTAATATCAAGTATGAGGACACAAGCGCCGGGCAATTCCCGCGACAGGGCTTCGGCTCCGGCCTTGTCGATATCGGCGATGGTGACCTGCGCCCCCGCGGCAGCCAGCGTACGGCAAGTGGCGGCGCCGATGCCGCTCGCGCCGCCGGTGATCAAGGCATGGCGCCCGTCCACACGAAAAGGAAGATGCATCGCTTGAATTCTAACGCCCTGCAGGTGCTACAGGCTGAAGTCGTCCAGTGCAGCCTCTGCCCACGGCTGATTGCGCACTGCGCCGAAGTGGCCCGCGTGAAGCGCCGCGCCTATCGCGACTGGGAATACTGGGGCAAGCCCGTGCCTTCGTTCGGCGATCCGCACGCGGAACTGCTCATCCTAGGTCTGGCGCCGGGCGCGCATGGCTCCAATCGCACGGGACGCATGTTCACCGGTGACGCATCCGGCAATGTGCTTTATCGGGTGCTCCATCGGGCCGGTTTCGCCAGCCGCGGCGAGAGCATCTCGCGCGACGACGGCCAGCGCCTGATCAATGCCTACATCACCGCGGTCGCGCATTGCGCACCGCCGGGCAACAAACCGCTGCGGGAAGAAATCGCCAATTGCCGGCCCTTCCTGGAGCGCGAGCTGGATCTGTTACCCAATGTGAAAGTGGTAGTGGCCCTGGGCCGCGTGGCGTTCGATAACTATCTGGGCATCCTGCAACAGCGCGGCTTGATCCGGTCCCGCGCGGCTTTCACCTTCGGGCACAACTGTGTCTTCCAAACCGCGCCCGGCCAGCCGGTGCTCATCAGTTCCTATCACCCCAGCCAGCAGAATACTTCGACCGGTAAGTTGACCGAGAAGATGCTGCTGGCCGTGTTCCAGCGCGCGCACGAAGTAATCAGCGCGGCAGGCTCCGGCGACGGGTCTTGGGGTCAGGGGAGATCCAAGTCGAGGGCGTAGATGTCGGTGGTGCCGATGTCACGAAGGAGAAGGGGGGAGTCGTCGGGCGCGAGGCCCGTCCAGCTGCCGCCGAGGGGTCCCACGGGCTGGCGGAAATCTTTCAGGCTGACCGCCAGCTCGACCTTGCGATCCGAGATGCGAATCCGGTAGATGCCGGTGGGTTGGTTCGGTACCGGCGATCCGGAGAAGTAGACGAAATCGCTTTTGTGCGACCATTCCGGCCACGCGGCGGCTGCTTTGAGGAGTTCGCTCCATTGTTGGGCCTTCTCATCGAACAGCATCAGCCGGTCAGAGGCCCGGGGAGTCGCAATGATATAGCGGCCGTCGGGTGACCAGCGGGGGGACCATAGTCCCTCCGAGCCGGGCACAGTGGTCACCGCGTGCGTTTTCAGATCGACGATTTCCAGTTGCAGTTTGCCGCCCGGCTTCAAGTCGTCAGGCTGGCGTGCGAAGAGCAACGAATTCCCGTCCGGCGACCAGGTGGGATCGCCCCCTGGATGATCGGTGGGAAGCGGCTGCTCGGGAGCGCCGCCATCTGCCCCAACTACGTAAACATTCCAAGTATGGCCCGGCTGGCGCGCCATGAATGCGATCCTGCTTCCATCCGGAGACCAGCGCGGCTGCAGGACAAACAGCGGCGGGAATGTCAGTTGGAGCTTGCTTCGCCAGAGAGTGCCCTCGGGAAAGGAGACGTAAGCGACCGACTTGCCACCGGCCGCGAATTGAGGAGACATTGCCGGGATTCCGGAAAGGTACGGGACGAACTCATGCGTGGCCGTATCGTAGCGCACCAGCTCAGCGCGAGGCTGCATGGTGCTGGCAAACAGTTTTCGTCCATCCATGCTGAAGGCGGCGCCGAAGGTGTCGGTAGGTCCGGAGGTGATTTGCACCGGATCATGATTGATCTTGCGCAAGAAGCTGGAGCCTTCGCGGACTGCCCAAACGTTGCGCACGCCGCCATGCACGCCATTGAAGACGAAGTATTTGCCATCGGGCGACCAAAAGCCGAAATAGGCATCGCTGAACAACCGGTGCGGACTAGAACCATCGGCCGCAGCTTCCCAAATCGAGAGACGGTTAGCCCCGCTGACGGTGAAGCGGAGGCGCTTGCCATCCGGCGAAAGTCGGACGAAATTCGGAACATCGCCATTGGCGAGGGTCAGGAGTTTCGCCGGATCGGAGCCGTCGATCTTCGTCCGATAGATGCTGTTGTGCTCGATAGATAAGATCTCTTTTCCGTCCGGCGTGAAAGAAGCGAAGCCGAGCGAGTTGCCCACGCGCCGCGGCGACCCTCCCAGCACGGGCTGCACCCAAAGAGGACAGTTGCGGATGCTGCCGCGAAAATCGGGACAAGAGATCACCAGCAGCGCGGAGATGGCGGGTGAGATATCCACCAGATAGGGATTGGGGAGGGGGGTGTCGAGTTGGACCGGATCGCCGCCGGCCGCGGGCGCCTGGTAGAGCGAACAACCGACCGGCGTGCAGGAGGAGAAATAGATGCGCGAGCCGTCAGTGAAAGCCGGCTGCTTATCGCGGCCGTCCGCAGTGACGCGGGCGGAACCGGTCACGCGGGGCGGCGGCAAACCAGGTCGCAATAAGTAGCCAAGTACCACAACACCGATGAGTGCGGCGGCACCCATCATCAGCCATCGGGATCGCGACGCAGCGGGTCTTGCCGCGGCAACGCTGACGGCGGCACCTAAGGCCGCGGGCTGCACGGGCGCTGTGACGCCCGATCTGCCGGAATCGAAATCGCGTTTGAGGCGCTTGAGGTCGGCGCGCAGTTCGGCGGCGGTCTGATAGCGCAGGTCGCGATCCTTTTCAAGAGCCTTCTGGATGATGCGGTCGAGCTCCGGAGGGATCGCGGGATTGACGCTGGACGGTGGAACCGGCGCGCCATGCAGGATGGAGTCGAAGATGGCAGCAGTTGTGGGACCGGCAAAGGCTTGCCGGCCGGTAGCCATCTCCTGGATCACTACGCCAAAGCTGAACAAATCAGTGCGCTGATCGAGATCCTTGCCGAGAGCCTGCTCGGGCGACATGTAAGCGACGGTTCCAATGGTGCTCCCGGGATCGGTGAGATTCTGAACTTGAACCGTGACGGTCGCATCGCCGCGTACACCCGGCCCAGGGTAGTCCGAGCTAGATTTGGCGAGACCGAAATCAAGAATCTTGGCTTGGCCGCGCGGAGTGACGAAAATATTGGCAGGCTTGATATCCCGGTGGGTGATTCCTTTAGAGTGCGCGGCATCGAGGGCATCCGCAATCTGGATGGCGAGATCGAGCAGGATGTCCACGGAAAGGGCGCGGCCTTCGATGAGGTGTTTGAGGGTGCCGCCCTCGAGGAGTTCCATGGCAATAAAGGGCTGGCTATCGAACTCGCCGATGTCGTAAACCGTGCAGATGTTGGGATGGTTCAGGCTGGAAGCTGCGCGGGCCTCGCGCTGGAAGCGCTCGTAGATGTGGAATTGCGGTGCGCTCGGATGTAGTGAAGCAGTCGGTGCATCAATTTCGGATAGGAACTTCAGGGCGACGAAGCGGTGCAGGCGCGTGTCCTCGGCCTTGAAAACGACGCCCATGCCGCCGGCGCCGAGTCTCTCCAGGATCCGGTAATGAGAGACGGTGCGCCCGATGATGTCGGCGGAGGCCATTGCCCTACCATAGGGGAAGCAACAGAGCGAGTCAAGCGGAGCCGGGCGCTAAAAAGACCATACTGAGGCTCTGTTGACGCCGAGATTGGAAATCTGCGGTCTCTAGGTCCAGGCCGCTCCTCGAACCAGCTTTGCCCAGCGCCGGAACTGGTCATTTCGAGGTGCCGTTCGCCGTATCTGCTGCTGCCGCCGGGCTGCGTCCAAACGCTCTAGCCTAGTGGCCGCCGCCGTTCCCCCCGTGATCGTGACCGCCCGTATCAGAAGGCGACCCGCCCGCCGCGCTCAGGACGTTGTTCGCCGACGACCAGACCTGGCTGATGTTCGCGCCGCTCCCTAGAAACAATCCCGCGCTGGCCAGCGCCACAAAAGCAACCAGCAGCGTGTATTCGACCAGGTCCTGCCCTCCGTCTTCGGCGAGAAAGACTTTCGAGAAGCGCTTCATTGGACCCTCGTTACGGCGCATGACTCCTTAAAGCCATCCTGCCACCCGTCGGACAACCACTCCATACTGGCTTTGGTTAGCGCTTCGCCCGGAGTATACTTCAAAAATGCGCTCTGTTCTGCTTGTACTCATTCTCACGCTGCCGGCTTTCAGCCAGGAAACGGTGGACCTCACCACCGTGGACCGGATCAAAGCCGAAGCGTTCGATCATTCCAAGGTAATGGATCACCTCTATCAACTCGCCGAAGTGCATGGACCGCGGCTCACCTGGTCTTCCGGCTTTATGGAGGCCGCCAATTGGGCCGTGACCGAGATGAAGGAAATGGGGCTGCAGAACGTGCACACGGAAAACTGGAAGCCGGCCGGCCGCAGCTGGATGCTGCAGGAATCCTCGGTCGAGTTACTCAAGCCACACTATCAGCAGATGACGGCCGTACCGCTGGCCTGGAGCGCATCGACCAATGGGGCGATCTCCGGCGAACCTATGATGGCGCCATTTTCCGCGTCCTTTCGCGACGGTCCGAAGAGACTCGCCTCAGCCTTGAAGGACTACCAGGCGAAGTGGACCGGCAAACTGCGGGGGAAGATCATCCTGTTGAGTGTGCCTCACATACCAACGTCCGAGACACAGCCTCTATTCCGCCGCTACACCGCGGCGGAACTTTCCGATATGGAGAACGCGCCGGAGCCCGCCGTCAAGCTCGCCGCCAAAACGTTAGACGACCTGGATTGGCCGGAGAACCCGGACCAGATCGGTAAGTTCTTCTCAACCCTTCCGAACGCGCTCATGGAGCGGCTCTTTGACCTATATGACGATGCCGTCGCCGAGCGCGGGCGCTTCCTGGCGAATGAAGGGGTAGCCGGCGTGCTTCTCGAAGACCGGCGCGCGCATGACGGACTGCTGGCCGCCGAAGCCGCGGGCAGTTTCAAAAGCAGCGAGACCATGGCGCCGCCGACCTTCGTGATCACCGCCGAACAGTATGACCGCGTGGCGCGGGCGGTCGAGAAGAAGCAGCCCATCGAGGTGCGGCTGAATCTGAAGGCCTCGATTTCGAGCACCGATTCCGACGGCGAGAATATCATCGGCGAGATTCCGGGCGGCGCCAAAAAGGACGAAGTGGTGATGGTCGGCGCGCATTTCGATTCCTGGCACTCGGGAACCGGCGCAACCGATAACGGAGCGGGTAGCGCCGTCATGATAGAGGTGATGCGCATTCTCACGGCCCTGCACCTGCCGCTCGACCGCACGGTGCGCATCGGTCTTTGGAGCGGCGAAGAGGAAGGCTTATTCGGCTCGCGGGCGTACGTGAAGCAGCACTTCGCCGATCCCAAGACCATGCAGGCGACTCCGGAACACGCCAAGCTATCCGGTTATTTCAACCTGGATAACGGCAGCGGCAAGATTCGCGGCGTCTACCTGCAAGGGCATGAAGCCATGCGGCCCATTTTCCAAGCGTGGCTGGCGCCGTTCCGCGACCTGGGACTCACTGCCATTACGATCCGTAACACCAGCGGTACCGATCACCTTTCGTTCGCCGCCGTCGGGTTGCCCGGCTTCCAGTTCGTGCAGGATCCCCTGGATTACGGGACGCTTACTCATCACACAGACATGGATACGTATGACCATGCCATTCCGGCCGACCTGATGCAGGCATCGGCGGTGATCGCCGCGTGCGTCTACGAAGCTGCCAACCGGAAGGATATGCTGCCGCGGCGGGATCTGCCAAAACCGGAATAGTTCTCGTCAGTTACTCGAGGTTATACAAGCTTCCCATCCGCCACCCGCGGTAACCCTCGGGTCCTTGCACGTTCAGCACTTGAGCTACGCTATTGATCTCGATCGCGTAATTCAACACGATATTCATGGTACTCACTAATGGAGCTTGAAAGAAGAAATTGCCGTTCGAGAGTGCTTGGGCGCTCCCATCGGCGGGCGAGTAGACGCCCAAGTCGACACTGAGTACGGGTGTAACAGTCATTGCGCTTTCACTGAATGTCAGTGCCATGCCCCGGCTGTCGCAGTCATCCGGTTCGCAACCAGTGGGGCCCAGGCCAATAGGCGGCGGCGCAATCCGGGTGTCCCCATTGTCGAATAACAACATCGGGCCCCCTTTATCGATCAGCGAAACATCGTGCTGGTGCGAGAACCAGGGCCAGAGATCGTTAAAGACGTTGATGAACTCGAAGTCGCCCTCCAGGCCCATTAGCCAAAGTATATTACCCGATCCCGCGCCGTTGTCGTAATCCACCTTCATCACCCAATCCTGATTCTTCGACGACAACAGCAGTTCGCCATTCTGCGGCCAGTAATAAAGACTGTTGGCGTGCAGCCAGTCCTTCGCCGTGGGTGCGATGCCGGTTCCCAGCAGCAGGATCGGTGGACAACCTGCCTGGTTGGCCACGCACGTCTCTCCCAACACCGCGGTCCGGCTGATCTGCAGCTGGCCCGCGCCCGCCGCATGCTGGAATGCATCAAAATACCAGACCACCTGCCACCCGGCATCCAGCACGATGATCATATCGCCTACGATGTCCACCGGCAGACCGCTGCTATCGCCCTGCGTCCCCGGCGCAAAGATCTCTTCAATGTCGGCCAGCACGGCTACACCGCCGCCCGGCAGTGCGATGGCTTCGTGGTGAAAGCCGCCGAGACACGCCGCGCCCACCGGCGCCGGCCTGGCAATCGTGTTACAAGGCCCCCCATCCGCCGCGCCCAACGCCAGTAGTTCCTGCTGGATGACGCCGATGTTAGTCTCCCGTATCACGTTGCCGGCTAAGTCGATCTGCCGCAGCAGTTGCCCGTTCTGTGTCGCCGGATTCCAGGCCGCTCCATCCTGTAAGGTAACCATCCCGCCGCCCGTTAACGGCCTTGTAAGCAGGTCCGGATTTTGGCTCGATGTTTCGTAGAACCACATGATGTTGCCGCGTAAGTCGGTGGCAACATCGCGCCACGAAGTCTCTTTCCCTAGTTGGCTCAGCCCCCATAGGATCAGCGGTTGTGCCGTATCCGTTTGCGAACCCGGCGCGACAATCGTATTAAAGGACGGGAACGGTATATCGGTGGGTAGGGGCCCTGTGGCGAACGTCACGCCAGGGCCATTTGTGACCACACCTTTCGTGAGCGTTTCCGCATGCATCAGATAGGATGTCTTAGGATACATGCCGGCTATTTCGAAGGTCATGGTGCCAGGAGGATGACATAACACCCAACTCGTAGTAGTTTCCGCGCTATTTGCCGTATCCTGCCGGAAAGAGACCCGCATGGAGCTTTCGGCGGGGCACGCCGGCGCGCTGAAAAGAGCCACCAGAGGGTTCGCCGTAGGCACGACTACTGGAGTACTGGCAGTGACCAGCGGCGTGACCACAAAATGAACGGTGCTCGCGTCTGTCTCGCCAGAGTCAAAATCCTTAGCCACCACCTGGATCTCGTAGTTACCCTCGATGCCGGTGGGCACCCACGTGAAAGGCTGCGCAGTCCAGGTGCCGTCACTCAGAGTGCCGGCATTGAAGTCAGTGACCAGTGATAGAGGCTGGTCCGGCCCGGCCATGTTGAACTGAAATCTTGGGGCTCCCGGCCCGCTATCGGTCGCCGTCACGGTCCATAAGATGCGCGTACCGATTACTTGCGGTGACGGCAGGGATGGCTTCATGGATACGATGCGTACGGTCGCGGAGGCCGGCACAACCAGCCCGGCGATTATTGCGCCGAAGTAAGTCCAGCGGGCTGTGAGTGGCTTCACAATTCTAGTTAGTATAGCCGATGTTAGAACCGCTTCGCGGCAGGCAGCCTGCACGGCCGCCACAGGCTGAGAGCCTGCCCCACTGATAATATGAGAGGGTGATTACGCGGGCTTTTGTTTTTCTGCTGGGCGCGGTTCAAATCTTTGGCGCCGAGGCTGTCATTCAGGATCGGGTGCAGTTCAGCCAGGTTCTTGGGGAGACGCGCAATTTCCGCATCTTCCTGCCGCCGAATTATGAGACCTCCGGGAAGCGCTACCCCGTCATCTACTGGTTTCACGGTTTCAGCGAACGCTTCAATAAGCCAGTCGACGATCCGCCGCATCGCGATTATGACTCAGGCGCCGATTACGGAGGCGACAACATCGCCAACTTTGTGGCCACGCACGACCTGATCGTGGTAAAGGTGGATGGCTACAACCCGCGGTTCGCGGGCGATAATTATAACCGGCCTTATAACATCGGACCGGTCGAAACCAATCGCCAATTCCCGCTCTATTTTCCGGACCTGGTCGATTTCATCGATGGCAACTACCGCACCATCGCGGACCGCGATCATCGCGCTACGGCGGGCTTCTCGATGGGCGGCTTTATGTCTTATTGGATCGCCGGCAAGTTCCCGCACATGGTTTCGAGCGCCTCGAGTTTCATGGGGTCGCCGGAGTTTTTCGTGGGTCCGCGCGACTTCCCGGTCGAATATGACCACGACGAGATGTATGGCAATTACACAGGCGTGCGCACGCGCCTGGTGACGGGCACGCGCGACTTCATCCAGTTTTATCATCGCGAGTTGAACGACATTTGGAAGTACGCGCGCGATTGGCACGAGACGGAGGAGTTCGATTCCGATCATGGCACGCCGGGCATGGCCAAGACTCTGGAGTTCCACATGAATGCATTCGCGCACCCGCTGCCGCGTCCGGCGGTTTGGAACCACGCGGATGTGTATCCCAACTTCACGGTTTGGGGCTGGGAGGTGGCGTCGGACCGGAAGCAGCCGGGCTTCACGATGCTTTCCGATGTGTCGGCCACGGGGTTCCGTTCGGCGGTGCGCGAATGGCTGCCCGATGGAGCGACGATTCCAGGAGTGAAACTCGCGATTGAGACCGATAAGTTGTATCCGCCGCGCAAGCCGCAAACCGTCACCATCATCCGCCTGCGCGATGGCAGCGTGCGGCGGCAGACGCTTACGGCCGGCGCCGATGGCCGTCTGAATCTGGACCTGGATGGGGAGGATTACGAAGTGGGCATTTCGCCCGGCCCTCTGCTGGCGCTCTCCGGATATCAGTTGGACGGCGCGGCGTGGGCTACCGCGGGCGAGCCGGTGCACGCGCGGCTGCGCATCTGGAACAAGGGCGCCGCACCTGCGCGAGCGGGCACGTTGCGCTGGCTCAGCCCCATCCCCGGCGTGGATTTATCTCCGATCTCATCGGACTTGCCGGCCATCGCGTCGGGACAATCCACGGACATCG
Source organism: Bryobacterales bacterium (assembly GCA_963756605.1). Lineage (GTDB taxonomy): Bacteria > Acidobacteriota > Terriglobia > Bryobacterales > Bryobacteraceae > Bog-159. The sequence continues at coordinate 416,330 of CAVWOT010000014.1, read as the reverse complement.
CGCTGACGGTTACGGCGCGCGATCCGAAGCGAGCCATTGTGAGGATCGAAGGCGTGCAGGGCGATACGCGCCTTCAGACCGAAATTCCGCTGTTTCCACTCGCGCGGCCGTTTCAGGATTTCCGCATCGTGGATGGACAGTCGGTGCGGATTTATCAACACGCAACCGAGAAAGTGCAACTGACGTTGGGCGACGGCAACGGCGATGGAAAAGCTAACGCCGGCGAGAGGATTGCAATTCTGCTGCCGGAGGATGACGTTTATCGCGCGGCGGAGTTGTTCACCAACGATGCGTGCGTGGATAATTCACTTCGCGCGTTCGACGATTGGAGCGATTACGATCACGTGGGCGCTTCGGCCAAATACTCGTTGCCATTGATTCAGCCGAACTGCCCAACCGGCCACGTGATCCATGCGCTGGCGCGCGTTTTGCTGCCCGCTAAGCCCAACCACATTGTGCGCTTTGCGGCGATTGAGTTTCCGGTCCAGTGAGGCTCGGCTAGAATGGTAAGGACAAGCGAAGGAGCTTTAGTAATGAAGACGCGTCGTGCCCTGATGATTCCTGCGCTGGTTCTTTGCGCGGCTGCCGGAGTGCGCGCGGACGTGACTATCCGCTACCAGACTGAGTTCAAGCCCGCGGCGGCGTTGCAGCCGTTGCTCGAACAGATCATGAAATCGGCGCAGGCCGGAACTGGGGTATCCGTCAGCATGAAGGGTAACAAGGGATACTCCACGGCCGGCAAGTGGACTGAGATTTTCGACTTTGCCTCGGGCGAGGTGACGCTGCTCGATCCGGAACATAAGACATTCGCGACTTTGCCCCTCGCGCAGCTCGGGGATAAGATGGCGGGTGCCGTCCCGCAGGTCAATGCGAAGCAAGCGGAGGCCGCCCAGGAAGCTATGGCATCGATCAAGAGTAACGTCGCCTCCAGGATGACGGGTAACACTGCGGAGATACAGGGTGTCCAGGCAGAAGAACGCGAACTTACTTTGACCATGGATCTTCCTATCATGAACCAGACGATGAATCAAAGCGGCCCCCGCATGAAGATGGTGATGCACATCTGGACGGCCAAAAAGGAAGAAGCCTTGCGCGTTCCCGCTATACGGGAATTGACCGGCTACTACGCCTGGCAGAAGTACGTGCTGAACCCCGCCGGAATGATGCAAAAGATGGCTGGTAAGGTGCCGGGCTTGTCCGAAAGCGTCGGTCCTCTGCTCGAAGAGATCTTCAAAAATCAATCCGTGATTCTGCGCTCGCAGATGGAGATGTACATGCCGTTTCTGGCCACAGTGGCAAAGCAGATGGCGGCGAAGGGTCAGCCGCCGATGGACATCGACCCGGATGCGCCCGTGATGGTGATGACACAGGAAGTAGCCGAGCTATCGAGCGCTCCAGTGGATGCATCGCTCTTCGAGATACCGAAGGACTATACGGCTGCCTCGGCCGATGATATGGTCAAGGATCTGCTGAAGGCGCAAAACCCGGCTGTGCCGATCGCTCCGAAAACTGGTGCACCGAACTAAGGCGAGGCAGAGCGCCCCTGCACGTTGCTGAAGGTCATGTCGGCTAGGTGTAACCCGTTGTTCCGACAGTAATCCGCATAGAGCCCGTAGTAACTTGCCGTGCTGTAATCCGATTCGGTAAATCCCAGCCGGCGCGCGCTGCGGTCGATCCAACCGGGAGCGCCTTCTAATTCGAGATACACGCCGATAGGTGTCTCATCCAGCGTGGCCGTGCCGGCTTCGCCGGGTCGGGAGTATTCGGTGCGATACTTTTCGTAGCGAAACGCCGGAAGAAAATCCAGCCGGCCAAGTATTTCGCTGAATCCGCGCGCATCGGATACGTTAACTTCCAATTCCTCACGGTCTTTGTACATGCCCTCGGTGACCGGACCTTTGAAAGTCAGAATTCCCTGGCCGCCGGCCTGGCGGACGCGGAGCAGACACTGCTTGCGGCGCAGGAGGCCGCGCGCGGTATCGAACAGCGTATTGGCTTCAAAGATGCGTCGCTTAGAGACGCGGAATCCGGCGGTGCGCAGCAGGCGCCGCCCCTGGGCGACATCCGCCAGCACCAATTTGATCTCGGTTTCGCGCGAGCCGACGCGGCTCATAGCTTCCTCCCGATAATCGCGTAATCCAGACCGCCGAAAAAAGCCTGACGGAAATCTTCCGGCAGCGAAGCCAATGCCGGCATGGACTCGATGGCAGGCGAGAGCCGGTGCACCTCGATGCCGCCCAGTCCGGATTCTTCCATGTAGAATGCCAGCAGCGCATGCGGCACGGGACGGGTATGCGTCGGGTCAAGATAGAAGTGGCTGGCAAAGATTGCCAGGCACTCCGGATTGGGGGTCTCGATCGCCAGCACTCCATCGCGCTCGAGCCGCGACGCCGCCAGCCGGATCATCTCCGGCAGCCGTTCAGGCGGCAGATGTTCCACCACCTGCGCACTGAAGATGCCGTCGAGCGACCCTTCGGGCAAGTCCGCGAGATAAACGAACAGGTCGGCAGTCTCGGCCTGGAGGCCCTTCTGGCGGCACAGTTCCACGGATTCGCGGCTCAAGTCGATGCCCCGCGCCGGGACGCCGGCATCGCGCATTAGTTCCAGAAATTCACCGCGCCCGCAGCCGATATCCAGCACTTCGGGACGGCCCGCGAAATATGGCAGATAGAACTGCTGCCCCTTCCTGACGTAGTCCTCCGCACCGCGGAAGCGCTCGGCAAAGCGGGTGTAATCGAAATCCAGTTGCGCAGGGGCGGGAGGTTGGGCGGGCGGAGAGGCGGGTGTGGCAGCGACTGTCACGCCGGTGGCGGCGCGCTGCCGGATCAGCCGCAATTCGGAATGAATCAGGTGATCGTAATCTTTGCGGACACGTTCCAAGTCCGCCCAGAGGCGCTTCTGGATATCCACGCCGTACCGGTCAAGCGCGGCCTCGTAGTCGGCATGCTGCAACTTGATCTGGTCGCGAAAGAAAGCTTCGTTCTGCCCAGTGCGATGCTGAAAGGCGGCATTCAACTCGGCCAAGCCGCGCAGCAGCTTGGTTTCGTTAAGCACCAGTTTGTGTTCCCATTCCTGGCGCCAATCCACCCAGTGCGAACGGGTGTCCCTCAGCTCGCGGGCGTCTTCCCGAATCGGCGCCAGCGTGCGGCGCGTTTGTTCGAGTGCGTCCAGCGTGGCCTGCACACAGGCCATCACATGGCGATTGAACTCCACCTGCTCGCGCACGTGCCAGTCGAGGGCGCGCGCGATAGCCTTTTTCATCTGCTGGGCCAGCCAGTTCAGAGGTCCGCCGGCGCGGGGATTCACGGTGCCGATGGACGCCACCTTGGCTTCCGCGGCATCACGTGCGTAGAGCAGCGGCATCAGATCGGGCAGGTGCAGCGCTTCGGCCGCCGCGCCATCGGGATGCCGCGCGCGCACACGGTCGCGCACCTCCTGCAGGATGGCGGTCAATTCATCGGTATCCACTGAACGTACTCCCTAAAAGGCGTCTGCCGGGCTTAATAAATGTCGCCGTGACGTTAGTTTCCAGTCCGCCGCGCGCCGTGAATTCTCCAATGACGGTGGCGCTTACGGGCTTGACCGCCGCCACCACGTCGCGCAGAAACCGGTTAACGACGTTCTCGTAAAAGATGCCGAGATTGCGATAGGCCAGCAGATACATCTTGAGCGATTTCAGTTCCAGACATTTCTTGTCCGGCACGTAGCGGAGCGTGAGCGTGCCGAAATCCGGCAATCCGGTCTTGGGGCACACGGAAGTGAATTCGGGAATGACGATCTCGATTTCGTAATTCGGAAACTGATTCGGCCAGGTTTCGATTTCAGGCAGCGCGGCGTCGATCCCGGCTGCGGCGTGTTCGTCGGTATAGGCTCGTTTCATGATCTGATTGCGGCGGCAGGAACCAGCACCGCCTTAGCCAGCAGGTCGAGGAACATGCCGACGTCCGCCACCACGCCGATGGCTTGTCCCGTGCCGCGATCGCTCACCTTGGTGGCCACCGCGGGATTGATATCCACGCACACGATCTTGACCCAACTGGGCAGCATGTTGCCGGTGGCGATGGAGTGCAGCATGGTGCCGAGGCAGAGTACCAGTCCGGCGCCCTGCAGATGCCCGGCATAGGCGTCCTGGGCGGCGTTCATGTCGGTAATGGTATCCGGCAGCGGACCATCGTCGCGCAGGCTGCCGGCCAGCACGAAAGGCACGTGGGCGCGCACGCATTCATACAGGATGCCGCCAGGCAGGCGTCCGTTTTCGACGGCCTGGCGCACGCTGCCGGCATGAAAGATGGCGTTGATGGCGCGCATGTGATTGCGATGTCCGTGCTCCTCCTGACGGCCGTCGGCCAGCCGTACGCCCAATGAAGTGCCGAACAGAGCGGCCTCGGCGTCATGCACGCCCAGCGCATTGCCGCTAAGCAGCGCGTGGACGAATCCACCGCGGATGAGCGCCGCCAGCCCGGCCACGCCACCCGTGTGCACCACCACCGGCCCCGCCACCACGATCACCTTCAGCTTTTGTTCCAGCGTCTGCCGGATCAACGCGGCTGTCTGGCGCACGGCCGTTTCGACCTGGCGCTCCGACGATATGCCGTTCGACATGAAGGCGAACGCCAGCCGGTCGCGCTCTTTGGATTCGGGCGCTACGCGAATGCCGCGCATCCCGACCACCACGCCGTCCCCGGCTTTGATATCGCGCAAGCGGCGGCACCAGGCGCGGCCATCGGCCACCACAATCAGCGCGTCCATGCGCTGGTTTTCTACTTCGATCCACTGCTGGTTGATGCGCACGTAGGTGCGGTGATTGGTCGTTGAGTAGAAATCTTCCGGCGCGCAGCAATCGCGGTGGACGTTGGCCAGAGCGGCATCACCCGGATCAGCCGGCGCGCAGCCTAGCGAGAGCAGATCTTCGAGCAGATGAGCCATCAACTCGCTCGATGGCGCTTCCACTCTCAGGCGCAAATAGGATGGTTCGCTATTGGTGCGGCCGATGCGAAACTGTTCCACTTCAAAGCGGCCGTGATGCTCCACCACCTTATCGAAGATGTTCTCCATCACGTGGGAGTCGATCAGGTGGCCTTCGGCTTCTACGACTTCCTGCAAGTGCATACAACGTTTTATTGTAGACTGAGGGCTGCGCGTTCCGCCGCCCGGAGGTTCCTATGAGATATCGGCAATATTGTTTACTGGCGCTGGCAGGCGCCGTCCCCGCACTAGCGCAGCCTAGCACTGACCAGATCCTCGCGAAATATGCGCAGGCTCTGGGCGGGCAATCCCTCTATGAGAAGTTTACCACGCGCGCCATGAAAGGCACGGTGGAACTGCCGGACGACAACGTGACCGGCAGCGCGCAGGTGGTAGCGAAGGCGCCGGGCAGCTATCGCTTGACGATGGACATTCCGGGGTATGGCGTGGTCGAGACGGTGCTCGACGGCGACAACGGGTGGGAGAAGAACCCCGATTCAGGTACGCATGCCATGAGCAAAACGGATCTGGCGTTGGCGCAGCGGGACCACCATTTCTACCGTGAAATGCAGCTGAAGGAACTGTATTCGAAGATGGAGGCGGCGGGGACGGAGAAGGTAGAAGGGCGCGATGCTTATGTAGTGCAGGCGACGCCGGCCGCCGGTCCCGCCGAGAAGCTCTACTTCGATGCCGAGAGTGGGCTGCTGGTGAAGCGCGATTACGAGCGCGTCACGCTGGAGGATGGCATCGTGCAGTACGAAGTGCTGTTGCGGGATTACCGCGATGTGGAGGGCGTGAAGCTGCCCTTTACGATCGAACAGCACGTGCCGGACAATACCATGATCTTTAAGTTCTCCGAGATTCTGAACAATGCGCCGCTGACGGATACCGCTTTCGCCAAACCGGAAAAATAGACGATGCCAAAATTTACGCACCGGGTGCGGGTGGCGTTTCCGGATACGGACGCTTCCGGCCGCATTCACTTCACGGCCATGCTGCGCTATTTCGAATCCGCGGAGATCGAGTTTCTGCGCGCGCTTGGATACCAGTATCGCGACTACCCGGATGTAGGGTTTCCGCGCGTGCGGGTAGAGTGCGAGTACCGGTCGGCGGTGGGCTTCGATGATGAGCTGGAGATCGGGGTTTCGGTGAAGCGGGTGGGCACATCGTCGTACACGCTGGAATTCGCCGCGTTGAAGGATGGCTTGGTGGCAGCGCATGGGTCGATTGTGGTGGTGTGTGTGGGGCGGCCGGCGCGGGCGCAGGCGTTGCCGGAGATGTTGAAGGAGGCGCTGCGGGGGGCGGCGCAATGACCGCGGGCTGGGAGCGCGCCCTGACCACCTACTGCGGGGGCGGTGGCTGCTGCTGTTCAAGCTTAGCGGTTCGCGCCGCCAGCATGTCCAGGTAATGCTGCTGCGCTTCTTGGATCGCCAGGATGCGCGCTTCGCTGCGGTCGAGCTGTTCGGCCCAGCGCGTGAATCCGGCAACCTGATGCAGCACGCCGCCGACAGTTTCTCCCAAACGGCCTAAGCGGTTTTCGACAGATTCGAAGCGGCGTTCGACGGCGTCGAAGCGTTTGTCGATCCGCTCGCTGACGGAGACGATCAGGTTAAGGATGCCGTCCGCCGTTCGCTTCAATTCCACACGGAGTTCTTCGGCGGTGCTCCGTATCTCCGCACGAATGGCATCGGCGGTGCTCCGTATCTCCGCCCGAATAGCATCGGCGGTCTGTTGCAAGTCTTCGCGCGTGGCGGGCTCGTTCATGAGTGCCTTTTTTCGATTGTACCAAAGCCCCTGGTGGAGCGGGCTTGACAAGCAGCACGCTAATATCCGACAAAGGAATCTCGCATGACTGTACTGGCGGCTACCTTCGGCGTGCTGATCCTGCTGATCGTCCTTTGGGATGGCTTCGAGGTGATCATTTTGCCGCGGCGCGTGTCGCGGAAATTGCGGTTGAGCCGGCTGTTCTATCGTGCCACCTGGATGGTGTGTGCGTGGGTGGCGCGCCGGATGCGCGCATCCAAGCGCCGCGAGCGCTATCTGAGTTTTTACGGGCCGCTCTCGCTGTTGTTCCTGATCGCGGTGTGGGCCGTGAGCATGATGGTAGCCTTCGCCATGGTGCAGTGGTCGTTGGGGCAGCCGACGATGCACTTCTCCGAAAGCCTATACCTGAGCGGCACGACCTTCATCACATTAGGTATGGGTATTCCGCACACGCGCATGGAGCGCGCGGTGGTGGTGCTGGAGGCCGGCACCGGATTCGGATTTTTGGCCTTGGTGATCAGCTACCTGCCGGTACTGTACCAGTCGTTCGCACAGCGGGAAACCAGCATCCTGCTATTGGATGCGCGGGCTGGATCGCCTCCCACGGCCGCGGAACTGCTGCGGCGTTACGCCGGTGCGCACGGGCTGCCGGCTATAAATGACCTGCTGCGCGAGTGGGAGGTCTGGTCGGCGAATTTGCTCGAGACGTACATTTCCTATCCGGTGCTGGCCTACTTCCGCTCGCAGCACGATAACCAGTCGTGGCTGGCCGCCCTGACTACGATTCTGGATGTTTGCGCGGTGCTGATCGCGGGCATCGACGGATTGCCGCCCTGGCAAGCGCGGGTGACCTTCGCCATGGCGCGGCATACGGTGGTGGACCTGGCCCAAATTGTGGATGCGCCGCCGCGGACACCTGAGCCGGACCGCCTGCCGCCCGCGGCTCTGGAGCAATTCAAAGCCGGACTTGCCGCGGCGGGTATTGTGCCGTGCAACGCCAAAGAGTTCGACGCCAAGTTGGCTGAGGCGCGGCGTCTTTACGAGCCTTACGTGTTTGCGCTGGCGCAGCGGTTCATCTTGAGCCCGGCCACCTGGACGCGCGTCTCCAACACGTTGGACAACTGGCGCACCAGCGCGTGGGAGCGCAGCGCGGGCGGTCTGGCGCAAAAGCTGTTCGACGACGACAGCGACGTGCATGCGTAATGGAACGCAGCGTACGAAACCCTATTTGACAAATCGCGTCCGCGCGTTATTATTTGAGTTACTCCCCCGATAGACGACCCTCGAAAACCTGTGGCACTAGAAACCATCATCCTCCATACCGACTTGCCCGGAATCGAAAGGCACGCGCAAGGCAAAGTACGCGATGTGTATCGCGTGGACGGGCAATTGCTGATTGCCGCCACCGATCGTATTTCGGCGTTCGACTACATTTTGCCCACCGGCATTCCGGACAAGGGCAAAGTTCTGACGCAGCTTTCCATTTTCTGGTTCGATTTTTTGCGCGACGTGACACCCACGCATTTCGTGACGGCGAACGTCGATGAATATCCCGCGCCGTTGCGCCAGTTTCGCGAGCAATTGGAAGGCCGCTCGATGCTGGTGAAGCGCGCGCAAATGGTGGAGATTGAATGTGTGGCGCGCGGATACCTGGCCGGCTCCGGCTGGAAGGAATACAAAACGCACGGCACCGTCTGTGGTATCCCCTTGCCGGCCGGACTGCGCGAGAGTGACCGCTTGCCCGCACCGATTTTCACGCCGTCTACCAAGGCGCAGACCGGCCACGACGAGAACATCTCGTTCGACAAGATGTGCTCGCTGGTGGGCGCGGAGCTGGGCGCGCGCCTGCGCGACCTGACGCTGCGAATTTATTCGCGGGCAGCGGCATACGCGGAGACCAAGGGCGTGATCATCGCCGATACCAAGTTCGAATTCGGCTTTGTGAATGGCGAACTGGTGTTGGGCGATGAGGTGCTGACGCCGGATTCATCGCGGTTCTGGCCGGCGGATACGTACCGGACCGGCGGCGCGCAATTCTCATACGACAAGCAGTACGTGCGCGATTACCTGGAGTCGATCCATTGGGACAAGAAGCCTCCGGCCCCGCCGTTGCCGGACGAGGTGGCGCGCAAGACCAGCGAGAAGTACCGGCAGGCCTATCATGTCCTGACGGGCAACGCGCTATGAACTGGCTGGACGTGGTGTTGGCGTTGGTGCTGGTGGGATCCGTGGTGACCAGCTTCTCCACGGGTCTGGCGAGGGAGATCGTAGGGATGGTTTCCATGCTGGCGGCATTGGTGCTGGCGATCTGGTTCTATGGCACGGCGGGATCGTTTCTGCAGCCCTACGTCAGTTCGCCGGGAGTGGCCAATTTCTGCGGCTTCCTGATGGTGTTTTGCGGCGTTCTGATCCTGGGCGCGATCTTAGGGCGCGCGATGGGGCGGCTCATGAGGGTGGCGGGGTTATCGTTCGTGGACCGGCTGCTGGGCGCGGGTTTCGGATTGGTGCGGGGTTTATTGATATCGATCGCGCTGGTGCTGGCACTGCTGGCGTTCACGCCGGGCAAGTCTCCGCCAAATGCGGTCGTCGACTCGCGGGTGGCGCCCTACGTGATCGACGCGGCGCGGGTGGTCGCGGCGGTAGCGCCGCACGAGTTGAAGGACGGATTCCGGAAGAGCTACGGACAGGTGAAGGCGATTTGGGGCGACGCCCTGAAGAAGGGCATTCGGGGAGTGCCGGATGCGGGAAAGGCATGAGATGAAAGAGAAGTTCGAAGCTTTGGTGGAGCATCTGGTGGGCAACGGCTTTTTCCTGGAAGAAGTAGTCGAACTGCTGGAGAGGACCCTGATCGAGAGGACGCTGGAGCGCACGGGCGGGAATCGCTCGGCGGCCAGCAAGCAACTGGGGATCCATCGCAATACACTGCAACGGAAGATGGTGGAGTACAAACTGGGTGCTCAGAAAACGCGGCGCAAGCCCGTGCGCGCGGAATCCCGGGCGCGGCGGAGAGCCGCTACGGCGTGAACCGCGCCGATCTGCTGGTCTTCGATCTGGACGGCACGCTGATCGATTCCAGACAGGACCTGGCGAATGCCGGGAACGCCACGCGCGGGCACATGGGCATGCCGGCGCTGGACGATACGCGGGTATGGTCCTACGTGGGCAATGGCGCTCCCGTGCTGGTGCGCAGGCTGTTGGGTGAAGAGGCCAGCCAGGCGCAGGTGCAGGAAGGGCTGGAATTCTTCATCGAGTATTACGCCGACCACAAGCTGGACTATACGACGCTTTATCCCGGCGTGCGGGAAGCGTTGGACCGTCTGCGGGAGGCGGGTGTGCGGATGGCCGTGCTGACCAACAAGCCGGTGCGCATCAGCCGTGCTATCTTGGACGGGTTGGGAGTGGGCGGACATTTCTGGCAGGTCTATGGCGGCAACAGTTTCGACTTCAAGAAGCCGCACCCGATCGGAGTGGAGACGCTGATGGCGGAGTGTGGCGCCGCGCGCGGGCGCACCATGATGGTGGGGGACAGTTCGGTAGATATCGAGACGGCGCGCAATGCGCAGGTGAAGTCATGTGGCGTGACTTACGGATTGCAGCCGGAGAGCTTGCGGGCAGTGCCGCCGGATTTGCTGGTGGACCGGATGGAGGAACTGGCGGATTGGGTTATTGAGACGGGACTCGCGGAGCTCGGGCCCGCCGGCTGAGAACCTGTCCACATACGTTATTTCTGGGAGTACGTCACACTTACTTTTGTGGATTGGTTGTCGTTGCGGGCAGTTACTAACAAGTTACGGTGGTTTGCCGAGTCAGTGGCCGAAATCAGGCCGGGGGTCGTGTGAGTCTGGAATCCGGTCCGAGTCAGTTCACGCTGATAAAACGCGATTACTTGGGCAGGTGAGTCCCGTGTTTGGCAAGTAAAATTATTCGCGCTGAAGCTGCCCGCGGACGCGGAGTTCGGATATAGCGGAACCCATGCAGGCGGACTATCTTCGTTGAACGTGAACTTACCCTGCTTCATATCATCGAGGTTCAGGGTGACTGTCTTTCCGGTAGACTTCTGACGCAGCGTGATGAGGCCGTGCTGGTCGTCGCTGGAGACCACTTCCACGTCCGGATCGGTCGCGGCCAGCAGTTTGGCGGTGGCCAGTCCGGGGTTGTTGCGCATCAGTTCCGTATCGATGCCGGCTTGTTTGGCTTTGTGTGCCAGGAGGAAGCCGCCGCCGATCAGGGCGATGCCGAATAGCACAAACATACCCACGACGGCGACGAGTATCCAGACGACTGGGCTGGTTTTTCGTGGGGCAAGGGCGGGGGCGGTGTCCGGCGCCTGAGACACTTCAGCGGGTACGGCCGGAGTTCCGCAGACGGAACAGAACTTGCCGCTTACGCGTGCTCCGCAGTGTTGACAGAATGCCACGCCTCCTCCATGTTTACTCTATCATGGGCCGACGGCCCCGGTATCAGTATCTTATAGACATATAACGATGGTAGGGGTGTTACTCGTACGGCGCGCCGGTGATGCGATCTATTGGCTGGCTTGGGCGTAGAGGTTTGCGATGATCCGTTTGGTCGCTTCTGATGCGAACACGCCGCGGAGCCAGGAGCGTAGAGCATCTTCATCCCGCAGCAGACGATCACGCCCCACTGCGTCGTCTAGCGCCGACAGGTTTCGCGCTAGACGCACCCCAGGGTCGTCATCCACTACAACAGGGTAGAGCGGCACGGAGTGGTGCACCTGGAAGAGCTCATAGCGATAGTCGCCCAGCGCTGGCACCTTTATCACAAAACGATGGTAGAATTCATCACCGACTGACCATGTTTCAACAGCGGCCTCCAGTATCCCCTTCGTTCTCTCCGCGAGCACGGCCGCCTGCGCTCTTAGGATCGCGGCGGGTGTGACCACCGCACCGATCCCCAAAATCCGCTGGCCAAAGATCTTCGTTAAGTTCAGGCATAAAGGTCCTTACAGATCCTCTCGACGCCTTCCTTTTGAAAGCCGATCGATCAGATTTGGGCGCAACAGCACTTGGTCGAACATATTCCAATAATAGTTTACATGCTCGCTGGAATCATAGAAGTATGTGCCAGCCGGCGTCTCGTCCCGCTCCCCGAAACATGCCCACATTGGGTTGTAGAAGAATGGATACGCGCGGCCGCTAACGGTTCGGTGCTCCCTGAGCGCTTCAGCTCGCGCCATAGTCGCGTGAAAGCCTGCCGCACCTACGACGCCAGCCTAGAATGGATTCATGTTCAGATCGCCGGCGAGCACCGTTCGGGTGTGGCCGATCCGGCGTTCAACCGTGTGGCCTCGAGCGCCTGGCTGTCATCGCTCCAGTGGCGCTTGCTTGGCAGATGCAAGACGGCAAGGCGGACGCTCGTGCGCATTGGAAGCTTCAGGTTGCGGATCGTGTGGCGAGTGCTGTCCTCCACAGGACCGAGGAACTCGGGAGTGAATCTGGTGAATATCTTGATGGCTTCATCGGGCGCTTCTGCCAGGTTTGGTGCGTAGTGGTAGATGGGACCGTCCGCCTCGTTAAGGGCGGCGAGAAGGTCCCGGACTGGAATGGCGCTGTCCAGGAGAACCAGCACGTCGACGTCGCGGGATCTGGCAAGTTCCGCAATACGTCGTTGAATCGGCGTCCGATTCAATGCACAACGGCAGGCACCGGATGGGTCCGCCGGCGCAGGAAATATGCCGCGCCTAATGCGGCGAGCAACAGCGAGATCCACTGGGAGGTGTTGAGCGGTCCGCCGAAAGGGTTGGGCTGCTCGTGGTAGCGCACGAATTCGACCAGGAAACGGACGGTGGAATAGAGGATCAGGTAGAGGCTGATGATGGCGCCGGGCGCGTGTGGGCGGCGGATGCGCCAATAGAGAATAGTGAAAATGATGAGCTCGGCTGCGGATTCGTACAACTGGGTGGGATGGAGTTTGATGTCGAGCGGCACGCCGACGAGTTCGTGGGCGATCGGGTTGGTGAATGTCACGCCCCAGGGGAGGCTGGTAGGGCGGCCCCAGCAGCAGCCTGCGGCGAAGCAGCCGAGGCGGCCGATGCTGTGGCCCAGCGCGATGCCGGGCGCGAAGACGTCGGCGGTGAGCAGCGGGGGCAGGCGATGGCGGCGCATATAGACTGTAGAGGCGATCAAGGCCGCAATCAGGCCACCATAGAAAACGCCGCCGGCCTGCAGGGTGGACAGGGAGAAGATCTCTCCGGGATTCTGGACGTAGTAGGGGATGTCGATCAGGTACATCATGAGTTTGGCGCCCACGATGGCGCTGAGGCCACAGAGGATGCCCAGGTTGACGACCTGGTCGCTATCGAGACCGGCGCGGCGGGCCAGGCGCGCGACCACCGATAGCGCGACCAGGAACGCGATGGCAACCAGCACGCCATAGGTCGCTTGCGCATAGCTTCCGATGTGAAAGAGCCGGGGGAGCATCAGGCGCCTGCCGGCTGGCGTTTGGGCCGCAGCAATTCGAGCAGGATCAAACCGCTGCCGATGACGATGCAGGAGTCGGCGACGTTAAAGGTAGGCCAGTGCAGGTCGCCGACGTAGAATTCCAGAAAATCGGTGACCTGGCCCGAGAGGATGCGGTCGAACAAATTGCCGGCGGCGCCGCCCAGCACTAACGCCAGACCGGTAGCGGTCCAGCGGTCCAGACGCGCGGTTTTCCACAGGAGGCCTGCGATGAGCACGAGCGCGATGGCCGAGAAGACGATCAGGACCACGGTGCGCCAGGCCGAGGTGGAGTCGTTCATAATGCCGAAAGCGACGCCGCGGTTTTGGGAGTGTACGATATCGAAGAAGCCGGGGATAACGGGGTGGACATCGAAGGGCGAGACATGCGCTTCGATGATCCACTTTGTCAGGCGGTCAACGGCGAAAACTACCGCGGAGAGGCTGTAGGCCTTGAGGCGGGGATCAATCATGGGTGACCTCGAAGAGCGGGGCGGCGGCTGCGGTGCAAGGGCGGGTCATCCTTGCATCTCCTTGACGGCGGCCGCGCAGGCGCCGCAGATCGTGGGGAATTGCGGATCTGTGCCGGTGTCGGTGGTGTATTTCCAGCAACGTACGCATTTTTGGCCGTCGGCGCGCTCGATCTGGATGGCCACGGGGCCGGCGGCTTGGGCTACCGCCACTTGGGAGACAATGAACAGGGCCGGCAGGTCTTCGGCGTATTCGACGAGCAAAGGGTAGAGATCCGAGTTGGCGGTGAGGCGTACCCGAGCCTCGAGGGGCGCGCCGATAAATTTCTCCTGGCGGGCCTGCTCGAGGCTCTTGAGCACGTCTTCCCTCACTTTCATGAGACGGTCCCAATTGGCAGATCGTTTCCGGTGTGCATCGGAAAGGCCGGCGGTCAATTCAGCGGCTTCGGGAAACAGGGCGAGGTGCACGCTGCCGGGTTGCCCCATGTTGGTCCAGATTTCCTCGGCGGTGAAGGTGAGGATGGGGGCGACCAGGCGCACCAGGGCATATTGCAGGCGATAAAGCGCGGTTTGGGCGCTGCGGCGGGCGTGCGATTTGGTGGCGGCGGTGTAGAGCCGGTCTTTGAGGACGTCGAAATAGATGGCGCTGAGATCCACGGTGGCAAAGTCGTAGAGTGCGCGGTAGACCTTGTGGAACGCAAATTCGTCATACCAGGCGCGGCAGTTGGCGGCCAGGGATTCGGCCCGGACGAGTATCCATTGATCGAGCTCCCGCATTTCGTCCACGGGCACCGCATAGGTGTGGGGATCGAAGCCGTGCAGGTTGCCCAGGAAGTAGCGGAACGTATTGCGCAGCTTGCGGTAGGCTTCCTGCAGGCGCGTGAGGATGGTCTCGGAGAGGCGCACATCTTCGTGGAATTCGACCGAGGCCGACCACAAGCGAATGAGATCGGCGCCGTGGTGTTTGATAATCTCTTCGGGCTCAATGGAGTTGCCGAGGGACTTATGCATGGCGCGGCCTTCGCCATCGAGCACCCAGCCGCTGAGCGCGCAGGCGCGGTATGGCGATGCGCCTTTGAGTCCGACGCCTATCAGCAGCGAGCTATGGAACCAGCCGCGGTATTGATCGCCGCCTTCGATGTACATATCCGCGGGCCAGGACAGCTGGTTGGCCGGGGTGAGCACGGCCAGGTGGCTCGATCCGGAATCGAACCAGACGTCCAGGATGTCGGTTTCCTTACTGAACTCGGTGGCGCCGCATTTGGCGCAAGCCATGCCGGCCGGCAGCAGCTCGGCGGCGGTGCGCTGATACCAGACGTCAGCGGTGTGTTCGGCGAACAGGCGCACGATGCTATCCAGGATTTTGCGATCGGTGATGGGCTCGCGGCAACGGTCGCAATAGAAGACGATAATGGGCACGCCCCAGACACGCTGGCGCGAGATGCACCAGTCGGGGCGCACAGCGATCATATTGGAGATGCGTTCCTGGCCCCAATCGGGCTTCCAACGGACTTGGCGGATGGCTTCGAGCGCGGCTTGGCGGAAGTTGTTAAGGTCCATGCCGATGAACCACTGCTCGGTGGCGCGGAAGATAGTGGGTTTATGGCATCGCCAGCAATGCGGGTAGCTATGTTCGATTCTTTCGGTGGCGAGCAGGGCGTGATGCGCCCGCAGTATTTCGATGACGATGGGATTCGCTTCCCAAATCGTCTTGCCGATTATTTCTTCGGGCAGCGTTCCAGCGGCGCCTTCGGCGTGGAAGAAGCGGCCCGCGGCATCCACCGGGCAATAGGTGGCGAGGCCGTATTGCCGCCCGACGACGTAGTCTTCCTGGCCGTGTCCGGGGGCGGTGTGGACTGCGCCGGTGCCCTGTTCGAGCGTCACGTGATCGGCCAGGATGCCGGGCGAATCCCGTTCCAGGAAGGGGTGGTGGAAGACGGCGCCTTCCAGGCGCGCGCCGGGGAAGCGGGCGAGGATTTCGTAACTGGTCCAGCCGCATTTTTGGGCCGTGACGGCCAGGAGGTCGGCGGCGACGATGTAGACAGGATCGGCAGGCGGAGCCACCTGCCCCACGACTGCGACGGCCACGTATTCGTATTTCGGATGGAAGGCGATGGCCATGTTGGCCGGGATGGTCCAGGGCGTAGTGGTCCAGATGAGGCCGTAGACATGGTGGCCGGCGAGGGCGGGATCGATGCTGGCGGGATCGGAGGTGAGGGCGAAGCGCACCCAGATGGAGGGACTGGAATGATCGGCGTACTCGACCTCGGCTTCGGCTAGGGCGGTGCGATCGCGCGTACACCAGTGTACGGGCTTGAGACCTTTGTAGACGTAACCACGATCGAGAAATTCCACGAATGCACCCGCGATTACCGACTGGTACTGCGCGCTCATGGTGAGATACGGATCGTCCCAGCGGCCGAAAACGCCGAGGCGCTTGAAGTCGGTGCGCTGCAGGTCAACGTACTTTTCGGCGTATTTCCGGCATTCGACGCGGATTTCGGCGGTGGACATTCTGGCTTTGCGCGCGCCGAGCTCGCTATCGACTTTGATCTCGATGGGCAGGCCGTGGCAATCCCAACCGGGGACGTAGGGAGCATCGAAGCCGGACATGGTTTTGGATTTCACGATGAAATCCTTGAGGATTTTGTTGAAGGCGGTGCCCAGGTGGATGCGGCCGTTGGCGTAGGGCGGGCCGTCGTGAAGGATGTAAGTGGGACGGCCGGCGCGGGCGCGGCGGATTTGGGAGTAGATATCCTCGGTGGCCCAGCGGTCGAGCAGCTTTGGCTCGGCTTGGGAAAGGTTCGCCTTCATGGAGAAAGCGGTGCGGGGCAGGTTGACCGTTTGCTTCAAATCTACGTTATGCGGGTCCATTTGGGGGGATATTTCTATCGTACACGAGCGCGCCCGCCGCGCGGTGGCTAGGGACAGTGGTTAGTGGACAGTGGCTGGTGGCACGCGGTAGTAAAGTTTACCTTCGCGGGTGGACCTGGGGATGCCTGGGCGCAAGTGCATCCGTTGCTCCTCCGCGCGTGCCAGGCGGATTTTGCGGTAGCGTTCCAGGTCGGCAATGGTGCGGGAGACGCCGCGTTCCATGCGGCCCTGCGTCCGGCAAAGGCGACGGAGGGCGAGGGCGAACTCGGCTGGCTCTAGCGCGCCGGGCTCGTACAATCTGGCCTTGGCGGCGTCCAGGCGGGCCCGTTTCCACTGGTTGACGGCGATTTGCTCGACCAGGATTTTTTCCATTGCGTCCTGGGGTTTCCAGGCGGACATGAGATCGGCGTAGAGCTGGTCGAAGGCATTTTGGTCTTCGCCGGGGAGGACGGCGGCTTGGGCGCGCGGGCCGCGCACGGGGGCGTTGAAGATTTGCTTGATAGTCGCCATAGTTACCTTTTCTAACGATTGAAGCCAATTCGGCTGGGACGGCCGCGGAGGTAGGGATTAATTAACCGCCGATGCACGCCGATTCACGCCGATGGTGGCAGGTCACGACATCAGGTTAGCGCGGCGGTTAGGCGCGGGCGGGTGTTCGATTGGCGCGGATCACGGCAAGTGGTTTTGTTTGGTTCCAACGGCGCAGATTAAAAAAATATTCGAAGCTTGTGACCGCCGGCTAATCGCTGCGGAGCGCCGCCATAGGATCCGACCTGAGCGCCCGGCGCGCCGGCAGATACCCGGCAATCGCCCCCACACCGCACAGAGCACCCGCGGCCGCCAGCAGCGTCGGCGGATCGAACGGCGAGAGTTCAAACAAGGAATGTGCGATGAACCGCGTGGCCTCGAGCGCGCCCGGCGCCCCCACTGCGATGCCGGCCACGGTGATCAGCAGTGTCTCCCGCATGATCATGCGCAGGATGGCGCCCGGCTGCGACCCCAGCGCCATGCGGATGCCGATCTCGCGCGTGCGCAGTGTGACCGCATAGGACATCAGGCCGAACAGCCCGATACCGGCCAGCAACAGCGCGGCGCCCGCAAATGCGCTGCAGAAAATGGCGGTGGCGTGTTCGGCGGCCAGCGTTTGATCGCTCATCTGCTCGATGGTTTTGGTCCCGCTGATATATTCGCGGCCGAGCGCCTGCATCTCTTTATCCAGCGGGTGCGCCAGCGCCGCCGGGTGGTTGCCACGTAGAAAGAGGTTGCCGTCCTCAGTGTATTGCGGAGGCTGCGTACAGGGCACAAAGATGGCGTGCTGGCCGGCGTCATGCAAGTCGATCAGGCGCGCGGCGCGCACGATCCCTACCACTTCCAGATTTTGAAAATCGGGTTGTACCCCGAAACGGATGCGTTTGCCGATCGCATCACCCGCGGGGAACAAGCGGCGTGCCACCTCGCTGTCGACGATCGCGATCGGATGCTTCGGGTCGTCGTTCCAGTCGAAATCCCGCCCGGAAACGAGCGGCATGCCGATGGTCTCAAAGAAGCCCGGCGAAACGGATCCGAGCGCGGCCATGACACTCGTTTGGGAGACGTCCGTCCCGGCAGGCGAGACAGTCTCTTTCCAGGCTTGTCCCGCCGGCACGGGCAAGTCCGAGAACGCCGCTGAGAACGCTCCCGGCAACCGTTGCGCCCGCTCGATAACCTGCCGGCGGTAGCTGTTGATGTCCTGGTGTTGGGAACCGTCGGGCCGATGCTGCAGGCTTACTTCCAGCACGCCGGTCTTCCGAAAGCCGGGATCGAATGCCCGCAGGTTTTCGAAAGTGCGCAGCAGCAGTCCGCCGCCGAACAGCAGGACCAGCGATAACGCAATCTGCGCCACGATCAGGATTTTCCCGGTTCTTCCGAGGCTGCGGCCCGCGCCGCGCTGCCGCAACATCAATGCCGGCTCCTGTCGCGACATTTGCCAGGCCGGAACCAGGCCGATCAAAGTTCCGGTCAGAATGGCCGCCAATGAGGCAAAAGCGAAAACGCGCCAATCCGGCCGCAGGTCGAGGATCACGGGCGCAGCAGTTCCCTCTGTGATGAGCCGCACCAGCATCGGACTGCCCCAATGCGCCAACGCCAGCGCCAGCACGGTTCCGATGGCGGACAACAGCAAGCTTTCCGTGAGCAATTGCAGAACGATCTGGCGGCGGCTGGCGCCCAACGCGGCGCGCGTGTTCATTTCGGAACTGCGCGCGGCGGCTCGCGCCAGCGTAAGGTTGGCCAGGTTCACGCAAGCGATCAACAGGATCAGCACCACCGCGCCCATCAGCAAATAAAGCGGGCGCGATACCCGATCGCGCAAACCGTTGTTGGCGCCGGCCGCAGCCTCTTTCAAATTCAGCCGCATCGAGAAGAACGAGAGCCGACGCTGGCCGCGACTCTCCAGGGGAACCGTGGCGTGCAGCACATCGGGCCAGAAGGTTGCGAGTTGTGTGCGCGCCTGCCCCATGGTGACACCGTCGCGCAGGCGGCCGGTGGCGAAGACCCACAGCAGCGAACGGCTCTCGCGATCGAACGGAGAGGCCGTCATGGGGATGGTGACTGCGGCCGGCTCGCCGGGTGTCATCCCCGTGAACCACTGGCGGGTAACTCCCACCACCGTGAATGGCTTGCCTTCGATGCGAATCGTCCTGCCGATCACAGCGGGGTCGCGGCCGAAGCGGCTCTCCCAACATTCGTAGCCGAGCACGGCGACGGGCGTACCGTGGTCGACGTCTGCCGGGGCGATCAGCCTGCCGAGCCGCGGCGTGCCACCTAACCCGGCGAAGTAATTGCCGGTAACCGCCCGTACCGCGCTCAGGAAAAGTTGTCCGCCGGCTTCTACGTTGGACAGGCTGGCGCCGCTCCATCCATAGAGGCCGGAAAAGACGCGCTGCCAGCGGTCCAGGCCCTGGAACATCGGGTAGGAAAACGGTACTTGACCGCCATTGCGATAAACCACGGAGAGCTGCACAAGTCGGCGTGGCTGCGGCACCGGAAGCTCGCGCAACAATACGGCGTCGAGAACGCTGAAGATAGCGGTGTTGGCGCCGATGCCCAGCGCCAGGCTGAGTATGGTCACGGCCGCAAATGCGGGGCTGCGGATGAAGAGGCGCAAGCCGTACCGGATATTCTGCCAGAGCAGCGCCATGTGATCGTCGCCGGTGCCTTCTAACCAGCCTACTACAAGCCCCCGTGGCGCAAGCTTCAGCTTGCCGCGGCGAACTTTAGTTCGCCGTAAGCTGCCGGCTCCAGCCAGCAGGGCGGCCTGCAAGGCCGCCACAGGCAGGATGCCTGGCAGCAGAGGTTACGCCGGCATGAGGTTGCGATGCAGCACCGCCGACACCGCCAGCGCCCCACCGGCCAGTGCGCCGGCGACTCCAAGCATGCCCGCATCCGCACCTGTCAGATAAAGGTTACCGACCGGCGTCCGCGGACTCAGCGCGCGGGTCCGGAACCGTTCGGGCGTAGCCGCGGCGCCATAGATCTGGCCACGATGATAATTCGCAAACTGGCGGGTGGAGAGCGGCGTCGAAAGCTCACAGTAGTCGATCTTTCCGCGCACCGCCGGTACGTGCCGCTCCAGTTCCTGGCGCAGCCGTTCGGCGAACCTCCGCTTTAGCGCATCGTAATCCGGGCCGCGGCGTTTCCAGCGGGTATCCGCCCATGGCTCGAACCAGGCGTAAGGCGCCAGCGTGACCACCTCGATGGTGGCGCGTCCCGGATAGCGGCGCGCGAATTCCGGATCCTTGGCCGACGGGAACGAAATGAACAAGCCCGGGAAGGGTTGCTCCGGGTCGGCCGCAAAGCGCGCCACGTTGGCATCGTGATCCGGGCCAGGGTAGATCCACAGATTCGTCGAGCCGAATTCCGGTTCGCCGGCGTCGCGGCGCAACCCCACGTACAAGCACACATGACCCATCGAATTGGGAATGCGCTCGATTTCCGCGAGTGAGGCCGCGCGCCCCGGCGTGTCCGGCGGCAGCAGCCTGGCGTAGGTATTCCAGGCGCCCGCATCGCTCAAAATCAACGGTGCGCGCAGTTCGCGGCCGTCTGCCATGCGCACGCCGATCGCGCGATTCCGCGCATCGAGCAGGATCTGGTCGACCTCGGCGCTTACCGCAATCCCTCCGCCCGCGCGCTCGATTACGGGTGCGATGGCCGCCGCGATCCGCGATGCGCCGCCCACCGGATAAAACGCGCCTTCCAGATAATGCGCGACGATCATGGCATGCGTGCCGAAGCTGCTCTGTCCCGGCGGGAGGCCATAGTCGCCCCATTGTCCGGTCAGCACCGCAATGAGTTGGCGATCGTTGGTGAGGCGTGCCAGCGTTTCCGCGGTTGTCCGCCCAGCGAAGCCGAGGAACCGCCGGCGCATTAAAGGTCCTGCAACGCGCGCCAGAGCCGCCGGGATGGCCTTCTCCGCGAAGTACAATCTGGCGGCGCGCGCTACATCCTGCACCTGCCCGACGTACCGGCCGATGGCCGCGCTCTCGTTTGGAAAATACTCTCGCAGACGCTGGGTGAAGCGCGGGGCGCCGCGGACAAACTCGTAGGCGCGGCCGCCGATGAGGATCCGGTCGTAGACGTCCGGCATAGCCGCCCATTCCAGGCGCCCTTCCGTGATCTGGTCGAATAACGTGCGCATGGGCGAGCCCGTCTGCATTTCGCCGATATAGTGTACCCCCACGTCCCACTCATATCCGGGACGATGAAAGACGTGCGTGAACCCGCCCGCCGTGTAGTGCCGCTCGAGCACCAGCACTCGTTTTCCGGCGCGCTGCGCCAACAGGGCAGCCGAGGCCAGGCCGCCCATACCGGAGCCGATGACGATGGCGTCCCAATCGCCTGCGGGCGGTTGCTGCTTGTAGGAAACGGTGGTATTCACCGCAGACGTTCCGTTGAGCAGTGTTAATGTTGACATCAGCAACATCATAGCCGGATAAAGTTGCTACTGTCAACATTCGTTCGTTAGAATCAGAACATGCGTGCGGCACGGCCCTATCATCACGGAAAACTGAAAGAGGCGCTGGTGGAGGCGGCTATCGGCTTGATCGCCGAGACCGGCCCGCGCGGCTTCACTCTGCGCGAAGCGGCCCGCCGCGCGGGCGTCTCCCACAACGCGCCCTACCGCCATTTCCGCGATCGCAACGATCTGCTGGCGGCCGTGGCCACCGAAGGCTTCGTCCGACTCACGCGCGCCATGGCCCGCTCTAGTGCCAGGATCGGCCCCCTCAATCGTCTGCGGCGCAGCGGCCTGGCCTACGTGGATTTCGCGTTGCGCTGGCCGCAGCACTTCGCGGCCATGTTCGACGCACCCTGGGACGCACTCCAATACCCGGAGTGCGCGGCCGCCGCCCAGCGCTGTTTCGAAACGCTGCGCGGCTTTGTGCGCGACTGCCAGGCGGCCGGCCATCTGCCCGCGGGCGATTCCGAACGGCTGGCTTACAAGGCCTGGAGCCTGGTGCACGGCATCGCGAAACTGGCCAACGCGGGGCAACTTCCCTGGCGCTCCAGGTCCGAGGTGCTGCGCTTCTGCGCCTACACTACAGGAGAGGAGTAGCGTGCTATGAATCCGACAGTACTGATCACGGGCGCATCCAGCGGCATCGGCGAGCAGTTGGCCCGTCTCTTCGCGCTCCACCGTCACGACCTTGTGCTGGTGGCGCGCAGCGCGGACAAACTGCAGGCGCTAGGCGCCGAATTGGCGCGCGCGCACGGCATCCAGTCGCGGGCGATGGCGGCCGACCTGGCCGACCCCAGTGCTCCGCCGCGCCTGTTCGAAGACCTCCGGCAACTGGGCATTACCATCGACGTGCTGGTGAACAATGCCGGATTCGGCGCCCGCGGCGCTTATGCGGAGATCGATTACGAGATAGAGGCGCGCATGATCCAGGTAAATGTCGCCGCCCTGGCGCATCTGACGCGCCTGTTTCTGCCGGGCATGCTCGCGCGGCGTAAAGGCAGGATCCTGAACGTGGCTTCCACGGCGGCCTACGTCCCAGGACCGTTCATGGCCGTTTACTACGCCTCCAAAGCATTCGTACTGTCGTTCAGCGAAGCCATCGCCGAAGAGACGCGCGGATCCGGGGTGACTGTGACGGCGCTGGTTCCCGGCCCCACCGAAACCAACTTCGCCGCGACGGCCGGCAATCAGGAATCACTCCTATTCCGCGCGGGGGCAGCTATGCGCGCCGCCGCCGTGGCCCGCATCGGATATGACGGACTGATGGCCGGCAAGCGCGTAGCGGTCGCCGGCTTCAGCAACCAGCTCACGGTGTTTTCTACGCGTCTGGCGCCGCGCACCATGCTCGCCAGGATCACGCGCAAGCTGAACGGTTAATTACGCGCCGAAGCCGCTGCGGGCCGCCGGATCCACATACGCATTCAGCTTCTCCGAACTGGTGATGCGCATGTTCGCCGTGTCCCACTCGATCCGCTCGCCGGGAAAACGCTGTGCAATGCATCCGAGCAGGAACGCCTCGGTTACCGGTGTCTGAATTTCGAAATTGGCCAGCGGCGCGGGCGCCCCGCCCTTCGCGGCGGCTACCCACTGGTCGATAGCCACATCGCGCGGCCGGTCTCCGCGCGGTTGCCGCGGCGGCGGTTGATACTGCTTCGACTCCGGATACACGCGCGGATTGTTCCCATTGAACCCCGCCAGGATGATCCCTTTGTCGCCTACGTAGAGGATGCCTTCGTTATCCTCGCCCGCCTGGAAATAGTGCTGATCGTCGGCGCGCAGGCCCGCCGGGCGTTTGGGCCGCAGGCCGCCGTCGTACCAGGCCATGTGCACGGCGGGACGGCTGCCCACGGCCGGATAATCCACGTGCACGATGGAGGCCTTCGGATAGCTCTCGCTAAAGGACTCGCTGGAACATGCCTCTACGCCCGTCGGCGGCGTGAGACCCAGGATCTTGAACACGCCGGCGAAGCTATAGCAGCCCATATCGCCGAACGAGCCGCAGCCGAAATCATACCAGCCGCGCCATGAGAACGGCAGGTACACGTGATTGAACGGACGCTCCGGCGCGGGACCCAGCCACATATTCCAGTCGAGGCCGTCGGGAATGGGTTGCGCCTCCGCGGGCCGGTCGAGCCCCTGCGGCCAGAACGGGCGGCTGGACCAATTATGCACCTCGCGCACGCTGCCGATGGCGCCGTTGGCGATCCACTCCGAGATCAGCCGCGTGGGTTCGCTCGACGGATTATTGACCGGCAGTGATGTCGCCACCTTCATCTCCCGGGCCATCTGCGCCATGCGCCGGGCGTCGCCGATGGTGTGAGTCATGGGCTTCTGACACAGCACGTGCTTGCGCTGCTTCATGGCCGCCAGCGAGATGGGTGCGTGCCAGTGGTCGGGTGTGGCCACGTAGACGGCGTCCAGATCCTTTTCCTTGCTCAGCAGTTCGCGGTAGTCGCTGTAAGCCGTGCAGCCCTTGTAGGTGCCGGACCCGGACCCGTTGCGCGAGCCGTAATACGCCTCGATCAGCCGCTTGGCGGGCTCGCGGCCCCCCATGCCCAGGCTGGTCCGGAACTCGTGTGTAAGTTGGGCGAAGCCGGGCGATGCCAGATCCTCTCCCCAGGTTTCGTAGCCCGCGCCCAGCAGGCGCCGCGCCATCACCAGCAAATCGTTCGCGCCGTACTCGACGTAGTCCTTGCTGAAGCGGTTGCAATCGCAGACGGCCACCACCTGCACGTCGGGGCGCGCCAGCAACTCCATGGTGATTGCCTGGCCTTGCCGGCCGAGGCCGATAGTGGCCAGCGTCATTCGGTCGCTCGGCGGCACAAATGGCGCACCCAGCACGTGACGCGGCACGATCATAAAAGTAGCGGCCGCCCCCGCGAACGCACGGCGGGAAAGGCCGTTCCCGGAATGTTCCACAGAACCTCCCAATGTGGCGGGATGCCACGAG
Organism: Bryobacterales bacterium; assembly: GCA_963756605.1. Taxonomy (GTDB): domain Bacteria; phylum Acidobacteriota; class Terriglobia; order Bryobacterales; family Bryobacteraceae; genus Bog-159. The sequence continues at coordinate 391,856 of CAVWOT010000014.1, read as the reverse complement.
GATCATTATAGTGCGGCGCGCGCGGTGCCGTCAGCGCCAAACCCCTTGGCACGGTACACTGATAAATATGAGTGCCGCCAGACAGAATGAACTGCTGCGCGCCGGGCAGCGCGCACCGGGTTTCAAACTGAAAAGGCTGGAAAAAGGGGCGGTGAAGGGCACTGCCGATCTAGCCGAATTGCTAGCGTCGGGACCGGTGCTCCTGGCGTTCTTCAAGTCTACCTGTCCGGTCTGCCAGATGACGCTTCCTTTTCTGGAGCGGATTCATCGCGGCCGCACGCCGGGATCGCTGGAGGTTTACGGCGTTTCGCAGGACGACGCGGAGACCACCCGGGAATTCGCCCGCGAGTTCGGTATCAGCTTTCCCATGCTGCTGGATACCGAGGAGAGCGGCTATCCGGCCAGCAACGCTTATGGCCTTTCCCACGTGCCATCGCTGTTTCTGGTCGGGCGCGACGGGGCCATTGCATGGAGTCTGGAAGGATTCCATAAGCGGGAACTTCTGGAGGTAGCGGCCCAGGCGGGAGTCAATCCGTTCCTTCCGGGCGAAAACGTGCCGGAGTGGAAGGCGGGTTGAGGGTCCAAGAACTAAGCTCCCGGCGGGAGCAACAATAGACCGAAAGAGATCGCATGGCGAATACACTCGACGAGATACTGGGGTCGGCGGCCGGAATTGCCAAGGGGATGGGCGTCACTTTCAAGGAGATGCTGTCTCCCACGGTGACGGAGAACTATCCGGACGGGCCGGCCAAGCTCGAGGAACGCTATCGCGGCGTACACGTTTTGCAGCGCGACGCCAACGGGTTGGAGAAGTGCGTGGCCTGTTTTCTTTGCGCGGCGGCCTGTCCTTCCAACTGCATTTATATTGAAGCGGCCGAGAATACCGATAAGAAGCGCATCAGCGGCGGCGAACGTTACGCCAAGGTTTATAACATCGATTACAATCGCTGTATCTTCTGCGGATATTGCGTGGAGGCTTGTCCCACCGATGCCATTACCCATGGCCACGGTTTTGAGGTATCGAGCTATAACACCGCGACGCTGGTGATGCGCAAAGAGCAGATGCTGGCGCCCATTCCAGAAGGCGCGCAAGTGCCCGCGGGCAGTCGGTGAGTTTTATGGATGCGCGGTAGCTTCCGATAGAATTCCGTCGATCCGCTGCAATTCTTCCTCGCCGAATTTCAGGTTATTCGTTGCTCCCACACACTGCTCGATCTGCTCCACGCGGCTGGCGCCCACCAGCGCGCTCGCCATCGTTTCGTGTCGGAGCACCCAGGCGAGCGACATCTGTGCCAGACTTTGACCGCGAGCGCGGGCGAGTTCACCGAGTGCACGCACCTGCGCCACGCGCTCTTCGGTGACATCGGATTTCTTCAAAAACGTGTCCGGCTTCGCCGCGCGCGAACCCTCCGGGATGCCTGCCAGATAGCGGTCCGTCAGCAGCCCTTGCGCCAGCGGCGAGAATGCAATGCCACCGATTTTCTCAGCCGCCAGGCGCGCGAACAATCCGTGCTCGGCTGTGCGCACGAACATCGAATACTTCATCTGGTGGATCAGGCACGGCGTTCCGAGTTGGCGCAACACCTCGGCGGCCCGCGCAGTCCCTTCGGGGCTGTAATTCGAGATGCCCGCATACAGCGCCTTGCCCGCGCGCACCGCGCTATCGAGGGCCGACATGGTTTCTTCCACAGGCGTATCCGGGTCCGGCCGGTGCGAATAGAAGATATCCACATACTCGAGGCCCATGCGGTCGAGGCTTTGATCGAGGCTGGCTAGCAAGTATTTGCGCGAGCCCCATTCGCCATAGGGACCCGGCCACATCAGATAGCCGGCCTTCGTCGAAATGATCAGCTCGTCGCGCCAGGCGCCTAAGTCCATGCGTAGGGCCCGGCCGAAGTTTTCCTCGGCGGATCCGGGCGGAGGTCCGTAGTTATTGGCCAGATCGAAGTGCGTGATGCCCAGGTCGAAAGCGCGGCATAACATAGCCCGCATGTTTTCGAATGTGTCTACGCCCCCGAAATTATGCCAGAGGCCCAGTGAGATGGCGGGGAGGTGCAGGCCGCTCGCTCCGCAGCGGCGATAGGTCATTTGGCTATAACGTTGGTTCTCAGGTCGATACATTTTCCGGCCCCCTATTTACTCCACAGATACCTCTACAGATGCTTCACGGCGTCCGTCGGAGGGCGGCGGAACCACATCTCCCTCCACCGGCCGGCCGTCCACTGTCAACTTAACTTTGTTGCCCGGGCCCGCGCGGCGCACGCTGACGTTGTAAGTCACGCCGCGAAACCGCCGCACCGCGCGAAAGCCGCTCCACCGTTCCGGAATCGCGGGTGCGATCTGCAAGCCATCGTACGCCGGCCGGATGCCCAAAATCCACTGCGTGATCGCGTAGTAGTTCCATGCGGCGGTGCCAGTGAGCCACGAATTCTTCGCTTCGCCATGCGTGGGGGCATCCCGTCCCGCGATCATCTGCGCGTACACATACGGCTCGCAGCGGTGTACGTCGCTGATCGCTTCGCGCGCCGACGGGTTGATGCGCGAATAGTAATCGTGCGCGCTGTCGCCATTGCCGGTCATCGCCTCGGCGATGATGACCCATGGATTGTTATGGCAGAAGATCCCAGCGTTCTCTTTGTAACCCGGCGGATACGACGAGATTTCACCCAGGTGCAGATAGTAGCGCGAGTAGGCCGGCTGCTGCAGCACGATGCCGTGCGGGGTGGCCAGATACTTGCGCACGGATTCGAGTGCCCGACGCGCCAGCCCGTCCTCCAGTCCAATGCCTGCGATCACGCAGAACCCCTGCGGCTCGATGAAGATCTTTCCTTCCGCGCACTCCTTCGATCCCACTTTGTTGCCGAAATCGTCGTACGCACGCAGGAACCACTCGCCGTCCCATCCATGCTGCCGCACGGTCTCCTCCATGCGTGCGCCTTCCGCCAGGTAGCCGGCCGCTTCTTCCGCGTGCCCGCTATGCCGCGCGATATCCGCGAGTTCCTTCGCCGCCAGCACGAATAATCCCCCGATGAAGACCGACTCCGCCACTTTACCTTCTTTGTTGGTCGTGGTCTGAAACGACTGGCCCGGCGTATCGGAGAAGCAGTTCAGATTCAGGCAGTCGTTCCAGTCGGCGCGCCCGATCAGCGGCAGGCCGTGCGGTCCCAGTCGATCGAGCGTGTAGCGGAAGCTGCGCTGTAAGTGCTCGTAAAGCGGCTGCTCGGAGCCGGGCTGATTGTCATACTGCACGGGTTCATCGATAATGCTCCAGTCGCCCGTCTCCTTCAGATATGCCGCTACGCCCACGATCAGCCAATGGGGATCGTCGTTGAAATTGCCGCCTACATCGTTGTTTCCCTTCTTAGTAAGCGGCTGGTATTGATGATATGCGCCGCCGCTGGGAAGCTGCGTGGCGGCCAAATCGAGAATGCGTTCGCGGGCCCGCTCCGGGACCATGTGCACGAAGCCCAGCAGGTCCTGGTTGGAATCGCGGAATCCGAGTCCGCGTCCGATGCCCGATTCATAGAACGACGCCGAACGCGACATATTAAACGTGGCCATGCATTGGTAAGCATTCCACACGTTCACCATGCGGTCGGTGTGGATGTCGGGCGTGGCCACCTGGTAAATGCCGAGCAGGCCGTCCCAGTAAGTGCGCAGTTTCCCGAACGCCGCATCTGCATTCACCGGGTTGAGATACTTCGCGATTACCGGCTTGACAGTTTTCTTATTGACCGTTTGCGATTCCGGTGGATCGAACTTCTCATCTCTGGGATTCTCGTGATAGCCCAAAACAAAAAAAATCTGCCGCGTTTCGCCTGGCGCGAGTACCATCCGCACATGATGCGAGCCGATCGGCGCCCATCCGTGCGCCACCGAGTTGGACGACTCACCGCGTTCCACGACCGCCGGCCGATCCCATCCGCGCGCGGGTCCCAGGAACGCCTCACGCTGCGTGTCGAAGCCCGCCTGATCCGCCGAACAGGCGAACCACGCGAAGTGATCGCGGCGCTCCCGGTATTCGGTCTTGTGATAGATTACGCCATCTTCAATCTCTACCTCTCCGATGCTGAAATTCCGCTGGAAATTCGTGGAGTCGTCCTGCGCATCCCATAGGCAGAATTCAATGGCGGAGAAGATTGATAGCGCGGCGGTTCTTTGCCGCTGGTTAGTAACCGTGAACTGCCAGATTTCCAGATTTTCGTCGAGCGGCACGAAATAACGTGTGCCGGCTGCAATGCCGCGGCGCTTGGAGCCGATCGCCGTGTAGCCCATGCCGTGCCGGCAGGTGTACTGATCCAGTTCGCTGTGTGTCGGCTGCCAGGAGGGCGACCAATAGTCGCCGGTCTCGTCGTCACGCACATAGATATACCGCCCGCCTAAATCGAACGGAACGTTGTTATACCGGTAACGTGTGATACGGCGCAAACGTGCGTCACGATAGAATGAGTAACCACCCGCGGTATTCGAGATAATGCCGAAGTAAGCCTGGCATCCCAGATAGTTGATCCATGGCAGGGGTGTATCTGGCCGGGTAATCACATATTCACGGTTCTTATCGTCAAAGTATCCGTATTGCATATGAAGTTGTTAGTGCAAACGCTCCATCATTTCCAGACACATGCGGCCGTTATGATAAGGGCATTTCCAGGCCCCCACCAGGCAGGCGTCCGCATCCTCATCCGCCTTCCAAGGCGTGCCATCGGGCTTCAGCTTCGCGTGCCATTCGCCGTGGACCTTGTCTACGACCTTATCCGCAATGAAATCCCAAGCGCGCCAGGCCGCCGTGCGGAAGCGCTCCTCGCCTGAAACCTGGTATGCATTATAGAACCCCACCACCGCTTCCGCCTGTGCCCACCAATGCTTGTTCGGATCGACCAGTCGTCCCTGCGAGACCTCGTAGAACAGGCTGCCATCGCGGTCCAGCCCTTCGTCATAAACCGCCCCGGCCATGCCCACGGCCAGTTCCCGAGCGCGATCGATCAAGGCCCGCTCGCCTAATACTTCGGCCGCTTCCTGCACTAACCAACTGCCTTCGATATCGTGCCCGAACGAGACATGATCGGTGAGCGAGGTCCATTGGCTATCGAAGAACATCCGGAAGTGGCTGCCATCCACGATCCGATCCATAGTAAGTTCCACCAGCCGCCGCAGACTCTCGCGTATCGCTTCGTCAGGCCACACGCGCAGCAGGTTAGTATAAGCTTCCAGCACGTGTAAGTGCGTATTCATCGACTTAGGACAGTTAAGATCCTTTTCGCTAAGCCGCAGATCCTCCAATGCGCTCCAATCGCGCGCGCACGCCTCCAGGTATCCGCCATACTCAGGTTCGCCGCTGTGCTCCTCGATCAATCGGTAAAGCTGCTTGGCCCATTCGAGCGCCGCCGCAGATCCGGTTACTCGGAAGTATTCGACCAAACCATAAGCGGCGAACGCCTGCGCGTAGATCTGCTTACGATCCGAAATTGGATTGCCCAGATAATCGAGCATCCAATAAATGCCGCCGCATTTCTTGTCCCAGAACTTACTCACGATATAGTCATACGCCCAATCCGCGGTCTCGCGGTATGCGGCATCGCCCAGCGCACGCGCCGCTGCTGAAAAAGTCCATAGAAGGCGCGCATTGATCACCGCCGCCCGCGGCGCTTGCCGGTCCACCCGGAGATCGCAGTCGATGGCGCCATAAAATCCGCCGTTCTCGCGATCCACGGTATGCTTCATCCAAAACGGCAGAATGTTCGACGTCAACTCCCGCTGGAACTGCGCCGCCCGCCCCGCGTTGGTCGTCATTTCCCGGTCCGCGCGCGATTCTTGTCGATCAGAGCGATGCGTTCCCGCACGCACAGGGCGCTGCGCAACGGGTCCGCAGGCGTACCCATCACATAGTTGAGCAGACGGTCAATGGTCGTAGTCGCCACATAAGTGCGCGTATCGGATGCGCCATAGTAGATGAAAACATCGTCCCCGCGCGCCACCCAGCCGTTCGAGAAAGCCACGTTCGAAACATCGCCGATACGCTCCTCGCCCTGCGGCGCGAGAAAATAACCACCGGGCCGCGCGATCACTTCCCAAGGCTCCTTCAGCCGGCACAGGAAACAGTACAAGACATAGCGTAGACCGGCCGCCGTATTGCGTACGCCGTGCGCCAGGTGCAGCCAGCCCAGCGGTGTCTTGATGGGCGCGGGACCCAGTCCGTTCTTCACCTCATTAATGGTGTGATACTCGCGCCGCTCGATGATGATCTCTTCTTCGATCACGGCGTGTTCCATCGAAGGCGCCAGCCCCCAGCCGATGCCGCCGCCGCGTCCCGCTTCGATGAAACTATCCTGCGGCCGCGTGTAGAACGCGTACCGGCCCATAACGAACTCGGCATGTAACACGCAGTTGCGCTGCTGCGCCGAAGGCGTGCGCAGGTCGTCCAACCGCTCCCATGTCTTCAGATCGTGCGTGCGCGCGATGCCGCACTGCGCTACGGCCGATGAAAGATCGCCCGGCGGCGCGTTCGGGTCCTTTCTCTCAGCGCAGAACAGCCCGTAGATCCAACCGTCCTCATGCGCCGTCAGCCGCATGTCGTACACATTGGTCTCGGGATCACGGCCCTCCGGCATCGCCACCGGATAATCCCAGAATCGAAAACCATCGATGCCGTTGGCGCTCTCCGCAACTGCGAAGAAGGATTTCCGGTCCGCGCCTTCCACGCGCGCCATCAGCACGATCTTGCCGTTCCACGCCATGGCGCCCACATTGAACGCGGCGTTCACGGCCAGGCGTTCCAGCAGAAACGGGTTAGCCTCGGGATCGAAATCGTAGCGCCACTCGAGCGGCGCGTGCGCCGCCGTCAGCACCGGATAGCGGTAGCGCTGGAACCAGCCGCTGGCCTGCGGAAGCGGCTCGTTAGGACGGTGAATGAGCTCTTCGTGCGCACGCGCCAACTCGCGCAGACGAAGCTGAAACTGTTCCGTCGTCATTTGGATTTGTGGATCGCCTTATCATACAACGCGGCGCGCTGTCGCGAGTTGAAACTGGCCTGGGGAAGATCGAATAGTAAGTCGCAGTTCAGTAACTTCTGCAGTGTGACCGAGCCGCGACCGTCAGGGAGCGGTTCCCCAAAGCGAAGGCCGCTGGAGTCCGGCCCCACAGTGTGCTAATTTCTCTATAAAGAGCAGGAGAGCACCATGATCAATCGCCGGGAATTCTTTCTGCGCACCGCGGCTACGGCCGGCGCGGCTGCGTTCACCAACTTTCCATATCACTTATTCGCCAGCACCACGCAGAAGTTTGCCTCCGACCGCGTCAAACTCGGCCCCATGCAAGTTGAAGTAAGCCGCCTGGCGCAAGGCAGCGGCACCGATGGCGTAGGCGGCAGTTCCAACCAGACGCGCAAACTCGGCCTAAGTGGCCTCGCCGACCTGTTCGATGCAGCTTACGATAATGGCGTCACACTGTGGGATTCAGCCGATCAGTACGGCACCCATCCGCACGTGAAGGAAGCGCTCAAACGCGTCCCGCGCGAAAAAGTCGCCATTCTCAGCAAGACCCACGCCTCCACGGAAAAGGATATGCGCGACGATTTGGACCGCTTCCGCCGGGAACTGGGCACCGATTATATCGATATTCTGCTGCTGCACTGCATGATGGATGACGACTGGCCGGAGCGCAAAAAGGGCGCCATGGCGGTGATTTCCGAAGCCCGCGAAAAAGGCATTGTACGGACGCACGGCACTTCCTGCCATACGCTGGGAGCGCTGAAGGCGGCTGCCGCGAATCCCTGGGTGCAAGTGGACCTGGCGCGCATCAATCCCGCCCAAGTGGCTATGGATGCCGATCCGCAAACCGTCATCGGCGTGTTGCGGCAAATGAAAGCGGCCGGCAAGGGAGTGATCGGAATGAAGATCCTGGGAGCCGGAGCCCTGCGTCACAAGGCGGACCAAAGCCTGCAGTTCGCTCTCTCACTCGACTGCGTGGATTGTTTCACCATCGGCGCTGAGAGCCGCGACGAAATGCTGGACCTGACTCGAAAAATCCCAGCCGCCAGCGTGAGGGGCTGAAGCGGGTGCTGGGTGCTAGGTGCTGGATGCTGGCCAACTCGCCGCAAACGCGAGAGCGGTTGGCCAGAACCCAGGACCCAGCACCCAGCACCTGCCTTTTTAGACTACTTTCACAAAAATAATAACCAGCGTATACAGCGCCAGCGATTCGATCAGCACCAGGCTTAACAGCAGGGCAAACCGGATCGCCGGCGCCGCGCCCGGATTCCGTCCCATGCCTTCAGCGGCAGCCGCCGCGGCTTTGGCCTGTGCCAGGCCACAGAGTCCGGACGCGATGGCCATCGCGAAGCCGGATGTGATCGCCACCCAGTTCGTCCCGCCCGTGGCCGGTGTGGCGCCGGTGCCTTGGGCGAAAATCGGGCTGGCCAGCGCTAACAGCACCAGCACCAGTAACATCAACTTAGTCTTCATTGTCTTGCTCCTTCGAGTTTTAAGAATCGCCCCCAGGAGGTGGTTCCCGTCATCCTCGTACAGCCGGTCTCACACTGAAGGGGCGGCATAAAGCCGTTTATTACTGTTCGTGCGAAACTGCTCCGGATACATACATCATCGTGAGCAGCATAAAGATGTAAGCCTGTAACAGGGAGACAAATACGTGCAGACCCATGAAAACAGCCGGCACCAGGAAGTAAGTGAGACTCAGGAACACCAGCGTCACCTGTTCGCCGGCATACATATTGGCATAGAGACGAACAGTAAGAGATAGCGGACGGGCCATGTGACTGATCAGTTCGATCGGCACCATCAGCGGCGCCAGAAACGGCATAGGACCCGCGAAATGCGCCAGGTACTTCCCGATACCTTGCTCGCGGAAACCCATCAGGTTGTAATAGCAGAAGGTGGCCAGCGCGCAGCCTGCCGGCACGGATGGGTTGATGGTGGGCGATTCAAACCCCGGTATGATGCCGATCAGGTTGCAAATCAGAATAAATATAAAGAGTGTGCCAAAGAACGGCAGATACTTCGATCCGCCATGGCCTACGGCGTCTTCAGACTCGCCGCGTACGAAATCCCGGATGATCTCGAAAATGTGCTGCAGCTTGCCCGGCCGGTCCATCGAAAGGCGCGGCCGCAGAAATGCGAACAGCACCATAATGATGATTACGACCAGAAGTTCCATCACCATGAAGTTGGCCCACGGCCGAGGCTGGGTCGGCAAACCCAGCAGCTTCAAAGTGAGATTGCCCAGACCGGGCACATGATCGTTGAACTCTTTGGCGAGCCAGATCTCTTCATGCGGACGCATAGTTAGTGACGATCAGTGAGTAGTTCGAAGACGATTTCCCCGATAACGGCGGCCACCGGCACGAACAAACCGACCAGCGCTGCCGCCAAGCTTAAAGAAGTAAAATTCACTATAACATAGGCGCCTGCCCCCAACAGCACATAGCGGAGGCCGATCAGAATTGCGAACTTGGGGCTCGGCCGCGCGGATAGTGCGGCGCCTAGCGCATCCACCACGCGTTCGAGCCAGCGGAAATTCAGATAGGAAGCGGCTGCACCCAGCAGGTAGGCCACCGCCCATTTCCAGCCGCGCCACACCAGGCAAACCAGGCATCCGGCGGCCGCCACTCCCACGGTACCGCGCGCGATCCGGCGCATTCCACGATCGAAGTGCGCCTGCTCAGAGTCGGCCCCGTCAGGACCGGTCATCGCGCGTGTCTCGCATCACTTGCCGGATCAGTTGCACAAATCCAGCGGCGCTGCCCAGGATCAGAAACGGGATGTATAGAAAGTGGGTATGCAGAGCCTTATCCAGCAGGTAGCCGATGGCGTAGCCAATCAGGCTGGCGGCGGGCAGCATGAAAGCCAGGGAGGTGTACTCCCCGACCATGACCATGAAGCTCTTCTTCACTCAGTTCATGTTCATGCCGCACATGCCGGGGTTGCTGCACATGCCGCTGGGGCACACCGGACCATCGGCCTGCTTCGGACCGGCGGCGTGCGCGGCGAATGTGGAGAACTCCTGGCGCAGGTGCTTTTCGCCGCACGACGGGCATGCAATCCCGTTTTCGTCCGATGTCTTCCGCACGAGTTTCTCAAACTTCGTGCCGCAATCCTGGCATTTGTATTCGTAGATAGGCATATTTGCTTAAATTCTACCAGAGAAGGAGGGCGGGCTTCAGCCGGCGCGGGGCTTCAGCCCCGCTGCACCACTCACTCCACCATAAGCGAACAGACCCGGTCGATAGCCGCCCGCACATCCCCCGCCGCCCCCCGGTAGTTATTCACCAGAATAGAAAACGCCAGCATCTTCCCATCCTTCCGCCGCGCATACCCCGATAACGCACTCACATGCGACAGCGTGCCTGTCTTAGCGAAAATGCGCCCTGCCAGATCCGTGCCCACAAACCGGTCGTGCAGCGTGCCGTCCTCGCCGGATACCGGCAGCAGGCTCAGCCACGCATCCCGCGCCGCCGAACGATACATGTAAGTCAATAGCTCGACCACCGCCGCGGGCGTCACCAGGTCCAGCCGCGACAACCCCGAGCCATCCGCAAATGTGTAACTGCCGGCATCGATGCCCGCCTCGTCAAGAAAGGCTTTCTCTTCCGCGATGCCCGCTTCTCTACTCCCCACATGCCGCCGCGCCTTGCCCACCGCCAGCAAGGCCATCTCCGCATGCAGGTTCTGGCTCACTTTATCGGTGAGTTGCAGATCTTCCACCAGCGGCGCCGAATCGCGCCGCGCCATCTCCACGCCTGGCTCCGGTTCGGGCGCCGGACCGTTCTTCAAATCGGCCACTCCATCCGGCAGCAGATGCACGGCGCGCGCCTCGCCGCGTACCGTGATCCCGCGCCGCACCAGCGCATCGCGCAAGGCCAGCGCCGCGTATAGCGCCGGATCCTCGATGCCCAGCACTTCGGTGTCGCCCGCATCGTGCAGCGGCAGCGCGCCCCATATCCGCAGTTGCCGCGCTCCCGGCAGCCGCTCCACCTCGATCTTGCGCTGCGATTTGCCCCCGTTCGTCACGGTGCGCACGCGATTGTCTATTTCGTAATAGTCGACCGCCGGTGTCAGTGTCATCCGCGCCGGATCGGATGCGTAATTGCCCGGCAACAGCGACAGCGACAGAGTATTGTCGTTGATGCACAGGGCGCTGACCCGCGCGCCGTAATCCCAAACCGGATCGTCAATCGACCAGCCGTGCGCATAGGTTTGCCAGACGTACGCGGAGTCATCACCCACAATATCTGCGCTTACACACCGCACCCCGTGCGCGGCCACCTGTCCTGCCAGATCTTCGATGGCCGCCAAAGGCTCGCCCGCTGGCGCATCGCGGCGATACGGAAGCGTACGGCCCGATAGATTCGGATCGCCGCCGCCCACCAGCCGCAGAGATTCCACACAGCCGTCCTCGCCCGGCGCGCGGTCCGCTAATACGCGCGTCAGGAACCGGTAGTCCGCCCCCAGGCGCACCAGCGCCAGCGAAGTGGTGAACAGCTTGGCGTTCGAGGCAGGCAGGAACAGGCGGTCGGCGTTGCGTTCGAAGAGCACGCGGCGCTGGCCCAGGGCCACGATACGGATGCCCCAAAACGAGTCGTGTGCCGCCGGCGACGCATCCAGAAACGCGGCGATGCGCGCAGCCGGGTCCGCGGCCCCCAGTGGCAGGGCCAGCCCCAACAGGAAGAGAGCGCCCCCGATCAGCGTCCCGTCACGATGGTTTCGAGCCATATCAGCACCAGCAGCGCTGCCACCATGCAAGTCCCCAACAACGGGACTGCCAGCACGATCCCGATCCCCCAGTTTGCCGCGGCATAACCCAGCGTGGCCGGCGCGATCAATCCGCCGAATAGCGCGAACGAAAAAATGCCGCTAAAAAGTACTGGATGGAAATACGCAAACCGTCCCCTGATTTCCTCGGCCACCAGCGGCAAAATGCTCGCAAATCCGGCGCCCAGCAGCAGCACGCCGGTGCCCGCGCCCGACAGGCTGCCGGTCCACGATGCGCGCGCCAGCAGCAGGCAGCCGCACAGAGCTGCCAGCACACTGCCTCCCAGCAATTGGCGATGCCGCACCTTGGGCAGCATGGAAACCGCCGCCACCCTGCCGGCCAGCAGGGCCATCCAATACAGCGCCAGCATGCCCAGGGATGCCGGAGGACTCATGCCCAAGCGCCGCACCAGAAACAGCGGCAACCATCCGGCGACCGACCACTCATTGCCGAATTGAAAGAACAGCAGCAGGGCGAATAGCACAGCGCCCAGGCTGCGGAAATCGCGCAAAGCCTGGCGTATATCGGTTTCCACCACCACCGCTCTTCGGCCGGCTCCCATGCGTGCATACAGTACGCCGAACAGCGCGGGCGTCAGAGTCATCAGGATCAGAATGACCGGCACCGTGTACGCATAAAACGTGCCGGCCACCAGCAGCGTGACGGCCAGCGAGCCGAGACCATAGTAGATGCCGGCCATCGCCGCCACGCGTACTGGATCGCGCCAGTAGCACGTCGCAATCGCTTGAAACAATCCTGCGTTGAGCAACCCCACGGCCAGCCCCAGCGCCGCTAAGCCAGGCATCCGCCACGGCCATTCGACCGGCGGCGTGGCCACGGCCAGCGACAGAAGTCCGGCGCAACCCAGCCCGCACGCGAACACCAGCAGAAAGCGCAGGTTCTTGCGCGCCAGAATCGCCGCCGATATCTGGTGTGCCGCAATTACCCCCACCGCCAGGCAGAGGAAGCAATTGCCGATGGTGATGAATTCCGGTGGATCGCGATGGTAACCCCAGGCAGGCAGCACCGCGCCCAGCAATGCGAACAGGAATCCGGAAAGCAGGAAGCCCGCCAACGTCTTGCCGGCCGAGGGTGCCGCTGCCATGGAAACCCCGACAGCCGTGTCAGCCACCAGTCGATTGTAGCGCGGCCTCGTCTTCGGGAATGCGTAGGGAGTCGCGGGCGCCGCGCACCCGCCCTACGAAAATCGGAAGTAACGTCTGCAGACCGCCCAGTGTTTGCAAGCCCTTGCGCTATGGCATCTGACATGCCTCAATACGCGACAGGGTAAGAGGTTTTAGCTTTGGTGGGTTGCCTCCTTTTGGCATAGCGCGCCGGCGTTCAGCGGTCAGGGGTGAGAGCTGAATGCCGGCCGCTCTTTGCTACACTGGTAAGTCTCCCTCCATGCCCACGCTCTATTCTCGCTGGATCTCGAATTGGGAGTACAAGCTCGCTACCCGCGATAACAACCGGATCGTCCGCCCGTTCGATTGGGGGCTCGACTGGTTGGGATTGCCGCCTGCCAACGGAAGTTCCGGCCAGGCGTTGCACGAATTTGTCGGCGGCGTGCTGGCGGATTCCGATCGTTTCTTCGCCTTCCGCACACCCCAGGATTACCGCCTCGATGCCGGCGAGCTCACGTTCACCAGTCCCATCCAAACACCCTACCCGGAAAACAATGTAGTGCATGCGGCATTCTTTCCCGCTCGCCGGCGTGACCGCCGCGCCGTGTTGGTGCTGCCCCAGTGGAATGCGGATGAACAAGGCCATTTGGGCTTATGCCGCCTGCTGAACAGGTTCGGCATCACGGCCCTGCGCATGAACCTCGCCTATCACGGACCCCGCATGCCGCCCGAACTGGAACGCGCCGATTATCACGTTTCGAGCAACCTCGGCCGCACCATCCACGCTTCCCGGCAATCTGTCATCGATGCGCGCGCCTGCCTCGACTGGCTTCAGCAGCAAGGTTATGAACGGCTCGGTATTCTCGGCACCAGCCTGGGCTCCTGCATCGCCTTCATTGCCGCGGCGCATGACCCCCGCATTTCCACGGGCGTGTTCAACCACGTGTCCATGTATTTCTCCGACGTCATCTGGACCGGTCTATCCACCGGGCACATTCGCAAAGGACTGGCGGGCGCCGTCACGGCCGATCAACTGCGCGAATACTGGTCCGTCATCAGCCCCGCCGCCTACCTCGACCGCTTGCGCACCCGCGACCTGAAGAGCCTGCTGATCTGGGCGCGGTATGATTCCACCTTCCTGCCCGTGTATTCGCAGCAGGTGCTCGACTATTTTCGCGGCCGCCGGCTTCCCCATGAAGTTTTCACGCTGCCTTGCGGCCACTACACCACCGGCCAGTTCCCCTTCAACATCCTGGACGGCATGGTGATGTGCCGCTACTTAAACCGCAAGTTATAGTGCTGTTTGCCACCTAGCCGCCCAGTTGTTGGGCTACGTAAGAAAACATTTGACAAAATTACAAGCCGATTATAGGATGTAAATATCACTGGAAAAGGAGGTGGTCCAGAATAATGAATGACAGTAGACCGCGCGAGGTGGCCGACTGTTGAGTCGACCGCTCTGACGTAGCCGGCTTCGTCCAGTGGCGAAGCCAAGTTCCTGTGGACCGGCTGCCTCTCGCGTATGCCAAGCCTCAGGTTTAATTTGTAGGCTACCTTTGACCCCCGAGGATGCGTGTGCTGTTCACGCGTCCCCGGGGGTTTGTCTGTTTTTTGGTATACTGAAAATCTCGAAAGGATTCCTGGAAATGAAGGCCGGTATTCATCCCGCTTACAGCGAGATCAACGTCATCTGCGCTTGTGGACATACGTTCAAGACCCGCTCCACTCATAAGGGCGACATCCGCGTGGAAATCTGCTCGCACTGCCATCCCTTTTACACCGGGAAGCAGAAGTTGATGGATACGGCGGGACGCATAGAGCGGTTTGAGAAGAAGTACAAGGAAAGTCGCGCCGCCAAGAAGGCCCAGCCCGTAGCGTAAATCGTGGCGCGAGCTTTAGCTTGCCGCGGCGAACTTTAGTTCGCCGTACGCCAGCTTACTTCTTAGCCTGTTCCTGGTGGTGCTTGTCGCGCTCGGCCCGCATCTTGGCGTATTCAGCCTTCTGGCCATCGTCCAGGATCTCGTTCACCTGCCTGATGTGTTCATCCCCGATGGTCTTCTTCATCTCGTGCACACGTTGGCCGGTGGCGTCTGTGATCGTCTGCAACTTAGCAACTTGGGCCTCGGTCAGATGTAACCGGCTGCGCATGTCCTGCAGATACTGCTTGCGTAACTCGGCATGGCTCGGCGATGGTGCGCTTACGGTTGCGCTCACGGTCTTCGCCACGTACAGCCGCGTGGCGAATCCACCGACTACGGCACCGCTGGCGAAAACCACCAGCAGGTAAACCAGGGTGGCAGTGTTGGACCGGCGCATCAGAGTTCGTCCGCAACCGCCTCAGGCAGATCCGGCGGGTCCTGCGCGTGCCCGGCCGTTAGTGCTTCCACGTAGCTCTCCATGGAGAACACCGAAGTGCGGCCGTGCGGAATGTATAGGTAAGTAGCCATCGCCACCGAGAGCACGGCAGCCGCAGTCACCAAGGCACGCGCCCACCGTCCCATAAAGAACACGGATCGCTGCCGCTCCTCAATGCGCCGCCATAGCTCGGGCATGAAGTTGGCGGACGCTTCCGGATCGGGGCAAGCCTGCCGGTATGCTCGCAGCAACACGTCCAGCTCTCCGTCGTCGCCTCTGTTTGTCCAGTTCATACTTCTATATTTCGGCTTTCGCCGCACCTTTCGCGCTCGGTTCCTTGCCAGTTTCGCCGAACGCTTTCAGCACCCGCTGCCGGGCCCTGAACAGCCGCACCTTAAGAGCATTCTCCTTGACGCGATAGATTTTTTCAAGCTCCTTCAACGAAAGCCCTTCCACTTCCTTCAGCGTTAGCAGAATCCGATCGGCTTCCGAAACCGAACTCAGCATGGCGTCCACCGCCTCCGAGATCTGTTTCTTCTGCCTGACATCGTGATCTACCAATCCGCCGGCCATCGCGTCAGCCAGCATCACCTGCTGCTCGGAAAGATCCGACATGCGCGATTCCATCCGCCGCCGGTGCTTCCGAAGATAATCATACGCCGCATTTACCGTCAGCCGGTAGAGCCACGGCTCAAAGACTTCCGCTGTGCGGAGCTGATCCAGCGAAAAGTAAAGCCGGAGGAACACCTCCTGGCCGACATCCTCCACATCTTCCGGCCTGGAGATCAACCGCGCAATCGTCCCCAGGGTCCGCTTCCGGTACGCCAGCACGATCTCGTTGAACGCCGGGGCGTCGCCCGCCTGTGCGCGTTTAATAACCTCAAAATCTACCAGCATGCGGCCCCGGACCGGCCGGCATGGCTTCTAAGCTTCCGCTGTTAAGGCGTACCGGCAAATACCCAGGTTACAACATAAAGGAGGGGCGGAAAAGTGGATCACGCGTCCTGAGGCTCGCGCCGGCGCGCCAAACAAACGTCTCCAGACGATCCCCCAACCGAAATCGCCTGACCGGCATGTTACTCTTTCTTCCGGGTAGAGCGTTTCGCTGCCCAAGCTGTTTGAAATTTGCATATGGATTACCATTCGAACCCAACTAACCCTTTGTTTTCAATAAGACTTCCCCAAGAAACAAACATTTCAAGACAGAGTGGGGCAGACCTCCAGGTCTGCGGCGGGTCTCCAGACCCGCCCGCGCGGACGATCAAAATCATCTGCAGTACCCGCCCCTCAAGAATGAAGAATGGGATAGTAAACGGTTGCGGATATGTTACGACGGTTCGCTCACCTCAAATACCCGGTGATCGCAGGAGCTGCTGTTTTGGTCGGAGCTCTGGTCTTTATCATCATCATCGTCGGTGCAATTTTTTGTGCGGCAGCCCTCCATCCTTCCAAGATCGTTCCAAGATCGGTGGCCCCGGCTCCGCCGGACACAGAAACTGTGGAGATCGCCGCGCGTGATAACGCGAAGCTCAGCGCTTGGTGGCTGTGCCCAGTGAAGCAGAACGGAAACTGCGTTATCGTGCTGTATGGCATCGGTGATTCACGTGTCGGCAGCGTGCGATTTTCGCCGATGTTTTTGGAGAAGGGCTATACTGTCCTCGTCCCTGACAGCCGCGCACATGGAGCAAGTGGCGGCGAATTCGTGACATACGGTCTCCTCGAAAGACACGACGTCATCCCCTGGGCGCATCGATCCTTATCCAGGCCGCCGTAGTTGAACCTTCGTTCACGGCCATCGTTGCCGAGTGTCCCTTTGCCGATCTTCGAGAGACTGCGGAGTACCGCGTTCGTCGCGTGTTGAGGCTGCCGGCTTTTATAGGATCTCCGCTTGCGAAACTGGTCGTGAGTTGCGGTGCGTTGTATGCCAATTTGTCAGACGGGCTCGATTTCCGGCAAGTGTCTCCGGTCAACAGCATCAGGCACAGCCAGACCCCCATTCTGCTGATTCACGGTCTCAATGATTCTCGAACCCCGCCGTCCAATTCGCAAATGTTGGCTGCGGCCAACCCCAGCGATCCTCTGTGGCTGGTGTCGGGGGCAGGGCACACTGGGGCTTCCAGTGCCGAGCCGTATGAGTTCCGTCGGCGCGTGCTGGCTTGGTTCAAAGCACATTAATAGGAAAAGCTCAGACTGACTTTCAGACACCACCCAGGCCCGCCCTCCAAACGCGCTTGCTATAATCCTCCTAAGTGCCTGAAATCCGCCATTCCGTCTGCGCCCTGGATTGCCCGGATGCCTGCGCCGTGCTGGTTTCGATTGGCGCGGACGGCGAAGCTACCCGGCTCCGTGGTGACCCCGCCCATCCCGTCACCCGCGGCTTCCTCTGCGGCAAAGTCGCCCGCTATCTCGAGCGCGAATACTCGCCCGATCGCCTGCTCTATCCCATGCGCCGCGCCGGAGCCAAAGGCGAAGGCCGCTTCGTGCGCGTCTCCTGGGATGACGCGCTAGACGAAATCGCCGCGCGCCTGCAGGCCATCGCCGCGGATTTCGGCCCCGAAGCCATCCTGCCCTACAGCTACGCCGGCACCATGGGACTGCTCAACGGCTCGGGCATGGATCGCCGCTTCTTTCACCGCCTGGGCGCATCGCGCCTCGATCGCACCATCTGTTCTT
Organism: Bryobacterales bacterium; assembly: GCA_963756605.1. GTDB lineage: Bacteria > Acidobacteriota > Terriglobia > Bryobacterales > Bryobacteraceae > Bog-159. The sequence goes on along the minus strand of CAVWOT010000014.1, from coordinate 373,941 downwards.
CGGCAGGCGGCGCCGGCCTGATGGACGCTCTGGGCTTCCGCTACGGCACCGAACCGGAGCAGTTCCGCCACGCCAGGCTGATCATCGCCTGGGGCGCCAACGTGCTCGGCACCAACGTCCACCTGTGGCCGTTCATCGTGGAGGCGCGCCGCAACGGCGCGCGCTTCTACACCATCGATCCGCGGCGGAACCGCACGGGCGCGGCCGCCGACAAGCATTTCTTCATCAACCCCGGCAGCGATACCGCGCTGGCGCTGGGCATGATGCACGTCATCATCGGCGAGAAGCTTTACGACGCGGATTACATAGATCGCTTCACCACCGGTTTCGCCGAACTGGCCGCGCGCGCCAACGAATATCCGCCGGAACGCGCCGCCGCACTCACCGGCATCGCCAGTGATGAAATCGTGGCCCTGGCGCGCGAATACGCCACCACCCGCCCCGCCGCCATCCGCCTGAATTACGGCGTGCAGCGCAGCGAACGCGGCGCCATGGCCGTGCGCACCATTGCCTTGTTGCCGGCCCTCACCGGATCGTGGAAGGAAATTGGCGGCGGCCTGCAGCTTTCCACTTCGCAGGCATTTCAATTGAACCGGGCCGGGCTCGAGCGCGCCGATCTCCAGCAGCGCGCGCTGGGCCGCGAGGCGCGCCTGATCAACATGTCGCAGTTGGGGCAGGCGCTGAACGAAGTGACCGACCCGCCAGTCAAAGCGGTGGTGGTCTATAACTCGAACCCGGCCGCCATCGCGCCCAATCAGAATGCCGTGCGCCGCGGTTTCGCGCGCCACGATTTGTTCACGGTGGTGCTGGAACAATTTCAAACCGACACCGCCGATTATGCCGACTTCGTGCTGCCCGCCACCACGTTCCTGGAGCACACCGATCTGTATCTGGCATACGGCCACTACTACCTGCAATTGGCCCGGCCCGCGCTGCGCCCGCCCGGCGAAGCCCGGTCGAACGTGGAAGTCTTCCGCGCGCTGGCCGCCCGCATGGGCTTCGATGACGCCTGCTTCGCCGATTCGGAAGACGACATGATCCGCACGCTGCTCGATTCCCCGCATCCCTTCGTGCGCGGCATCACCCTGGAGGAACTGGAGCGCGAGCACTCCGTGCGCCTGCGCGTCGCGCCCGCCGCCGAGCCCTTTCTGCCCTTTGCAAATGGCGGCTTTGGCACACCCACCGGCAAGTGCGAATTCCACGCGGAGTCCATCGCCTACACGCCGCCCGTCGAATCCCGCTTCGGAGACGAGCGCCTGCGCGCGCGCTTCCCCCTCGAAATGATCTCGCCCAAACACGACGACAGCATGAACTCCACCTTCGGCAATCGCCCGGATAACGACACGGCCACCGCTACAATGTACATGGAGTCCGCAGATGCGGCGGCGCGCGGCATCGTCTCGGGCGACCAGGTGCGCGTATATAACGACCGCGGCTCCTGCCTGCTGCGCGCGCAGGTCGATGGCGTGGTGCGCCGCGGCGTCGTCTGCGTGCCCGCCGTGCGCTGGCCGCGTATGGCCGCGGACTCTCAAAACGTGAATGCTCTCACCGGCGAGCGCCTCACCGACAAAGGCGGCGGACCAACTTTCTATAGCTGCCTGGTGGAAGTGGAGAAGAGCGGAGACTGATGCGAATTCCCGATTCGAGCCGGCGCCGCCCTGCGGTGGCCGCCGCGGCCCTGGTATTATGCCTGGCCCTGCTGCCCGCCGGTTGCCGGCGGCACAAGCCCACCAACGTGCGGACCATAGAAGAAACGCCGGCGCTGGCCACCGTGGTCGCCACGGCCGACCCGCAGGCTGCGGCCCAGTTGCTCAGCGGCTTCTATGGCGTGGAACAGAACGCCTGGCGCTGGACGGGTCCCCGCTTCTCCGTGTTGTTGCGCCCGCCGCGCGCCGCCGCAACCAGGGGCGCCGTCCTGCAACTCAAGTTCACGCTTCCACCTGTATCCATCGAAAAGTTAAAGTCCGTTACGATCTCCGCTTACGTGAACGGCACGCCGCTTCCTCCGGAGACCTACACCCAGCCCGGCCAATTCATATATAGCCGCGACGTTCCCGCCAGCTTGCTCGGAGGCGATGCGGCCCGCGCCGATTTTTCGCTGGACAAGACCATGTCCCCAGGCGCAGCCGACAAGCGCGAACTGGGTGTGGTGGCCACCACCATCGGCTTCCAGGCGAAATAGAATGCTGGCTACGGTCCTATTGGCGTTCCCGTTGTCGTTCTGGGCCGCCGGCGTCGGTTTGCGGACCGTCGAAGTAGACGCGGCCCGCACCACCGGCACGATTCGTTCCTTCCAGGGAGTGTGCGACGGTCCCCTGCCTTTGCGGCCGGACACCGGCGTCGATCTCACCAGGCAATACAAAGCGCTGCGTATCGATTTCATCCGCGCCCACGATCTGTTTGGACCGGTGGATATCGAAGCCCACTGGACCAATCCTCCCCGCGGACTCCCCATCAGCGCGGACGCTTCCTCGCTCACCGTTTTCCCCAATTGGAGCGCCGACCCCGAACGGCCCGAGAGCTACAATTTCGGACCCACCGACCGTTTCGTCGCGGGCGTCGTCGGTTCCGGCGCGGAAATGTGTTACCGCATCGGGCGAAGTTTCGGCGCCGATGGCACCCCGCCGGCTGATTTCGATAAATACGCCAGCATCGTCCGGCACGTAGCCATGCATTACAACGCCGGATGGGCCAGCGGCTTCCACGACAACATCCGCTATTGGGAAGTCTGGAACGAACCCAATGCCCAGGGCTCCTGGAATCCGGGGATCATCACGCCATTCTGGAGCGGCACGCCGCAGCAATACTACACGCTGTATCAGAAGGTCGCCGCCGCCTTGAAAAGCTTCGATCCTACTCTTAAAGTTGGTGGTCCGGCTTTGGCCGTTCCCGACATGCTCAGTCCATATCGCGAAGGCTTCCTGCGCTATTGTGCCGCGCATCGTCTTCCGCTCGATTTCTTCTCCTGGCATCATTATCATGGCGGTTCATTCGACCCTTACGATATGGTGCGCATCGGCCAGATCATGCGCCAACTCCTGGACACGAACGGATTCCGCAATACCGAAATGCTGGTCACGGAATGGAACACGGCGCCGGGACGCGCGGCCCGCGAGCCGGTGAATCAATCGCCCATGGACGCCGCCGCCTTCGTGGGAAACATCCTCAGCTATCTGCAGGATTCGGCGGTGAACCGCGCCACTTACTATCGGGCGGATGCCGGTCCGCACCGGCTGTTCACGACTGATGGCAGCTATTCCCTGAACGCGTATGTTTTCTGGGCCGCCGGCCAAATGCTCGACACGCCCGAACGGCTGCCTGTCACTGGCGCGGATACGATGGGATTCTCCGTGCTCGCCGGGCGCTCCGCGGATCGCAGCAAAGTGCGGCTGCTGATTTCCAATTACGAAATTCCTCCGGAATACCGTGCGTCGCGTCCGGGCGGCCGCCGGTTGCCGCGCCAGCCGGGCATCGCATATGGAAACAATCGCGGCTATGCGCTCCGGATCTCCAATCTGCCATGGGGCAGCGGAGCCTTCAGCGCCAAGCGCTATCACCTGAGTGAGAGCGGCACCTTCAACGTACAAAACCTGCCTGCGGGTAATGGTTCCGCAATCGAGTTGCACGAGGAGTTGCCGCCGCCGGGAGTGGACTTCATTGTCTTCGAGCGCCAGTAGGTTCGTGGGGCAGACCTCCAGGTCTGCGGCGGGTCTCCAGACCCGCCCGCGCTCGCGTCATCATTACTGTTGCACTCTCCTGCTCATCATCCTCATCATCGCCGCAGCGCTCGCCGCCCAGGATTTCCGGGGTAGCCTGGTGGGCACGGTCCACGACGCCAGCGGCGCCGTAATCCAGTCCGCCGATCTCTCGCTCCACTCTGCCGGGCCGACCCTCGACCGCCGCACCAAAACAGGTGCCCGCGGAGAATTCCGCTTCGATGATCTGCCGCCGGGGAACTACAGATTGAACGTGCGCGCGCCCGGCTTTGCGGAGGCCGCCTCCCAGGTGACCGTGGTAGTAAGTTCCGTTCGCGAAGTAGCCGTCACCCTGCGCCTCGCCCCGGAGAACCAGCAGTTGAATGTGCAGGCGCAGGCCTCCTCCATCGTTACCGAACCACTGGACACTACCTCCGCGGTGCACGGCGGCGCGGTGACCGCGCAGGATTTGGAAACCATACCGCTGGCGCATCGCAGCTTCGCCAATATCGCTTTTCTGGTGCCCGGAACCGAGCCGGTCGAACCGTCCGATCCCACCAAGGCGCGGATTACGGCCGTTTCGTTCGGCGGCAGTTCCGGCCTTAACGATGTCAGCTCCGTCGATGGCGCCGATAATTCGGACGATTACATCGGCGGCTTCCTCGAAAACTTCTCGCCCGACACGATTCAGGAATTCGCCGTCCAGACTTCGCAGCAAAATGCGGACATCGGCCGGACCGTGGGCGGATCGGTCGAGATCACCACCAAAAGCGGTACCAATACCTGGCATGGCGAGTCGGCTTTCTACGACCGCGCCGCCGCGCTCAATGCGCGCTACCCGATCGAGAATCCGCCGCCTCTGCCGAAGCAGCCATTTTCACGCCAGAACTACATCGCCACGCTGGGCGGACCGATCGTGAAGGACAAGCTGTTCTTCTTCGCTTCGATCGAAGCGGTCCACGAAGACGCCAGCATCGCGTATAGTCCCGCCAGCCTCGCGCAGTTCAACGCGCTCTCGACGTTGGCATCAGAAGGGCTGATCCCGGGCGTCCATTCGATAACCGTACCCGATAATGTCCCCGTCCCGTTTCGCGACTATCTGGGTGACCTGCGCTTCGACTGGTCGCAATCGACGCGGTCGCAGTGGTTCCTGCGCAGTTCGCTCGACACCTATACCACCGACAACGCTTTTGTGGAGCAGGCTACCCTGCCCTCCACCGGCGCCACCTGGCATTCGAATTATATGAACCTGGTGCTGGGCCAGCAGTTCATTTTCAGTCCTACATGGCTGGGAACGTTTACGCTCGGTGGCAGCGGATTGCGGCTGAATGAATATCGCAACTCCGACCTGGGCTTTGCGCTGGCCTTCCCGTTTAGTTCCACCTCGCAGACCATCTCCGGATTTGAAACCTTCGGCGACAACCAGTTCGTCACGCCGATCACGGCCTTTCCCATCGTGCGGGATCAGGAAAAGTACCAACTGCATTATGCGGTGGCGCACTCGAGCGGCCGCCATGCACCCAGCTTTGGCATCGATTTTATTCACGAGCCGGTGATGAGCGGCGCGCTTCCCGGCAACGCCGAGAACCTCACTGTGTTCGCGCAAAATCCGCTGGACTATCTCAATGACCCGCAGCAATTCGCGGTCGACTTGACCTGCACGCCCGCCGCGGCTCTGTCTGTCACGCCCGGCACTACCTGTACGAATACACCGGCCGGCAATGGCAGTTTCACGCAGAATGTCCAGCGATTTGGTTTGTTCGCAGAGGATTCCTGGCGGGTGACGCAACAGCTCACCGTCAATTACGGACTGCGCTATGACACCACCTTCGGCCTGTTCACCGCCTCCGGCCGCTCGCAGTTGGATAATCCAGCGCTGCTCACCATCGAGGCTCTACAGATTCCACTCTTTCAGCATCCGGGCGCCCCGCACGATTATCGCAAGCAGTTCGGGCCGCGCTGGGGAATCGCCTATGCGCCGGGCCAATCGCGAAATACGGTGATTCGCGCCGGCTTCGGCCTCTATTACAACGACCTCGCGCAGAATGGCTGGGTGACTGCGTTTGAGGCCGTGAATGAGCCGCCCGGTCCGTGTGTCCATCCAGGCGACGCCGGCTGCCTTCCGGGAGCCGCCAACGGCGGCGCTGGGGCGCTGATCGATCCGGCGTATAAAACGCCTTATGCCCTGCATGCCAGCGCCGGAGTCCAGCACGCCTTCAATCCGCATTGGACGCTCGGCGCGGATTGGACGCATGAGGAAGGCAACCACGCCTATCGCCGCTATCAATACCAGGCGGGCTATGCGCTCTTCTCGCCGCTCTATTCGAGTGACGCCGCAACCCAACAGCAGTACGTTCCGGACATCACCGTCTTCCGCACGGACAACCGCTCGCGCTACGACGGCGTGTCGGTGCACCTGCAAGCCAACGTCTCCCGCTTCAGCCTGATCTTCAATTACACGCTGTCGAGCGCCGAAACCTGGGGCTGCGTTCTGGGCGAATTGTTCGACTACGTAAACGGCGTCTGCGATCCGCTGCATGCGTTCGCCAAAGGCGATTACGGACCATCGGGGGAAAACGTGACGGATCGCGCGGTGCTGGCCGGGATCGTGCATCTGCCGCGCGGCTTTGAATTCTCCGTGATGAGCCAGGCCGAGAGCTCCCGGCCGTTCACGCTCACCACGCCCGTGGATGTGAACGGGTTTGGGGATACGCTCGACGATCGCGCCGTGATCAACGGCGTCCAGACCGGCATGGATGAATTCCGCGGCACGCCTTATATCCAGACCGATATCCGCGTCAGCCGGACGTTCCATTTTGGCGAACGGGCGCGGCTGATGCCATTCATCGAAATCTTCAATCTGTTCAACCGCAACAACCCCGGCGCGAACTATGTCACCAATCTGGCCGCGTTGCCTGTTCCAGTGAATAGCCTGACGAACGCCACCGCCTTTTGCTTGAATCCGGGTTGCACGACGACCCAGCCCATCATCAGTCTGAACCAGTTGCGCGTACCGGCGGGTGCGCTGGGCGATTTCTTCGGCCCCGGCACCACCGTGGGCATCCCATTTGCGGCGCAGTTGGGAATCCGGCTAAGCTTCTAGAAGGTGACCAGCGAAGCAGCAGGACTATGCGATACTTGCGCCCGCGTGCGCATTATCTGTTCGGAGCGCGGTTCGCGCTTCTATCTTTGTACCCTCTCCGCCAGCGACCCGCGCTTTCCGAAGTATCCACGGCTGCCCGTGCTCTCTTGTGCGGGATACGCAGAGTGTGCCACGTTGAGAAAATCCGATGCCTGACCTGATCGAAAAGCCAACTATCATTGCCTCCGCCGGCAACCTTCCGAAGCGGATTGCGGAATACGTGGGCCGCGTCAACTCCGCGACCGAGAGCGTGAGCATCGCGCGCATGGAGAGCCCCGCGGGCTGGATCGAGCCCGCGCAGACGCCGGCCTTTGACGAGTACACCGTGGTGTTGCGCGGCATGCTGCGCGTGGAGACGCGCGCGGGCGTTGTGGATGTGAAGGCCGGCCAGGCAATCGTGGCGCATCATGGTGAGTGGGTGCGGTACAGCACGCCGGAAGATGGCGGCGCCGAATACATCGCGGTTTGCCTGCCGGCATTTTCCCCTGCCTTGGTGCACCGGGAGACGCACTCAGAATAATCCGGGCAGCAGCGCCCACGTGCTGCGGCGATAGGCGTCATATTCTGCGCCGAAGGCTACACCGAGGGTGGTCTCTTCGAGGCGTATCTTGCGCCAATACGAGAGTATCGCCACCCCTACGCCGATCACCGCAAGCCACTCGCCGGTGACCAGAGCCACGCCGGCATACATCGTGAGAAGACCGGTGTAGATGGGATGCCGCAGCAGTCGGTACGGCCCGGAGCGGATCAGTTGGTGCTCCACCTTGATGGTGATTTCGCCGCTCCAGTGCCGACCCAGGTGGCGGCGCGCCCAAATCGCCAGGAACAATCCGGCTGCCTCTACGGCCAGGCCCGCGGCCATGATCAGAGGATGTGCCGGCAGGAATCGGCCCAAGGCGTGGATCGGCACGATCTCCAAAAGGAGTGCCGCATTCACCAGAAGCACGTGCAGCCCGCGCGAGGACTTGGATTCTGAACGTTTCGCGGCAGATGCGTTCTTCGCCGCCGCCTCCCAGTAAAGGCTGAACAGGGCCCAGGCCGCGATTGAGGCAACTAGAAATCCGCGATAACGCAGCAAGTCGCGGTCGAGCGCGAAGGCGGGAATGCTGGTGATGAGATGGAGTCCGCCGGGCAATGACAGGGCCCCCCCAAAATGGCGCCGCATAGCGCTCCTACCAGAACTTTCCAGTATCGCCTCATCCGGCTATTCTGATGCGGCGGCCCCGACGCTGTCAATCGCCATTCAAAGGATACGACGGCCAACCACGCTTCGGCGGACGGCGTGATAGACAAACAAGAACACGATGGAGCCCACCGTAGCCACGAGGATGCTATATAGATTGAGGGTGGCGATGCCCGCTACTCGAAGCAAGTGCGCGACCCACCCCCCCCGATGACAGCTCCCACAATACCCAGCAGAATATCGCAACGAATCCCAGAACGATCCAAGCAAATACTGACATTTGTAACCTCGGCGCGCGTGCAATAAACACGCTCACCAAGGTCTGTGCATGTCCAGTACCGGCGTTATCTCGCGCAACAAATCTGCGTGGAGATCAGTGAGGGGATGGCGCCTGGTTTGCCCTTGGCGAAATAGTTCTTTTGGGAAAGGTTGCGATAGACTTCACCGGCTACGCCTGCCGCCAGCGGGCCGATCGCCGGCCGCCCACCGGTAAGCAGCACGACCACCACCAGCTTGTTGCTGCCGATGTCGTTAAAAGAACCGAACCAGCCCAGGTGGGTGTGACTGTCGGTACAAGTTCCGGTTTTGCCGGCGATGGGCTCATCCTGCTGCGCGCGGTGCGCCGTACCGTACTCGACCGCAGCCAGCATGCCGGGCTTCAGTTCCGGAATCAGGTTGGAGATTTCCAACTGGCGTTTGACGCGTGGCGTGAACTCGCTAATTTCCTGCCCGGTGCGCGGATATTGCAGGTAGTAAAGCGTACCGCCGTTGGCCAAAGCAGACATCAAGGCGGCCAACTGCAAGGGCGTTTGCGAAATCTCTTCGCCAAAGCTGCTCAGCATACCCACGCCCCCGTTAACAGGTGGCGCAGCGGGAAAACGGCCGGAACTCTCGCCCGGAATATTCAGACCGGCCTTTTCGCCGTATCCGAAAAGGTGCGCATAATAGCTGACCTTATCGAAACCGAGCTTGCTGCCCAAAGTGGCGAAGTAGTAGTTGTTGGAGTGTGCCAGCGCCTGCGTCAAGTTATATCCGTGACGGAAGAGCCGGCCATCGTTGCCGACGGCTTTTTCGCTGAGGGCCGCCAGCGCAACCGAGACCTTGATAGTGGAGCAGGGTTGAAAGCCGCTGCCGAGCGCCAGTTTTTGGTTGACGATACTCAAAATGCGGCCTGTACTGGGATCTACCGCCACTACGGAGCCGTTGTATGCACCGAGCGCCTCGACGGCCGCGCGGCGTACGTCCAGATCTTCGCCATCGGCGTTGTCGCCGAGGGTAGAATCCGCATAAGTCGGCTCAGTCCAGGGCCCGCCGCGCACGAGTACCCCAGGCGTAGCCGGCGGATGATACGCCGCACGATGCACCAGGGCGCTGGTGGCAGGATGAACCACCGCGGCGTGGGCAGAGGGCGCAGTGTGATGAATCACCCGGTGGTGGTGCCGCGTAGTCGTGGCAAGACAAACCGTGGAGATTAGAAAAAGAGCGATTACCAGTTGAGCAAAACGGGGGAGGCTAAATGAACACTTCATATCCGTCCAAACATGCGCGCCCAGGCAGCGAAACCTGTTCTAAATCGCCAGCAACCTAAGAAATACAGAACGCCAGCCGGAGCAGCCGGATAATTTAATTGTGCACGTAACAACCTGTTTTCGTCAAGGGTTAGCCGATTAAATATATCAAGTAATTGGGCAGTTTCTTTATTTGGAAGACTTTGATGGCCTAAGCCGGGGGCTAAAACTTACTTAAGCGTGCCTTTTTGCCGGGCCACGGTGAGTAGCGTCGGGTAGAATTGGACGAACGTGTTATCGACCGCGCCGTGTTCGGCGTGGCAAGAGTAGCATGCTTCGGTGGTGGGCAGCTGCCTGCCGGCGGCGGCTCCTTTTCCGAGGCTGAAGAAGGCCCACGCGCCGGGAAACCGGCCGGCATCTTTCACTTCCGCTTCGATGGCCTGCAGATCGGTTTGGAAATGCCCCGCCTTATTGATCGACCCATTCGACGCGGAGGCGCGCACTTCAAGGATGAAGACGGTTTGGTCGGGCCAGCGGCCGGTTTCTAGGAAAGCCTTATAGGCAGAAGGGTGCACGAAGACGTTATCGAACGTCGGGTTTTCGGCGTTGGAGGAGCCAGGACCGTAGGCCATGCCCAGCCCGGAACTGAGAAACACCCATTCGCGATAGTCCGCGGGAAACAGCAGTTCGCCCTTGGTGTTGAACTGTGGCGCGCCGGCGTGCGGCGAATCGCCGGCCATCAGGAATGCGGCGGCGGCCAACGCGGTGGCGGGAAGCAGGAATCGTAGAGGCATCATTTTTCTCCTTAGTCACAACGCAGGGCGCTTTGCGGATCGATGCCGGCAGCCCGCCGCGCTGGCAGGTAGGCAGCCAACAGCGCTGCGCAGCATAACACGGTCGAAACCAGAATGTACGTGGGCAGGTCGCCCGGCGCAATTTCAAAGAGCATCGCCTTCAGGGTGCGGGTCAGCGCCACAGCGCCGGCCACACCGAGGGCCAAGCCGATGGCCACCAGCAGCATGCCTTCCCTGACAACCGTGTGCACAATGTCCGCAGGGGTGGCGCCCAGCGCCATGCGGATGCCAATCTCGCGGAGCCGCTGGCGCACCGAGAGAGCCAACATGGAGGCAATGCCGGTGACGGCGATGAGCAGGGCGATCCCGGCAAAAAGGGCGAACAGGCGCGCGATGGTGCGCGGCGCGGAAACCGAATCGGAGCGGGCCTCTTCGAGCGTCTTCGTCTCGGTGATGGAGATTTGCGAATCGACATCCTGGATGGCGCGCCGCACGGCGTTGGTCAGGGCCGCCGGTTCGCCCGCGGACCGCACCACGATGCTTCCCGGCATGCCAGTCTGGGCCAAGGGAGTGTAGAACTGCTCGGGAGCGGCGCGGGCTAATCCGAACTCGTGGACGTCGCCGACGACCCCCACGACCGTAATCCATTTCTTGCCGTCGAACGAGATCCGCCGGCCGGTGGGATCCTGCCCGCCCCAGCTCTTGCGCGCGAGCGAGCGGCTGATAATGGCAACGGGAAGCGCGTCGCCGTTATCGGATTCCCGAAACAGCCGGCCGCTCACGAGCGGAATTCCGAGCACCTGAAAGTAGCCCGGCGTAACTGTACGCAGGTTCGCCACCGGCTGCCTTTCCGCGCTCGATGGCACGGTACCTTCGATCTGGAACGTCTGGTCCATGCCGAGCATGCCGAACGTATCCGGATCGAGCGGGAAGCTGGAAGAGATGGCGGCCATGGCTACGCCTGGCTGCGCCTGTATCTTATCGAGCAGGCGCCGGACGACAGAATTGGCCGCGACGCTGGTGGTGTACTTCGACCAGTTCAGGTCGAATCCAACGGCCAGGACGCGCTGCGGCACGAAGCCGGGATCGACCTGCTGCAATTGAATAAAGCTACGCACCATCAAACCGGCGCCGATCAGAAGCACGTAGGAGAACGCCACCTGCGCGGCAATCAGCGCGCCGCGGATCCAATTGCGGCGGGACTGCGGGGCGACCTGCTGGCTGCCGGTTTTGAGCCCGGCGGAGAGATCCGCGCGCGCGTAGAGGGCGGACATGGAGCCGAAGACGATAGTCGCGGCCGCGGCGCAGAAAACGGCGAAGAGCAGAACCCATCGATCCATGCCGATTTCACGGGCGCGGGGTGTCAGTTCGCCGGCAAATTGCGTCAAGAGCCGGAGGCTGCCGGACGCGAAAGCCACTCCCACACCCGCGGCAATCAACGCCAGGATGAAGCTTTCGGTGAGCAATTGGCGCATCAGGCGCGCGGCGCCCGCACCCATGGCGGTGCGGATGACCAATTCGCGCTCGCGCTGCGCCATGCGCGCCAGCATGAGGTTGGCTACGTTGGCACAGGCGATGAGCAGCACGAACGCCGCGGCGCCCAACAGCAGGAGAAACATCGGCCGGGCACGCTCAGTCAGTTCGTGGCGCAGCGCGGCGGCCGTGATGCCGAAACCCGCGCTGTGCGGGTACGATTTCGGATAATCCTGTTCCAGGCGGCGCGCGATGGTGGAGAGGTCGGCGTGGCATTGATCGAGGGAGACGCCGGATTTCAAGCGGCCGAAGAGGCGCACCATGCGGCTGTCGCGATTGGCGATCATGCGCGGCGACGAGCGGAACGGGCACGCGGACACGGGCATGTAGACGTCGTTATCGTTAGGATACTGCGGGATGGGCGGCAGGACGCCGATGACTGTGTGCACGCGATCGTTCATCTGGTAGGTTTTGCCGATGATGGACGGATCGCCGCGCTCATCCGATTTCCAGAACTCGTAGCTGAGCACCAGCACGGCCGGCGCGCCGGGATTATCGTCGCCCGCGCGGAAGGTGCGCCCCAGCAGCGGCCGGACGCCGAACATATCGAAGAACCCGGCCGACACCACGCCGGTGCGGACACGATGCGCTTCGTGGCGGCCGAGCAGCGTGAAGGTCATGCTGTGATACTCGGCCAGTTCACCGAGCGTGTGGTTCTGGCGGCGGTAATCGGCGATTTCCGGAACGGAGAAACGTAAGTCGTCCTCGCCGAGCTTGGCGGCGTGCTGGTGCAGCACCACTAACTGGTCGCCCGCTGCGTAAGGCAGCGGTTTCAGCAGAACAGATTCCACGACGCTGAAGATGGATGTATTCGCGCCGATGCCGAGGCCCAGAATGAGCGCGGCGGAGGCGGTGTAACCGGGGTTCTTGCGCATCATGCGCAGCGCATAACGGGTGTCGTGCGCGAGCACGTTGAGGTGCTCGCGGGGGGCCATGCGGAGGATATCCAGGATGGTGGCGCCCCACATGCGAAGCACGGCGCGCGGGCCACCGGCCTGGCGCGTATCGGCGCGCTGGTCGCGAAAGGCAGTTTCCATGTCGTCGCCGAAATCGTTGCGGAAGTCGGCGGGCAGAAAGCGGAGCACGGCGCGGTAAAGTTGGTCGGCAAGGCGGGGTCGCGGCATGGGTTTCTCCTTTGGTTCAGACGGGTTCAGACGGGTTCAGACGCCGGCCTGAACGCCCCGCAGCGCCTGAATCAGCCGCTTGGAGCGGGCGCGCGCCAGAACTTTTTCGAGACGGCGGGCTTCGGCAACCGCGACGGCGCGGCCATCGGCGGTGAGGCGGTAATAACGGCGGCGCTGATCGTCATGCGGGTTGGCGGACCGGGCGGCGGTTTCGGAGATCAACCCTTCTTCGAGCAGCCGCTTGATGATGCCATAGAGCGTGCCGGTGGAAAGTTGAACCTCGCCGGCGGTGTGCGTGGCGACTTCTTTCAGGATGGCGTAACCGTGTTTTTCCCCGTCGGCCAGTGCTAACAGGACGTTGAACATGGCGGGCGTGAGGCCGGCCTGCGAATTGGACATTTTTCCCCCCGGTGACTATGGCGTCATCCGCTATATCGTGTACCAATATAGTGTATGACGAGGCAGGTTGGGAAAGGATAGGAAAGATTTTCAGCGCTGGCCCGATGGCAATCAGGAAGTTATAAGAGGCTTGCGACGCGACTCCCGCAACTTCCAGTGCGGCAATTCTGGAGCTGGCTGCCATACCTCAGAGGACCTCCACTTTCGGCGCCCGCCTGTGTGGAGAGAGCATCCGGATTGTGACGACGGCTGCCGGGGCCAGATAGGCAAACGTTACCCAAACCCACATCAGCGCGCCTGCACACTGCTGGTCTGCGAGAGGTGAAATATCGAAGTGAGGATGAGCCGACTGATAGTGCGGGTAGACCACCCGGTTACAGAATGTAAGAAAAGCCGACAACGCATCGCAAGGTAACGTGGAAAGGAAAAGATACAATAGTATGCCCCACTGCGGCCAGTTCGGGAGGCTCGGCCAGGGCTCGACGACAGGCCACCAGAACAGAAGGCCGGCGGCTATAAATGATGCGTGTTCGATTGCATGCCACCCTTCAGACCGCATCCCCAATTCAAAAATTGCGGGAACGTGCCATCCAATGACTGTGGCTGTGGAGGCGAGCCAGCAAAACACAGGGTGAGCGATAATGTGCCCCGCCTCGTGCACGGCCGGGCGGCTCAGAAGCGGTGTCAGAAAACCAGGAACGAAGCGCTGCGGCAGGCCATACAAAAACGTGATCACCGGTGCCCCCACGAGAATCAACGGGGCCGCCACTGTCATCAGCAGGAGATGCTGCACCATATGAAGTGTGAGTAGTTGATGGTCCATGACGGCGACAGGAGACCCCACCGGCAACCACAGTGAAAACAGTCCGCCCATGAACGCGGCCAGCCGCCACACCGGCACCACATTTGGAAGAGATTTCCGCAGCTGATACCAGCCCCGCGCATAGACCAGCGCCGCCACAATCAGCGTCACCGTAACAGGGATTGCCAGTTGAGATTCCATTGGCCCCTACGGGTGTACGTTGGATTGAGCGTCGCGGGAAGCGTCACGGGCGGGGGTCTGTCCGGCCGGATGCAGCGTCTCGAGGAACGCCACAAGCGCAGTCGTCTCCGGGGGACTCAGGTTTTTTCCATAGGCTGGCATGTTGCCGCCGCCTTGGATCACCTGGCGGATCAGTTGATCCCCGGTAAGCTCGACGGCGACTCGATCGAGTGCCGGTCCGCGTTGTCCCCCCACGCCGCCCAGCGCGTGGCAGTTGTGGCACTGCTTGACCTGAAAAACAAGGGATCCTTGCCGCTCCAGGGCCGTACGCCCTTTCAGGTATTGCGCTGGAATCGGTTCGCCGCTCCAAGCGTTCATCACCGGACTCCACGGCGTATAGCCGGCCAGATGCGTAAACGTCCCAAGCGCGACCGCCACCAGCAGAATCGTAAGAACCGCTATAGGGCGGCGCTTCCAGCTTTTCTCGCCTTCGCCGGAGAAGAACGGAAGTGCCACGAGCACAGCCAGCGCGATCACCGGGCCGATCAGCAGTGTCGGAGTCTCCAGCGACGGCGGAAGCAGGGACAATACGGCATAGAGCCACAGGAAGAAGTAGTCCGGCCGCGGCGCTGTCTGGATAATCGTAGGATCGGGCTGGCCGCTTGGTCCGAAGGGGCCGAAATACACGGCGCACACGACGATCAAGAGAATGATAAAACCCGAGAAGAACAAGTCCTTCGTAATCGCGCCGGGCACAAACGGAACGCCGTCTTTGCGCGTCAGCTCGTGATACTCCTTAAGGTAGGTCGTGCGGCGCACGATTCGTCCAGGCATCGGCCAGTCGTTGATGCCGAGCTTCAGCACCAGCAGCAGATGCAGTCCAACGAATGCCATCAGTGATCCCGGAATGACGAATACGTGCAGCGCGAAGAAGCGCGAGAGCGTCGCGCCGGCGATGATCGGACCGCCCAACAAGAGGTTCACCATCCACGGCCCAATAACGGGCACGCGGCTTGCAATGGAGGCCCCGATGCCCAGTCCCCAATAGGCGTCCTGATCGAATCGCAGCACCTGGCCGGTAAAGGCCATTCCGAGTGTCAAGAGGAGCAAAAGAATTCCCACCATCCAGGTCAGCTCTCTGGGGAACTTGTAAGCGCCGAACAGAAAGACCTGCACCATGTGGATGAGAACGATCGCGACCATGAAGTTTGAGCCCCAGCCGTGCAGGGCGCGGATGAACCAGCCGAGTGCGACATTATGATTGAGAATCTGCAGGCTATTCCATGCTTCCGCCGCCGAGGGTACATAAAGCAGGGCCAGCAGAACTCCGGTGACCAATTGGAGCATGAATACCGTGAGCGCGGCGCTGCCAAAGACGTAAGCCCAACTGGCGGTTCGGCGCGGGACCGGGTGCGCCATCGTTTCCCGAATCGGCGCGGCGAGCTGCAGGCGCGCATCGAGCCAGTCACCCACCTTCTTGACTAAGCGCACGACGTCCTCCCGGTTGAGATGTTCGTCAGGCTCGCCGTAGGATCGCCGGTGGTAGGCATCTCGCCTGCCTGGATGAGCAGATTCCCCTGTCCCACCTTATAGCGATATTGAAATAAGCCGCGCTCCGGTGGTCCGGAGGCGCGCGAGCCGTCCGCATAATAAACGCCGCCGTGGCACGGGCACATAAACAGGCTGGACTGCGGGAACCAACGGACGGGGCACCCGAGATGCGCGCAATTGATCGCAAAGACCTGGAAGTTTTCGCCATCCACGTGCCGCACCCAGCAGGGAATATTCGCGGTTTCCCCATCCGTTGGATTCGCGACTGGATTTCGATAAGTCGCCAGCCGCGTCTGGCCTTCTGGAAACTGGGCGAGCGGGCCAATCGAGAGCCATGATTCGTACCCTGGCTTGCGCTCGCGAGTGACGGGAGAAAGGATGTAGCGCACGATCGGGACCGCCAGGATCGTACCGACGACCGCGTTAAATAGGATGCCGAGCTTCATCAACATCCGCCGCCGCGAAAGTCCATCGGACACGGTCATCGAAATCCTCCTTCGGGTTGCAGGGCAGTCGAGTAAGGCTGGCCGGGGAACTGCGGCCGCAACGCAGCAAGCCAAGCCACCACGTCGGAGACATCCTCGGGCGACATCGGCTTGCCGGGCACGTCGCCGCGCCAGTCCGGAGCGCCCAGTTCGGGCCGCCCGACAATTACCGTCGTGCGCAGGCCCTGGTCGCTCACCAGCGCAAGATACGAACCATCCACGATGGAACTGGCGCGCTTGCCTCCGCCGCCATCCGCGCCGTGACACGACGAGCAGTAAATCCCGTACACAGCGGCGCCGCGCTTGGGATTGCCGGGAGCCTGCGCCGCATAGGGCGGAGCATCGGCGCCGGGCAGAGCACCGGGCTTGGCCCAGCGGGTTCGAATTCCGCCGACGATGGCGTTGATCTGTTCGTCGGTCAGCATGCCGCCGGAGTGCTGCGCAAACGCCGGCATGGCGGTTCCGGGAACCCCATCGGCGGTCACGCGGCGAATGGCGGCATCGTCCGCGATGGCCAGGTACACCGGGTCGTTAAGTCCGATCGCGGCGCCGCCCTTGCCATCCTGGCCATGGCATCCGGCACAGTTATCCGCATAGAGGAGACCGAAATCCAAGATCTTGCCCGGTGCCACCCATCGCGAATCCGCCGGCGGGCGGCCAGGAGCCCGAGTGCCGCAAGCCGTGGTCAGCCCGCACGCCGCCAGCCCGCACACCGCCAGCAGCCACGCCGCGGGAACAGTTCCCTGGTGGCTCATCGCTTTTCGTCCTCTCCGCGTTTGTCGTCCCCCAATCCGGACCCCTCAAAGCGCAGGCGCAACGCGAATGGCAGGCGCTGATCCGTTCGGATACGCTCCCGCCGGGAAACGACGATGCCCGCGACGATCCCAAATCCCACCTGCGAAACCACAAACCAGAGCCAGTCTATACGCTGGTTGAGCACCGGATTCACGATTCCGAGAATGCTGTGAATCAGGCCAGTCCACAAGATGGGCGCGACGAAGCCTCCCAGCAGAATCGGCCGCCGCGGCAGCATCGGCAACATCACGCCGTAGAGCAACCCGACCAGAAGGGACGTGATCAGGTGAATCGGAATGGCAATCAGAAAGGCGCGCAGATGAAACGCCGCAATTTGGGCCGTGGTGGCTGTCGTGGCGGCCGGGAAAAAGCCCGCAGCCAGGAGATTGATCGGATACCAAATACTTCTCTGGCCCACAATGCCGTAGAGCATCGCCAGCGCTGCCATCGCCACGCTTCCCGCTAAACCACCGATGATTCCCGCCGAAATCGGATAGACCTCCACCGGAAGCCATGCGCGCTTGACATCGGGCGCGATTTTCATTCGGGCGACTTCGCGCCGCGGCGTAGTGACGCCCGCTGCTTGCGGAACCACCCGTACCGTTTCAAGCGCCTCGTGCGGCAGAACTTCGCGGAACCAGCCAACCGCGCCGGCGATAGATAGGACCGCTCCCAGCACGCTGACCGCCGCGCTGGTAACCAATCCCGCAAGCAGCAGCGTAATTCCGAACGCAAGGACAATAGGCCATGCCGTGGGCGCGGGCAACTGCACAGTGTCCGCTGCGCGCTCATCCGTGTGATTCAATAATTCGCCAGCCATTCGCGTCCTTTCCTCAGCGGTCCTCAGCGGTCCTCAGCGGCCGATGATGTACACGACTATGAAGACCACCACCCACACCGAGTCCACGAAATGCCAATACATCGACAAAACCTCGACGCGTGCAGCGTGCTCCTGCTTGACGTAACCCAGGAACGTAAATAGCGACACCGTGGCCAGGGCAAGTACGCCGGCACTCACGTGAAGTGCGTGCAGACCTACCAGCGAGTAGTAGGTTGTGCCAAATAAGTTGGTTTGGATGGTCAAGCCTTCGTCATAGATCAGGTGGCTCCATTCACGAACCGTGCCCGCCAGGAACACCGCTCCCAGCACCAGGGTCAGAAGCCACCAAAGCGCGAAAGACCGCGAGCTTGCATCCCTCAGCGACTTTACGGCAAGGTGAATCGTCAGACTGCTCGAAAGCAAACAAATCGTCAGGAAGATGGGCACATGCAAAACATCGCGCGGCTGGGGCCCGGTAAGGCTCTTGCCAATATAAAAGAGGTACGCAACCACAAAGATGGTGAAGATCGCAGTCTCGGCCGCGATCAGACAAAACATTCCCGCGGGTCCCCGCGCTGGAAGGCTCCATTGGCTATCGCCGGGGGGCACGGTTATGGACGGTGCGCTCATAGGACCCTACTCGTAATGCCAATCGGGATCTTCCGGGTGCTTCAGATCCCAGAGCGGGCGGCGGCTGGCAACTACTGGAATGGCTGCGAAGTTGTAAGCCGGCGGCGGCGAGCTGGTGGACCATTCGAGCGTCCACGCATCCCAGGGATCGGGCCCGGCAACCTTACCCCGCCAGTAGGACCAAAGCAGATTGCCGGCGAACACCAACACACCCGCCGCTTGAAAAAGCACCCCAATTGTCACGATCAGATTCCAGACGTCCCAGCCCCTGCCTGGCTCATAAGTGTAGATCCGCCGAGGCATCCCCAGAATGCCCGGAATATGCATGAAATCGAAAGTCAGATGGAATCCTATGAAGAAAAGCCAGAAGTGCAGTTTGCCAAGCGCCTCGCTACACATTCTTCCGGACATCTTCGGGAACCAATAGTAGAAGGCCCCAAAGAGCGTGAACAGAATGGCGCCCACGATGACGTAGTGGAAGTGCGCGACTACAAAATAGGACCCGGACAACTGCCAGTCGAATGGCGCCGCACTTAGCATGACCCCAGTCAGGCCCGCGATCAAGAACTGAAACAGAAAGGCGGTGCAAAACAGCATGGGAGGCTGGAAGTGAATCTCTCCACCCCACATAGTCGCGAGCCAGTTGAAGATCTTAATGCCGGTGGGAACGGCTATGGCCATGGTAGACAGAACAAAGAAGGTATTTCCGGCCGCACTCATGCCCACCGTGAACATATGGTGTGCCCACACGCTCATGCTGATAAATCCAATGCAAACCGTTGCCGCCACCATGACCGGATAGCCGAAAATCGCTTTGCGGGAGAAAACGGGGATGATTTCGGAAGCGAACGCAAAGGCCGGAATCACAAGCACATATACTTCCGGATGGCCGAAGACCCAGAAGAAGTGCATCCAAATCACGGCAGATCCTCCGGCCTGCGTATCGAAGAAGTGTCCGCCCAGATAACGGTCGACCAGCAACATCAATTGCGCGGCCGTCAGCGGACTTACGGCGAGAATCACGAGGCCCGCCATCGTAAGATTCAGCCAGGCGAACAGCGGCATCTTCCCCAGTGTCATTCCCCGGCAGCGCATACATAGGACAGTGGCGATCATGTTGATCGCGGTTCCAATGCTGCCGAAGCCGGAAACCAGCAGCGAAAGTATCCAGAAGTCAGTGCTGTGTCCCGGCGAAAATGTCTGCGAGGTCAATGGCGCGTAGGCGAACCATCCTACGTCGGGGGCGTTACCGGCTCCATAGAGCCCGTCTCCGCCGAGAAAGCTGAAATAAAGGAGCAGTCCGCCGAAGGCCGTCATCCAGAAGCTGAAAGCGTTAAGGCGCGGGAACGCCATATCCCGCGCGCCAATCATCAGGGGCAGCAAGTAGTTCGCGAATCCAAACACGAGCGGCATGGCCACGAAGAAAATCATGGTCGTCCCATGCATGGTGAACATGCGGTTGAACACCTGTGGTGAGACGAAATGGTTATGCGGACGAATGAGCTGGATGCGCATGATGGTCGCTTCCAACTCCGCCGATCAGAAGAAACACCAGCGCATAAACGATGTACAGGATGCCCAGCCGTTTGTGATCGACGGTAGTTACCCATTGGTGAAGCCGGTCCACCAGCGGGGGCGGCGCCGTTTCGGAAACGGGCCAGGCGATGGATTCAGTCGACATCAGCGAAGAGTCTCCAGATACGCGGTCACTGCGTTCAAATCCGGATCGCTCAATCCCATGGCCGGCATTTTGGATCCCGGTTTGAACGCATCGGGATCCTGAATCCAACGCCGCAGATTTTCCGGAGTGTTCGCGCACCGCTCCCGATGCGATTGTGTCGCGGCTCATCAAGTGGGTCAGATCGGGACCGAAGCGCCCATTTGCCGCGGTGCCTGCCACGGCGTGGCAGTTGACGCAAGCGGTCCGCTCAAAGATCCGCTGCCCCGCGGAGAAACTGGCGCCGATCAGCGCCGGCTGGCTTTGCTCCTGAATCCAACGATCGAACTCATCGCGCGTCTGCACATAGACGCGCAGCAGCATCTTGGCATGTTGCGTTCCGCAGTATTGCGCGCACTGCCCCAGGTAAAGGCCGGTCTCATGCGGGTCCATCCACATACTGTTCGGGTGATTCGGTATCAGGTCGGTCTTACCGCGCCAGGCGGGGCACCCAGAAGCTGTGATCCGTATCCGCGGAAAGCAGGGTAAGAAAGGTTGGGCTCGGATGTGCCGGGTCGCTTACCGGAATGTGCAGCTCATTGGCGGTCACTACTCCGAGCCGCGGATATCGATACTCCCACCAGAATTGGTGCCCGATGACGGTGACTTCGATGGCATTGCCCGGCCGGGCGGCGTTCTGGATAGCGGCGATTACGCGCGCTGCCGCCAGAAACAGGACCACCACAATCAGAACCGGAATGACCGTCCAGGCCAGCTCCAGTTGAGTGCTTCCGTAAACCTGCGCGGGCTCGCGCCCGTCGCTGACCGCTTTCTTCCTGAACTTAACGACCGCGTAGACCAGCAGGCTGAAGACGACCAGGAATATCGCCGCGGTAACCGTCAGTACGAACCGGGACAGCTCAAAAATCGACTGGGCCGGCGTCGACAGCGGAGCGAAAATATTCGTCGGACTCAGAGGTGGAACCGCAGGATCGGCGAGCCCGATGACCGCAGAGCCGCAAAAGAGTACGATGGTCCGGGTCGCGCGAAAATGCAGAGATCGCGCCGCCCCGGCGATAGAGACTCTTCGCCGCTGGTTCACAGTCCTCCTCCCAGACTACTGGATAGATTTTGGCTACCGGCGAAGCGCTCATGCAATCAGCTCGCCACTGGATTAAAGTGAACCACGTCGTCGCTCATTACAGGCTGCTTGAACGTAAGACTGTGTGACGAACCACCGACTCAAGGGGGTGATTATCCCGACACCTGACATCTGCCGGCCCCTGGCAAAGAGGGACGCTTCGCAGGAGACGGCACAAGCCTCAGGCCAACCCACCGCGTTTACGGGCGACGGTCGCTTGCCCAAATCGGCGGGATGGGCGCCCTCCTGATTCTCTGCGCGCGCTCGAAAGTCGCTGTCTATTCAGCCCGCCAAGGAGGGTGGGTGCCGCAGGCCGTTGCGCCATCAAAGCTTTGCAGGCTGGCAACGCGACCTATGCGGCTGCCATGCCCGTTTGTACAGGCGTCCACCATTACGCTCTTGTCGGAGACCAGCACATTTGGCCCGCTGCCGCGCCAGCCGTTGGGCTCCCCGCCATTCAATGTCTCGGCCACGGCCTCTACAGGTCTTCCCGTGAGCTTCGCTACACCGTGACTCTGATGGCGGCCGGCCACTGTTCCATCAACGCGATGCAGGCCGGCATGCGACTTATGCGCGCTCCGGCGGTTGTCCATGGCCTGCAGGTGAAGCGATAGAAAGGCTCCATTTAGCCGGCATGCATCCAAAATCCGGCCGATCCGCGACGGTGTGACATCCTGCCGCTTGGGTGCTCGAAAGAGTAGGCCGAAGCCGGTTATCTATATCCCCGCAGGATGGTCGCCGGGCGGGGGGCGATATATGCCGACGCTGACAACAAGATGATGTCGATACCCGCGGCGGGTGGCACTCCGCAGACCGCCTGACGCGCGCTTTCCCTTGTTCCTTTTTGTGGAGTATCGTTAATGCAAGTGGCGATCACCAGGAGGGGGATATGTTGGATCACGCGCGTGGAGCGTTGTTGAGGACCGGGACGGTTTGGCCATGGACTGTCCCTGTGCTATTCGGCGACACAGCCACGGGCATGCGGGCCTTTCCAAAGAAGGATTATTCAACTGCCTATCGGAATGGAGGGCGCGAACCACGGCCAGGCCGAAGCTCAGCGGAATCGTTCTCAAGACACTCAGAATCCAGCGCACCGATTATAGTCTGCCAACGCTGACCGTCCTTCTCGCGGCGCGCAGTGCTTTTCGGGCCTTGTATCACCTTCAACCGCGGATGCTTTTTCGGCCGGGGAGGCAGGCGGGCGGGACCGATAAAATGTCCAAAAAATGCTCCGTCGGAGGTGATCTGGTGTACAATTGTTTGACCGATTTCCAAAGAGAAAATCCCAGTTAACACGAGACTGAGGCCGCTGGAGTATCCATCAGGGGACTCCCTGTTGCGAAGAAGAGAACATACCCATGCCGACCACCGCAAATCTTGTTGGCCCCAGCGGCCAGACTTATGCCGATCCTAAACCTAGTCCAGACGAAAACGCATTTCAGGTGAATAACACTAGCGATGCGTACTATAACTCAACGTACTATCTCAAGAACAAGAATCTAGTGCAACCCATACCCCCGAGACGGTCGGGCGCTCTCCCGTATCTCGATCTTACCGATTTCCTCCCACCAGACCTGACCAATGCCATCAATGCGGCCGGGAAGATTTCATTTCATGCGGTAGGAGACACCGGTGCGGCCAAGGTAAGCAAGCAACAGTCGGCAGCCGTAGCACTTACCGACGAAGCGGATGTTGCCGATGCCATGACCTCGGATGTGCAATCCGGCGGCAACGCCGGTCCGGCATTCTTCTTTCACCTCGGCGATGTTGTATACAACTTCGGCGAAGCTCAGTATTACTACGACCAGTTTTACGAACCTTTCCGGGCATACGACCGGCCCATATTCGCTATTCCGGGTAATCATGACGGCATGGTTTTTGGCAGTTCGTCGAGCGCTCCGCAGGTTCCCACGCTGGCTGGATTCCTTTCCAACTTTTGCGCGGCTGCTCCGGATCCTTCCCCGGATGCACCCACCATCGCACGCAGTGTGATGACTCAGCCCGCTGTATATTTCACCCTGGATGCCCCGTTTGTTTCCATCATTGGCCTTTACAGCAATGTGCTGGATACGGGCGGCGGCATCATCTCGTCGCAAGGAGGTAAGTACCCACTCGTCGACGACCAACTGACTTTTCTGACTTCGGAACTGAATCGTCTGAAAGCAGACAGACTCGCCGGAAAGAGAGCTATTTTAATTGCGGTCCATCATCCGCCGCTTTCGGTTGACGCCAAAACTGGAGGGAGCGCCGGACTTATGCAAGATATCGATTCTTGCTGCAAAGCTGCCGGTTTATGGCCGGACGCTGTGCTTTCGGGTCATGCCCATCTCTACCAGCGCTTTACGCGGAATGTTAACGGGAGGCAGGTGCCGTATATTGTCGCGGGATCGGGTGGATTTGCCGCTACCGCACCGCTAGAGTCTGCGCCACCCGCCGGGACAGTCATCGGAGACCACACCATGGAGGTTGACCCGATCATTAAATTCGGCTACCTGACTCTAACTACCGATGCCAAGACGCTCACCATCAGCTTCAAGAGCGCTCCCCGGGGAGGCCCGGTCACGCAACTGGATTTCGTTAGTCTGAACTTGAATAACGGAGTTATCACAGCCGGCGGAAATGGGTCAAACCCGAGTAGCGGCAAACCCTCCACAACCGGGAAGTCGCGCCAGACCAAATCACCTCCAAAGCCTGCAATTCGCAAACGCTGAAGGATTGGCGCACGCTATGCCGCAGGTCCAACGAGATATATCTTGTCGCTCTGAGGCGAAGCCTCGTTAGATTTGTAATCAGGTCATGGCCCCACGCACCGATATCATCACTAGGGACCACGAAATTCTTGGAGGCACTCCGGTGTTTCGCGGGACTCGAGTGCCCTTCCAGACGTTGCTCGACTACCTGGAGGGCGGGGAGACGCTGGATGAGTTTCTGGATGACTTCCCCACGGTCACGCGAGCTGACGCTGTGTCGGCGCTGAAGTACGCCACGTCGCTGGTCGTCGGCAGCCTGGGATGAAGATTCTTATCGACGAGTGCATTCCAAGGAAGTTCAAGGGCGGCCTACCTAACCACGAATGCCAAACAGTACCGGAAGCCGGGCTCGCCGGGAAGAAGAATGGCGAGTTGTTTTCGTTGGCGGAGCGAGCCGGATTCCGGGTACTGGTGACCTTGGACAAAGGGATGGAGTTCGAACAGAACTTCAAGGGGAAGAAGCTCGGTGTCCTTTCCATACGTGCGAGGTCGAACGGGCTTGGCTGACTTGTTACCGCTCGCCGCCCGCCGCATTGGGCCGCCCCACAGCCGTCACCCTCGCACGTTAAACTTCAAGTATGTCCATACGACCCGTTAAACGGCTCATCAAATCCAAGCCGACCCTGGAAGGCGCGGGTGTACACTTGCGCCGCGCATTCGGATTCGGCAATACGTCCGATTTCGACCCGTTCCTCCTGCTCGACGACTTCCGCAACGACGTCCCGGAAGATTACCTGGCGGGCTTCCCGTGGCACCCGCACCGCGGCATCGAGACCATCACTTACGTCCTCGCCGGCACCGTCGAACACGGCGACAGCATGGGCAACCAGGGCGCCATCGCGGCCGGTGACGTGCAGTGGATGACCGCCGGGAGCGGCATCATTCATCAGGAAATGCCCAAGGGCGACCACGCGGGCCGCATGCACGGCTTTCAACTCTGGGCCAATCTGCCCTCCGCGCTCAAGATGACCGCGCCGCGTTACCAGGAGGTGAAAGCCGCCGAAATCCCGGAGATTACCGACGACGACGGCACCCACGTGCGCGTGGTCTGCGGCCACTTCTGGGGGAAGGCCGGTCCGGTCGATGGAATCGCCGCCGACCCCATGTACCTGGATGTATCCGTGGCGCCCGGCCGGCGCAAGACCCTGCCGGTGGAGACCACCAGCCATGCCTTTGCCTACGTCTTTTCGGGAAGCGGAAAGTTCTGCAATGCTTCTGGGCCACTGGCCGTCCCTACCGAGGCGGTCGGATGGGCCGACACGGCGCCGCCATCGGAAGCCGATAACCGTTCGCTGGTACTCTTCGACCGCGGCGACGAACTCACGGTGCAGGCCGGAGAGGACGGGATACGTTTCCTGCTGGTCTCGGGCCAGCCGCTGGAGGAGCCGGTGGCGTGGTATGGCCCCATCGTGATGAATACGCAGGAGCAGCTCCAGCAGGCATTCCGTGAACTTCGTGAGGGAAAGTTCTTGCGAGACGCAGGGGCGTAAGCGAGTGTCCCGGTAGTCGTACTATCAATACTAAATCCGCTAAACCCCCCCGCCAATCTGTGCGCGTGCGCACCGACGCAAATCCCCTAACTTGTTTTCGTGAGAAATCTGAACCGCGCCTCGCACCAAAATGTTATGAGCCCAAGCCCTTCACTTTTGGCAGCACCCAGCACCGACCTCATCGCCAACGTGTTCGATGCGCTACCGCTGCCGGCCTTTGTCGTGGATCACGATTTCCACGTCGTAGACTTCAACTGGGCCGGCGCCCGACTATTGGATCGGGTTCCTTTTGCCGTGCTCCGCCTGCGCGGCGGCGATCGCTTGGAATGCGTACATTCCGTCGAAAGCGCCGGCGGTGCCGCCGCGCCTTGCGAGGACTGCATCGTCAAAAATTTCGTGCGCCAGGCGTTCAGTCAAACCGAAAGTACCCGCAACACCGGCCGGTTGCGCCTAACCAGCGAAGGCCGGATAGACGATGTTGATTTCCTTATTACAGTGGCGCCAATTCCTGACGAATCCGAACAACTCGCGCTGCTGCTCCTGGATGATGCCGGCGCGTTGTCGGCCGTGATCCACCCGCAGCAAAGCGCCGTCAGCCCTGTTTCTTCTTCTCCAGGTTCCAAAGCCCCCGCGACAGCACCCGGCCGCAAAAAGGACAATAGTTGATCCCGACGAAGCTGTGTCGTTCTTCACCGAAAACAAAGTAGTATTCCGTGTCGATCTCGGTGATGATTCTGCCGTTGGTCAGTTCCTGCGGTTGCGCGTGGCGCGCCAGATCGAGATCCATCAGCTTGTCGAAATCGGAGCAGCAAGTCATGAAGGTTACATTCTATCGCAGCGTCCGCCGTCTTCCCGATGTAAACTAAATGGATTGGCCGCCGTCACTCAAGCCGCTCCGCTATTCGTGTCTCCGCCGGCTGCCCGCCTGGCACACCGCTGGATCATCTCGCGCGGCATAGATCTGACGTTCGTTATCGGCAGCTCCCTGGCCGGATACGCGTACCTGGTGGCGAACGTAGCGCTGCACGTTCCGATTTCGCTGCTGTGGTGGTTCTGGTCAGTGGGCTTCGACGGCACGCATATATTCGGCACGGCCTCGCGCACCTTCTTTGATAGTGAGGCGCGCCACAGCCGCCGGGCTCTGTTGTTCGGCAGCGCGGCGTTCTTCTTCGCTCTGGGACCCATCCTGGTACTGGTCGGCGGCAAGGCGGTGCTGGCCATGATCGTAGCGGTCTGGGCCTATTACCACGTGATCCGCCAGCACTACGGTTTCATGGTTCTGTACAAGGTGAAGAATCGCGACCTGGCCAGGCTTGACAATTTCCTGGACCGCTGGTTTCTCGGCGTAATGACCGTCTTTCCCCCGTTCCACCGTTTCTTCATTCACCACCCCGAGGAACTCGGGCTGCATTTCTCGTTTCCCCGGCTGGAGCCGTTTCTGTGGGCGCTGGTCGCCGCCACCGTCCTCGTATACGCGGGCCGGCAGGCCGTGCGCCTACGCCGCAAAGATCCCGTCAATTTGCCGAAATTCCTGCTGTTCGCGGGCGTGATTCCGCTGCACTGGCTGACTTTCGCCTATATGAGCTGGCTGGGTGCCGTGCCCACGGTCACCATAGTGCATAATCTGCAGTATCACGCCCTCATCTGGTTTCATAATCGCAATCGCTATGGCGTGGCGTCCTCACCCGCTGCCAGTCACGGCCGCATCCCGCGCGCGGTCTCACGCAGCCTGCTGAATTATGTGCTGGTGGCGTTGGTCTTCAGCGCACTCTACCGCGTGCCCGGCTTTCACCTGGGGCAGGCATCGGATCTGGCCTTCGGCTTCTTTTGCGGCTTCGGACTGACCCACTATTATCTGGATAGCAAGATCTGGCGCGTGCGCAGCGATCCGACCCTCCGTCGGGTGCTGCAATTAGCGTAGCAGGGCGGGCTTCAGCCTCAATGCCACTTAGTTTTCGCGCGACCGAACAGCTCCATAAATTGCGGGGCAGGACTCCAGTCCTGCGGCCGACGTCCACGTCGACCCGCTCGCGTTTGGAACGGCTGATTCCAAGCGCGAAGGGCGGGTCCTGGAGGACCCGCGCACGGTCGAAAACCCACCGTAACTTATTGAGACCCTGTTCGGGCGGCGTGAGAGGCGGCCGCAGGCGGGGAGCCTGCCGCACATGGTTTTCATCACTATTCGTGGGCCGCAGGCCCATCCTGACAGACCTGGAGGTCTGCCCACAATTCTTGCAGC
Source organism: Bryobacterales bacterium (assembly GCA_963756605.1). Classification (GTDB taxonomy): domain Bacteria; phylum Acidobacteriota; class Terriglobia; order Bryobacterales; family Bryobacteraceae; genus Bog-159. The sequence continues at coordinate 346,023 of CAVWOT010000014.1, read as the reverse complement.
ATTCCCGCTTACTCGATCCAAATAGCAAAGATCTTCACGCCTCCCCGCCCCCGCACCCGCCAGCGCCGGACCGGGATAGTTGCCGACGAAGTTCGCTTCATCGGAACTGGCGACATAAGCCGAAGGATAAGAGCTGGTAGTGTTGCGTGCCTGGACACGCAAGGGCAGCGGAGAGCAACGGCTCGCGGATCGTGCCCGGATCATTCTAATGTCTCACGAAGGCGTTGCGGTTGGGGGAATTGCCAAAAGGTTGCACACACGACTGGCGCGTGTTTCTAAATGGCGGCAGCGCTTCGTGCGGGACCGTTTGAATGCGCTGTCCGACGCCCCCCGCACCGGCAAGCCTCGGCGGTACGACCGGGAAACCGACCGGCGCGTGCTGGCGCTGCTCGATCAGGACCCGCCGCGCGGCTATGCGCAATGGAACGGCCGCTTGTTGGCGGAGGCTTTTGGGCGATGTCAGTGCGGCGCACACGTGGCGGATTTTGCGCAAGTACAAAATTCAATTACAGCGGCGACGGAGCTGGTGTATCAGCACCGATCCCGAGTTTGGGCCGAAAGCCGCCGATCTCGTGGGGATCTATCTGGATCATCCGGAACACGCTTTGGTGCTGTCGGTCGACGAGAAACCGCATATTCAGGCGCTGGAACGCGCGCAGGGCTTTCTCCGCCTCCCAGATGGCAAAGCGGTGAACGGTTTCAGTCACTGCTATAAGCGACACGGTACCACCACCCTTTTTGCCGCCCCGAACATCCTGACCGGCCAAGTGCAGACTGGCCATTACCCGCGGCGCCGCCGCCGTGAGTTTCTGGACTTTATGAATGGCATCGTAGCGGACCACCCGGGCCGAATGATTCACGTGGTGCTGGACAACCTGAATACCCACAAGCCCAAGCGGGACCGATGGCTGCAATCGCATCCCAATGTCCACTTGCACTTCATCCCCACCTACAGTTCCTGGCTCAACCAAGTGGAGTGCTGGTTCAGTATGATGAGCCGCGCGGCGCTGCGCGGCGCCAGCTTCACCTCGCCCCGCCGGCTCAGGGACGCCATTGACGCCTTTGTCGAGGTTTACAATCCGAAAGCTTCGCCCTTCGAGTGGACCAAGGCCAGCGTCCCTGCGCCGCCTGGTGCAGCCCAGCGGACTTCCGCCGCAGTTGCCTGTCCGCTCACTGGCCTACTTCCAGCCAGTGATCACCGAACTTCAACAGCAGGCACCGCCAGAAGGATATCTGGATTACCTCCGGGCCAAATTTCAAAAGGTCGCCCGGAACCTGCGATCAAGACCGGTGGGCGGGTCCAGGTCCGCTCCCGCAACGATAACGATTTCACCAAGCGTTATCCGGGTATTGTGGCCGCGCTCGCCTGCCTGCCGGACGAAACGGTCCTCGACGAAGAGGTGGTGGCGTTGGATGGTAGCGGCAAGCCAGTGTCCAGCCTGCTCCAGGACGGCGCAAACGGTCAAGTCCACAGCGGCCAGTGTGGTGTTGATACCCCAAGTTCTTCGCAGCACGCAATTCCTGCCGGATGCGCACCAGTTCCCTCAACGTAAGCGGTCTGCCGCGAGCCTCGGTTAGCGATGTCAGATGCCCGCACTGGGGGCTGGCGGCTTCAGCCGTCCAGCCTCCTCCAGACGTTCGTCGCCGCTTATCGAAATCCGGTGTGGCCCCGCTCAGGGCAACTCCAAATCCAGAGCATAGACGGCCTCGATCGAGGTATCGCGCGCCAGCATCAGGGAGTCGTTCGGTACAGCCGCAAGCCAGCCCCAGTTGATGCGCGGTATTCCTTTCGCGCTTCCCAGGCGCTCTACCTTGCGGTCCCGGATACGCACCCGAAAGATCCCCCGGTCGCTATTCTGGAAAAAAACCAATTGACTGTCCGGTGACCAGCTTGGATAGCCAGTTGGCGGCTTGTAAAGCTCGCTCTGTTCGTGCTTCTCGACGTCGTAAAGCATGAGCCTCCACACCGAATAGGCGGCCATGAAGCGTCCGTCCGGCGACCATCTAGGAGACCACAGACCCTGCGCGCCTGGCAAAGCAGATACTTGACCTGTGCTCAGATTGGCGAAATGCAAGGAGCTGGTTTTCGCATCCTCAACACGGGCGCCAAATACGACGGATTTGCCGTCGGGCGACCAGGATGGATCGATGTCGCCATCGGGCCCGCTCTCGCCGTGGGAGATCTGCTGTAAGGTTCCTCCGATGGATGGCACGAGGTAGATCCGTTGTGGTTTGCCGGCCGGTCCACCCGTGAACACGATCTGCGACCCGTCGGGAGACCAGCGGGGCCCGCCAGCCTGGAAGGGAGGCGACGTGAGTTGAATGCGGCCTGTACCGTCGGGTGCACTCGATAGGAGGGCACCGCTAGGCACCGAGACATACGCGATCGCCTTGCCGTCCCTGGAATATTCGAGTTCAGTTCCCGAAATCCCAGGCAGGTCGGGAATGAAGTTGTTCGTTTTGACGTCGTAACGAAGGAATTCGCCGCGGGCCTGACAACCTGCGATAAACAATCGCTTGCCGTCCGGGCTGGGAAGCGGCCAAATAAGCCGACAGAGGACCGCTGGTCAATTGGACCGGCTCATTTGCACCTGGACGTAGGAAAGCGCTCTTCTCCCGGCGAATCCAAATGTTTCCCTTGGACTGAAAGACGAAATATCTGCCATCGGGAGTCCAGTTGCCGCAACAGTTGTACCACGACGGATCCCAATCCGGCAGGAGAGGCCGCATATGGCCGTCTGCAACGGATAACTCCCAGAGCGAGGAGGAGCTATCGTCATGACCCGATTGGGAAAGCGAGAAGCGAATTCTCCGTCCATCTGGCGACCAGCGAACGAAAAAGGGCCGGCCTTCCACGGTAGCTATTGTCCGTGCTTCCGTGCCGTCGCGGGAGGCGAGGTGCAACTCCCCTTCTCTGGCGTACACCAGTTGCTTGCCGTCGGGAGACCACGCGGCCGCGCTCTGATGCCACTCGGGCTGGCCCCTGCGCCGCGGCACAAGCTGCCCGGAGCCTGTGGTCAGGATGCCCCTCTGCGTCACCATGAGCGTGCCGAGACGCCGCAGCGGTCCGCCCAATACGGGCGCTACCCATAATTCCGACTGCTCAACATCATCCCGGCCGGGAACCGAGCCCGCGTCGCGGTACACCAGAAATTCCGCACCGTCCGGTGAGAGATCGGCTACCGCCGAGAGGCTGCGGAGCGATGCGGGCAAAGGCGCCGGCTCGCCGCCCTTCAGCAGGATCTGCGAGGGCTGGCCGCCACCGACGATGTTCTCGGGCTGGAACTGCTCGGTCGCTGCCAGGTTGAAGAACAACCGTGAGCCATCGGTAAGCAGGGGCGCGCCATTTAAACGCCCAGAATCGGTAATTTGATGGATGCCGGTGACACGCGGGGGCGGCAGCGGGCGAGTCAACCAAAACGCCACTGCCGCGACTCCCAAGACTCCCACGGCGACCGCTAGCCATTTAGGCCGGACCGGCGGTTCGGCGCCGGTGCTTGAACCGGTACGGAAGGCCGAATGGCCAGAACGAGCTCGCCGGCGGTTTGAAAGCGGCGCTCCGGCGCCTTCTCCAGGCACCGCTTCACGATGGCGGCCAAGGCCCGCGGCACAGTCTCCGGTAAGTTCGCCGGCTCCTCCTTCAGGATGGCGTTCGTTACCTCGGCCGAAGAACTTCCCGAAAATGCCTGTTTCCCGCAGAGCATCTCATACAGCACCACGCCGAAGCTGAACAGATCGGAGCGCTGATCCACCGGTTCACCGCGAGCCTGCTCCGGCGACATGTACGCCGCCGTTCCGATCCGTGCTCCCGGAACCGTCATGTTCATCTCGCGAGGCGGCTCGCCGTCGTGTTCCGCTGGGGAGTGTCGAGTGACCGCCTCATCGGCGCTCGACAGCTTGGCCAATCCGAAATCGAGTATCTTGGCCTGCCCGTTGGCCATGAGAAAGAGGTTCGCAGGTTTCAGATCGCGATGGATGACTCCCCGGTTGTGCGCCGTATCCAGTGCGTCCGCGATCTGGGCTCCGAGCCTGAGTACCTGTTTTTCCTCGAATGGCCCGCGGGTGAGGCGATCCTTGAAGGTTTCCCCCACCAGCAACTCCATGGCAATGTATGGCTGGCCGTGGTGTTCGCCGATTTCATAGATCGTGCAGATATTCGGATGGTTCAGGGCCGCAGCCGCGCGTGCTTCCCTCTGGAAGCGCGCCAAAAGCTGTGGGTGCCGGCTATATTCTTTCGACAGGAACTTCAACGCGACGGGGCGATTGAGCGCCAGATCCTCCGCATGAAAAACTACTCCCATCCCGCCGCTGCCCAGTTTGCCGAGGACGCGATAGTGGGAGAAGTGTCCGCCCTCCAGTCCGGCGGTTATCTCGAAGCTGGAGTCCGGAGCCGCGGGCGGGGCTTCCGGTTCCTCCTCCCAGACGATCTCAACTTCGGACAGGAACCGGTAATCGCGGCGTGCCAGGGTTTCGATGTATCTTGATTTCTCCGCCGAGTCCCCCAAAACATCGCGGAGTTTTTTGACCGCGGCGTTAATATTCGGGTCATACTCGACGACCGTATCGTTCGGCCAAAGCTTCTGGCGGATTTCCTCCCGGGACACGATGCTGCCCGCGTTCTCGAGCAGCAGGAGCAAGACCCGGAAGGGCTGTTCGCGCAGCCGGACGCGCGTGCCGTGCTTGCGCATTTCGCCGGTCTCTCGATCGAGCTCGAATGGGCCAAAGCGATACAGACGCGCACGCCGCCAGACACCCTCCGCTTGACCCATACGAAACCGGAAAAGTATAACACTTCGTGTAATTTCACCCAAGCTTTTTAGTTTCAGCCTGTTACGCGGCTATATCCAAATCACATGAGAATCATACGCCAGCCATCGACTCGGGGCGGCGGGAAACCCGACAATTGTGCCTGCGAGCCGCGCTGGGTGCGGCCAAACCACTCTGAGGAGAACAAATGGACACGCAAGCAGATTCGACATACAAACTGGCGGCGATGAAAAAGAACAGCACGAAGATGGAGGCCTACCTACACGGTGCGAACGTGCGTAAGCTACTGCGCCGAAAAGCGGCGCTTACGCTCTTCTTTGGCTTCTACGCGGTGGGGCTGTGCCTTCCGGCGGGGGCCCAGGAATCCAGATTTTCCACGTTCCGCGCCCCTGGCGCGGGTACCAGCGCCGCCCAAGGCACCTACCCGGTTGGGGGGAGCAACTCGGCCGGGGAAACCATCGGGTTCTACCTTAGCGCGGACTGGGGAAGGTACGGCTTCCTCCGCCATCCGGACGGCCATATCGTCACCCTCACCTTTGCGGGTTCCTGTGGCGAATCCGTTTCTCCCAACAGTATCAATGCGTCCGGAGTAATAGCGGGAACCTACCTTGACCCAACCAACTGCGAATCTTTCCATGGCTTTGTGCGCGATCCCAGCGGCGCATACACCACCTTCGATGCTCCTGGAGCGGGCACGGGCAACAACCAAGGTACGTGTTGGTCTGGCTGCAGCATCAATGATTCGGGAACGATCGCGGGAATGTGGGTCGATCCAAGCGGCCTCGGTCACGGCCTTGTGCGCGATCCCTACTCCGGCGCCATAACGACCTTTGACCCTACGGGTTCAGTCTTCACTGTGGTTTGCTGGCCCGAAGGCATTGGCCCAACGGGATTGATCTCGGGGACCTATACGGACGCAAACGGCGTATATCACGGTTACCTGCGGACGCCGGAGGGAAGAATTACAACGTTCGACGCTCCGGGTGCCGGCACGCTGAGCGGCCAGGGCACCTCCCCCTCAGGCATGAACCAGTGGGGGGCGATCGCCGGTAACTATACCGATGCGGGAGGGGCGAACCATGGCTTCCTGCGCGATTTGAGCGGCCACACCACGACGTTTGACGCTCCTAACGCCGGCACCGGCGCCAATCAGGGTACCGTCCCCTATTCCATCAACGCGTCGGGGGAGATCGCAGGATGTTACTCGGACGCGAACTCGGAGCCCCATGGCTTCGTGGGCGTGCCCGGAAGCTTCGCGATAATTAACGCTCCCGGCGCCGGGGAGTTCGCCTGCGCCTATACCGTCAGCGGTTCCGGGGTCGTCACGGGATATTTCGCTAACGCGAACGGTGTAGCGGTCGGCTTCTTGCTCGCGCCGTAGGCCCACGCAACTGGCGATCTGATCGCGTCCTGCGGCTCTTCTGATAGGTCCTCGGAATCGAACCAGCCGGAATACGTTGGCGAAAGCCGACGGTATACGTTGTACCCGCCGCAGGACTGGAGTCCTGCCCCACAACAATAACATGACTTCGCCATTTTGCTAACCTTGGGTTTCATCGGGTTTCATCTCATTCACACCAATGCTGGAAACCATCGAATGGACGCCCGCCGGCGTAGTCATGATCGATCAGACGCGCCTGCCGCTGCACGAAGAATACGTCACCTGCCGGACTTATGAAGATGTCGCCGCGGCCATCCGCCGCATGGTGATTCGCGGCGCCCCGGCCATCGGCGTGGCGGCCGCCATGGGAGTGGCGCTGGGCGTGGCTCAAGCCGACGCCGGCGATCTCGACGCGCAAATGGATCGCATTTGCGATACGCTGGCGCGCACCCGCCCCACCGCCGTCAACCTGTTCTGGGCCATCGATCGCATGCGGAAGCTCTACCAATCGCTGCGCGGCCGGGCGCTCGCGGAAATCCGCCAGCGCATGGCCGCGGAAGCGCAACAGATCCGACTGGAGGATATCGCCATCAATCAGGCCATCGGGCGGCACGGCGCGGACCTGGTACCCGACGGCAAAACGGTCCTCACGCACTGCAATGCCGGCGCACTAGCCACCGCCGGGTACGGTACCGCCCTGGGCGTGATCCGCGCGGCTGTCGAATCCGGCAAGAAAGTGGATGTCTTCGCCGATGAGACCCGCCCGTTCCTGCAAGGCGCACGTCTCACCGTTTGGGAACTGCAGCAGGACCACATCCCCGCTACCCTTATCACCGACAACATGGCGGGACATTTCCTGAAATCGGGGCGCATCGGCTGCGTGGTGGTGGGAGCCGACCGCATCGCCGCCAACGGCGACGTCGCCAATAAGATCGGCACCTACTCGGTGGCCGTACTGGCGAAAGAAAACAGCGTGCCGTTCTACGTGGCGGCGCCGATTTCTACCCTGGATCTGACGTTGGCCTCGGGCGATCAGATTCCCATCGAGCGCCGTCCGGATGCGGAGGTGACCCATGTTTTTGGCGTGGCCGTCGCGCCCGAAGGCACGCCTGTCGAGAATCCGGCCTTCGATGTCACACCCCACCGGTACGTGACCGCGATTGTGACCGAACACGGTGTGGCCCGCGCGCCGTATACGGAATCGCTGCGGCGGCTGGCTGGCAGTTGATGGCCGCCAGCGCGCTATTTCCGCGATGTCAAAAGCGGCTCTAAGATCTTCTGAAATTCCTTGGCGGATTGATCTGTAATGTGAATGCTCACGGCCAGCGCCGCGACCTGACTGCGCAGCATCAGCGCAAAGTGCGGAACCAGGCGAGGCTTCCAGAACTGCACCTGCCCCGCCTGCTTTTGAAACTCGTCGATCCATAAAGTCACGAGATTTGGATCCACCGCCGAAAGATTCTGATATAAACACTGGTCGGGCTTGGCGCTCAACTGCGAGAGTGGTTTGGCGGTGGAAATAATGTACGGCCCGCCGAGCAGTATCTCACCGGTGGCTCTGGCCAGCAGGTCTTTGGCGCGGGAGAAGTCATAAATGGCCAATATTGCTTCGGCGGACGGTCTCGGATCTGGCCACTTCGTCACCGGCAGGTAGGTGATGTTCAGGCCCGCTGGCGTGCGGTGGCGCTGGAGATTCTTGATTTCCTCCAGACTCAGATAGGCGCGCAACGCCTGGATATAACGGTCTTGTGCGGCCGTCGTTGGCCGGGATCCAAACAACAGGTAGCTATAGAGTCCGTAGCCCCTATCCTCGTCCGAGACCAGATAATCCCGGCCCGTCAGTCGAGGTCCGGCTGCGGTTACTGGCACCAACGCTTCTTGTCCGACGGCTAGGTGCACATCTATTCTCGCCGCCTGGTCGATTCCCGCGGAAACGCCCGTGCGTTCGGCGCGCGCGAAGCCCGCTGATTCGACCAGAACGGTATAGGTGCCTGGTGTGAGGCCGGCAAAGTTGTACACTCCGCTCGCATTCGTGACCGTCTCCCGCACCGAACCGGTATGTTCGTCCTTGATCATCACTTTTGCGTTCGGAACCGCTGCGCCGGTCGCATCGCTGACGGTCCCGGTGACTGAGCCACTGGCCTGTTGGCTGTACAGTCGCAGTGCTGGACGGAAGGCCAGCAGAAAGGGAATGAACTCCCGGCGTCTCATGGCTTGTCAGTGTTTCCCCCGGTTCCAGAGGTAATGGCCCCCAGCGGCAATGCCGAACCAAAACGCAAAGATGCCCACCGCGCCGGCAACCAGCGGAGCGCTTGGGTATAGATTGTTGAAGATGAGCACGGTGATGACGGTTGCCACGAATGCAACAGGCATTGCGAATTTAACCATACCCGGCTGGATTAGCATACCGCAAAACCACTCAAGCCGGTCTGGGGACCCGCTGCAGACCTGGAGGTCCACCCCACAACGCCGGCGCTGATAACCTGCGGCGGCGCCCTGCGTAACTAGTGGGTAAGAGGCATTGAAATGAGAATTCGCATCGAGCACGTCTTCAAGGTCACCGCGCTGGTGGTGTGCGCCGGTGCATGGCAGCCGCGGGCCATCTGGGCGCAGGCGGAGCAATCCACCACCAGCGTGGAACAGCCGGACGCGCAACGCGCCAAGGACGAACTGTCGGCCCTGTTGGATCACTATCCGCCCGCGTTGCATAACGTGCTGGCGCTTGACCCGGGCCTGCTCGGCAATCAGGCCTATCTGGCGCCCTATCCGGCATTGGTCAATTTTTTGAACAGGCACCCGGAAATCGCGCGCAATCCATCGTTTTACCTGGGCGAGGGCAGCGCGCCGCGACCCCGCCCGGACCAGGCCGAAAAGATCCTGGACATGTGGCGGGAGGCGGGGAACGATCTGGCCATCTTCGCCGGCTTCGGCCTGGCGGTCGGGCTACTGGTCTGGCTGATCCGCACGCTGGTGGATTACCGCAGATGGAGTCGCTTGTCCAAGGTGCAGACCGAAGTCCATACTAAGCTGCTCGACCGGTTTACGGCCAACGACGATCTGCTGGCTTACATCCAATCGCCGGCGGGCGCGAAATTCCTGGAGTCGTCACCCATCGCGCTGGATGCCGCGCCACGCAGTGTGGGCGCGCCATTGGGGCGGATTCTCTGGTCGGTACAAGGGGGCGTGGTGCTGCTGGCCGGCGGTATCGGCCTGCTGGTGGTCAGCGGCCGGGCAATCGATACCACCTCGCAACAATCGCTGCAGGCACTGGGCGTATTGGGCATCGCGCTGGGCCTGGGCTTCCTGATTTCGGCGATAATTTCATTTGTGATCTCAAGGCGGCTGGGATTGATCGAACCGCCCTCCGCGCCGACCCGGCATGAGTTGCCCGGTGCCTGAAGAAACGACTGCGTGCGCCTATGTTTCGTGAGACGACCATTAACGATATCGGATGCGATCACGCTCTCGACGACGCGGCCGCGGGTTTCGTGATGGATGAGGACACGTTCCGCGCATTCTACGAACGGACCGCGCGCGGATTATGGGCGTACCTCACGCGCGTAACCGGCGACCGGACACTCGCCGAAGACCTGTTGCAGGAGGCGTTCTATCGATTCCTGCGGGCATCCGCGACTTATACCAGCGAGGCGCATCGCCGCAATTCTCTATATCGCATTGCGACGAACCTGGCGCGGGATGCGCGGCGGCGGAGCCTGGCGCGCGCGGCTGCAAGCCTGGTGGGCGACGATATCGAGCGCGTTCCATCCGGCCTGGACGCCGCCGCCGCCGAACATCGGACCGACTTCACGCGAGCCATGACACGCCTGAAACCGCGCGAGCGGGCCATCCTGTGGCTGGCGTATGCCGAAGGCGCCTCGCATAGCGAGATCGCGGAAGTGGTGGGGGTACAGGCCACCAGTTTAAAGCCGATGCTGTTTCGCGCGCGGCGCAGACTGGCCACGTTGTTGGGGCGCGCGCCCGCGGGAGGAAAGTCATGAAGCCGGTGGAATGCGAATGGGAAGCCGAGGTGCTGTCCGCCGTGCTCCAGTCTCGCTGGCCGGAGCGTGTGGACGATGCCCTTCGCGCGCATGTAGCGGCCTGCACGATCTGCGCGGACGTAGCGGCCATCGCCGGCGCGATTGACGACGATCGGGAAACCATGCGCGCTAGCGCCGTAGTGCCCGATTCCGGTCGTGTCTGGTGGCGGGCCCAGATGCGCGCCCGTCGCGAAGCCGCCGCCACCGCCGGGCGGCCTATCACGGCGGCACAGGTGATTGCGTTCGCTTGCGCCATGGGGCTGCTGGGGGCCTGCTTCGGCGCCACGTCCGCGTGGTTTCAGACGGAGCTAAAGAAGATTGCATCCGGCGTTGCTGGATTCAAGATTCCCGCGTTGCTTCCTTCGGCAGCGGCCATCATTGCGGGGCACGGCGTGCTGGTTCTGGCGCTGGCTGCGGCGCTTCTGCTGGTTCCGGCTGCGGTTTATTTCACGATGTTTCGGGACTGACCGGATCCATCTACAGCGGGTTTCCCACATTCGGACATTAAAGTCTACAAACGACACGGGCCGTCTCCCTTGCGCCAATAACATCCACCAGATAGCATGGAATTGATCGTGCATATCAGATAGATATGTCTGCGCTATTGGAAGATTTACGCTTCGGCGCACGCTTGTTACGCGGCAGCCCGGGGCTTACGGCAACCGCCATATTCACACTGGCCGTGGGGATTGCAGCCAATTCGACGGTGTTTGGCTGGATCGACGGAGTCCTGCTCGATCCCATCCCCGGCGCCGCGCGCGGCAGCGAACTGGCGACGATCGAGACCGTGGCGCCCTCCGGCGCGTTGGAGAACAGTTCCTATCGCGACTACCGCGATTACCGGGACAGCCTGCAGCAAGTCTCCGGTGTGGCTGCATCGTTGGTTAATGTCTTCACGGTCGGCAGCGACCAGAACCCGCGCTTGCTTTGGGGCGAATTCGTGTCGGCCAACTATTTTTCCGTGATGGGCGTCAAGGCCGCGCGCGGGCGAACCTTTCTGCCCGAAGATTCCGGTGACGCGCCCGGTGGGCCACACGTGGTGATCATCAGCGACGCGCTGTGGGACACCGTGTTTCACCGGGATCCGCGGGTGGTCGGCCGGGCGCTGCGCGTGAACCAGCGCGATCTGACAGTGGTGGGCGTGATCCCTCCGCAATTTCATGGAGTGGTGCCGGGACTGGTGTTGGAGATGTGGGTTCCGCTGGCGCTGGCGCCCGAAATGAACGGACAGGGCAGTTGGCTGCTCGACAACCGCAACGTACACCAGATGTGGCTGACGGCGCGGCTGCGCACCGGTGTGACGATGGAGCGGGCGCGCGCGGAAGTGGCGGCGTGCGCGCGGAGGCTGGCCGAGGCGCATCCCGAAACGAACCGCGAATTCGGCGCCACGCTCCTGCCCATCTGGCAGGGACACGCGGGCGCTCAGGCGTGGCTGCGGAGGCCGCTGCAGATTTTGATGGCCATATGTGTGGTGCTGTTCCTGATCGTGGCCGCGAACGTCACCAACCTGCAACTCGCGCGGGCAGCTGCACGGCAGAAAGAGTTCAGTATCCGGCTGGCCTTGGGCGCGCGGCCCATCCGGCTGATCCGGCAGTTGCTGACCGAGAGCCTGCTGCTGGCGATCCTGGGTGCGGCAGCCGGCACGCTGCTGGCCATGTGGTGCGGCCAGGCGCTCGCCTGGCTGATGCCGCCGACCAACCTGCCATTCGGCATCGGCCCGGTCGGGAACTGGCACATGCTGGCTTTCACGATTCTGCTATGCACGGCGGCCGCGGTGCTCACCGGTGTCGCGCCCGCGCTTCACTCGGTGCACGCTGACGTGATCGGACACCTGAAAGAGAGCGCTCGCGGCTCGACTTCCGGACCGGGCGCAGGCCGCACGCGCGCAATGCTGGTGGCCGCCGAGGTGGCGCTGTCGATGGTGGCGCTGGTCGGCACGGGAATCTTAGCCCGGAGTTTTTACAACACGCGCGCGCTCGATCCCGGCATGAACGTGCAGAATGTGGCCTGCGCGAAGTATTATGTCGAAACGTTCTGCCGCACTGGCACGGAGCGCAGGCAATTCTGTCTGCGCCTGGCCGAACGGCTGCGGGCGGTGCCCGGCGTAGAGAATGTGGCCTTCGCCACTATGGTTCCACTCGAATTCGGCGACAGCGCGGACAGTGAAATCGCGGTGGAGGGATACGTGCCGGCGGCGGGCGAACCTATGCGGGCCCTGAACAGCAGCGTGTCCCCGGGATATCTCGACGTGCTGCGAATTCCGCTTCTGGAGGGCCGGGATTTCCGCGAGCAGGACGACTATAACACTGCTCCGGTGATGATCGTGAACCAGGCGTTCCAACGGCGCTATTTCGGCGGCGGGCCCGTGGTGGGGCGCAGAGTCCGCGCGGGCGGCAGCTGGTTTACCGTGATCGGCCTGGCGCGCGACAGTAAGTACCGCCGCCTGACGGAAGCTCCCACACCTTATTTCTACATGGCTTCCCGCCAGACGGCCGGCGGGGAATTCTGGATGGCGTTCTTTGTGCGCAGCAGGGGGCCGCTGACCGCGCTCATGCCGGCGTTGGGGAGGGAGGCTGCGGCAGTCCATCCGGCGACGCGGGGCAGCAGTTTCGTCCCCTACGAGGGTTGGATTGGACAGGCACTCTACTCGGAGAGGACGGCAGCCATGCTGGTGAGCGTGGTGGGTGCAATTTCTCTGTTGTTGTCAGCCATCGGCTTGTACAGTGTGCTGACTTTCGCGGTGCGGCAGCGCACGCACGAGTTCGGCATCCGCATCGCGCTGGGCGGGCAGCCCGGGCAGGTGCTCTCCACGATGTTGCGGCAGGGTATGACGTTGACGCTGGCCGGCTTGACTGCGGGCACGCTGATCGCGCTGGTAGTCCTCAAGTTTTCGTCTGCATTTCTGCCCAAGCTGAGCTCCGACGATCCGTTGGTATTTGCGGGTTCAATTCTGGTGCTGACTCTGGTGGCGTTGCTGGCCAGCTTTCTACCAGCCCGCCGGGCGACCAAGGTTGATCCGGTGGTGGCGCTGCGGCACGAATAGGTTGTATTCAAGCTGTGAGAATCATTGCAACATACCCAGGTTTAGCGCCGCTGCACCGAACTTTTGGTTGCGGCTATGCTGCCCTGTGGGGCAGGCGTCCACGCCTGTCAGGATGGGCCTGCGGCCCACGAATAGTGATGAAAACCATGTGCGGCAGGCTCCCCGCCTGCGGCCGCCTCTCACGCCGCCCGAACGGGTCTCAATAAGTTACGGTGGGTTTTCGACCGTGCGCGGGACGTCCACGTCCCGCCAAATGGCGGGTCTGGGGACCCGCCGCAGGACTGGAGTCCTGCCCCACTAGCCTGCTGCGGGTTTTACCACCCAGCCGTCCTGCAGATTGATGATCCGGTGCCCGTAAGCGGCATTCGCCTCCGAGTGCGTCACCTGTATTATGGTGGTGCCCTCATCGTTCAAGCGCTTGAACAGCTCCATGATTTCCTTGCCCTGGCTGGAGTGCAGGTTGCCCGTAGGCTCATCGGCCAGAATCAGTTTCGGACTGGCGATCACCGCGCGCGCCACCGCCACCAGCTGCTGCTGGCCGCCCGATAGCTGATTGGGATACAGGTCGCGCTTGCCCACGATGTGGAAGCGGTCGAGCGCATCGCACACCAGGCTGGCGCGTTCGGAAGACTTGATGTTCCGGTATGACAGCGGAATGTCCAGGTTCTCGTAAACCGTCAGGTTGTCGATCAGGTGATAACTCTGAAACACGAAGCCGATGTACTTCTTGTTCAGCTCCACGCGATCCTTGGGCTTCATCTTGTGAACGGCATGGTCCAGGAAATAGAACTCGCCGGTCCAGGCGCCGTCCAGCATGCCGATGATGCTCAGCAGCGTGGATTTGCCGGCGCCCGACGGGCCCATGATGGTCACGAAATCGCCTTCCTTGATGTCCACTTCGATACGCCGCAGGACGTACGTGCGCCCGTAGCCCGCTTCGTAGAATTTGTCCATGTTTGCGGTTCTGATCATGTGCTTCTATTCTACTTGACGGACAATGGGCGGATGGGTCCCGGTATTACAGGGCGGCCACGAAGACAGGCGGCAAATTGGGCGTCTCGGCGCCCTCGGCTCGTTCTACGGTCACCGCCAGGGCGGCTGTGCCGGCCACATCCAAGGCACCTGGGAGCACGTGCACGGCAGTCCCATCCGGCGTGGACTGGAACAATCCCGCCGGAACCGGTTTTCCTCCCTTACCTTTCGGGATGACCCACATCTCGTAGGTCTTACCGGCGGGAACGGGCGGCAGGTTGGAAGCCAGCAACACCACGCCGCGCGCGGCATCGAGGAACATGCGGCCGCGCGGGGGCTGCGGTGCGCCACCGCCGAAGATGACCTGCCTGACGTTCGGCTGGTTCAGAATGGCAAACGCTGTGTTGAGCCGGGTCAACTCGCGCGTCTGCGCCGCCGACTGTGCCTGCATATGCTCCAGTTCCGCGGCAGCCTGCGCCAATTCCGCCGACGCCCTATGTACACGCGTATTAAAGACGACCGCCGCGATGATGGCGCCCGCCGCCACGGCGGCCCACACCGGCGCCCAGTTCAAGCGCGGGCCCGTAGGCGCGCCGACGGAGGCCAGCACCCGCTTTCGCAGCCGGTCAGGCGGCGGGACAGGCGGAGCCGCCGCGCCGATCAGAGTTACCAGTTCCCGCGCGCCGCGCACGCCGGGTACGCAAATGGGACAATTGCGCTCCAGATGCGCGTGGATCTCGTCCCGTTCCGGATCCTCCGCCAGACCCAGCGCGTATTGCTCGTACTGGTCGCGCAGTTCGTCGCAAGTCATGCGGTCACCGCCGTTCCGAGCTCATCGCGCAGGTTCTTCAACGCGCTGCGCACCCAGGTCTTCACGGTGCCCAGCGGCTGGCGCATACGTTCCGCCATTTCCGATTGCGAGAGGCCTTCGAAGTAGGCCAGCTCGATAACCGCACGCTGGTTTTCCGTAAGCTTGTCCAGCGCGACGCGCACGCGGCGGACTCTATCCGAATTCAGCAGTTCCCTTTCCAAGTCCGCAAAAAGCGCGGGGTGTTCCGTTTCGGTCACCTCCAGGCTGCTGCGTGTACGGCCCGCCACCGAGCGCAGATAATCGATGGCCCGATTGCGGGCCACCGCGAGCAGCCACGGACCCAGGCCGCCGCGTCCGGCATCGAAGCCCTGCACTCGATTCCAAACCCGCAGGAAGGTTTCCTGCACCAGGTCCTCGGCGATGCCGCCGTCTCGCACGATACGCAAGATGAGCGCATATACCAGGCGGCCATAGCGTTCGTACAAGTCGGCCATGGCGCGCGCATCGCGCTTTTGCAGACGCCTGACCAGGTCCGCGTCGTTTTCCGCGAATTCGACCGCGAACAGCAGTGGCAGCAGCAGCATTATAGCCCGCAGGTTCCGGATGCGATCAAAACAGGCTGCCACGCCAAGCCACACGGTACGCAATAAGGTACACAATAATGCATACGGTAGGAGCGCCGCGATTGGATGAGTGGGGTTGGATCGAGGGCCACTGGTGCATTATACTGCGGAGTCATGCCGATATGGATGCGCACGATTCTGACACTGGCCGCCGCGGCGGCGCTACTCGCGGCGCGCGCCCGCGATCTAGGCGTTCCGTTCGAAGGTACGCCTGGGCCGCTGAATGCCATCACCGATGTCGCGCGCATTGAGGTGGGACACCGGACGATCATCGCGAGCGATGGGAAGCAGGCGGTGCGTACGGGCGTAACCGTCGTCTGGCCGCGCGGCAAGCAGTCCGTCACGCCGGTTTTTGGCGGCTGGTTTTCGCTCAACGGCAACGGCGAGATGACCGGTACCACATGGCTCGAAGAGTCGGGGCTGTTGGACGGACCGGTGATGATTACGAACACGCACAGCGTGGGGAATGTGCGCGATTCTTACATCAAGTGGGCCGTGGCGAAAGCACGGAAGGCCGGCATCGACATCGAGGATCAGTGGTCGTTGCCGGTCGTGGCGGAAACCTGGGACGGATTTCTGAACGACATTAACGGATTCCACGTGCACGAAGCCGATGTGTTCGCCGCGTTGGAGTCCGCCCAGGCGGGCCCGGTCGCCGAGGGTAACGTGGGCGGCGGCACGGGCATGGTGTGCTACGGATTCAAAGGCGGTATCGGCACCAGTTCGCGCAAGGCCGGCCCCTACACGGTAGGAGTACTGGTGCAGTGCAACTGCGGAAGACGCGCCCAGCTGCGCATCGGGGGTGCGCCGGTGGGGCAGGAGATCACAGAGAACGTGCCGTATGCGAGCAATTTCCGCCACTCCGGCGAAGACGTGGGCTCGATCATCATCGTGGTGGCCACCGATGCGCCGCTGCTGCCGCACCAGATGAAACGGCTGGCACGCCGCGCGTCGCTGGGCGTGGCGCGCACCGGATCGGTTTCGGGCAACGGATCGGGCGATATCTTCATCGCCTTTTCGACGGCCAATGCGGATGCCGGGCGCACATCGGGCCTGGCGCACGTAAGCATGGTGCCCAATGACGACATGAACCCGCTGTTCGACGCCACCGTGCAGGCCACCGAAGAGGCCATTGTCAATGCCATGGTGGGTGCGGAGACGATGACCGGTTTCGAAGGCCACACGGTGATGGCCCTGCCGCACGACCGGCTCAAACTGGTGTTGAAGAAATACAACCGGCTGGCGCCGTGACCTACGTGGTCTCACGGAGCGGGTTGCGCCTTTGCGGCCAGGCTGGCTTTGGCGGCGGCGCGTAATCGATTGCGGCGGCGGGTCAGAATCGCCTCTGCATCCGGCGCGGCCATTACCACCGCCTCCATGTGCTTACAGATTTCGGGCTCGTGAGTGAGCGCGCGCAACTCGTCCAGGAACGGATGGATCTTGGCAAATGCAGCGAAGATCTCGCCGTGTGCGGCACGGAACGCATCGCCGTCGATGGCGCCGGTAGTGACCAGCGAAGCCGCCATATCCCAATAGCCGACGACCATGCGGAATGACGCGTTGCGCTCGCTGCTGACGATGGCGACCACTTCGTCGAAGGTCTCCGGATTGAAATCGAAGGTGAACCAGGCGCGCGCCTCGCGTAATACCGGCTCGCGGCGGAGATCGAAGAGTTGCAGGTTGAGTTGGGCGCTCTCGAAAGGAGTAGGCATTTTGGATTGCTCTTACGAGTTATTGTATAGTCTCTGTGTGATGCCAGGCACGGGCGGGCTCGCCCCGAATCGATATTTGCCTTCGCCTTCTGCGCGGCGCGCGTTCCGGGACGTGGGGGGACCTGCCGTTGACCGGCGTTGAAGCCGATCGCCTAACGCGTCACGCCGTGTTCTTCCGGACTCGAGCGGGAACTACGGATTCTCCCGACGGGAGATTCAGCATATAGTAGACGTATCGATGGATCATCTGGCAGAGTTGTGCCCGGCTTGGGAGAAAATTCATGGTATCGCGTGACGATTTCGAATTGGCGAACCAGCGCGCTAAGGAGATGGAAAGAAGTGTCCCGCGAGCAGTTGCCGCGCATTATGACCGCAAGACCGGGCGGATCGTGATTCAACTCAGTTCCAAGGTGTTCGTAAGCTTCTCGCCCCGCGACGCAGAAGGACTGGAAAGCGCCAAGCCTTCACAGCTTGACGCTATAGAGATTAGCCCCTCCGGTTTCGGCATCCACTTTCCAGCCCTGGATGCAGACCTGTACGTGCCGGGGATCTTAGAGGGCTTTCTGGGTTCCGAGAGATGGATGGCGTCGCGGTTGGGCCAGATTGGCGGTCAATCCAGGAGCAGGGCTAAGAAAGCGGCGTCCAGAGCGAATGGAAGGCTAGGCGGAAGGCCGCGAAAGGTACACACGCGGCTCACATCGCCTACTCGTTAGCCCCGAAGCCGCAGTCTTTCCAGCGCGTGCCCCATTCCCACATGCCGAACGTCGCCTGCTTCGGCAGCGAGTACCCCAACTGCCGTGCCAGCGCGGCGATCTGCCCGCGGTGGTGCGCGTCATGCGAAATCAGGTAGGCGAACATGCCCACCACGTCCGGCTTAAAACCTTTCACTTTGCCTTCGGGATGATCAAGCGCCGCGGCCAGAAGCTCTGTGCAGCACTTCGCGCTTTCGGCGAGTGCCCGCATAGCTTCTCTTTTAGTCACGGTCGCGCGGTCCAGTTTATCCGGCAGTGGCTTGTCCTTGGCGGCGGCCACCAGCCACATATGCCGTACATTGTGCATGTGCGCGGCAATCGCGGCGATGGTGCGGCCTTTCCCGCCGGGCGCATCGGCATTCCATGCGGCATCGTCGAGGTTCTCGAGCAGGTATTGATTGATGCGCTCGTTGACCCCATAGGACTCCAAAAGGGACCGCTTGCAGTCAAATGCAGCCGACGGTTTGGGCATGATTGGTCAACTCTCCGATCTCCGGGATACGCACGGTCACCACATCGCCGGGCGCGAGCGCGGCGTCTTCCGGCACGATGATGCCCGTGCCCGTGAGCAGGACGGTTCCCGCCGGTGTTTGGTTGGCGCGCCGCAGGTACCCGATCAGAGTCTCGAACTTGCGGTGCAGCATAGCCGTAGATACGCTGCCCGAGAAGATCTGGCGGCCGTTGCGCGCGACGGTGCAAGTCATCTCCAGGTTATACGGATCGGGCAGTTCTTCCGCCGTCACGATTACGGGACCCAGCGCGCAGCATGCCGTGTAGATTTTTGATTGCGGCAGATATAACGCGTTTTCGCGCTCGATGTCCCACGCCGAAACATCGTTGGCCAGCGTGTATCCGACGATGTCCCCTTTGCTGCCCAGCACCAGCGCCAGTTCGGGCTCCGGCGCGGTGAAGCCCGAATCCGCGCGGATGCCGATCGCCTGGCCCGGCCCCACGCACACGCGCGCCGTCCCCTTGAAGAAGACCTCCGGACGCGCCTCCTTATAAACGTACGCGTACATGCCCTCGCGCGTGCCGTGCTCGGCATCGCGAAATGCCGCACTCATTTCGTAAGTGCAGCCGCACGCCCACACCTCCGCCGGTACAATCGGCAGCGCAGGGGCCTGGGCTCCCGCATGATGGCTGGCCAGGCGCGCGGTGGTCCGGCTGAGCGAAACACCCTCCGCCTCCGAGCGCCGGATCAGGTCGGCGACCGTGTAGCTGGGCACCGCGCGTGCCAGGTCCCCTTCGAATACGGCGGCCAGGTAGCCGCCATCGGCTTTGATTTGTCCGAGACGCATTAGAATTTCAGATAAACGGTCTTGTAGTCGCTATAAAAATCGAGCGCGGCGGGCCCTTGTTCCTTGGGCCCGAAGCTGGATTCCTTGGTTCCACCGAAAGGCAACTGGTACTCCACCCCGGCGCTCGGAAGGTTCACGGTCAGCAGGCCCGCTTCCATGCGGTAAACGAATTCGAAAACGCGCGAAAGGTTCGTCGTCTGAATCGAGGCGGAAAGTCCGAATGGAATATCGTTGGCGATGCGCATGGCATCTTCGAAATCGCGGGCGCGCATCACCGCCAGTACGGGGCCGAAAATTTCTTCGCGGGCGATGGTCATTTCAGGTGTCACATCGGCAAAAACGGTCGGCTCGACGAAATATCCTTTGGCCAGATCGCCATCCGTGAGCCGGCGGCCGCCGATCTTAGGCTCGCCAGCCTCTTTCCGGCCAATATCGATGTAGCGCAGCACGGTTTCCATTTGCGCTCTATCCACCGACGGCCCTATGTCGATGCCGGGCTGCATTCCATCGCCGACCTTGAGCCGCCGGGTCCGCTCCACGACGGCTTCGAGGAAGCGATCGTAAACGGAATCCTCCACGATCGCCCGGCTGGTGGCGGTGCATTTCTGGCCCGTGGAAAAGAACGCCGCGTTCACCGTGTTCTCGACTGCGGCGTTGAAGTCGGCATCCGCCAGCACGATGGTGGGATTCTTGCCGCCCATCTCCAGTTGAATGCGCAAGCGGCGTTTGGAAGCTTCCGCATGCAGCCAGTTGCCGATTTGGCACGAGCCGGTGAACGAAATCGCCTTGAGCGGGGCCGCTTCCACCAGCGCCCGGCCGAGTTCTCCGCCGGGTCCGGCTACGAAATTGACCACGCCCTTCGGAGTGCCGGCATCGTGCAACGCGTTTACCAGGTGCCAGGCGCTGAGCGGCGCGGCTGACGCGGGTTTCAGCACCACCGTGTTGCCGCAGACGAGAGCCGGCGCCAGTTTCCAGGCGGGAATGGCGCTGGGGAAATTCCATGGCGTGATCAGGCCCACTACCCCGACGGGCTTGCGCAGCGCGAACATGTGCACGCGATCGCGCTCGGAAGGAACCAGCATGCCATTCAGGCGCGAGCCTTCCCCGCCGAAATAACGAAAGATGTTGATCGCGCGACGCACTTCTCCTTTGGCCTCAGGGAGCGTCTTGCCTTCCTCGCGGGTCATGTCGGCCGCGACCTCATCGAAGCGGCTCTCGAGAATTTCGGCGGCTTTGAACAGAATGGCCCCCCGCGCCGGGGCGTTCAGCGCGGACCAGGCCGAAAAAGCGCCGCCGGCGGCAGCAGCGGCCGCCGCGATATCGCCCGCGGAGCCTTTCACGAACCGGCAGACTACTTCTCCGGTAGCCGGGTTGAGGTTTTCGAATTGTTGCCCCTCGGCGCGACGCCACTCACCATCGATATAATTCTGAAAGACCGTTGTCTGCATTTAGATTGCGGGCGTTTGAAAATAGGCGTCGATCTTCCCCAGCCCCGTGAGCGAAGCCACAATGTTGTGCGGAAACAGATCGATGCCCGCGTTATAGTGCTCCACAGCTTCATTGTACTTGCGGCGGGCCAACGCAATCTGGTATTCAGCGTCCTTCAGCATCTCCAGCAGATCGCCGTATTTTTTCGAATTCGCCAGCTTAGGGTAATTTTCCACCACCAGCATCAGTCGCGCCAGGGCATCGTCCAACCGCGCGTTGGCCCGGATCTCCTGCGGCCGGTTCCGCGCGGCAGCCAGCGCATTGCGCGCCGCGCCGGCCGCGGCGATGGCGCGCACCAGGGCCGGACGTGCGTCGGGGGGCGCTTCTGCCTGGAGGGTCTCCGCCAGTTCGGGCACAATGCCGGAGCGGTGCGCCAGAGCGGCATCCACCTGGGCCCAGTTGGCGGTGATGGCCTCCCGCTCCGAAATCAGATCCTTACGGACGGTCATGCACCGCGCACCCACGATCACAGTCACCCCCGCCAGCACCAACGCCACCACCAGGGGCTTCATGGCTTAGCACACCAGGTCTTCGCGGCCGATCTTGAATCCGTCCAGGTTGCCCAGGATGGTCAACGCAATCTGTTTTGGATCGAAGAACGCCTGCGCGATGCGTCGCACGTCATCGGCGCTGACCTGCTCGATGCTTTCTACTAGTTCATCGAGGGTGAAGAAGCGGGCAAAATACATCTCCTGGCGCGCCAGGTTGGACATGCGGCTGGAGGTGGATTCCAGGCTCAGCATCAGCGAACCCTTCAGGTGATCCTTGGCGCGGCGCAACTCCTCGGCGCTCACGCCATCCTGTTTCAGCTGCCGGAATTCCTTAATGATTGACTCCACCACTTTGCCGGCGGCCTCGATGGATGTGCCGGCATAGATCGACAGGCAGCCGGTATCGCGGTAGGGGCTCAACTCGGAGTAAACGGCGTAGGCCAGACCCTGCCGCTCGCGGATGTTCTGAAACAGGCGCGAGCTCATGCCGCCGCCCAGCACCGTATTCAGCACGTAACAGGCGAAGCGCTCCTCGTGCGGCAAAGGATACGAAGGCACGCCCAGGCACATGTGCACCTGTTCGAGCGATTTCTTGTTGCGCAAGGCGATGCGCGCGTGTGTGGCGGGAGCCTGGTCGCCGGGGGCCGAGCCGTTCGGCGACAGCGACTCGAAATGCTGGCTCACCAGCTTCACCAGCGCATCGTGCGTCAGGTTCCCCGCCGCGGTGATCAGCAGATTGGCGGGCGAATACACGGCCCGGTAATAATCGCCGATCATCTGCCGGTCGAAGCGCTTCACCGTCTCGCGCGTGCCCAGGATGGGCTTGCCCAGCGGATGATCCTTCCAGAAGTTGGACGAGAAGATTTCGTGGACCAGGTAATCCGGGCTGTCCGCCTCCATCTTGATTTCTTCCAGGATGACGCCCTTTTCCTTGTCGATGTCTTCATCGCGGAATAGCGGATTGAGCACCAGGTCGGCAAGCACATCGAAGGCCAGCGGCAAATGCTGGTCGAGCACCTTGGTGTTGAAGCAGACGAGCTCCTTGGCCGTAAAGGCGTCCAGATTGCCGCCCACCGAGTCGACCGAGCGGGCGATATCCTCGGCGGAGCGGTTAGTGGTGCCCTTAAACAGCATGTGCTCGATAAAATGCGAGATGCCGTTTTGTTCGGAGTTTTCGCGCCGCGAGCCAGTGCCGATCCAGAGGCCTACGGAGATGGAGCGCACGTGAGGCATGGCTTCGGTAATCACCCGCACGCCGTTCGGCAGGCTCGTCATTTCAATGTCGCGCGCGGGGGTTGTAGTGATGGCCATGTGGATTGGGGTTGAACGGCTGTTACCCCTCTTTTACAGGATACAACTTGGAGGGTCGGCGTGTAAGGGGCCCCGTGGCACACGCTTCAGCACTCATGGTGCTGCGGCCCACCAACGGCGATGAAAATAAGCCGCGAGAGATCGGAGACGCTCCGGCTACCACGTGGTGCCCACCTCAATTGGGGAGATAGGCGGAGAGGTCGCGGATGATCTGCTGTTCCTGGGGTGAGAAGCGCGTGCGGAAATCGTCGCTGTTCATGCTGGCCTGGCGCTGGGGCTCGGGCAGCAGGCGAAGTTTTTCGACTTCCTGGTGCACCGCCGGATGGCGGTCGGCGGGCAACTGGCGGAATTCGCGCAGGCGTTTGCGGATGACCTGTTGAATATCGGGGGGGAGTTGGCTGAAAGTCTGATAACGCTGGCGGAGGTCCTGCTGCGCCTGAGGATTCATCTGGTTGTAGCGTTTGATGCGCTGGCGGATGAGGCGCGCGCGGGCGGGGGGCAGCTTGGCGAGTTCGCGTTCGCGCTCCTCGGGGGACATGCGGTTCCAGCGGTCGATGGAGTTTTCCACAAATGGCGCGGGGGGCCTGTCGGCCTCCTGCTGGGCGCGGGCCGGGAGCACGACCGCGGGCGCCAGCAGCAGGCACAATCCGAATTGAATAACTAGAGACCGCCTGGACTCACATGGCATCGGGATGCACGCTTTCCGCGGAATTGGGTGGGCCGAACTGGCGCAACAGATCGAGATCGTCGAGCGTGGTTTCCACCTGATCGGCGCGCACAATATGGCTCGGCGGCGCGGTGGAGGACACTACGGGTCCCGGCTGATGCAGCAGCAGGCCTGCCATCAGCAGCAGGCCGGCGGTAGCGGCCAGGGGCACGGTCTGGCGCAGGGGCATGGGGCGGAAGGAAAGCGTGAGGCGCTCCCACCAGGAGGGCCGCGCTCCGGCATCGATCCGGCTATACAGGCGCCGGTCGAAATCGAGTGAGACCGGCGGAATTTCCCAGGCGTCCAGAGCTTTCCAGACAGCACTCTGTTCCATCGCCGTGGACCGGCAAGCGGAGCAGACGGCGAAGTGCTGTTCGAGCATGAGAGCCGTCTCCTGGTCGAGTTCGCCGGCGGTGTAGGACACCAGCATTTCGGTGTGGCGGGTTTCGATTGGGCAGTTCATGTTCTTCCCATATGCGCCAAACGGGCGCGCAGTGATTCATAAGCCCGAAAGAGCAGCGACTTCACGGCCGATTCGGAGCAACCCAGCACTTTCGCGATCTGGGCGTATTCCATCTCCTCATACTTGTGCATGAGTACGGCCGCACGTTGCTTGTCAGGCAGGGTGGCAACGGCTCTGCGGATCTCGGCCAGTTTCACCTGGTAAACGAGCTGGTCTTCCACCGACGGCCGCCGGTCGGAAACCTGGCGGGCCGGGACGTCTGCCGGCACATCGTCGAGACGCTCGGTCCCGCGTTCGTGCCGTTCATCGCGAATCCAGTTCAACGCCAGGTGGGTGGCTATGCGGAACAACCACGTTTTGAACTTGGCCGTCGGTTCGTAGCTGGCGCGGGAGCGATACACGCGCAGGAACACTTCCTGGGCTAACTCCTCGGCGACTGCCTGCTCCTGTACCAGCCGGTACACGAAGTGGGTGACGGAGGCGCGATGCTTTTCGAGCAGCACACCGAAACTGGTGCCATCCCCCTGCTTGACGCGGAGCATCAGCTCGGCATCGTAGTCCAGGGTGGCTGCCGCAGCTACGCCCATATTGGTAGTAACCCCAGGTTCCATACAAGGTTGCGCTAAAAAGTACTAAAACTACTCGCCCTTGAGGGTGCGCTCCATAAGCCGGCGGATGGCCTCGCGCGGCGGCAGCCCGAAATTTAACATTTCAAACATCTGCCCGGAAATGGGCATATCGACGCCATGGCGGCCGGCCAAGTCGACGGTGGCCTGGGTTGTCTTGATTCCCTCGGCCACCATCTTCATAGAGCTGACGATCTCTTCCAGTTTACGCCCGCGGGCCAGTTCGAGGCCAACGGTGCGGTTGCGGCTGAGTTCTCCGGTGCAGGTGAGTACGAGATCGCCCAGTCCGGCCAGACCGGCGAGGGTTTGGGGACGTCCGCCGAGCGCGATGGCCAGGCGGGTCATCTCGGCCAGACCGCGGGTGATGAGGGCGGCCTGGGTGTTGCTGCCCAGACCCAAACCGTGACATACGCCGGCGCCGATGGCGACGACGTTCTTGACCGCGCCGCCGATTTCGACGCCGGCGGGATCGGGGCTGGTGTAGAGGCGGAAGGAGGGGCCTGAGAAGCTGGATTGGATAGTGGCGGCCAGCGATAGGTCGGCGGATGCCACGACCAGCGCGGTGGGATCGCCGCGGGCGACTTCGCGCGCGAAAGTCGGCCCGGAGATTACGGCAACGCGGGGCTCGAAGCTGGCGGATACGCACTGGCGTACGACTTCGGAGGCGCGCAGGAGGGTGCCATTTTCAAGGCCCTTGGTGGCGCTCACGAAAACCATGGAGGGATGGAGGTAGGGCAGCATCCGCGTGTAGATGGGGCGCACCAGGTGAGAGGGCGTCACGCTGAGCACGATGTGGGCGCCGGGAAGCGCGGCGGCGAAATCGGTTTCAATGGCGATGTTCGGCGGGAGGTGAAATCCGGGCAAATAAACATCGTTGATACGGCTGGCGCGCATGCGTTCGGCGAGGTCTTTTTCGTACACCCAGAGACGCAGACGCGGGAAGCGAGGCGCGAGGACGATGGCGAGGGCGGTGCCCCAGCTCCCGGCGCCGACGATGGCGAGGTCGTCGAGGAGGGGCGGCTTCATTTGCGGCTCGAAAAGGAGAATACGGACTCGGTGCCGTCCCGGAGGCGGGCGATGTTTTCGCGGTGGCGGTAGATGATGAGCGCGCCGCTGAGGATGGCGGCGGCGATGACGGCGAGCGGCGGATGGGCGATCAGCCAGACAGCCAGCGGGAAGGTGGCGGCAGCGACGATGGAGCCGAGGGAGATGTGGCGGGTCCAGGCGGTGATGACGAGGAAGACGACCAGCGACGCGATGAGGGGCAGAGGGGTCAGGCAGAGGTATGCGCCGACGAAGGCGGCTACGGCTTTGCCGCCGTGGAAGCGCAGGAGCGCGGGGTAGGAATGGCCGATCATGACGGCGAGGGCGGCGGCGCTCATCCAGGAGAGATCGGCGCCGGTAAGGCGGCCTTCGATCCAGACAGCGAGGTAGCCTTTGCCGATATCGAGCAGGAGGGTGGCGACTCCGGCGGCGCGTCCGGTAGTGCGCAGGACGTTGGTGGCCCCGATATTGCCGCTGCCGGAAGCGCGCACGTCGCGGCCGGTGGTGAGTTTGACGAGCAGGTAGCCGAAGGGGATGTCACCGAGCAGGTAGGCGATGGCGAGTCCGAGGATGGGGGTCATCGGTTTGTTGGCAGGTGCAAGCTGGAGAGGGCGGCGCTGAAGCGCCGCGCCGGCTAAAGCCCGCCCTCCATGACAAGATTTAGTGTACACGCAAGCGGCGGGATGGGGGCATCTCAAATTCGGGCGGCGGGCGTCGTTAATACAGTGTGCCGGCCCATTCCGACGTTTTGGTCATGAGCAGAAAAAGCGAGAGCGCGGGCGATTTCGATGCCCTTTTTGCCGCGCAATACCCCGCGCTGACGCGCTTGATCTACCGGGTGGTGGGCGATATGGGATGGGCGGAGGAATTGGCGGCGGAAGCGTTCTGGAAGCTGCACCGCGAGCCGCCGGCGTCCGGACACAACCTGGCGGGCTGGCTGTGCCGCACGGGCATCCGGCTGGCGCTGGACAATCTGAAAAAGCGCAAGCGGCGCGCGCATTATGAGGCTATGGCGGCGGTGCCGGTTATGGTGGAGAATCCGGAGGTAGTGCTGGCACAGCGCGAACGGCAGGCGCGCGTGCGGCGCGTGCTGGCGGGTCTGAAGCCCGAGCAGGCGACGTTGCTGCTATTGCGGAGCGAAGGGCACAGCTTGGGGGAGATTGCCTCCATTTTATATTTGAATCCGAATTCGGTGGGGACTTTTCTGGCGCGCGCGGACGCGGCTTTTCGGAAGGAGTATGTGAGTCGATATGGAGAACGATAGCGAAGTATTGCGCGCGTGGGTACGGAAGCAGATGGCGGACCTGGACGCTCCGGCTGATTGGAGGCCTGACGCGGGCGCGGCACGGGTACGGTTTCGCGCGCGGGTCACGGCGGGTTGGCGGCGGGCGGCGTGGCGGCGCTGGACGGTTTGGGCCGCGGCGGCGATGCTGGCGTTGGCGCTGGTCTGGCTGCTGCCGGTGGGGCGGGTTACGGCGCAGCAATTGTGGCAACTGCTGACGGTGCGGCGGGTGACGTTGATACGGGTGAATCCATGGCCGGAGGGGGTGCCGTCGCCGCAGGTGAAGCTGATAGGGACGCCGATTCCTCCGCTTCCGGCACGCGATGTGGATGAGGTGCGCCTGCGGGTGGGTTATGCTCCGCGCTTGCCGCACGCGGGTGTGCTTTCGGGCAGTCCGCAGTTTTTAACGACCTTCAGCCTGTCGGCGGGAACGGTGGTGCACGCGGCCGACCTGCAACTGGCACTGCGCCAAGCGGGGGTGGCGGGAGTGAGCGTGCCGCCCGCTTGGGATGGCGCGCAACTGGCGCTGCACACCAGCGCCATCGCGATGGCCGAGTGGCCCGATGCGATGTTGGCGCAGAGCCTGCTGCTGACGCTGAGCGCACCGGCGGGATTCGACTATGCAGCATTTTCGGCACTGCTGCTGCGCGCGATGGGGGTGGGGGCAGAGGATGCGGAGCGGCTCGCACAGCGTATGGGAACGGCTCCGCTGGCGCCGATCACGCCGGAACTGGCGCGGATGGCCGCCATCGAGGAGATCGAGCTGAATAGCGGCCCCGCCACGCTGGTCCGGCAGCGGGGTTCACCGGCGCGGATCACGGTGTTTTGGAGCGTGCCGGATCGGGTGTATTTGCTGACTGGAACGTTGAGCCGCGACCTGGCGATCGCAGTGGCTAATGCGGTCGAGTGAGGTTCGCTTCGCTCGCCGTGGCTGGTGGCTAGTGGCTGGTGGCTGGTGGTTGTGTCTGGGGATCACCTGTGGGGGTGATTCCTGCGTTTTCGACCATTAGAATTATGGTGCGCGAGAGAGCTCGCGTGCGATGAAGGGTTCCTTTGGGAACTACGAATCCCTGCCGCGGCGCCAGATCGACGGTGCGGCCCTCGAGGTCGATCAGGAGATGTCCTTCGACGACGTAAAAGAACTCGTCGTCGGCGTCGTGCTTGTGCCAGTGATACTCGCCCTCGACGACTCCGAGGCGGACTACGGAATCGTTCACCTGACACAGCGTCTGGTTGTACCAGCGGTATGCGCACGCATCGGCGAGCGCTTTCTCGTCGATCACTTCGAGCGGCTGGTGGAGGATGTTGAGACGGGTTTCGTACGGAAATGGCGTGGATGCGGACATAGATGCGGACATGGGTGCCCCTCCGCTCAGGATAGCGCAGGCGCGAAGGGGAACTCCGCGAGCTTGGTATAGACGGTGCCGGTGGGATGCAGGCGGCTCTGATAAAGGAAGAAACGATCGGCGGTGAAGCTGCCGAAGTCGAGCGAGGGGAGCGCGGCGATGGTCTCGCGCAGTGCGACGAGGGGCACGGGTTCTTTGAGGCGGGCCAAGGTGAGGTGCGGGCTGAAGGGGCGGCCTTCGGGTTGCAGGCCGAGCGGTGCGAGGGCGCGATCGGTTTCCGCGGCCAGGGCAGCGAGATCCGGCGGGGCTTCGATGCCCGCCCAGAAGACGCGCGGCGAGTGCGGGTTGGGGAAGAAGCCCAGCTTGCGGATACCGATGGGAATGGGCGGATGGCTGGGGATTTTGGCGAGCGCGGCGTGCAGATCGGAGAGGCGCTCGCCAGGCCATTCGCCGATGAAGCGGGTGGTGATGTGGAGATTGGCGGGCGGGCTCCACTTGATGCGGGCCGCCGGGCGGAGGCGATCGAGGAGCGCTTCGAGCGCGCGTACCTCGGCGGGGGGAAGATCGAGGGCGGTGAACAAGCGCATGGTTTTCGCTTTTATTTGAGACTCACTGGGCGGGCGGTTCGCTCACCAACATCGAGATGGCCTCGCGCACCCGCGCGCGCTGCGCATCGTCTGCCGTCAGGTATCTCTGCCTGCCGGACTCACCCGGCGTAAAGGTAGTGACTCCCTGGTCGTCCACGGAAATCTGCCCGCCGGGTGAAGTACCGAAGTATCCGCTATCAGGACGCACGGCGTATAAAACGGCGGTCGGATCCCACAGTGGCTCGTCATACGGCATGGGTTTATACGCGCGATACGCGTCCACCAGCGGATGGTGCGCGCGATAGGCAAAATCCGCGCCGATATTTTGCGCGGGATATGCAATGCTCTCTCCGATATCGAAAGCGCTGGTCACGATGGGGCCGGGCCATTCGCGAAACAGTTTTTGCGCGGCGGGGATATCGCAAATAATGTTGTACTCCGTGTGATGTCCCGCGCCGCGGAAGTCGCCTGCCATCATCGACACCAACCGCACTTTGCCCTCCGCGAGATCGCGGCCGTTGAGCGGGCTGGAATCATCCGGCCCGGAATCGAGCAGCCGCGCCAGGTTGGTACTGAACCCTACCTGCACGATCACTACGCTGCGGTCCGGCTGCGCCGCCAGTGTTTTCCGCAGCAGCTGGACAGCATCCGGCAGCTCGCTTTGGGCTGTCAGGCGGTGCTTATATAAAGGTGCGCCGTCCGTACCGGTCATGCCGGCGACTAGCCGCGTGTAGCTTCCATCGTCCGGCGTTTTGCCATGCTTCACGATGCCGATGGGGATGTCCGGCCGTCCATAGAACGTATCTAGCAGGTCTATGAAAACGGCGGCCCACGGATTGTCTTTGGTAATGGTGACGGCGAGCAACCGGGACTCGCCCCGGCTTTCGAACGCGTGCAGCTCGGCCAGCGCCAGGGCATCGTCCACGTCGTTGCCCAGATCGGTGTCGAAAATGATGCGGACCGGTTCGGCGGCGGTCAAAACAGCGCACGAAACGGCAAGGCAGATGGGCAAATAGAATCGCATTTCGGATTTGTCCTGGATTCGCCTCAATTGTATTCGATTTCGCAGTGGCGCAGCCCCGTTGACCCCGGCATCTATTTATGATAAATAGACCTTATAATGTCGAATACCCGCAGATCGTTCTTCCAGTCCGCGATTGCTGCCGGATTGACCGGCGCGGCGGTGTCCGCCGGGCAAACAAAGCAGTCCGAGGCTGTGCGCAAGCCGGCTGCGGAGCTGCAGGTCCCCCGGATGAAGTTTTTCGGCGCCGAGATCGGCCGCCTGGTGCTGGGCACGAATCCGTTTTACGGCTTTTCTCACTACAACAATAATTACTCGGTGACCATGCGGGAATACTACACGCCGGACAAAGTATGCGACGTCATGCACCAGGCGAGCCGGTTCGGCATCAACGCATTCAACTACGTGCAACTGGGCCGCGCGCCCGAAGACTGGGCCCGCTTCCTGGCGGAGGGCGGCAAGATGCACCTGGTGGCGCAATGCCTCGGCGATGCGGAAACGGTCTTCCGCGCGGTGAAGCCGCTGGCCATGTACAAGCAGGGCGAAGAGGTCGATAAGGCTTACCAGCGCGGCGCGATGGACGATATCAAGCAGTGGTGTAAAAGGGCCCGCGATCTGGGCGTCGTGGTAGGCGTCGGCACGCACAAGCCGGAGGTGATCGCCTACGTGGAAGAACGGGGCTGGGACGTCGATTTCTACGCCGGTTGCGTCTACAACCGCACGCGCACGGCCGAGGAGTGGAAGCAAGTGCTGAATGGCGAGCTGCTCGAGATGCCGCAAGAGATTTATCTGCGCAGCGATCCGCCCCGGATGTATCGCGTGATGCGGCAGACCAGGAAGCCCTGCTTCGCGTTCAAGATTCTGGCGGCGGGCCGCCTCAGCGAGACCGAGATGGACCAGGCTTACCAGACTGCATTCGAGTCCATCAAGCCCACCGACGGCGTGATCGTGGGGATCTTCCCGCGCGTGAAGGATGAGATCCGGGAGAACGTCGAGCGCGCCGACCGCGTGCTGTCGCGCGGCTGAGCCATGACCAAGAAGCATTCCATCCGGCGGCGGACGTTTCTGGGCGCCAGCCTGGCGACTGCCGGCGCGGTGGCGATCGGCTGCAGCCGTACCCGGTCCGCTTCGCCTTATCGCTTCTTCACCGCCGAAGAAGGCGCCACCGCGGATGCGATTTGCGAAGCGTTGATTCCTTCGGACCGCGATCCGGGCGCACGCGCGGCGGGCGTGGTCAACTACATCGACATTCAACTCACGCGGCATTTCAAACGGTACCAGCGCACCTATCGGGATGGCTTGGCGGGCATCGATAGGGCCAGCCGGGCCAGGTTCGGCGAGCGCTTCACAGAGATCCGACCGGAACAACAAGGCGCTGTGCTGGCTGGTGTGGCCACGGAATGCAGGGAATTTTTCGAGCTGATTTTGGCGCACGCGCGCCAGGGTTTCTACGGAGATCCACGGCATGGCGGCAATCGCCACATGGCGAGCTGGAAAATGTTGGACCTGTCCTACCCGCAGGTGCGCGGCCGCATGCATTACGAGGAAGGGCCAAAGGCGGGCTAATGGCGCTGGCACAGGTGCAGGCCGTGATTGTAGGCGCGGGCGCCGGCGGCGGCGTGGTGGCTAAAGAACTTGCGACGGCAGGCCTGCGCGTGGTCATGCTGGAGCGCGGCAAGTGGTATTCGGCGGCCGACTGCCGCAAAGACGATCTGCGGAATCAGCGCACCACGGTGCTGGGTAATGGTTTTGGCCCAGAAGAAGAAGGCAATCCGCGCGTGCTGGTGGATGAGCGCGGCGAGCACATCGTCGCTCCCAGCGACGGCGCCTATTCGAACAATGCTGCCTGCGTCGGCGGCGGGACATTCAGCTATGGCGCCATGGCCTGGCGTTACCTGGAAAAGGATTTTCGCATGCGCTCGACCTACGGCGCGGTGGCGGGTAGCACGCTCGAAGACTGGCCTATCAGCTACGCGGACCTGGCGCCTTATTACGAGAAGGCCGAGTGGGAAATGGGCGTCTCGGGCGATGACACCAACAACATTTTCAAGGTGCCGCGCAACCGGCCGCTGCCGATGCCGCCGCTCGCGCCGAACAAGGAGTACCAGTTGCTGCATCCGGCGGCGCAACGGCTGGGCCTGCATCCGTTCGACATTCCCATGCTGCGCAACTCGGTGCCGTACAACGGCCGCCGGTCCTGCATGCGCTGCCGCTGGTGTGTGGGATTCGCCTGCGAAGTGGACGCCCGCACCGGCACGCACAACACCGTCATCCCTACGGCGCTGGCCACCGGAAACTGCGAACTGCGCACCGGGTGCATGACCAGGGAGATCCTGCTCGACGATCGCGGCCGGGCACGCGGCGTGGCTTATTTTGACGCCGACGGGCGGCCGCAGCAGCAGACCGCGGACCTGGTGATCGTTTGCGGCGGAGCGGTGGAATCCGCGCGGCTGCTGCTGAACACGCGGCACCGTTTGTTCCCCGCGGGACTCGGCAACCGATACGATTGGGTGGGGCGGAATCTGCAATCGCATACTTATCCGGGCGCGGTCGGGCTGTTCGATTTCGACACTTTCGACGACCTGGGGCCGGGCGCTTCCATCGCTATCTGCGACTACAATCACGGCAATCCCGGACTGGCCGGCGGCGGCATGCTGGCCAACGAATTCATCCGCCTGCCGTATCAGTTCATAGGACTCGTGCCGCCGTGGATCCCGCGCTGGGGCGCCGCGCACAAGGACTTCGTCCGCACTGCGTACAAGCGCACCGTCTCGGTGATGGGCCCGGTGCAGGAGATGCCGCTGTTCGACTCCCGCGTGCAGGTGGACGCCAAGATCAAAGACCGCTGGGGCATTCCGGTGGCCCGCCTCTCGGGACGGAAGCATCCGCACACGCTCGAGATCGCGCGCTTTATGGCCGGCAAGGCGGAAGCATGGCTGAAGGAAGCCGGCGCCGTCAACACCTGGCAGCGCATTCCCGGCCAGGGCTTGAGCGGCGGACAACACCAGGCAGGCACCTGCCGCATGGGCGTCGATGCGCGGACTTCGGTGGTGGATCGCGATTGCCGCATCCACGATGTCGACAACGTGTATGTAATCGACGCGAGTGTCCACGTGACGAATGGCGGCTTTAATCCCGCGCTGACGATCCTGGCCAATGCGTATCGCACCTCGGCCAACCTGCTCGCGGCATGGAAAGGCACGCAGGTGCGGTCGTGAATGCGCTCGTGAAGAGGCTGGTGCTGAGCGTGGGTCTGCTTGCAGGCGCCATCGCCTTGATGGTTCCGGGCGCGAGCCTCTACTATGAAACGGGAAAGGGTGCCCGCTGCACTTCCTGCCATGAAATGCAGGCGGTTTACGACCGCTGGCATAGTTCGAGCCATCGCGGCATCGCTTGTGAGAAGTGCCACGGCAGCGCGCTCACCACGGACGCATCCTTCCACATGAACAATGCGCACCGCGCCATCGAACACCTGCGCGGCGAACTGCCCGAACAGATCCCCTTTGCCAACCGTTACGTCCAGGAGATGACCGGGCGCTGCGAAAGCTGCCATCGGCAGGAGTATGCGGCGTGGCAATCCGGCCCGCACAGCGCCACGTATGCGCGCATCTTCCTCGACAAGGACCACAACGCGAAGAACCGGCTGATGGACGATTGCCTGCGCTGCCACGGCATGCATTTCGGAGGCGGCGTGCGCGATCTGGTCGGACCGATTGACCGGCGGGGGCCGTGGCGCATGCTGCGTCCGGAACTGGCGCAGGCGCCTTCCATGCCGTGCCTGGCCTGCCACGAAATGCATCGCGAGGGCAGGCCGTTAGAAAAGGCCAGCGTGGCGGGAAGCGCGCCCGGGCCATCGCAGGAAATCGTGCGCCCGTCTTTGGCGTTGTTCGACCGCCGGACCGAGCAGTATGTCCCCGTGGCGGACCTGCCCTTGCCGGCGATGCTGGACGCCACGCGGCCGGTGCGCATGAGCCAGGACCAGCGCCAGGCGCTGTGCTACCAGTGCCACGCTCCCGTGGCGAATATGCAAGTCGGCACCGGCGACGATCGCACCGGCATCGGCGTCCACGAAGGCATCAGTTGCCTGGCCTGCCATGCGCAGCACGGGCAACAGACGCGGGCATCGTGTGCGACGTGCCATCCGAAGATGTCCAACTGCGGGTTAGACGTGGAAAAGATGGATACGAGTTTCCTCTCGGCCAAGAGCAAACATAACGTGCATTGGGTGAAATGCGGGGATTGCCACACTAAAGGCGTGCCGCCCCGTAAGAGATTTGCGGATTAATTTTACAATTCAGCCTTGACAATGTAGCGAACAAAAGGCGAAACTAGGCGCTGGAGGAAACAGCTATGATTCGTGACGCCTTATTGCCGGAATTCGATCAGGAGATGGCCAGCACGCGCAAAACGTTGGAGCGCTGCCCGGAAGACAAGTACGGCTGGAAGCCGCATGCGAAGTCGTTCAGCATGGCGGCACTAGCCACGCACATTGCGAATATGACGGGTTGGGCGGTGGATGTGATCGAAAAGGATTCGTTCGACATCGCGCCGCCGGGCGCTCCGCCGTATAAAGAAGATCCCGCCGCTTCGCGGGCCGAGTTGCTGGCGAAGTTCGACAAGAGCGCCAGCGCCGCGCGTGCCGCCCTGGCCGGTGCCACTGACGAGCATCTGGCAAACAGCTGGTCGTTGCTGCAAGGGGGGCAAACCCTGTTCAGCATGCCGCGCATGGTCTGCATTCGGAGCTTTGTGATGAACCACTGTATACATCACCGCGCGCAACTAACGGTGTATCTGCGGCTCAACGATGTACCGGTGCCGGCGATTTATGGCCCGTTGGCGGATGAGCAGGGCTAGCGTTCGCGAAGCGCCGAACGCTGTAGGAAATTGGCAGTCCCACCACCACCATGTGCACCAGCAGCCCTTGAATCACTCTACGGAGTTGGAAAGGTCCACTGGCGTGCAGCGCGGAGAGCGGCAGGACAACCAGCCTCATCACCAGTTCAACCCAGGCGCCGAAGCATAAGCCGCACACCAGCGGGTACTCCGTCATAAAAGGGAGCCAGCGGCTGGCCGCATAGTAAACAGCCGCTGCGGAACAAGCTATAAAGAAGTGCAGAAGGACGCCAAGAACATAGGTGGCGGCGCCTCCAGTGAAAGCCTGCGGCCCTAACAGGCCGGCGGCGATCGACAGGGGAATGTCCGCTCCAAACAGAATGCAAGCTTGGGTAAGGTCCAGAGCCCCGGCTATCAGGCCACCTACGCCGATCGCCAGCAGAGCGTTCCTTTTCTTCGTTTGCCCGGAAATAGAGCTTTCCATCGTTGATCCTTCTCTTTTCCGCTTCACTGCGCCAGGAAGTTTGCATCCGCTTCCACGTCGATTTCGATCTCGACGTCTGTCCCCGTGGGGGAGGCCCCGAGTTCCATGAGATTATCGCGGGTCATGCCGAAATCCGCGCGCTTCGCCGCCGCGAATCCATGGAACGCCGCGCGCACCGGCTTTCCAGGCTTTGTATCGGGAAACAACCCATTGAAGGTGAATGTCAGCGGCACGACCTTGGTCATGCCGCGAATGGTAAGAGTGCCGTCCAACCGCCAGGAGTTTCCAGAAACGCGGCGAATGCCACGGCCGCGATACGTCATGGCCGGGAATTTGTTCACATCAAAGAAGTCGGGGCTGCGCAGGTCCTCGTCGCGCTCGCTGTTCTGCGTGCTGACGCTGCGGGCGTCGATGGCGACGTCGACACCGCTGGCGGCCAGGTCATGCGATACGGTGATCGTTCCAGTGACCTTGTCAAACCTGCCGCGCACCAGGCCGACCACATGGTGACGGGCGCCGAAATACGCGAAACTGTGGTCCGGATCGATTTTGTATGTCCCGGGAGCGGGGAGCGCCGCGAAAGCCGTAAAAAGCAGCGCCCCAATTCCGGCAAGAGTGCACATCAGGTTCCCTCCAGTTGTTCTCGGATCTGCAATGCAGTTGTAAGATACCCACGCGAGACCCAAGAAGTCCTGAACCTGGTCTGAAACACCCTGAATAGTTCTGAAATGGCGGCGCGATGGGCCTTGTAACACGGTGTTGATACAATCGGGGAGGACTGCATGGAACGCCCGACTTCGACAATTCTGCGCATCGGCGCCTGGTGTGTCAATCCGGCGTCCGGCCAGATTTCACGAGATGGAGAGACCGCCCGGGTAGAGGTGCGGACGATGCGGCTGCTGGTCTGCCTGGCCGAGCACGCCGGCGAGGTCGTGAGCATCGACGAGTTACTCAGCCAGGTTTGGTCTGAGGTTATCGTGTCTCCGGACTCGGTCTACCAGGCGGTGGCATCCCTCCGCCGTCTGCTGGGCGACGACCCCAAGCAGCCCACTTACATCGAGACAGTGCCGCGACTCGGATACCGGATGGTGGCGACGGTCGGTCCCTGGCTGGATCAACGCCCGGATCAACGCCCGGACCCGCCCAGCGCGCGCCGCAGAGCCGGCCTCCCGTGGGCCGCCGGGCTGGCGCTTGGCTTGACGCTGGTTGTTGCGGTTGCTTTCCTGTTCGCTTTTCAGTTTCGCGGCAAGGGTCCGGGCAACAATCACCCAGCCGCGCCCGACTTAGCTTCGCAGCAGCAGAAATCCATTGCCGTGCTGCCGTTTTTGGACCTGACCCAAAAGATGAACGAGGAGCCCTTCGCGGATGGAATTACCGAGGAACTGATCGACAAACTCAGCAAGATCCCCGGCCTGCGGGTACCAGCTCCCACGTCCTCGTTCTATTTCAAGGGCAAACGAATACCGGTCGCAGATATCGCCAGGACGCTGGGCGTGGCTTATGTACTCGATGGGAGCGTGCGCAAGTCAGGCACCTGGGTGCGGGTTGACGCGCGCTTGATTCGTGCGGCCAACGGGTACGTGGTCTGGTCTGAAACCTACGACCGGCCAACGGGCGACATCCTGATGATTCAGGACGACATCGCCGGCGAAGTAACCAAAGCGCTGCGGGCATCCATTGAGACCAAACAGGATCACTGATAGATGTCTTTCTTGTTAAGTGGCGTTACTCTGTTCAACGGTTAATACGACTTTCCCTTGCGCGTGTCCTTGGGCGAGATAACAAAGAGCTTCCGCCGCCTTGCTTAACGGGTAGCGTCTATCGATGACGGGCACGACTTTTCCGGCTGCCAGAAGGTCTCTCAGGAAAGCCAGGTCTGTCTGGTTCAGCTTTGCCAGGAAGTAACGCATCTTCTTGCGCCCGATCCGTGACAGTAATGGTCCCAGTAACATGATCAGGAAACTTGGTTTGCCGCCGGCCCAGACATAGAATCCGTTCTGACCGAGCGCACGCCTGTAAGCGAACATCGAATGATAGGCGTTCGCTGCCATGATCAGATCGTAGCGCGGCGCGCGGCGGGTAAAATCCTCGCGCGTGTAATCGATCACATGGTCCGCGCCAATCGATCGCGCGATTTCCATATTCCGCGTGCTGCACACGGCAGTGACTTCAGCTCCGAAGGATTTGGCGATCTGCACTGCAAATGTACCCACACCGCCGGACGCGCCATCCACCAGAATGTTCTGGCCGCCCTGGATCCGGCCCTGATCCCGAAGACCCTGCAGCGCGGTGATTGCAGCGATTGGCACGGCGGCCGCGTGCTCAAACGAGATGTTGGCCGGCTTCAGGGCCAGGGAGTCTTCCGCAGCACACACATACTCGGCAAACCCTCCCCCCGTGAAAAGGTTTCCGCCGAACACCTCGTCGCCTGTTCGAAACCGGGTTACGTGTCTGCCAACCGCTTCCACGCGCCCTGCGATATCGGAGCCGAGGACCTTTTGAACTCGCCCGGCAGCATCGGAGCCGAAGACCCTGGGTTTTGGTGTGCGCACACCGAACAGCAGGCGGACGAGCACGCGGACGAATGCCGGTACGCCTTTTATAACGCCTAAGTCCAGTATGTTTACGGATGCCGCGCAAACCTTTATTAGGACCTCATCGTCGGCCGGGGTAGGTGCGGTGACGTCCTCGAACTGCAGAACATCCGGTGGCCCGTGTTGAGTGTACACGATCGCTTTCATGAGGTGCTCCGCGTGAGTGCTTCCGGCACATCAATGACATGATACTCTCCATCATATGCACCGCCGCACATTCCTCGCTGCCCCCATGGCCGCCGCCGTCTCGCGCGCGGCCTTCGCCGCATCTGCCGCCGTTGACGCTCCCCGCGTCCAGGCCAATGGTGACGGCATCCACCACACCCCGGCGGAGTATGCCGCCCTTCTGCAGAAGCTCTCCGCCACCATCGACGCCGACGAATACTCGATTGGCGGGGTGGTCGCCAAACTCGAACAGGCCGTGGCCGCTGCCCTCGGCAAGGAAACCGCCGTCTGGCTCTCCACCGGCACCCTCGCTAATCACCTCGCCGTCCGCCTGCTGGCCGGAGAGAAGCGCCGCGTGCTGGTGCAACACGAGAGCCATTTATTCAACGACTGCGGCGATTGCTGCCAGACACTCAGCGGCCTCCACCTGGTGCCGCTCGCCCCCGGCGGAGCCACCTTCACGGTTGACGACCTGGAGCGCGAAGCGGACCGCGCCGCATCCGGTCGCGTCTCCGTCCCCATCGGCGCCATCCAGATCGAAACCCCCGTCCGCCGCAAGTTTGGCGAGACCTTCGACCTTGCTGAAATGAAGCGTGTCTCCAAATGGGCCCGCGAGCGCAAGATCGGCCTGCACCTCGATGGCGCCCGGCTCTATCTTGCCGCGGCCTACAGCGGCGTACCCGTGCGCGATTACGCCGCTCTGTTCGACACGGTCTACATCTCCATGTACAAGTACTTCAACGCCGCCAGCGGCGCGGTCCTGGCCGGCCCCAAAGGCCTCCTTGAAAATCTCTTCCATCCGCGCCGTATGTTCGGCAACGGACTTTGCCACGTGTGGCCTTTCGCGGCCGTCGCGCTAAACTTCTTCGAAGGCTTCCCCGAGCGCTACGCCCAAGCTGTGACTACATCCGAGAAAGTCATCGGCGCGCTGCAATCCGACTCCCGCTTCGAAGTGGCCCGCGTCCCCAACGGTACCAACATTTTTTATCTTCGCGTGAAAGGTGGCCAGGCCGAGACCTTTCAGCGACGGGCGCTGGACGCCGGCTTCATCCTCGGGACCCCGCACAACGACCGTTTCACCGTCCTGGTCAACGAAACCTGGGTGCGCGCCACTCCTCAGGAAATCCTGGCCCGCCTGATTGGTAAACTGAGCTGAATTCCGCGCATGTCGCTTTGTGCCGGTACAAAACTTGGACCGTACGAACTTCTTGCGCCGATTGGCACAGGCGGCATGGGCGAAGTGTGGAAGGCGCGGGATACGCGCCTCAATCGCATCGTCGCGGTGAAGCGGCTGAAGGGCCCGCATACCACCCGGTTCGAGCAGGAGGCGCGCGCGATCGCCGCGCTGAATCATCCGCACATCTGTCAGATCTTCGATATCGGGCCGGACTACCTGGTGCTCGAATACATCGACGGGCAGCCGCTTCTTTCGCAAGCAAAGCCGGGGCCGCTCGAGGTGGAAGAGGCCGTGCGCCTGGCGAGGCAGATCGCGGAAGCACTGGATGCCGCGCACCGCAAGGGCGTGGTGCATCGGGATTTGAAACCCGCCAACATCCTGGTGACGGCCGAAGGTTCGGTGAAGCTGCTTGACTTCGGACTGGCCAAGCAGGTGGCCCTTTCGGGTGAAACCGCGAACGACGAAACTGGAACGATAGAAGGCACGGTGATGGGCACCGTCGCCTACATGGCTCCGGAGCAAGCCGCGGGCAAGCCTCTGGATGCGCGGTCCGATGTATTCAGTTTCGGCGCAGTATTCTATGAGCTGCTCAGCGGGCGGCAGGCGTTTCGCGGGGAGAACGCCATCTCCACCATGGCGGCGATTCTGCACACCGAGCCTCGACCGGTGGATGCGCCGGCCGCGCTCCAACAGATCCTGAAGCGCTGTTTGGCAAAGGTGCCGGCCGCGCGCTATCAGACCATGGCCGAGGTGCTGGAGGCGCTGCGGGAAGCATTCCGAAAAGCGGCGCAGACGGAAATGCCCGCGCAACCGCAGCCCTCCATCGCGGTTCTGCCCTTCGCCAACATCGGGGCGGACAACGAAAACGAATACTTCAGCGACGGGCTGGCCGAGGAGATCATCAATTTCCTGGCGCAGATTCCGGGGCTGAAGGTGACTGCGCGCACCTCGGCGTTCGCGTTCCGCGGCAAGGAACAGGACATACGCAAAATTGCGAGCGCGCTGGGCGTGGCAAGCATTCTCGAAGGCAGCGTGCGGCGATCCGGGAACCGCATCCGCGTAACGGCCCAGCTCATCAACGCCGCGGACGGGTACCATCTCTGGTCGCAGCGCTATGACCGGGAGATGGCGGATCTGTTTGACTTACAGGACGAAATCGCGCAGGCTATCGCGTCCGCGCTGCAGGTGAAGCTTTCGGGAGCGCCGGCGCCCTTCGAGCAGTACAGGCCGAATCTGCCCGCTTACGAGGCGCTCTTGAAAGCGCGACATTATCTCGGAAGCTTTCGTCCGGACCTGCTGCCGCGTATTAAGGAATACTTCGAGCAGGCCATCGCGCTGGATCCGAAATTCGCGCTGGCCCACTGCGAGTACGGAGGTTATTTCGGGGCCATGGCATTGGTGGGAACGCTGCCGGCCAACCACGCCTTGCCCATGATGCGGTCCCTCGCGCAGACGGCGTTGGAACTGGATCCCTCCCTGCCAGAAGGGCACGCGATGTTGGGCTACGTGGCGGCCTGCCTTGACTACGACTGGAAAGAGGCGGAGAGGCGCTTTCGACAGGCAATGGCGCGCGATCCTATTCCGGTATTTGTGCGTCTGTATTACGTCATGGGTTACCTTCTGCCCACCGGCGGGGCGGCCGCAGCCGTTCAGCAGTTGGACCACGCAGTGAACGCAGATCCGCTGAACCTTACCCTGCGAGTTTACCGGGCGCTCGGTCTCGCCGCAGCGGACCGCGACGCGGAAGCTGTCGCCGGATATCGCCAGGTCCTGGACTTCAATCCGGCCGTGCCGGCCGCG
Source organism: Bryobacterales bacterium (assembly GCA_963756605.1). Classification (GTDB taxonomy): domain Bacteria; phylum Acidobacteriota; class Terriglobia; order Bryobacterales; family Bryobacteraceae; genus Bog-159. Next base: position 305,209 of record CAVWOT010000014.1, on the reverse strand, counting down.
CAAGGTGCGCTGGCCGCTTACCATGCGTCGCGCGGAGAGTTGGACGAGGCATTGGCACATTGCGAAAAGGCGTACGCCCTGGCACCTGTTCCGCAAGCCATCGGATTGCTCGCCGGGCTGCTGCAGCGCACCGGAGAAACGCACCGGGCCGAAGAAATGATCGCGAGGCTCGATCCCGATGCCGTCGGCGCTCCCCGAGGTCTGGCGATTTACCACTGGGTGCTGCGGGAATTCGACGCGGAGGCGGATTGGCTCGCGAAGGCCACCGGCCAGCACGATCCTTACGGCGCCATCTATCTGCGGGTCTGGTACGGAAGGGAACTGCGTTCCACTCCGCGCTGGGCGGGCTTGATGCGGAAGATCAATTTGCCGGAATCGTGATCTACCGAAGCTGAACCCGGCGAATCCGTGGGATCCAGCGAGGCACGCGTTCAGCATACTGCAGATAGGCAGGACCCCACTTCTTCACCATACTCGGTTCTTCGTATAGGATCACGAATATGTGACTGAGCAGCGCGAGCACGGACGCATATCCCAACAGCCTCCAGGATTTGAAGAAAAGACTCTCGCCTAATAGAACTAGTGTCAAACTGAAGTACATAGGATGCCTCAGGAATCCGTAGACTCCCCGCGCCACAGGCACGGGAGGGCTGAAAGAGAGGCCGATAGAGGCGAAATCCCACGCGCACCAGACATAGCCAAACGCCCCGGCACCGATCAGAAACGCCCCAGCCAGAGCGAGGGGAGTAAGTTCTGTAAAGGATGTTCCGGGGTGCGCTGACAAGATGGAGTAAGGGCTCCATACGGCAATAACTAAACCAACCATCAGCCGGAATGTCAGCAGGGAGAACAGGACTCGTAGCTTGGCGTATCGCGTCATCCGCTCTACCGGCAATGCCGTTCCAGACCCGGGCAATCTATAATAACTCTGTCGAGGGTCACCATGAATGACACAGCCGCGATCCTCCAAGCCGCCAGGGATGGCGACATGCCGGTCGTCCAGCGCCTCTTGGCCGCCGATCCTCGTCTGGTGCGCGCGAGCGACGAGTGCCTCAAGACACCGCTCCATTGGGCCGCTGAATATGATCGCCGCGACATCGCCCAAGCGCTGTTAGACTCCGGCGCAGACCTGGAGGCGACCACATCCTGGGGCGCCACGGCGCTCGACTGGGCGGCGACCATGGGCAGCACCGAGGTTGCCGATCTGTTGCTGGCGCGCGGTGCGAAAGGGATGAACCTGGTGGCCGCCGCAAGTCTCGGGAGGCTGGATCTGGTTCGCGAGCTTCTCGATTCAGGTGCGCCCCTCGAATCACTCGCCAAACCGGCTCCTACGGAACCCGACGATCACTGGGTCGCCGATTCCGCCCGCTTGAAGGGCGACGTGATCTCACACGTGTTTTATTGCGCCTGCCGAAATGGCCACACGGCGGTTGCAGCATTGTTGCTCGAGCGCGGCGCCGACGTCAATGCAAAGGGGGTCTTCGGCGGGACGGGCCTGCACTGGGCGGCGATCAATGGGCATAAAGAAACGGTCGAGTTTCTGGTGGCGCACGGCGCCGATTTCACCATCCGGGATGCCAAGTTCGATTCAACACCGGACGGGTGGGCCGCCGAGGGCCGGCACGGGGAGATTCGCGAGTTGCTCCATTGCACGTGATTCACGCGCACTGCCTGGTGCTCGACCGCGCCGAAGCGCAAAGTCGTATCGCGGAAATCAGTAGATTCGGCGCTTACGCAGAACGTAGACGATGGCGACAAGGGCTGCACCGAAACACATGCCGGTGCCAATCAACTGGACCACATCCACGGCGGGAACGGATTCCAACCGCCGATTGAGCGCCATATTCATCAGGCTTAGGCCGCCGAACAGCGCAGTAATGAACGCGGCGGTTCCCGGTCTCTTCATAGCCATTGAGAGTATCACGGTTGCTGAGTTACACCTGGTGGACAGCGGTACCTACTCGCTACGGAGCGCCATCATAGGATCGGTTTGGCATGCGCGCCAGGCTGGTATAGCACACGCAATCATGGACACGAGGCTGAGCAAGAGCACTCCTGCCAAAAGAATGAAAGGATCGCCTGAATTGCCATTGGCCCACCGCTGGAGAACGCTGTTCAGGGCCAGCGCGAACCCGATACCAGCCAGAATGCCACTGCTCAGGCTCACTGTTGCCGACGCAAAAACAATGCGCATCACATCCCAGGGGCGCGCGCCCAGGGCCACCCGAATCCCAAACTCGCTGGTGCGCTGCGCTACCGTGTAGGCGACCACGCTGGAAAGTCCCACGGCGGCAAGAGCCAGCGCCAATCCCGCGAATACGCCAAAGATCCACGCGGCCAGGTGCTCCTGCTGCCATGCCGGCTCATCGGAAATCCAGGAGTCCAGGTCTTCGACCGTGCTGAAGGTTTGCTGCTCGGGGTTCACCGCGCTCAATTGTGCCCGCATGGCGTGCAAGAGAGCCAACGGTGGTACGGTGGCCCTCACCAGAATCTGGGTACCCATCGACATGCTGAGCGTGTAAGGCACAAAGATCGCCGGCTTGATAGGGTTGTTCAGCCCATGGTTGCGGGCGTCGCCCACAATTCCCACGATCTGCAGCCAGGTGTCCGCAATGTTTGGCGCGGTCAGGACCACCGGCGGGCGCTCCTCGATGCCGGGCAACTTCACGGAGTGTCCGATCGCGTCGCCATTCGCGAAGTAGCGCTGCGCAAGAGTGCGATTGATCACCGCAACGTGCGCGCCGTTGCGATTCTCCGTTTCGCTCCACAGGCGTCCCGCAACCAGCGGGATGCGCAGCGTGGCAAAGTACGCGGGGTTCACCAGATTGATGGATCCAAGTTGCTCTTCCAAGGCGGGCTTGCCTAGAATCTCGAAGGGCGAATTCCATCCATTGTGCGGCGGCGTAGCGTTGCTGGAAATGGCCGTCATGGTAACGCCGGGCGTCTCCGCCACTTTTGCCCGGAGCTGTTCAAAATAGGCTCCGCGCGCGGCCCAGGTGTTGTAGGAGTTCTCATGCAGCGGAATTCCCAGCGACAGCACGTTGTGCGGATCGTAGCCCAACGGCGTATGCATGAGCCGGATAAAGCTCTTCATGGCCGAACCGGCGGCGGCCAGCAACAGCAGCGTCAGAGCGATCTGGCCGGCGATCAGGGCATTATGCGTTCTGCGTCCGTGGACGCTTCCCGCCGCACGGCGGCCGTTCGACTGTATGACCCGGCTGACGTCGGTCCGGGATAGATGCAGCGCCGGCCACATCCCGAATAGCAGCCCGGTCGCCAGCGCCACGGCGCCACTCACCAGCAGCACCGGGAGATTGATACGGATCACGACTTCGGGTGCGAAGGCATACGGCGGCAGCACCGTCCGGATTCCCGCCAGAATTCCGTAAGACATCCACACGCCGAAGAGCACGCCAATGGCGGAGAGGAGCAACGCCTCGGTAAGCAACTGGCGCACGATGCGGCGGCGCTGCGCCCCCAGGGCCACACGCAGGGCCAACTCAGCGTGACGCGCGGTGCCCCGCGCCAGCAGCAGAATCGAAACGTTCGCGCAGCCGATAGCGAGGAGCAGTGCCACCGCACCCAGGAGCAGGAACAAGGTTACGCGCATGTCTCTGACCACCCACTCGTTCAGGCCCTCCACACGCACCTTGAAGTGCTCGGGGAAGTGCTTTGGCATGTTCTTAGCGAACTGTTCCAGCAGGGGCTGCAGTTCGGCGTCCGCGGCCTGGTGGGTCACGCCCGGCCTTAGCCGCAGATCGACGACGAACATCCGGCTGGGATCTTGTATGAGCTTCAGCGGCAGGTAGACGTCCGCAACGTACCAGGTGAAGCGCGGAGCGGCCACGCCGATGATCGCGTAATTCTGGCGGTCGAGCTGCAGGGTCTTGCCGAGTACGTCCGGACTTGAAAGATACTGCTTCTGCCAAAATTTGTAGGACAGCACGGCCACGGGTTGGGGGTCCTGGCCATCGATGGCATCCGACGGTGACAGCGCGCGTCCGAGCGCCGGAGGTACGCCCAGATCCTGGAAGCCGGTCGAGATCAGGGAGATGGCGTTTACATTGCTTGGGAGATCCTGGCCGGTTAGGGTGAGGGCGTGAAAATCCATCGCCAGCACGCTCTCTACGGCGTGCGACTGCTGCACCTGGCGGATCTGCGGTCCATTCAGGTTGATCCACTCGCCTGGGCCAGCCTTGCTTTCGACTGTGAGACGGACGATGCGGTCCACCGCGCGGTAGGGGTAGGGGTTCAGCAGGGCGGCGTAGATTACGCTGAAGACCGCGGTGGTGGCGCCGATGCCGAGCGCCAGCGAGATTACCGCAGTCAGCGTGAATCCGGGACTCTTGATGAGCTGCCGCTGGCAGTAGCGGAGGTCCTGGAGCAGGCTGTGCATGGCCAGTTGTTCTTGCGTTCAGAGGACGTTGTCCTATGATCGCATGACAGTTGCCGGGCTGCTCGCCCCGTCACCGTTGGTCGATCCGCTCCTCCAACACCACGATCACGGTGTCGCCCACGTCTTTCCCGATTGCCTGGCGAATGTCATTTTTGACGGGCAGCTTGTGGGTGCCGTCGCCCATAGCCATGAAGGAGCTTTGAAAAGGATAGCCGTCGATAGTGCCCCGGACCTTAACCAGACCACGCGTTCCGAAGAATGCTACAGATTCAGGCCATACGACATAAGTCCAGCCGCCTTTTGCCGGGCTCTTTTGTAAGTCAGCGCTGAATGATTGACCTAGCGCTTTTGGAGCTTTAGGCTTCCTGTCATTCTTAGCCATTGGTTTTTTCGCTTGCGCCACAAACTCAGTGAGCAGCCAGATCCAACGCGTTGAAAAAATAAGCCAGCTCGGCCTGAGCCGTTTCCGGCCCATCCGAGCCATGAATGCAGTTGCGCTCAATCGATTCCGCATAGCGCTTGCGGATGGTGCCCTCCGCGGCAGTTGCCGGGTTGGTCGCGCCCATCACTTCGCGCAGCTTCGCAATAGCGTCCTCCCGCTCGAGCGCCATGACGATGATGGGGCCCTCCGACATGAACTTCACCAGGCTGTTGAAAAACGGGCGCTCGCGATGCACGGCGTAGAAGCCTTCCGCCTGCGGCCGGCTCAAGCGCGTCATCCGCAACGCCACGATTTTGAAACCTTCCATCTCCAGTGTGGAGAGGATTTCCCCGCTGTGCCCTGAGGCCACCGCATCCGGCTTGATAATCGAAAACGTGCGTTCCACATTCATACGCGGCTCTTTACCTTCTCCCCGATTTCGGCGGGCGACGAACACACCGCGATGCCCGCCTCTTTCATCGCTTCGATCTTATCCGCGGCCGCACCCGAGCCGCCCGAAATAATGGCGCCCGCGTGGCCCATGCGGCGGCCCGGCGGCGCCGTTTGTCCCGCGATAAATCCCACCACTGGCTTGCGCACGTAATCTTTCACGTAGCGCGCCGCGGTCTCCTCGGCGTTGCCCCCAATCTCGCCGATCATCACAATCGTGTGCGTGCCGGGATCCTCGTTGAACAGCGTCAGCGCATCCAGGAATGTGGTGCCGATGATAGGATCGCCCCCGATGCCGATGCAAGTGGATTGGCCGATGCCGAGGCCGGTCAACTGTCCCACCGCTTCATACGTCAAAGTGCCCGAACGCGAGACTACGCCTACGTGGCCGGGCAGGTGAATGTGCCCCGGCATGATACCGATCTTGCATTTGCCCGGCGAGATGATGCCCGGACAATTCGGACCGATTAATCGCGTGCCGCGGCCGCGCAAAAAGGCCCACACCTTCACCATATCCAGCGCCGGGATACCTTCCGTGATCGCCACCACCAGCGGCACGCCGGCTGCGGCGGCTTCCATGATGGCATCGGCGGCAAAGGGCGGCGGCACGAAGATCACCGAAGCATTCGCGCTCGTGGCGCGCACCGCCCGCTCCACCGTATCGAACACCGGCAGATCCAGATGCGTCGCGCCGCCCCGCCCGGGCACCACGCCGCCCACCACCTTAGTGCCGTAGGCGATGGCCTGCTGCGCATGGAATGTGCCTTCCTTGCCGGTGAACCCTTGCACGATCAGGCGGGTATTTTCGTCTACGAGTACGCTCATCCTCTCCTCTATACCGTGTATATCGTGCGCTACTGCGCGGCGAGCCGCACGACTTTCTCCGCGGCGTCGCGCATGCCCTCGGCAACCGTGAAGTTAAATCCGGATTCCCGCAGAATCTGGCGGCCCAGTTCCACGTTGGTTCCCTCCATTCGCACAACGATGGGTGCCCCAATATGCAAATCGCGGGCCGCCGCCACCACTCCGGTAGCCAGCGTGTCGCAACGCAGGATGCCGCCGAAAATGTTGATCAGCACCGCCTTCACATGCGGGTCCGAAAGCAAAATGCGGAATGCATTCTTCACCTGCTCGGCGCTGGCGCCGCCGCCCACATCCAGAAAGTTCGCGGGGCTTCCGCCGGCGTATTTGATAATGTCCATGGTGGCCATCGCCAGGCCCGCGCCGTTCACCATGCAACCCACCGTTCCGTCCAGCTTGATGTAGTTGATGCCGAAGCGGGAGGCCTCCACTTCGAGCGGATCCTCCTCGTTCAGATCGCGCAGATCGAGCAATTCCTTGTGGCGGTAAAGCGCGCTGTCGTCGAAATTGATCTTGGCGTCGAGCGCATATACCTTGCCGTCCCCGGTCAGAATGAACGGATTGATCTCGGCGAGCGAGCAATCCTTCGCCAGATAGGCGCGCGCGAGTGCCGCCATGGCCGCCGCGGCCGCATTCACGGTGGCCGCGGGCACGCCGATACCGAACGCCAGGTTGCGGGCCTGAAACGGCAGCAAGCCCAGCCCCGGATCGAACGCTTCCTTCAGAATCAGCTCCGGCGTTTTGGCGGCGACCTCTTCAATTTCCACGCCGCCCGCCGCGGATGCCATGAACACCGGCTGGCCCTGCGCGCGATCCAGCACGATGCCCAGGTACAATTCGCGTTCGATGGGCAGCGTCTCTTCAATCAGCAGGCGCTGCACGATGCGGCCTTCCGGCCCGGTCTGGTGCGTCACCAGTTTCATGCCCAGCATCTGGCGCGCAATCTCCGCCGCCTGCGCCGCGTCCTTCGCGATTTTCACGCCGCCGCCTTTGCCGCGTCCGCCGGCATGGATCTGCGCCTTCACCACCACACTGCCGCCGATACTCTTAGCCGCCACCTCGGCTTCGTCCGCCGTGAACGCGACCTCGCCGCGCGGCACAGGAACGTTGTATTGGCCCAGGATTCCCTTGGCCTGATACTCGTGAATTTTCATGGACTTATGATAACTTGGACTTAGAATCCTCACTATAGCATGTCGCTTCTGCCCTACCTGCACCGTGTCGCCGATGGCCAAAACCTGTCCTGCACCGATGCGCGGGAGGCCATGCACATCATCCTGAAGGGCGCCGCGAGTGGGCCGCAAATTGCCGGTTTTTTGGTGGCGTTGCGCATGAAAGGCGAGACGGTCGATGAACTGGTGGGGTTCGCCCGCGCGCTGCGCGAGATGGCCGAACCGATCGACGCCGGGCTTGCCGGCGAGCCGCTGCTGGATACCTGCGGCACCGGCGGCGATGGTCTCTCCACATTCAATATTTCCACCGTGGTGGCGTTCGTGGTCGCGGGCGCGGGAGTGCACGTGGCCAAGCATGGCAACCGCTCGATTTCGAGCCAATGCGGCAGCGCTGATTTGCTGGAAGCCATGGGCGTACGCTTCCCCATGCCGCCCGCCGAATGCGCGCGCGCCATCCGCGAGATCGGTATCGGGTTTCTCTTCGCGCCGGCGATTCACACCGCCGCCAGGCACGCGCATCCCGTACGCGTGGACCTGAAGATGCGCACGGTCTTCAATCTGCTCGGACCGCTGACGAATCCTGCGGGCGCCACGGCGCAACTGGTAGGCGCGCCCAGCGCGCGGTTCGCGGAGCTGATGGCGGGCGCGCTGGCCGCATTGGGATTGGCGCGTGGGTTCGTGGTGCACGGCTCCGATGGTCTGGATGAGATCACCACGACCGGTCCCACACTGGTTTTCGAAATCGCGCATGGAGAGGTTGCCCGGCGGACGCTCACGCCGGACGATTTCGGCGTACGGGCAGCGCGGCCGGAGGATCTGGCGGGCGGCGATCGGGAGCGGAACCTGGCCATTGCCCGTGAGATTCTGAACGGCAGGGAAGGTCCCCAACGCGACATCGTGCTGGTGAATGCCGCGGCGGCATTAGTGGCCGTGGGGCGCGCAAATGATTTTCGCGAAGGGGTTAGACTGGCAGCCGCTGCCATCGATTCCGGCGCCGCGCGCGCCAAGGCGGAGGCATTGGCCCATTTCACGCAGCAGGCAACTTAGTTCTGCCCCACGCCGGCTACACCACGCCGGAGTGCCGCTTCAAAATCTGCTGCAGGTTCTGCGAAAACGCCGACCGGGCCATCACCATGTCACAGCCAGCCTCCTGCGCGGCCTGTTTCAGTTCTCCTTGCACGTGGGAGAGGTAACCGATCAAGCTCACACCCTTGCACTCGGGGTTGCCTTTGATCTTGGCGATTAACTCCAACGGTTGCGCATTCTCGAAATTCAGGTCGAAGATGATGACGTTCGGTTTGGCTTTGGCTTTTATCAGAACCTCGTGCGGGTCCTTGACCAATTCTACGGCCATGCCGGCGCGTTTGGCGGCATCTGTGATCTTTACGGAAAAAAACAAATCGCTCACTACTGCAAGAACCTTCTTATGTTGCGGCATAAATTGAACTAAATTTCGCTGTCGAAAGCGATCGGGCGGGAAACTCAATCTTACCTGCTTTCTGCGCCTGCGGCAACCTCCCACCCGGCGCGGTTTGGAACGGATGTCGTTTCTCGGCAAATACCGTATACCGGCGTCCAGCGAGAAGTCCGGCAACTAGATCCTCGCGTTCTCCTGGGCAGCACCCTCACCACCGGCGAGTATAAAGAATGGGGCGAAGGGCGCCGTGATCACGCCCGGCAGAGGATGGGGCCGGTTCGATGCGCAGAGCACTTTCGGCGGAGGATTGCCCGTCGGCCATGCAGACACGATCGGCCATGCACTGACCTGGAACACGGCGCCTGATACTCGGCAGATTCAAGCCGCACGGGCATCTGCTGATGGCCGTGGGGGCCGGCTTCCAGACCGCCCCTGCACAATGCCACCAGTACAATCATGCGCCTCTATTCACCATCCGCTTTCCGTTGTGAATCGTGGGCGGGAACCCGGCGCCTTAGCCGTCCAAATCCGCGGGAAAATTTCGTGGTACTTTCGAGGAATAGCTTACAGCGTTGTAAGCAGACACTCAGAAGAAGGAGTCCCCGATGGCCTCTGTAATGGCACAGCCTCAGAAACAGGAAGTTCCGATTCGAGCTACCAAGCTCCTCATCAACAACCGCTGGATCGCAAGCCAATCCGGCCAGACTTTTGCAACCATCAATCCCGCCACCGGCGAAGAGATCTGCCAGATCGCCGAGGCAGACGCCGCGGACGTGGACCGGGCGGTCAGCGCCGCGCGGGCGGCCTTCGAACACGGACCCTGGCGCAAGACGCCGGCATCCGAACGTGGACGTTTGCTCAACCGCTTGGCCGATCTGATCGAAGCACATGCGGACGAACTTGCCCGCCTGGAATCGCTGGATAACGGCAAACCTCTCTCCATAGCGCGCGCGGTGGATGTGGCCGCCACGGTGTCCTGCTACCGGTATTTCGCCGGCTGGGCCGACAAAATTCAAGGCCGGACCATCCCTGTCGACGGCGACTATTTTTGCTACACGCGGCATGAGCCGGTGGGCGTGGTGGGCCAGATCATTCCGTGGAATTTCCCGATGCTGATGCAGGCCTGGAAACTGGCTCCGGCGCTAGCCACCGGCAATACCGTGGTGATGAAGCCGGCCGAACAAACACCGCTCACCGCATTGCGCATCGGCGAGTTGATCGTGGAAGCCGGATTCCCGGAAGGCGTGGTGAACCTTGTGCCGGGCTACGGGCCTACGGCCGGCGCGGCTATCGCCAATCACATGGATGTGGACAAGGTGGCCTTTACCGGTTCAACTGAAGTCGGGCACCTGGTGATGGAGGCGGCGGCCCGGTCTAATTTGAAGCGGGTCACGCTGGAACTGGGCGGTAAGAGCCCCAACATTGTGTTTGCCGATACGGACGTGGATGAAGCCGTGGAGGGCGCGCACTTCGGCTTGTTCTTCAATCACGGCCAGTGCTGCTGCGCCGGTTCGCGGGTGTTCGTCGAACAAAAAATCTACGATCAATTCGTAGAGAAGAGCAGCCACCGCGCAAAGAATCGCACCGTCGGCGATCCGTTCGATCCCAAGACGGAACAGGGTCCCCAAGTGGACGAAGCGCAGTTCGACAAGGTCATGGGATACATCGAATCGGGCAAGTCCGAGGGCGCTAATATGGTTTGCGGCGGCGAGCGGGTCGGGGATCGCGGCTACTTCATTCAGCCAACCGTGTTCGCGGATGTGCAGGATGAGATGAAGATTGCCCGCGAAGAAATTTTCGGCCCGGTGATGAGCATCATCCCGTTCAAGAGTGTCGACGAAGTGGTCGAGCGGGCCAACCGCACGACTTATGGCCTGGCCGCCGCGGTATGGACGCGCGACATTAAAAAGGCGCACGCCATTGCTAATAACGTGCGCGCCGGTACGGTGTGGGTGAACTGCTATAACGTCCTGGATCCCCGTGCTCCATTTGGCGGATTCAAGCAGTCCGGCATTGGGCGCGAACTGGGCGAATACGGATTGCAGCAGTACACCGAAGTAAAGACGGTGATATCGAAGATGTGAAATGCAGGTGTGGGGCAGACCTCCAGGTCTGCGCGGGTCCTCCAGGACCCGCACCCGGCCGGCGTGGACGCCGGCCCGCGGGACTGGAGTCCTGCCTCGCAGAGCAGCATAGCCGCTACCAAAAGGTTCGGTGCAGCGGGGCTGAAGCCCCGCGCCGGCTAAAGCCCGCCCTCCAAAATCTGCGCACGCTGCGAAGATTCTGAGAGGTTGTAATACAAACTTGAGCTACGGCTTAGGCTCAAGATTCACGGCCGCCGTGACCGGTGGCGCTACCGACGTCCGATTCCGCATCTCGGGAGCCACCGGCTTACGGACATCGTAAAATTGCACGCGGCAGTAACGGCAGTGATACAGGTCGGCACGCAATAAGAACTGCGCGAAGTTAATCAGCCCCTTTTTCATCTTGTCGATCTTGTCACGCTCTGAAAGACGCGTCAGGCGATACGTCCCGCACCGCGGACATCGCGGATAATCGCCCAGGTAAAGCGCGTACCAGCGCGGCTCCGGCTTGCGCGCACGGCATTGCAGGCACTCATATGTCGACGTGTATAGGAACTTTTCGGCAAAGGTTCGATGCACACGCTGCAATCTTCCGCGGCAACTAGGGCAATGTAGCACGTCGTCTCTTTTATACACCAATTGCGCTGCTAACTCAACCTTGACACAATGGTATGTAATCTTCTCTTCTCCCGAAACAAGCACAATGCTCGAAAGAATTTCCGTCCACGGTGCGCGCCAGCACAATTTGAAAAACATCGATGTATCCATTCCGCGCAACAGCCTGACGGTCATCACCGGCCTCAGCGGCTCCGGCAAATCATCGCTGGCCTTCGATACGATCTACGCGGAAGGCCAGCGCCGCTATGTGGAAACGCTTTCCACTTACGCCCGCCAGTTTCTCGACCAGATGGAGCGCCCGGATGTCGATTCCATCGACGGGCTGAGCCCGGCCATCTCGATTGAGCAGAAAACTACCAGCCGCAGTCCCCGTTCTACGGTGGGAACCATCACCGAGATCTACGATTACCTGCGGCTGCTATACTCCTCCATCGGCACGCCCCACTGCCCGCTTTGCGGAAACCCCATCTCACGCCAGACCACTGAGCAGATTTTGCAGCATGTGCTCGCCCTACGGCCGGATGAACGCATCATGGTGCTGGCGCCCGTAGTCCGCGGACGCAAGGGCGAGTATAAGAAGGACCTGGAGAAACTGGCCCGCCAGGGATTCGTGCGCGCGCGTATCGATGGCGTGCTGCGCTCGCTCGAAGACGATATCCCGCTCGACAAGCGCCGCAATCACACCATCGAAGTGGTCGTTGACAGGCTGACGGTAAAGCCGGGCATCGAGAAGCGCCTCGAAGCCTCGATTGAAACCGCCACCAAGCTGGCCGACGGCCTGGTCCTGATCACGGTGGTCAACGGCGAAGAACGGTTGTACTCGCAGAAACTGGCCTGCACCGAATGCGGCACCAGCATACCGCAGCTCGAGCCGCGCTCGTTTTCCTTCAACAGCCCCTATGGCGCTTGCGAAGAATGCACGGGCTTGGGCAGCAAGTGGACATTCGATCCCGGCAAAGCCATCGTGGATTTTTCGAAACCGCTGTTGGAGGGCGGTCTGGGGCCCGGCGCCGGCTCGGCATATATGCGGCACTGGCTCTCCGAAGCCGCCAAAACGCTGCGCATCGATCTGGCCACGCCGTTCGATCAGTTCCCGAAAAGGGTGCAAAGCGCCCTGCTCGACGGTACCAACGGATTTCCAGGCATCCTGAAGATCCTGGCGCAGACCTACGAAGAATCGTCGGAAGGCTATCGCGAATGGCTCACCGAGTACATGTCGCCGGCCGAGTGCTCCGCGTGCCACGGCAAGCGGCTGCGCCCCGCCAGTTTGGCAGTGCGCGTCAAGAATTTCTCGATTGCCGAATTCACTGAGATGCCGATTGCGCGCGCGCTGATGACCGTGCGCAACTGGGAATTCGGCGAGCGCGAAACGCAGATCGCCGGCCGCATTGTGGATGAAATCCGCCGCCGCCTCGAGTTTCTGACCGCGGTAGGTCTCGATTATCTCAGCCTGGAACGGTCCGCGGCCACGCTCTCCGGCGGCGAGGCGCAGCGCATCCGCCTGGCCACCCAGATCGGCTCTAAGCTGCGCGGCGTACTCTACGTGCTGGACGAGCCTTCCATCGGCCTGCATCCGCGCGATAACGGCCGCCTGCTGGACACGCTGACGCACCTGCGCGATATGGGCAATACCGTGCTCGTCGTGGAGCACGACGCCGAGACCATCGAGCGGGCCGATTACGTCATCGATCTGGGGCCGGGAGCGGGACGCCTGGGCGGCAGCCTGGTGGCATCCGGAACGCCGCAGGGCATCGCCGCGAACCAAGACTCGCTGACCGGCCGGTACCTTTCCGGCACGCTGCAGATTCCGGTGCCAGGCGCGCGCCGGCGGCAGAATGGCAAAAAGATTGCGGTCATCGGGGCGTCGGAGCACAACCTGAAAGATATCGATGTGGATATTCCCCTGGGACTGCTGACCGTGGTCACGGGCGTTTCGGGCAGCGGAAAATCCACGCTGGTGAACGAGATCTTGTATCGCGCGCTGGCCCAGCAGATTTACGGGTCGCGCCAAAACCCGGGCAAGTTTACAGCTATCCGGGGCATGGACAACATCGACAAGGTGATTCGCATCGATCAGTCGCCCATCGGGCGCACGCCGCGCTCCAATCCCGCCACGTATACCGGATTGTTCACGCGCATTCGCGATCTGTACGCCATGCTCCCCGAATCGCGCGAGCGCGGCTACAAACCGGGGCGGTTCAGCTTCAATGTGAAAGGTGGGCGTTGCGAGGCCTGCCAGGGCGACGGGCTGAAGCGCATCGAGATGAATTTCCTGCCCGACGTATACGTAACGTGCGACGTGTGCCGCGGCCGGAGGTACAATCACGAGACGTTGCAAGTGAAGTATAAGGGCCGTTCCATCGCCGATCTGCTGGACACTACCGTGGAAGAAGCTCTGCCGCTGATGGAAAATCTTCCGCATATCCGTCCCAAACTGCAAACGCTGAATGACGTAGGATTGGGTTACATCCACTTGGGGCAATCGTCCACCACGCTTTCGGGCGGCGAAGCGCAACGCATCAAGCTGGCCAAGGAATTGAGCCGGCGCCAGACGGGCCGTACGTTTTACGTGCTCGATGAACCGACCACCGGCCTGCATTTCGACGATGTGCGTAAGCTGCTGGATGTGTTGCAACGCCTGGTGGACCTGGGTAATACGGTGGTCGTGATCGAACACAACTTGGACGTGATTAAGACGGCAGATTGGATCATCGATCTGGGACCGGATGGCGGCGAATATGGCGGGCGTCTGGTGGCCGCGGGGACGCCCGAGCAGGTGGCGCGTTCGAAGAAGAGTTACACCGCCGACGCGCTGCGAAAGGTCATATGAGCGGGGTGGCCGTCCCCACGAAGAGTTGCACATGACTAAGTACGCCGTCCCGCCTATCGACCTCACGGGCCTAAAGACAATTCCCTTGGATGCGCGCGGCGGCAAGGTCCGCGTGGCAGACTTCGCGACGCCCTACCGCAAGGGCAGCGGCATAGGCGGATGGCTCGACTCCCTGCCGCATATTCTCGCGGCCGGCTCGCTACGGGCCGTGGTCGACGCCATCGCCGCGGCGCGCGCGCATGGACGGGCGATCATCTGGGGCCTGGGCGGACACGTGATCAAGTGCGGCCTCGCACCCGTGCTGATCGATTTGATGCACCGTGGTTATGCCACCGCGCTCGCTATGAATGGCGCGGCCGCCATTCACGATTTCGAGATCGCCCTGGCCGGCCATACCAGCGAAGATGTGGAAGCCGTGCTGCCGGATGGCAGTTTTGGCGCCGCAGAGGAAACGGGCCGCGAAATGAACGACGCCATCGCGGCCGGTGCGCGCGAATCGCTCGGCATGGGCGAGGCCCTCGGCCGGCGGCTCAACCAGATCGCCGCCCCCGAATTCGCGGCGGCCAGCCTGCTGCTCGAAGCCTGGCGCGACGCAGTGCCGGTTACCGTACACGTCGCGATCGGCACGGATACGCCGCATACGCATCCCGCCGCGGACCCGGCATCCATCGGCCGCGCCACGCACACCGATTTCCGGTTGCTGTGCGCGTTGATCGCCGGGCTTCACGACGGTGGCGTCTATCTAAATGTGGGCTCCGCGGTGGTTCTGCCGGAAGTATTTTTGAAAGCCGTTTCCGCGGTGCGCAACCTGGGAAATCCACTGACGGATTTCACCACCGTGAACCTGGACTTCCTGCAGCACTACAGGCCGCGCGTGAATGTGGTGGAGCGGCCGCACGCCAAATCCGGAGGCGCGGGCTATGCGCTGACGGGACATCATGAGATCCTGGTGCCGCTGCTGGCTGCTTGCCTCATTGAGAAGGAACCGTGACCCCGGAACCACCACCGCCGGAGCTCATCGCCCTGCCTGGGCCGGAGCCGTCGCCGCCGGAGAGCTATCCTTTCTGGGGCTATCTGGATCTGTTCGGCTTTCTGCTGATCGCTTTGCTGGGAGCGGTGGTGGAGTCGCTGCTGGCCGCCGCGCTGATTGCGGTCACGCACGTCAAGCAAATCTACGTACTGATGCCGGCGCAGGTGGTGCTGTATGGTCTGCTGCTGGGAACACTGGCGGTAATTTTTCGGCGTTATTACGGAAGGCCGTTCTGGCAATCCCTGCGTTGGTCCCGAGGCCCGCTGAACGCTCCGCTGGTGGGAGCTTGCGGTGTGGCGGCGGCCTTCGCCGTGATGATCGCCAGCGTATTGATGCGCACGCCGGATACCGACAATCCCATGAAGGCCCTGCTGCAGGACCCGGTCTCGGTGGTAATGCTCGCGGTCATCGGCACCACGCTGGCGCCGGTATGTGAGGAGGTCGTGTTTCGCGGGTTCCTGCAACCGCTGCTGGTTCGCTCGCTGGGCGCGGCGCCCGGCATACTGCTCACGGCCGCGGCGTTCGGCCTGATGCATCTGCAGGAGTATGGTTACTCCTGGCGGCATGCGCTGCTGATTGCCGCCGCTGGCGCGTCGTTCGGTTGGATGCGCCAGCGTACCGGGTCGACTAAGGCAGCCGCATTGATGCACGCGGCCTACAACGGCGTCTTCTTCCTGCTGCTGGCCGCGCAGCAGGCCGCTTCACATGGCAGGTGGGCGGGACATTAGCTGCCACAACTGGTCTGCCCGAGTTTCGTAAACCATAGCGCCTGGATCGGCTTCCATGGCCTTGCGTAGCTTGCGGGAGTTGATTCAGCCTGGCGTAAGCCTCATCCGCGCCTGCAGGCGCTCAATATCGATGGCTCCCTTAACGGGATAAGATTTCGCAGCAGATGCGTTACGAGGAAACAGGTCTAAAGCAGCGGGCGCCGCGAGAAAACTCGCGGCGCCCGATTGGGAAAGCCGTCACAGGTTCTGTTGTACCGATCCCTCACGGTCGCGGCTCGGTAACGGGTCGCGGTTCGTCAGAACAGGAACTTCAGCGAAAACTGGAAGTGCCGTTCGGTGCCTGGCAGCGTGCTGGATACCCTGCCGAAAGTAGCATCGCCGAAATTGCTATCCGGGAAATTGAACTGCGGTGTATTGGCCAGGTTGAACACCTCAGCCCGGAATTGCAGGCTATAGCGCTCCGTAAAGGCGAAGCCCTTGAATACGGACGCGTCCAGATTGCGAAGGGGCGGTCCAAAGTTAGTGTTGTCTCCGACATTACCCTCTGTCAGGGACGCGGGCGCCGCAAAGTTCGCCGTATTGAACCATTCCGAGGGTGTGCGGCCACCGGGAGGTGCGGCATTGGCACTGCCGGATACTATATCGGGGAAGCAGCCAGCCCACACGCCCACGCAATAGGAACCGCTGGCGCTGACTGTGTACGGCTGCCCGCTGTGCAGCGTAAGAATGCCGTTGACTTGCCAGCCTCCCAGCACGAAATCCGCGGCCCTATTGATATTGCCGCCAAACTGCCTGCCGCGGCCAAAGGGAATATCGTAGGTAAAGCCAGTGGTGAAGTTCTGTTGGATGTCCCAGGCCGCGTTGGAATAGCTCAGGCTCAGGTTGGTGTTGCTGATGGTCTGGAAACTCTGTGAACCGCTGAGCGTGGTGCCCGAGGTGGCCAAGGCATGGCCATAAGTGTAGGAACTGATGAACTGCAGCCCGGCTGACAAGTGTTTCTCCAGTTTGGCGGTCAAGGCGTCGTAGTTGCCGAAGCCGAACGAAGCCGTCCCCGAAATGGAACCGATATCGGGATACGGGCGGAGGGAGTTGCAGTTGATGCTCGTATCTGTCGTCGCGAGATTGGGGCACGGATTGTCGTCGGGCTGGAGAAGTTGATGCGACGAGTGATTGCCCTGGTAACCGAGCTCAAAAGCCATCTGGTGCCCTAATTCCTGCTGAACCGCGATATTCCACTTCTGCACCATCGGGTTGCGGAAGTTCTCAGCCACT
Organism: Bryobacterales bacterium; assembly: GCA_963756605.1. Lineage (GTDB taxonomy): Bacteria > Acidobacteriota > Terriglobia > Bryobacterales > Bryobacteraceae > Bog-159. The sequence continues at coordinate 287,930 of CAVWOT010000014.1, read as the reverse complement.
TCGCGGAATTGGAGAGAACTGACGGGATAGGTGGTGAACACGGTGGCGGGATAACCAATGCTAATTCCGCCGATGGCGGCGCCATTGGCGAACAGCGGATCGGGCAGGAATTGGCTGACGCCCGAGGGCCGGTTCAATTGCGGCGACTCGTTGAACGGCGCGGACTCGCCGCGATTGGGATTTCCGCCCTGCTGTTCCTCGCCGCCGTAGAAGATGCCGTAGGCGGCGCGGATCACGGTCTTCTGCCGCAGGTTATAAGCGAAGCCCAGGCGCGGGACCAAAATCGTGCTTGTCCCACGGGATCAGGTACTGCGAAACACAGCCGCGGCACACCTTGACGTTTGGGAAGTCCGCCGGGTAGGTGACGCCGTCGAAGGTGTAGGGCGCGTTGAAATTCGGAGGCAGCGGTGCGCTGGAACTGGGTCCGTTCGGAATTTGCAGAGTCAGGTATTGACGTCGAAATTGGACTGACGCCCCCACTGCTCGCCTATGGGCGACCACAGTTCGTAGCGCAGGCCATAGTTGACGGTTAACTTGGGTGTGACCTTCCAGTCGTCCTGGGCGTAGAAGTCGTAGGACTGCCGGGTCGACGAGACGAAGTTGGTCGTTGAAATCTGCCCATTATCGAGTGCGCCCAGCAGGAACGAGGCAAAGGAGTCGCCTGTCGTGGCAGACGGCGTGCCCGGTATCGGCTCGGCGGTCTCGACACGGGAGAAGTTCATTTCGCCGTGCGGAAAGGGCACCTGGAAGAAGGGGAATCCGATGGGCTTGACTTCAGCGCCAAACTTGAACGCGTGGGTGCCCCTGTTGATGGCAACGTTTTGGATGAAGTCATAAACGTTGCTGTATTCCTTGGTCGGCAGCCAGTCGTTAGCGCCAATCTGGCTGTATTGGCCCATTCCAAACTGCGGGAGGCCGCCGTTCAGACTGGTAGTAGGGTCGTAACCGCCGATACCGTAAGCCTTGAACTCGTCGGTGTCGGCATTGGCCTGAGTGCGCGCGGTCACCAGGCGGCTGTAAGCGATGCGCGTTTCCGAGATGATCGACGGACTCCAGATGCGCGTATAGCCGATCTGCGCATTGCGGCCGAGGTCGACTTCGCTGGCGCCGTAGAAATTGCCGCCATCGAGCGCGCCCTGAAATGGCGGCGTGTTGTATTTGGAGGTATCCGACCAACTGATACTGCCGAAGAGACTGTCCTTGTCGCTAATCTTGTAATCCACGCGCCCATCGCCCTGGTCCGTTCGCAACCCGCCGGGGGTGACTGCGTAGTAGTCGTTCTGCGGATAATTTCCGGGGACGATGGCCTGATTCGGCGCCGGATAGAGAGACGCGATTTTGACGGCCGCGGGATCCATTTCATTCGCCGGGATCACATTACCGGGGTAAGGCGTGCGCGTGCAATTGCCGGCGGCATTGCAGGATGTGGTCGTCGGGTCGTAAATGGTGGCCACATTGTTAAAGTTGCCCGCGATTTCCGCCGGTGTAGGAATGGTGTAGAACCCGCCGTAACCGAGGTTTTGAATTACACCACCTGCCGTAGCGATCTTAGTGCCCTGGTAATCGCCGAATATAAACAACCTGTTCTTGATAATCGGTCCGCCGGCGGTGGCGCCGAACTGGTTCTGCTGCAAAGACGGGCGCCCCACACCGGCCACGTTGTTTTCCCAGCGATTGGCGTCCAGGTCGGTATTCTGCAGGTACTCGAACAGGTCGCCGTGGAGTTGGTTGGTACCCGCTTTTAGCGTGACATCGATCACGCCGCCCGCGGCCCGGCCGTATTCAGCGTTATAGCCGTTGGTGAGGATACGCATTTCGCCAATGGCATCCACTGATGGACCGATCACGTAGGATGTCTGATTGATGAAGTCGATGTCATTGACGTTGTTGTCAACGCCATTCAGGAGGAAGTTGTTTTCACCGGTGGACCGCACGCCGTTAGCCGAAAAACCGCCGTTCTGCGCGTCGCGGGCGCCCGGTTCCGCCACCAGCACACCGGGCGAGAGCCGCGCCAGATAGGCGAACACGCGCTGGCCGCCCAACGGCAATTGACTCACCTCGGAGGTGTTCAGATCGGCGCCTTGGGAAGTGTTTTCCGTCTGCAATAAAGGCGCGGACGCGGAGACCTCGATGGACTCGCTGATTTGGCCCACGGACAGAGTCAGATTCACGCCGATACGATCGCCGGCGGTAACTTCCACATTTTCCTGGGCGACGCGGCGGAAGCCTTGCGCCTCGGCAGTGACTGTATAAGTGCCGGCTTTCAACGCCGGACGAACATACTCACCGGCGTTATTGGTGAACACCGTAGTAGTCTCGTTCGTGGCCACTTCGGTGATGGTGATCTTGGCATTGGGCACGGCAGCCCCGGTTGGGTCGCTGACAATGCCGGTGATGGTGCCCAAGTCTCTTTGGGCAAAAACGATGGTTGCCAGGAGCAGGCCGAGAAACACTGCTCGTTTGCACGCAACTAGGCGCATAACTAACCCCCCTGTTTCGCCGCACCAATTGGCCCGGCGCTCTTAAGTGCGTATAGGTCTAACTTGGAACCCCAACGGCACTCCAGCCCCCTCTTGGACCGAAATGCAAACGTTTGCAATCGATGGTACGCGAGGTACCGAATCCAAGTCAAGAGGTCTGATGAAAAATTTTCTAATTCTTTTCGAGTAACGTCTTGTCTTGGAACGTCGCAACGCGGTATAGCTACGCATGGGGGGAAGCGAGCCAGCCATGAAGATCCAGGAGGTTGCGCGCCGCGCCGGGGTCTCTACGGCCACCGTATCCCGCACAATCAACAACCCTTCGATGGTTGATCCAAAAACGGCCAAGCGCGTCTGGAAGGCTGTGGAAGATTTAGGATACTATCCGAACTCCCTGGCGCGTTCGCTGGTATCCGGGCGCAGCCGGATTCTGGGCCTGATCGTATCGGATATTACAAATCCATTCTTCCCGGAATTGATTAAGGGCTTTGAGGACGTTGCCATTCACCATAGTTACGAGATACTGGTCAGCTCCACCAACTATGACTCGGGGCGCATGGCCCTATGTGTGCGCCGCATGCTGGAGCGCAAAGTGGAAGGTGTAGCCATTATGACTTCGGAAATGGACAATCACCTGGTACAGCAGCTTGCGCACCGCAATGTACCCATGGTGTTTCTGGACGTGGGGCCCACCGGGAAAGGTATCAGCCACGTGGTGGTGGATTATGCGATGGGCGTGAACGAGGCCGTGGAACACCTGTTGTCGTTGGGCCACCGCCGCATCGGGTTCATCAGCGGCCCGCTGGGCTTGAAATCCGCGCGCATCCGGCGATCTGCATTTCTCAGGTCACTGAGCCGCTACGGAATCGACGAAGACGAACGGCTGGTGGAAGAGGCCAATCACACCGTGGACGGGGGCTTTGAGGCTATGGCACGCATGCTGGAATCCAGGTGCGCGCCGACCGCCGTGCTGGCGTCAAACGATCTGACCGCTATTGGTATGATGCGGGCTGTGCGGCGCGCCGGCCTGTCGGTCCCGCAGGACATTTCAGTGGTCGGATTCGACGATATTCGCCTGGCGGAATTTACGGAACCGCCCCTGACTACCGTGCGCTTATCCAGAAGCGAACTGGCCGAACATGCCTTTCACGCACTGCTGCCGGACGGTGGGGAAACATCCAGCGGTAAGTCCGATCGCAAGATGGAGACGCACCTGGTGGTCCGGGAGAGTACCTGCCGGGTACGCGATGCGGCGGCACGCGGCTGATCTTCGCCGACCGTGGGAATTGCTGGAAGGCGAACACCCGAAACTCGACCGTCTTGCGATATGCAACGTCGGCCACTGTCCGCCTCGCAGCCACGCGCGCCACCGGCATCCCTGCTCGTGCGCGCGTGCCCTTTAGCCTCGCAGGATTTTCACTTCGGCAAAGGTCGCCTTCCTGTGCGGGAAAGCCAGAGACGTTTTCTCCCGGGTTCGACCCTCTCGCGGGTGTACAATCCTACCAACGGGCTGGCGGTCAGAACGAGGGAGCGCATGGACAAAGTCACAGGTGGGAAAACAACTTGTATCGTCTTTGTGCTCTGGGTGGCGACAGCGCCTGGCCGCGCCTGCCCAGACCTTCACCAGTCTTGCCAGCTTCAACGGAAGCAATGGCTTTCAGCCTCAATATGAGGCACTTGTTCAGGGCGCCGATGGAAATCTCTATGGGACAACTTCGGGCGGTTGAGCGAACCCCACCTGTCCTCAGGGCTGTGGCACGATCTTCCAGATCAGCTCATCGGGCACACTGACGACCCTGTACAGCTTCGGTTCCACCGGAGGCACCGGTCCATTTGCAGGGCTGCTCTTGGCCACCGACGGGAACTTATGGGACCACCTATACAGGCGGAGACGCCAAGTGCGGTGGCTGCGGCACGATCTTCAAGTTTACTCCCGGAGGCGCATTGACGACACTCCACGAGTTCCAGAATAACGGTACCGATGGCGCCGGCCCTACCGCTCCACTGGAGGCAAGCTCACCACGTTGCACAGCTTCGACGTGAGCGATGGCCTCGACCCTCAAGCCGGATTGGTCCATGGCACGTGGCGCAAGCTTTAGCTTGCCGCGGCGAACTTCAGTTCGCCGTCCCGCGTTTTTCATCCCATTTGGTGGCCCGCGCGGCCGTAAGAACCGGGCCTGCAGGGCCATGCGGACAGGTGCGCAGGCCGCCGGCCGCGAAACGCGGATCGCCGGTCACAAGCTTCGCCACTTTTATTAATCCTCCCCGGCCGCTCCAAACAAACAGACTTGCGCCTGCCCGCGCCAGTCGAACACCCGCCCGCGCCCAACCGCGGCGTTAGCCTGTAGTCGTGATCAGCCAGCATCGGCGTGCATCGGCGTGCATCGGCGTGCATCGGCGGTCAATTCCCCCGCAGCCACCCAGCCGAATTGGCTTTGATCGGAAGATAAAAAACAATGGCGACAATCAAGCAAATCGAGGCCAATCGCCGCAACGCGCAGCGATCCACCGGCCCCAAAACACCCGAGGGCAAGGCCAAAGTCCGCTTCAACGCCCTCGTCCACGGCCGGCGCGCCGAATCCGCCGTCCTCCCCGGCGAAAACCAAAATGCCTTCAATCAACTCCTGGCCGATCTCACGTCCAACTGGAAACCCCAGGACGAAATGGAAAAAATCCTGGTCGAACAAATCGCCGTCAACCAGTGGAAACTGGGACGCCTGAATGCCGTCCAGGCCGCCCTGTATGAGCCCGGCGTGATTCCGCCCGCCGAGTTCGTCCTCGCTATCCATCGCCTCTGCCTGACCGAGGCCCGCGTCGAGCGCGCCGTTTCCAATACCATCGCCGACCTCGAACGCTACCGCAAAATCCGCCTGGCACGCGCCCAGGAGCAACAGACGGCGCAGCAGATCCAGGCAAACAGCCACTTCCGCCCGGGCATACCCGCCTCCACTACCGAAGGCAGGCGTTACTACCACATACTCCCCGAGGTCTTAGGCCTCGACGGCGAATGGCGCGAAATTCCCCGCGAAGCTCTGGGCGAATTTCCCGAACCCGCACCGCCTCGACCGAAGTAGCCGCTCAGTATTACAACATGTCAAAAATCTTCGCAGCACACTCAGTTTTTTGGAGGGCGGGCTTGAGCCTTGGCTTTAGCCGGCGTGGCCTCTGGGCCCGGGGCTTGAGCCCCGCCCAACGCCCACCTATCCTACTTTAGACGGATTTCTTCACTCGTCAATAGTCATAGAATCGACAACGTATCCGGCACAATGTGTCGAAAGCAACGCGGCGGCGCCTCGACGCGCATGGCGGTGTGACCGCTGGCCCCAGGGCGTTGCCATCCGTAACCTGGTGGTTTTCAGACTTTAGGGGGTCAAATGACTGACTCGCAGGCACTTCGTCGGTGCAGTTCCATTTTCATACTGGCAGTGGCCATCTTATGCGCGCCTCTCGCCAGAGCCCAAAATTCCAATACAGGAGAGATCAAAGGCTCCGTGACGGATTCCACGGGGGCCCTTATACCCGGTGCGGTAGTCTCGATTAAGAATGTGCAGACCGGCGTGGTCACTCCGACCACCACGAACCAGTCGGGCGTGTATGATGTTCCGTTTCTGGCGCCGGGCGATTACACCATCACGTTCTCGAAAGAAGGCTTCCGCAACCTGGTCCGCGAAGGCATAGTTCTCCAGATCGAGACCTTGGAGGTGAGTGCCGCCCTCCAGATCGGCACCTCCACCCAGGAGATCGTGGTCAACGCCACTGCGCCGCTGATCGAAACCGAAACGAGCGACCAGCATGTGGACTTCACTACCACCATGGTGGAGGCGGCGCCCATAGTGGGAACCGACTGGCGTGCCGAAATGACGCAGCTCATTCCCGGCGTGAATAACGGCGGCGGAACCGGGGGAGCGGGTGGCCAGGCCATCGGCGTCAACGGCACCCAGTCGTACAATGTGAATTTTCTGATTGACGGGTCCGCCGCCACCGCCCCCAGAGACTTTAACAGCAGTAACTACTACATGCCGGTGGATGCCATGGCTGAGGTAAGTGTCAGTTCCAGTAATGCGCCCGCGCAGTACGGTAACGGTCTTACTTCAATCAACGTAATTACCAAGAGTGGGACCAACCAGTTCCACGGCAGCGCATTCGAATTCGATCAAAACACCGCGCTCAACGCCAGAGGTTTCTATAATGTGACCGGGCCGAAGGCCGTGGAGCATTGGAATCAGTACGGCGGTAGTGTGGGTGGGCCGGTGAAGAAGAACAAGCTATTCTTTTTCTTCGCTTACCAGCGCAATCCTTCATCTACGCCGACTTCCGGGCTGTATAGTTACCCGACCGCCGCCATGCAGGCGGGTGATTTTTACGGCATCCCCGGTTCTACTGGCTCTGCATTTAGCCCGGCTGGCACGCTGCTGGGGACGTACGATCCGGTGGCCTTGAAGCTGCAGACCTACTTCCCCGGTGCCAGCGCCAAGGGATGGGTGGCGGGCTGCCCCGGTCCCGTGAATGTTTCCGCCGGCACTCCGCAAACCTGCCCCACCATCAACAATTACGTGTTCAATAGTTCCAGTCCGAACACCGACACATGGTACACGGGACGCGCCGATTACAATCTTTCAGACAAACAAAAGCTTTCGTTTACCTTCAATTACTTTCCCACTGTTACTTCTTACGTTCCGCCGGATCCTCTGTATCCCAATGACGCCACTGCTTACTCGGTAGGAGACACCGACGATCTGACCGGACAGCTATCGCATGTCTTTACCATCAGCCCGAGTGTGCTGAATGAGTTTCGCCTGGGCGGGAGCCGCGAACTCGATAAGTACAAGCCGCCGTCACTGAATAAGAACGATCCGGAGACGCTGGGTCTGGAACCGGAGTACGGCACCAATGCCCCGGCGAACGTGTTCCCCAAAATCTCGATTGATAGCGGCGCCGGAGTCGGCGGCATGGGTTTAGGCGCTGGAAACGGACAAAACGGTAACATCGATGCCGTTCTGGGCGAAGGATGGTACAACGTTTCCGATGTACTTACACTCATTCGCGGCAAACACACCATCAAGGTGGGCGGCGAGTACGACAAAATTTACCAGAACTACACCAGCTGGGGCGACATCACCTCCGGCAATTTTGAATTCAACGGAGGCGTCACCGGGATTCCGTACGCCGATTTTCTCGCCGGCGACGTCTATGGATGGTACGTCTACGAGTCCGACGCCACCAGCGCGCATATGTGGCAGTCGGCGCTGTTCGCCAGCGACGATGTCAAGCTTACCCCGCACCTGACCTTGAACTTGGGCATACGCTGGCAGATTCAGTCCGGGTGGGGCGTCAATCACAATATGTTCGGCAATTACGATCCGTTCCTGCCCAATTCCGCGGATAACGGAGCGTACAAGGGCGCCATCCTGTATGGCGGGCAGAGCGACTCGCAATATGGCGGGCCGGGAACCCTGTCAACCATCCAGAATACCAATTACAAGGAATTCGCGCCGCGCGTTGGCATAGCCTGGTCGCCGCGCGAGAAGTGGTCGATTCGCGCCAGTTACGGCATCTTCGACGCGCCGCGCGACGCTGAGAATTACACCGATGGCGCGCTTGGCCTTGGGTTCAATCCGCACAACAACGGTAACGGGGGATATGTCAATGGTAGTTACGCCTTCAAACTGGCGGTGGGACCGCCTCCCGGCACGGTCGTGTTTCCCACGCTCGCGACTCTCTCGCCGGAGATCGACAACTATAGCGGCGTCGAATACTATCCGCGTAACATGCCTACTGACTACATACAGCAATTCCTGGTAAGCGTTCAGCACACCTTCGCCGGTGGCGTGTTACTGGACACCAGCTACGTCCACACACACGGTAGTAACCTCAATTTTGCGACCGATATTAACCAGGCGCCCGCCAACATGTTAGGGTGTACCGGTTATAACTGCGGGAACCCGAACCCCATATTCAATTCGATTTTCGCGCAAATCTATGATGGTTGGTCCAATTACAATGCGCTGCAAATCCGCGTGCAAAAAAGAATGTCGTACGGGTTGACTGTGCAAGGCAATTACGCCTGGTCGAAATCGCTCGACACCGGCACGGGGAACGGGCACGGATCGGGAATCGATGTCTACCAGAACGCTTACAGCCCCGGTGCTAACTATGGGTTGTCCGACTTCAACGCGGCCAGCACGCTTACCGGCCAGGTAGTCTATGAATTGCCGGTAGGTAAAGGACGGCAATTTGCGCTGCATGGGATAGCCGACCAGATCGTGGGTGGATGGCGTGTCTCGAGCGTTTTTCAATGGCACAGCGGAATTCCTTTCACACCGGTGATCCAGGGTTCCGTCGCGGACGCCGTGGACCCCGGTCTTGACTCATTCTTCAGCTCCGGCAGTGGGGCGAATCTGTATCCGTCCCTGGTTGGTAACCCCAAGGTGTCGAATCCCACGATCACGAATTGGTTCAATCCGGCTGCCTATAGCGACCCTGTGCCGGGGACATTTGGCAACTCCGGACGCAACACCCTGATTGGACCTGGCTTTTCCGACGTGGATTTCAGTCTCGCCAAAGACTTTCGGCTGCATTGGGAGAGTGTCAAACTTACTGTTCGGGGTGACGCGTATAATGCGCTGAATCACATTAACTTCGCCAACCCGGATGCCAACGTTGGCTACACGTGTGCGAACATGGCAGTGACCTGCGGACCGAGCAACGGCGTCCTGGCCGACAGTACCTCCGGAAGTATCACTGGCCCGGCGGGCTATAACGGGAACAGACGCATCCTGCAATTGGGCGCGCGCCTGACTTTCTGACCTTTTGTTGGAGGGCGGCCTTTAGCCGGCGCGGCGCTTTAGCGCCGCTGTGGAAGTCTGTATGTCATGATGGAGAGATAGCGTTCCTCCATGAAAGGTCGCCTGGTCTCGATCCTCGTGCTTCTGATATGCGCCGTCCCAGCGGCGGCGCAAACAGCCAACATTCACGATCACCTGAGCAAGGCGGCCGCATACCTCAAAGCGAATGACCCAAACGCCGCGGTGAAGGAGTTCCAAGCGGTCCTGGTACTGGATCCCACCAACGCCGAGGCAAACGCCAACTTAGGGGTAATAGCATTTTTCCGGAGTGATTATCAAAACGCCTCACAGTATCTGCGCAAAGCTCTGGCCATTGATCCTTCCCTAGCGAAAACGCAAGCTCTCCTGGGAATCTGCGAGAGACGCCTCGGACAGAGTTCCGCACAGGCGCTGCTCGAAAAATCGTTTCCCAAGCTAAAAGATAAGAAGCTGCAAATCCAGGCGGGATTGGAGCTCGCCGATATTTATTACCAGCAGGGTAACATCGACCGCGCGGCGTTCGTGATGCGGTCGCTGGTAGATATCGATCCGGATAACATCGAAGTCTTATATATGGCGCAGCGGGCTTACTCCGACTTGGCCGACGATACACTGAACAAGCTGGCCATCCTCGCGCCCGGGTCGGCCCGCATGCAGCAGGTGATTGCGGAACGTCTTATCAACGAAGGAGACCTGAAAGGCGCCGTCGAACATTACCGGAAGGCGCTCGCGATCAATCCGCGTCTGCCAGGCGTACACTTCGAGCTGGCCGAGGCCACCCTCGAATCGGCCCCCAACGACGCGCCCACGCAGGCTGCCGCCGAAACGGAGCTGCAGACAGCCGTGAAGTCCGAGGGCGACAGCGCCGCGATCGAATGCATGTTAGCCCGCATTGCTTTTCGGCGTTCCGATCTGAACGGCGCTTACTCCCATTACAACCGTGCCTTCAGTCTGAATCCGGCAAGCGGGGAAGCCCAGCTCGGTCTCGGCCGGGTGCTGGCAAACATGCAAAAAACCCAGGAAGCGGCGAAATATTTGCGCATGGCCGTCCAATCGGATCCCCTCAACGAACAGGCCCACTATCGGCTGGCCTCCGTTTGCCGGCAACTGCAACTGAAGGACGAAGCCGAAAAGGAATTCCGGCTGTTTCGAGAGATCAAACAGACTAAGGCAAGCCTGAAGGAGCTATACCAGCAGATGGGCAGGAAACCGCCGGCCGAAGAGGACCAGACTCCCGATGCGGAGCCATGACCAGCGGCCCCCGTTCCGCGTGTGCGTCGCGATTGTGGGTCTCTCCACCATGCGCGCGCTGAGTCAGCAGCCCGCCGAGCCTACCGATATTACCCCCCTCGATGGCGAGACCTACTATGTCCTGAATCAGCTCAGCGGTCTCCAGGCCGGTCTCGATGACAATTCGACCACCGCTGGCGGACCTATCGTGCAACAACCGCGAAGTTTTACAGATCTGACTCGGAGATGGGCCTTTACCAAGCTCTCCGGCGGCCTCTGGCAGATTAGTAACATCGGCACTGGCCTTTGCCTGGATAACGTATCCGGCCAACCGTATCCAATCATCAGGCGCATAACTTCACCGCGTGCGGGCTTTCGGGCGCGGCGCCCCGTCCGCCTTGAGTTAGCGCAAAACACTTGTGCGTCTGTCGATAGCCAGCAATGGGTTCTTACTGCAACGGGCAATGGCTATTACACGATCTCGAACCAGAGCGAGGGACTGGCTATAGATGTATCTGGCAGTTCGATGTCGGCCGGAGCGGTGCTTGATCTGACTCCGTTATCGGCCGCGGCAACCCAGAGCCAGCAGTGGCTGCTTCGTCCCGCCTTCTTCCGCGGCGTGGATAACGCCCTACTCGAGAAGCAGGAGGCCGCCCGCGCGGCCGGCGGGTTGCCTTGGTGGAACGATGCCGGCCAGCCGCAGGATGTGCTCCAGATTTTCAAGAATCACGGCATCAACATGGTCCGCCTCAGGCCCACTTCGGAGCCGCCCTACGCCAACGTGTCGCAGGCCCAGTGCAGCGGCAATGCCTGCTATGGCGAGACAGACGCGCAGGATCTCAACCTGGCGAGACGCGCGAAGAATCTCGGCATGAGCGTCGAACTGACACTCCTGTTCGACGGTGGCAGTTCCGCCAGTGTTCCCCCGGCGTGGACCGGAGATACGCAACTCGCCGATTTGCAGTCAGATTTGTATGCTTATGTGAAATCCGAAATCCTGTCTTACCGGCAAGCCGGCGCGATGCCGGACCTGGTGTCCATCGGCAATGAAGTCGATACCGGATTTCTGGGCTCTATCGGCAGCCCCACAGGCACGGACTTCGCTGGTTTCGCCGCTTTGCAAATCACCGCCCGGCAGGCGGTCCAAGACGCGGCGGCCGACACGTCGGCTGGTCCGGCGATGCCCGCCCCCCTCACATGCATTCATATCACGCCGGCCTGGGATCTCTCGCAGTTCTTCACGCTGGCGAATCAGTTCAGCATTCCCTATAACGCAATCTGCCAGAGTTACTATCCTATATATCACGGACCTTTGACCGATGCGCAAGCGGCTGCGTCCAACCCCAACAACAAACCTGTCGAGCAAGACGTGCTCATGAACGCGGCCACTAACATCGGAAAGCCTATCTTCATCATCGAAACGGGGGAGCATTACGAGGATGGCTTCGATGCGAACGACCCGTGGTATGCGCCGCCCAGCACGTCGCTGCAGCGTCAGTTTCTACTGGACCTGGAGGCCGCGACCAAGGCGCTGCCGGATAACCTGGGCATGGGTATGGAATACTGGGATTCCGCTGGTGTGAACATATCCACGAGCGGCGGAATTATCAACGGCGATAATCTCCCGGATGCTATCTATATCTGGAATGGACTTACGCTGTTTGACGATGCCGGCGCAAATACCCCGACGCTGCTTCCGGCTATCGATGCGCTGGGCGGTAAGCTCGATCCTATTTTAAGCTATAAGTTCATCAACCTAAGCACTGGCCAGATCCTGTCGGTCCTTCAAGGTTCACTGAGCGTCGCGCCGAATAGTGGAAGTCCCGCGTCAAGCCAGCAATGGCGCATTACCAGCAACAACGACGGATACTTCCAGATCGCGAGTCTTTCCGGGGGATACACATTAAGTGGCAGTGACAGCCAGGAACTGGAATGGGACGTCGTCTCGGCCGGCAACGGTTATTTTAATTTTGTAAACCGTGCGAGCGGCCTGGTCTTGGATTTGCAGGCGGCATCCGTGGTTCTGGAACCGCAGAACGGCAGCAGTCCGACCGAGCAATGGCAAATCGTGCCGGTCCACTAAAAGCCTCCCGCCCCTCCAGTTTCAGCCAAAAAGGCCCTAATATTTACTTTGCCCCAGAACCTGAAGTATAATCTAAGGCGGGAGGAAGCATATGCGTCCGCTCGACATTCCCGAAATGCTCATCGCCCTGGGCTTCGTCGCCATCCTGGCATGGGGCCTCTACAATTGGATGCATCGCGCGCATACACCGCGCTAGCGAATCAAGCCTCCGCCCGTCCCCGCCGCTTCCGCAACTCGTCCACCGTCACGGCCAGAATGATCACCCCGCCGATAATCGCCTGCTGCAGATAAGGCGATATTCCCAATAAATCGCTGCCGTTCGAAAGCAGCCCCATGATCAACGCCCCGATCAGCGTCCCGATCACGCTGCCTTCGCCGCCATGCAAGCTGCCGCCGCCGATGACTACCGCGGCGATGGCCTGCAGCTCGTAGCCATTGCCGGCCGAGGGTTGGCCGGTCATCAGCCGGGATGCTTCGATCATGCCCGCCAGGCCGGTGAGCAAGCCGCCCAGGGCATAAATCGCGATGGTGTTGAACCCCACTGGCACGCCTGCATAGACTGCGGCATCGGGATTACTTCCGATGGCGAACGCGTAGCGGCCCAGGCGCGTGTGCTCCAGAATGACGTGGGTCGCCAGCGCGCAGACGACCACCACCCACAGCACGAACGGCACACCCAAGAGGCTGCCCTCGCCCAGGAACGCGAAGCTGGCCGGAAGGCGGGTCACCGGCAGTCCGCCGGTGATGATCAGGGTTAAGCCGCGAATGATGCCCAGCGTGCCGAGCGTCACGATGAACGGCGCGATCCCCAGCCGCGTGGTCAGGAAGCCGTTCACCGATCCCCAGAAAAAGCCGGTCAGGATGCCCACCAGGATGCCCACCGGCGCCGGCATGCCGTGTTCCATGGCCATGCCGCCCAGCACGCCGCACATCGCCAGCATGGCCCCCACGGAAAGATCGATGCCGCCGGCGATGATGATCAGCGTCATGCCCAGCGACATGATGTTAATCACGGCCGTCTGCCGCACCACGCTCGATAGATTCGTCTCAGTCAGGAAATGCGGCGAAGCGATCGCCAGCGCCACGAACAGAACGATCAAGCTCAAGAAAGGCAGCAGCCGCTGCATCATGCCGCGGGCTCCCGTTCAAGCGCTGCCAGACGCATGATTTCCTCTTGCGTCGTGCTTCCCGGCAATTCGCCGCTGATCGCCCCCCGCCGCATCACCAGGATGCGGTCGGCCACCTGCAGCAGTTCCTGCATCTCGGAGCTCACCATCAGCACGGCGGCTCCGCCGCGCGCCAGCTCATCCATCAATTCGAACACCTCGATCTTCGCGCCCACATCGATGCCGCGCGTAGGCTCATCGAACAGAAACACACGCGCGCGCCGGAACAGCCATTTGGCGATCACCACTTTCTGTTGATTGCCGCCGCTCAAGCGGCCAGCCGCTTGCCGTCCGGAGGATGCCCGAATGCGCAGGCGCCCGATGTAGTCCGCCGTCACTCGGCCTTGCGCCCGCCCGTCAATGAAGCCCAGCCGGCAGATCTGGCGGAGGTTCGCGATGGTGATGTTGTAGGCGATGGGCAGCCGTAGCGCCAGGCCTGTTTTTTGTCGGTCCTCGCTGACCAGCGCGATGCCGGCCGCCACCGCTTCCCGCGGCGACTGTATGCGTACCGGCTCGCCAGCCATGAAGATTTCGCCGGCGTCCAGCGGGTCCACGCCGAAAATAGCGCGGCAGGTCTCGGTTCTACCGGCGCCGATCAGGCCCGCCAGCCCCACAATCTCCCCGGCCCGCAGCGAAAATGAGACGCCGCGGAATGCGCCGCCCCGCGAAATGCCTTCCACGCGCAGCAACTCCGCGCCCGGCGTCACCGGCTGGCGCTGATAGATCGACACCATCTCGCGGCCTACCATATATTGAATGATGCGGTCGGTGGAGACTTCCGCCAGAGCGCCGCTATGCACGGTGGCGCCATCGCGCAGGATGGTAACGCGGTCGCCGATCACGCGCAGTTCCTCCAGCCGGTGCGTGATGTAGATCACGCCCATGCCGCGCGCGCGCAGGGTACGCACGATGCGAAATACTTCATCGGTCTCCGCGCCCGAGAGCGATGACGTTGGCTCATCGAAGATCAGCAGGCTGGAACCGTGCTGGATGGCGCGGCAGATGCCCACCAGCTGTTTGCCCGCCGGACTGAGCCGTTCCACGCGCCCCGTTGCGTCAAGCGGGAAATGGTGCTCTTCGATCATGCGGGCTGCTTGCTCGATCATGCGCCGCCGGTTCACCCAGCCGAATGGAAGCCGCTCCTCGCGGCCTAGGAAGATGTTTTCCGCCACCGACAAGTGCGGCGCCAGCAGCGACTCCTGATGCACCATGGCGATGCCGGCCGCCGCGGCTTCCGCGGGCGTGCGAAAGGCGGCGTCGCGCCCCTGCCACAGCATGCGCCCCGCATCCCGGCGCTCCATCCCCGCCACAATCTTCATCAGTGTAGATTTCCCCGCGCCGTTCTCGCCCAGCAGCAGGTGCACTTCGCCCGACTCCACGCCGAGGTTGCCATCGCGCAGAGCGGTTACACCGCCGAACCGCTTCTGAATGCCGTTCAGATCGAGGAGCATTGCAAGGCACAGTGTATCGTAAGTATTCCACCAGGTCTGCATCTGGAGCTTCAGCCCCGCTGCTCCGGATGCTAAAATACGATTGTCCGTTGGGAGGTCGTCTAACGGTAAGACTGCAGACTCTGGATCTGCGTATCGGGGTTCGAATCCCTGCCTCCCAGCCACTCATTCTGCAGCGCTTGCTGAAAATTCCCGAAAATCTGAAGGGGAGCCGTGTTGCGGCTGTGTTGCGGATTGTTGCGGAGAGGCCAGCCCGTCCAGATGGTCCACGAAGGAGATATTCGAGCCAGGAATCAGATGTCCGTAGATATCCGCGCCCGTTTGAATCAGCAGGCTCCCAAGGGTGTGGCGCAGGTCGTGGAAAGGTATCCTCCGAAGGGCGGCCGCGGTGAGGATAGGCTGGAAGGCGCGTTTTGCAAAATTGTTCATCTCGATGCGCGTGTTGGCATCGGAAGGAAAAACCAGCGGCGGCGAGGCGATTCCGCGAGTTCCATCAGCACCTCGCGGAGGGTTCCGGCCACCCGACCGCCACTTGCCTGTCGATTCCTTGGTCGCAACGCGCAGCGCGCGCGGAGCTGACGGCAATCCAAGCCTGGAGGCGGCGACCACTCAAGACCTGGCCGCGTCGTTTGCTGCCGCGAAGAGAATAACGGCTGATATTCTTGCAGAGGCCGCGCGAGCCTTCGGTGCTCAGACGCAAAGCGGTAGGTACAACGGCAAAATCATTGGGGAGACGGCACAGCACCTTGTTCAGCGTTTATCACCACAGACCGCCGTGGCCCATATGAAGCATCTGTTCGAACACATTCCGACCGTCAGCGATAATGTCGCCAGAGCGCGTCAATGCGCAGGAGCTTACACCGCTAGAAGAGGGACCGGCAATACGGCTTCATTCGAAAGGCCGCGCATCGCCCGATCGCCGGTCGCAGCCCTGTGGGGCAATACTTTGTCCTGCACCAGACCCCCTGCTGAAGAGATGCCAGTCGGGCTTCAGGTAGGGTATTCAGTTCCACCAACCTTGTGTGAGTTAACGGACGACACTTGTGCCCACTGACGCCGCCTGGATTAAGAAGGCTGTCAGTACTGAGCGATAGAGAGTCGAGCGCGTATGCCAAATCGGGTTTGATGCCAGCTCTAAATGCTCCGTTCCCGGAGCCAGGCTGGAACATGGATCAGCAGGTAATCAATGAGACTCCTTACCGACGGCAGCATTCCGCGAGGCGTCGGGTACACCAGATGCAGGATATTCTTCGCTCCAGACCATTCCGGCAGGACGCGTTCAACAAGCCGCTCTTTTAGTGGGATGGAGACGACTTGTTCCGGCAGCAATGCGACACCGATGCCGTTTATGGCCGCTTGAAGTCTCACGCGAAGATCGCTCGTGACAAGCTTCGGCTTCAACTCGATATGTTGTGTCCTATCATCGAGACTTGTTAAGGTCCATCGCGCCCCACCGTCGAATATGTCGTCGCTGCTGGCGGCCGTGTTGAATTTCGGCAACTCGGACGGATCGTGCGGGCGCCCGTAGCGATCGAGGAAGGCGGGGCTGACGACCAGCACACGTTGGGATTTGCCGAGGGTCTCTATCACCGGTTTTGCCCGGATGGCGATATCAAATCGCTCCTCGATCACATTGACAGTCCGGTCCGTCGGCCGACGAAGACAGAGACTTTTGGGTGGGCCGTCATGTAGCCGGGGAGTGCATGGGCCAAACACCTTTGCGTCAGCAGCACCGGGCTGCTGAGGCGAACGAGTCCCACAGGCTCCCTGCCGTTACACCCGAAGCGGCCGCGCGCTTTGGTGCGCCTCCGGCGGACGCGTTCACGATCGCGCCGGCTCTTGTGCAGCCAACGAGCCGAGGCGCCGTCCGATTGGCGAGCAACAACTTTCAAGATGCCGCCGTGATCGATGGCAACTATCTCGGAACGGATCACGATTTTACGGCCATCGTGCGCGCTATCGAAGCCGCGCGTGAGCTTGGAAATCAGCGTGCCTTTGACGGTGTGCGCGAGATCGAAGTCATGCCCGGCCCCAAGGCGACCGCCGAGGAAATCCGGGAACTTGCCCGGCTTGGCTCGGCGAGCTATCGTGAGACATTAGCACGGCTGCCAACGCCCGCCGCCGCGTAATATGATGATTCCTTCCTGGCCGAAAAGGATCGTCTGCGGCCAGGGTTGGGAGACATCCCGAAATGCCCGCCAAACAGGCCTTTCGGAGGGCAAAATCCGACAACGTTTTTGGCCAGCGACGAACGCAGTCGAAAATTTTACGGCGGCTATATGGCGATGATCGCGAGCGGCAAAACACCGACGGTATGGGCCGCCGCCGTGAAGCCTTTCGGCATAGCCGACTGGCTCACCGAGCAGGCGCATGAAAGCCCGGACTTGCAGCAGTACGATCAGTCGATCCTCGGCGACCCGGTGAAGGACCGCAATGTCTACGAGCACGCGTCGCCCATCAAATATTTCCAGAACACCACCGCGCCGCTGCTGGTGCTGCAGGGCGAGAACGATATCCGCGATCCCAATGAAGAAGCCGACCAGGTGGTCGACACCCTGCACAAGTACGGCAAGATCGTGGATGCGCATTATTACCCCGCTGAAGGCCACGGGTTTGCCAAGCGCGAGAACCAGGTGGACTCGCTCGAGCGCTCCATCGCCTGGTTCGACAAATATCTGAAAGCGGCGCGCCCATGAGGGAGTTCGCGGGCGATGCCATCCTGCTGGTCTCCTTCGGCGGTCCCGACCGGCCCGATGAAGTCATGCCGTTTCTGGAGAATGTGCTCCGCGGGCGTAACGTGCCGCGCGAGCGCATGCTGGAAGTGGCGAAGCACTACTATCACTTCGGCGGCCGCAGCCCCATCAACGATCAAAACCGCGCGCTACTGGCCGCTTTGCAGCAGTTGCTCGCGGCCGAAGGTCCGGACCTGCCGGTCTACTGGGGCAATCGCAACTGGCATCCGCTGCTGGCGGATACGCTGCGGCAAATGACGGCGGACGGTGTGCGCCGCGCCTTCGCCTTTGTGACATCGGCGTACAGCTCATACTCCGGCTGCCGCCAATATCTGGAAGATCTGGCCCGCGCAGGCGAGGCGGCCGGTCCCGGTGCGCCGGAAGTGCTCAAGCTGCGCGTGTTCTACAACCATCCCGGGTTTATCGAGCCGATGGCGGAGCGCGTGCGTACCTCATTCGAATGCATCCCGGCGGAACGGCGTGCCGCGGCGGCGCTGGCGTTCAGTGCGCACAGCGTGCCGGTCGCCATGGCGGAGACCAGCCGCTACGTCGCGCAAGTGGTAGAAGCCTGCCGGCTCGTGGCCGAGCGTGCGGGTCATCCGTCATATCGCCTGGTTTACCAGAGCCGCAGCGGTGCGCCGGGGCAGCCTTGGCTGGGTCCGGATGTGCCGGAATATTTGCGCGAGCTGGCCGCGGCCGGCGCCACCCGCGATGTCGTCCTGGCGCCCATCGGCTTCATTTCCGACCACATGGAGGTGGTATACGATCTGGATACCGAAGCGCACCGGTTGTCTGGCGAACTCGGCTTGCATATGGTCCGCGCAGACACCGTAGGTGCTGATCCGCGTTTCGTCGCCATGATCCGCGAACTCGTCCTCGAACGCATCGCCGGCGCTCCAAAGCGTGCTTTGGGCGAATTTGGCCCCAATCACGATGTTTGCCCGGTGGATTGTTGCCCCCCTCCAAAAAGGATGCAGCACCCATAAAGTTGGAGGGCGGCCGTTAACGGTGTGCCGTGCCGGCCCCACAGGCCGCTGCAGAGCCGCCCCCCTCCTGCCGATATGTAAACATGAGGTCCCGCCTCAGAGGTGATTTGGGTGCATCAGCAGACTTGCGATCGCAATCAGGCCGAAACCGCTAACGCGCGAAAAGCCGAGATCCCCCACGCCGGGTTGATCGCAGCCGTGGAGCAATCCGCGGATGCCATCGTAATTACCGATACTACCGGCAAGATCAATTATGTGAATCCGGCGTTTTCCGCGATGACCGGATACAGTCGCCAGGAAGCCATCGGACAAAACCCACGCGTCATCAAATCGGGACTCCAGCCGGCGGAATACTACAAAGACCTGTAGCATAGCATCGCTTCCGGTCAAGTCTGGCACGGAGAACTCCGGAATCGGCGCAAGGATGGCACGCTCTATACCGAAGAGATGAGCATCACACCGGTGCGCAGCCCCTCCGGCGAGATCGTCGGCTACCTGGCCATCAAGCGGGACATCACCGAACGCAAGGCGGCGGAGGCGGCGGCGCGATTTCTGGCTTCGATAGTGGAATGCTCTAACGATGCCATTTACAGCGTGACGCCGCAGGGAATGGTCCTCAGTTGGAACGAGAGCGCAAAGGCGCTGTTTGGGTACACGGCTGCGGAGATCGTCGGAAAGCTTGCTACCGTCCTTGTGCCGCTGGACCGCCGCGAAGAGGCCCGGCGCGCGGTGCTGGCGGCGCGAGAAGGCACAGCCAGCCAATACGAGACCGTCCGCATCGGGAAGAGCGGCCAGCCCATCGATGTCGCGATCACGGTCGCCGCCATCAAAGATTCGGGAGGCTGCGTAACCGGCCTGGCCATCGTGATGCGTGAGATCGGTGAGCGCGTGCGCGCCGCGCAGAAGCTGCGCGAAAGTGAGGAGCTATTCCGGCGCGCGTTTGAGAACGCCCCGTTTGGCATGAGCCTTGGTTCGAAAGACGGCCATATACTGCAGGCGAATGAGGCGTTTTGCCGGGTGCTGGGCTACTCCGAACGCGAGATCGTGGAATTAGGCTGGCAAGCATTGATCCACCCTGATGATCTCGAGGATTCGATGGCCGGATCGAAGTTGCTGGTAGACAATCCCCCCATCATCCTGGAGATGGAGAAACGGTACCTGCACCGGTCCGGCCGGACCGTGTGGGCGCACACCCGCATCTCGCAGGTGCTCGATAGCGCCGGCGCGCCGTTGTATGCCGTCGCCCATATCGAAGATGTCACGGAACGCAACGGGTTTCAGAAACATCAGCGCGCATCCCATCCCGAAGAGCCCCCATACCGTGGTGATGGGGCAGGCGTAGCCGAATCGTGGGGCAGGCATCCAGGTCTGCGCGGGTACTCCAGGACCCGCAGCTCGCGCAACGAATAGGCCAGCCCCGAGACACCGCGAGTTCATTCTGATAGTCTGGTCTTGCGTCCGCCGGGAGGTGGCAGCAACCGTGTACAAAGTAAAAGAGCAGGTATCGCATGCCGGTCTTTACCGTTGCACCACGTGCGGCGTAATGATTCCCGTGAATGCAGGCGAGACTCTACCAGCCTGCCCCAGCCGGTGCGCCGACGCCATCTGGACCTTCTTCAACGAAAAATGGAGCGCCCCGCCTGGTGAGATCCGGGAGACCGCTACGCCTTTTCCGGCCCTCGATTTGAATGGCGACCCGCGGCAGATTCCCGTGGGCGCCCGGCTCATTGATGTGCATCTGGGACCGGAGCGTCCCGGTCCAGCGCCCTCGGATCCCAAACTGGCCGCCTTCCATTACGACGGCCAGGTGTACTTCGCGAGCGCCGCAGAGCTTCTGCACAATTCACGCGCCATCTTGCTTTAGCCCTCAATTCAGCCGCGCCTGATAGCCTCGCAGAGCGCGCAGGCGCTGCTCAACTTCGGCCGCGTCTTCCGCCGCGGGCGCCAGGCGCAGATAAGTCTCCAGGTCGTGGCGTGCCGCCGCCGGATTTCCCAACCGCAGGTGGACCGTGCCGCGCAACTTGAAATCCTCGGCCTCGGGTGGGTCCCCTGCCAGTAACAGATCCAGAGTCTGAAGAGCCTTGCCATAGGCCCGCCGGTGAACGTAGACGCCGCGCAAATTGCGCAGCATGCGCATCACGATCTGGCGGTCGCTTGCCGGCGCGAGCATGGCGGGATCGTCGCGCAGCATAGCGCCCGTGGATCGCCGGGCCAGCGCGAAGCACTCCTCCCGCGAAAGCATGCTCCCGCCCGCGAACACATCGATGAACGCCGTGAACTCCGCGTCCCGGTATCGCACCAGAAAATGCCCGGGCAGTCCGATGCCGTCGACCGGCCGCGCCAGCCTGCGCGCAATTTCCAGATAAACAACCGCCAGCGTGATCGGTATGCCGGTACGTGCGGTCAGCACGTCGTTCAGGCAACTGTTACGCGGGTCGTAATAGTCCCCCGCGTTGCCCGTGAACCCGAGTTCGGCGAACAGGTATTGGTTCGCCGCGGCGACGTATGCCTGCCCGCTGGTGCTCGCCGCCAGCCGTTCGGACAATTCTTCGGCATAGGAGTCCAGAAGACCGATAAATGGCTCGATGTCCAGACCGGGATACTCGATGCGGGCGATCTCCAGTGCGGCGCGGTCCAGCGCGGCTTCCTCGCGTCCGGTAATCAGGTCCAGCAGCGCTTGCATGGCACATAAAATAGCATCATGCATCGGATGCTCTTCCGCGCACTTGGGACTGTTCCGCTGATCGCGGCTCTGGCGGCCGCTCAGCCTGCGCGCTTTTCCGCGCACGTCCTGCGGAAGTCGCACCACGAGAAGGTGTCCGGATATGCGCTCCAAGGGCGCACGCTGGTCATGTGGGGCGATCGTCTTCGGTGGATGACTTTGCCGCAAGGCACTGACCGAATTGTCCGCGGGCCGGGGCGTCCGTTTGCCGAAGGCGGCTGCCTGCTGGACGTGGACGGCGACACCAATCTGGACCTGGTGGTCAACGAAGGCGGTCCGGATGCCGATCTGGTCTGGTATCGCGCGCCGCATACCGGGACCGGTTGGACGCGACACGTGATCGATACCGGCGTAGATGCGCCGGATATGCTGCCCGTCAACCTGCTCGGGCACCGCGGCGTGCTGCTCATTCACAAAGGAATGCAGGTGCGCTTTTATGAGATCCCCGCCGATCCCACGGCGCACTGGCCTTACCAGGAAGTTTATTCGTTCTATTCGCCATCGCACCAGGGCGGCCTGCGCATGGCGGATATCGATGGCGACGGGCTGCCGGATATTCTGGCGGGCATGTATTGGATCCGGTCGCCGGAAAAATTCGAACTGCCATGGCGCCTGTTTGCGATTGTCCTGTGGAATGAAACGCCGGAATCCGCCATGTTGCGGCTGAGCTACGGCCCGCTTAGCGGCCCCGCGCCGGAACTGCTGGCGGCCCAGCGCGAGATGCAACCGGCGCGGCTGGCGCGCCTCGAGAGGCCTTCCGACCCGCGCCAGTTGTGGATCGAACATCGCATCGAAAGCGTGCCGGATCTGGCCCCAGTGAATAGTCTCGACGCCGCCGACTTCGATGGAGATGGCCGCCCCGATATCCTGATAGCCGAAAAAACCGGCGCCGGCCGCCTGCTGGTACTGTACAACGAAGGCGGCGGACGGTTTCGGCCCGCGGTGATTGCGCAGGGGCCGCCGATCCTTTTTGCGCGCGCCGCGGATCTGAAAGGTGACGGCCGTCCCGGCATCCTGGTAATTCGCGCGGATGCCGTCCTATGGTTCGAAAACCGGGGGCCGGCGCGGCGAACTTAAGTTTGCCCGCCGTGGGGCAGACCTCCAGGTCTGCGGCGGGTCTCCAGACCCGCCCGCCCTGGACGTAATTCAAAAGCGGTACCGAAGTCCCGCTGCAGGCTGAAGCCGGCTGAAGACCGCTGGTGCTCAAGCGTGCGCCGCATCGAAATGCAGAACCTCGATGCGCGGCGCTCTTATCCCCGTAAGCTCCGCTCGTCATGGCAGAAACCGATACCCCACTCCATGCACCGTCAAAAAATGGCGCGGTACGTTAGGCTCCGCCTCCAGCTTCTGCCGCAGCTTCACCACGTGGGCATCCACCGTGCGCGTATTGGGAAAGAATTCGTAGCCCCAAACCGAATTGAGAATCATATCGCGCGTTAATGGCCGGTCGGGATTCTGGAGGAAATAGGTAAGCAGGTTATATTCCGCGGGCGTCAGCTTCAGTTCTTCTCCGCGCTTCGTTACCACGCGCCGCTCCAGATCCACTTCGACCTCGCTGAAGTGCACCACCTTGCGCGCCTCGGGCGAAGTCCGCCGCAGCACGGCGCGAATACGCGCCAGCAGCTCGCGCGTGCCGAAGGGCTTCACCAGGTAATCATCGGCGCCGATCTCGAGCAGCAGCACCTTGTCGATCTCGTCGCTCAGTGCGCTCAGCACGATGATCGGCGTGACCACTTGTGCGGCGCGCAGTTGCTTGCAGATTTCCACTCCGCTCATGCCCGGCAGACGCAGATCCACCAGCAACAGATCGGGCTTCAGCAAGAGGGACTTCTCGAAACCGGCCCTGCCATCCATCTCCAGCACGGCACGAAAACCCTCTTGCTCGAGCATGACGCCGATAGTATCGCGCAGGCTCTCGTCGTCGTCAATTACCAGGATGGTCTGCATGCAGGGATGCTATCTATTGTATCTAAAAGACCTTTTCTCGACTTGTAAAATGAAAGTGATAAACCCGATAATCAATTAAGACATGCGCGTCACAGTCATTGGAACAGGATACGTAGGAACAGTTACGGGCGCCTGCCTCGCCTACTTCGGCCATCGCGTCACGTGCATGGATACCGATGCGCGGAAAGTCGAAATGCTGTGCCGGGGAGAGATGCCCATCTACGAACCTTGCCTGGCGGAACTCCTGCAATTGGCAGCCGGGCGAGGTGGCATCGACTTTACTACAGAACTGGCGCTGCCTGCCCTGGAAAGCGATGTGATCTTTATCGCCGTAGGGACGCCGCCGCTCCCGACCGGCGAAGCCAACCTCTGCTATCTGGAGGCTGCGGCGCGCAGTATCGGGGCGGCCATGGACGATCGCAAGTTCCGGGTGGTGGTGAACAAATCCACCGTTCCCGTGGGCAGCGGTAACCTGGTGGAGACCCTGGTGCGCGAGGGTATTCGGGAGGCGCATCCGGAAAATGCCAAACGCATCCGGTTCGGCGTGGCCAGCAATCCGGAGTTTCTGCGGGAAGGCAGCGCCATCGCCGATTCGCTGTACCCGGATCGAATCGTGCTTGGCGCGGGCGACGAGGGCACCTTGCAGATGCTGCGCGATCTCTATCAGCCGCTGGTCGCGCAGAGCTTCCCGGTGCCGGCCTTCCTGCCGCGTCCGGCGGCCATGACGCAGGTGCCGGTGGTGACCACTACCCTCACCAGCGCCGAAATGATCAAGTACGCCGCCAATGCCTTCCTGGCGGTGAAGATCGGTTTCGCCAACGAGGTGGCCAACATCTGCGAACGGGTGGGCGCCGAGGCGCCGGAAGTGATGGCCGGCATCGGCCTGGATGCGCGTATCGGCGCACGCTTCCTCAATCCCGGTTTGGGCTGGGGCGGCAGTTGTTTCGGCAAAGACATCCAATCGCTGCTGCACACCGCGCGCGAGTACGGTTATCAGAGCCGCCTGCTGGAGGCCGCCATGGAAGTGAATCGTGCGCAGCGCCAATTGGTAATTCAGAAACTGCAAGAAAAGCTGTTCATCCTGAAAGGCCGTACCATCGCGCTGTTGGGTCTGGCATTCAAGCCGGACACCGATGACCTGCGCGACGCGCCCAGCCTGCAAATCGCCGAGCGACTGCTCCAGATGGGAGCGCGCGTAAAGGCGTACGACCCGATCGCTAACGACGCTTGCCGCGAGAATCACCCGGGGTTACGAATTCAATACTGTGGATCGGCGGAGGATGCGGCGCAGGATGCCGATGCGCTGGTGCTGGTAACGGAATGGAAAGAGTTTGCGGCTCTGGATCTACGCGACCTGGCGAAGCGCATGGCGCGTGCCATTCTGGTGGACGGCCGCAATCTATTCGATCCGGAAGCCGCGCACCAGGCGGGATTTGACTATTGCGGCATCGGCCGTCCGCAGCGGGCAGGCCGTCACCCCACGGTGCCGGAGCCCAGCCCCATCGCTTAGTTTAGATCACACGCTTCGTGGTGTAACCTGAAGCATGCGTCACACCTCGATCATCTGTCTTGTTCCCATCCTGGTGGCCGCTTGGGCGGAAGACTGGCCCCAATGGCGAGGTCCCCATCGCGACGGCATCGCGGTTGGTTTTGCTGAGCCCAAAACCTGGCCCGAAAAGCTGACGCTCAAGTGGAAGGTCGCCGTGGGTGAAGGCCACGCGTCGCCCGTCGTGGCCAATGGCTTGATCTATCTTCATACGCGCCAGGGCGATCGTGAAGTGATCACGGCGCTGCGCCCCGAGAACGGGCAGACCATCTGGCAGGAAGGCTACAACGCGCCGTACACCATGAACCCCGCGGCGACCACTCACGGCAAAGGGGTCAAATCGACGCCCGCCGTGGAGGACGGACGCATCTTCACCTTCGGCATCAGCGGCATTCTCTCGTGCTTCGATACTAAGACCGGCAAGCTCGAATGGCGCAAAGAATTCGGCTCGCCCGATTTTGGCGTAGCCACTTCACCCATGGTCGATCACGGCCGCGTGATCGTGTACGTGGGCGGCAATACGGAGGGCGCGCTCACCGCTTTCGACGCCGCCACCGGCGCCGAAAAATGGAGTTGGAAAGGCGACGGACCGGCCTACGCATCGCCCATCGTGGTGGAGATCGCCGGCACGCGCCAGGTGGTGACACAAAGCCGGAGCAATATCGTGAGTGTCTCGGCCGATAGCGGCAATTTGCTCTGGCAAATTCCTTTCACTACCCCATACTCGCAGAACATCGTCACGCCGGTTTTGTATCGCGACACGCTGATCTTTTCCGGCATCGACAATCCCGTCATGGGCGTGAAGGTGTTCAAACACGGCGCGCAATGGACCACGCAGACCGTCTGGAAAAACAAAGATTTCGCTATGTATATGAGCTCACCGGTGATCAGCGGCGATCTGCTGTTCGGATTTTCCGAACGCAAGCGCGGGCAGTTTTTTTGCTTGAAACCGGACGACGGCTCGACCCTATGGGCATCCGAGGGCCGCCAGGCCGATAGCGCCGCCATCGTAGCCGCCGGCGCCGCATGGCTGATACTCACGCCCGATGCCAATCTGATCGTGGCGCGTCAAAGCGATAAGGCGTTCGAACCATTGCGAAAATATTCCGTGGCCGACAGCCCTACTTGGGCGCACCCGGTCGTTTTGGGCCGCGGTATTCTGATCAAAGACGCCACTCACCTGGCCTTATGGGAGCCGTAATGAAACACCGCGTCCACCCGTGGGCCGCGCTGCTGGCGTGCGCCGTGGCGCAGGCCGGATCGCTCGAATGGCCGCAATTCGGCGGCCCGCACCGGAACTTCACGTCCGACGCCAAGGGGCTGGCCAACTCATGGCCGGCTGACGGACCGAAGAAGCTTTGGAGCCGCGATCTGGGAGAGGGCTATTCCGGCATCGCGGTGGATGGCGCGGTGCTCTATACCATGTATCGGCGCGGCTCCGACGAGGTCACCCTGGCGGCCGCCACAGCCACCGGCAAGACGTTGTGGGAGTACGCGGAGAACGCCTCCTTCCGCGGCGGTATGGCCATGGAGAACGGGTCCGGCCCGCATGCCACGCCGCTGGCCACCGCCGATGCGGTGTACGTGGTTGGCATCCTGGCGCACCTGGTCTGCCTCGACAAGAAAACCGGCAAGGTGATCTGGTCGCACGATCTCTGGCGCGAGTTCGACGGTACGCCGATGGATCGCGGATATTCGGGCAGTCCCATCGCATGGAAAAATACCGTCATCATGAAGGTGGGCGGCAGCGGTCACGCGCTCATGGCCTTCAACCAGAAGGACGGCCGGGTGGTTTGGCGGAAACAGGATTTCGTAAATTCACCTTCTTCGCCGGTGCTCATCAAAGTGGATGGCGAGGACCAGTTAGTGGCCGTCATGAGTAATGATATCGCCGGCGTGAATCCGGATACTGGCGACTTACTCTGGAAGTATCCACACTCGACCAGTTGGGGATTGAATATCTCCCTGCCGTTGTGGACGCCCGATAACACGCTGTTTGTCTCCTCGGCCTATAACGGCGGCTGCGTCGCGCTTCAACTGCACGTGGCGAACGGCAAGACGCAGGTGAAGGAGCTTTGGAGCAGCAATCGCATGCGCGTACACATCGGCAACCTGCTGCGCATCGGCGATACGCTCTACGGATCGAGCGGCGACTTCGGGCCTGCGCCGCTCACCGCGCTCGATGCGAAGTCGGGCAAAGTGCTGTGGCAGGACCGGTCGTTCCCCAAGGCCACATTCCTGTATGCAGACGGCAAGCTGATCGCGGTGGATGAGGACGGCAACCTATCGCTGGCTACCGTCTCGCCCGCGGGCTTGAAGGTGCTGTCGCGTGCCGAGGTTTTGCGCAGCAATGCGTGGACCGCACCGGCATTGGCGGGAACCGCGTTGTACGTGCGCGACCGGCATAGCATGATGGCTTTCGATCTCGGCCCGGCGGCGCACGCTTTAGCGGGGGTGCCCTCTGGGCCCGGCGAACTTCAGTTCGCCGGACTGTCGGCTGAAGCCGGCAGCAGCACGCTGAAGCGTGCGCCACGCTAATTCATCACTGCCGCTATAGGCTTCCCGAGCATACCCGGATAGCCGTCCGCCCCGATGCCCAGCAGTTCCAGCGCAGTCGGCGCGATATCGCGTTGATGATAAGTGTCCGTGTTCACGGCTTCGCCCCTGGCCGGTGTATCCGGCCCGATCACTGCGATCCAGATCTGATCGGCGCCCTTTACATCTTCGCCATGCGAATGCCAATCGTCCAGAGTGCTGCCGCGCCCGTGATCGCACGTCGCGATCAGCGTCGTCGAATCGCGATACGCGGGCGAGCCCTGAATCCACGTCCAGAGCTCCTGCAAGGCGCCGTCGAGAAATTGGATCGATCTGAGAACCTGGTCATAGCGCCGGGCATGCGCCCAGTCGTCCGTCTCATCAAACGCGATAAACAGCACGCGCGGCTGCAGGCTCTTCAGATATTCCATCGCGAGCCCGAAGGTGAAGGCATCGTGCCGGGCGCTGTCGTCCATATAGCGCGCCTGCATCTGCAATTTGTTTAACTCGGCCACACGGGGACTGTCCGCCGGCAGCAGGGAGTTTTCGTAGCCCGCATTGATGAAGATCTCCCCGCGCCGGTTCTCCGCGATGTAATGAAACATATCCCACGATCCGAACACCGCCACCTTCTCCTTGGGCAGCTTCCATTGGTCCTTCACGAACTGCAGCCAGCTCGGCGTGGGATTCTGCACGGGATCGTTGCCGCGGATCGCGTCGTCCTGCGCGCGCCCGGTCAGTATTTCGGAATAGCCGGGATATGACACCCGATAGCGATTGGTCACCTGCACGGAACTGCCCTTGGTCACATTGCCGAGCACCACGCCGGATGGCGCGAGCGTGCCCCAGAAGTACGGCATCAGCGCCATGCGCCGTTCTTCCGGCTGCGGCTTCCACAAGCGGTCGCGCAACTCCGGTGCGCCGGTCTCGGTCATACCGGCGTCCTTCTGATTCATCAACAGCGGATCGATGCCGGTGAACAGGTCCTGCCAGCGCAGGCCATCGGCAGTGACCAGGATCAGGTTTTTCGTTTTGCGTTGTTGCGCGGCGATGGCAGAAGCCAGTGCGGCGGCCGCGCCGCAGGTAGAGAGAAATCGGCGGCGAGTCACAGGCTCGATTATATCTTCACTCTGCCGCCAGTTCGTACCGATGGCTCTTCGGTTGGGCGGCCGTGCGCTGCTGGTCGATGACGTCCGCCTCAAGCGTGTCCAGCGCCTCACCCGCGGCCTGCAGATGCGCGGACGGAACGGTGACGCTGTCCAGATTTACCCCCGCCATCCGCCAGCGCGCGAAATGCACGACGTTGTGGCGCAGCGTCAGGTCGTGCACGGCAGCGGCCTGTTTCGCCATGGGAGTCGGCAGCAGCGCCAGGTTCACCCCCTTGGCCCACTCTTCCTTCGTGAACGTAGCTACCACCTGGTCGTCGATCTTCAACGTATAGCGGGCGGACGTGAGGCCCGTAACTTTCAGCGGCTGCTGGTCCATGGCGTCCACGAAATCGGAAGCGCGCAGCGCCAGCGCCATCACCTCGTCTTTCGCATCGATCGGCATGGGTAGCGCTTCATCCATTTGTGTCCAGGAGATGCGCTCGCCGCCCGCCAGATCGGTCACCCGGGTATTCGCCGCGCTCGCCACCGCTGGTTGCCCCCCATCGATCTCGACGGAGGTGACCAGCGCCGGCGCCTGCCAGGCTTTCAACAGCGCTTCGGCCATTAGCAGGTGGCCGCCCGGGGCGGGATGTACGCGATCGGGCACCAGTTTCTTCGCATTCTCCGCATCCAGCTTGTTGGCTTTCTCCAAAGCCGCCACCACCGGCTCGTTGAAGTCGGCCACCAGGAGATTGTCTTCGCGGCCCAGTGACTTGACGAACTCGGCGTAACGCAGCAGCACCTTGTTGTAGCCCCCTTCGAACGTCGGCGGGCGAGTCACGTCATCGAACGGCGAGGGTTCAATCAGCGTGATGCGAAGTCCTGGCAGTGCTTCTTTCACACTCTGAATAATGTGCCGGTACCCGGTCGCATATGTGTCGAAGATCTTCTGATCGTAGGCGCGGTAGCTGGCATCGTTCATTCCCAGCATGATGGTCATGACGGTTGGTTTGTAGGCCACCACGTCGCGCGGCAGGCGTACATCGATCGGGCCTGCCCCGCCGCCGCTCACGCGGTCGCCGCCTACGCCGGAGTGCACAAAGGCCACCTTCATTCTGGGGAAACGGGTTAACACATAAGTCTCGACAAAAGTGGTGTACAAGCGCTGATCGGTGATGCTGTCGCCGTAGAAGACCACGCGATCGCCATCGTGCAAATAGAAACCGGTCGCGGGCGCGGGCAAGCCCCAGGGGCACAAAACCAGCAGCAGGACAAGCATCGCCGTTCGCCGTTGAATGGTCATGATGCCCACAGTATAGGTGGAAAACAGCGTAGTCTGGTAATGATGGCTAAAGCTCCGATTCTCCTGATGGCGCCGCTGGCGCTGTTTGCCCATAGCCTGATGCCCGTGCCGGCGAAACTCCAGCCGGGCGTGGGGCGCCTGCGCATCGATCAGAACTTCGCCTTCGTGCAGTTGACCGGATATCGCGAGCCGCGCTTGGAGGCTGCCGCTGCGCGCCTGGTGCAAGATGTGGCGCGCAAGACCGGAATTCCCATGCGGCCAGGCGTGGGCTTGCATGCCCCATCCGCGGCGCTGATCGTCTACTGCGATCATGCCAGCGCCGCAGTGCAATCAGCGCCGGAAGACGAATCGTATCGCCTCACCGTAACCGCGGTCGGCGCGCGCCTGGATGCTCCGAATCCGCTGGGCGTTTTGCGCGGCATGGCGACGTTCCTGCAACTCGTCGATCTGGACAGCAGCGGCTTCGGCGTGCCCGCGGTGACCATCGAAGATCATCCGCGATTCGCCTGGCGCGGCCTGATGCTGGACGTGGCGCGCCACTGGTTCCCGCTCGCGGACGTCAAACGCACGCTCGATGGTATGGCCGCGGTGAAGTTGAACGTCTTCCATTGGCACTTGTCGGAGAACCAGGGGTTCCGGGTTGAAAGCAAGCTTTTTCCGAAGCTGCAGGAGCTGGGTTCCGATGGCGAATACTATACGCAGGATCAGGTGCGGGAGGTAATCGCCTACGCGCGCGACCGGGGCATTCGCGTCATCCCGGAATTCGATATGCCGGGCCATGCGACCGCCTGGTTCGTGGGTTATCCGGAGTTGGCCAGCGGGCCCGGGCCATATCAGATCGAGCGCCAATGGGGTATCTTCGATCCGGCCATGGATCCTTCGCGCGAAGAGACCTATCAATTTCTGGACGCGTTTATCGGCGAGATGGCCGCGCTGTTTCCCGACGAATATTTTCACATCGGCGGCGACGAGGTGAACGGCAAGCAGTGGGATGCAAATCCACGCATACAGGAGTACATGCGCGCGCAGGGCATCAAGAGCAACGAAGCGCTGCAGGCTTATTTCACCCGCCGCGTGCAGGCCATTGTGGCGAAGCATGGCAAGAAGATGATCGGCTGGGACGAAGTGCTCACGCCGGACATGCCGTCCAGTATCCTGGTGCAATCCTGGCGCGGGCCGAAGGCACTGGCCGATGCAGCGCGGCAAGGCGTCAGCGGCATCCTGTCGAACGGATACTATCTGGATCTGGGGTATTCGGCGGCGTATCATTACGCGGTCGATCCGCTGGGCGAGGCCGCGGCAAATCTAACACCCGAGCAGAAGCAGCGGGTGCTGGGCGGCGAGGCCTGCATGTGGTCGGAATTCGTGACGCCGGAATTGCTGGATGTGCGGGTCTGGCCACGCATGGCGGCCATTGCCGAGCGCTTCTGGTCGCCGCAGAATGTGACGGATGTGGCGGATATGTATCGAAGGCTGGAAGCGGTGAGCCGCGACCTGGAAGGGCTGGGGCTGACCCACGTCTCCGAATATGAAAAGATGCTGGAGCGGCTGGCGGGCGGCAGTGCGGCGGCGCCGGTGCGCACGCTGGCCGCGGTTGTGGAGCCCGTGAAAGATTACGCCCGCGAGGCGGCGCATCCCTACGATAGATTCACGCCGTTGAACCGGTTGATCGACGCGGCGCGCCCCGACAGCGAAACCGTGCGCCGGTTTGCCGCGCTGGTGGACCACATGAGCGCCGCGGATCTACCGCAGATTCGCGCTTACCTGACAGAGTGGCGCGGCAACCAGGCGCGCCTCGCACCGGTGCTGGCGGATTCCGCGCTATTGGCCGAAGACGCGGAGCTATCCGCAAATCTGGCGGCGATGGCGCAGGCGGGGCTGGAGGCGCTCGACCGTTTGCAGAACGCTCCGCCGCGCGACCCGGCGTGGATCGCGGAGAAGCGGGCCCTGCTTGACCGCGCCAAACAGCCCAAGGCGGAACTGTTGCTGAGCGTCGAGCCGCCTATTCGCAAGCTCATCGAAGCCGCGCAGTAGCTTGTGGGACAACGGCACGCACGGGGCGGCCGGGCGCAACCTCTCGCAGCTTGCCCTCGCTCACCACCGTTACGCCATTCACCAGCACGTAGCGGATGCCGGTTGAGTATTTGGCGGGCGCATCGTAGGTGGAAGCGTCCGCTACGGTAGCAGGATCGAAGATGGTCAGATCGGCATCAGCGCCTTCCCGGATGCGGCCTTTGTTGCGCATCGCCGGAACGCGTTCCTGCAAACGCTCGGCGGGGAGGAGGCTCATCTTGCGAATGGCCTCCATCAGGCTGAGCGCGCCGGTCTCGCGCACATAATGCCCTAGCACACGCGCGAACGTGCCGGAGCTGCGCGGATGGCCTTTGCCGTTGCGCAGCCCGCCGTCGCTCGAAATCATCACGAACGGGCTGGCCAGCGCGGCGTCTAGCGCGCTCTGCGGGATCATGTGCAGGATCACCGCGCCGCCGGTGCGGCGATACCGCGCGAAGGATTCCGCAGTGAGGCGCTCTCCCGTATCCGCCCACTGCAGGTCGTGGTAGCCGATACCCAAGATGCTCTGCCAGCCTGGATCGAACAGCGCGGATTCGATGCCGGTCATGGCGGCGGTATAAGGGTAAAGCTCTGTGGTAATATCCAGCTTGCGCGCGCGCGCTTCGGCGATCATCTGCAGAAGACGCGGCGTGGAACTGAGTCCGTTGCTGGTGATATGGGCCACGTGCACGGGAGCGCCCGTCATCGCCGAAGCGGCGATCACTTCTTCGAGCGCCGCTACACTTTCGTCCCCGGCGTTGCGCAAGTGCACGAAGCCGGCGGCGCGGGAGCCGGCGGCCGCGCGGAACATTTCCAGGATTTCCCAACGCGAAGCAGCGGGCGTGTAGTGCATGCCCATACCCACTCCCACGGCTCCGCGGGCCAGCCCTTCCTCCACTCGCCGGCGGCACTCGGCGATTTCGGCATCGGTAGCGGCGCGGTGAGCCGCGTCGCCCGTGGGGAGGAAGGTGCCGGGGTCGTGCATCACACGCATGCGCACCGGGATATGGCCGATCGATGCGCCATAGTTGATCAACGATTGCGATTGGCGCTTGTCGTACCAGGCATCCACATCGTCGACACCGACTTCCAACTCCAGAGCGGTGGTCACGCCGTCCATGGCTTTTGCGCGGTAATTCTCGGCATCCTGGCCGTGCGAGTGCAAATCGATGAAGCCGGGCGCGACCACTAAGCCCGCGGCGTCAATGACCGTGTGGCCCTCGAGGGGGGCGGCGGACACGGCCTGGATCCTGCCGCCGGCGATACCCAGATTACGGACAGCGTCGAAACCGCTTTCCGGATCGATCACACGGCCGTTGCGAATGACCAGGTCGAAAGTCTGAGCGCTGAGCGGCGTCAGCAGAAGGAAGAGCCACGCTGCGCGCATGAGATGCCGCACTATACTTTGCGCGCCAGCATGGGCCGTACGGCCAGTGTTACGAAAACCATCAACACCGATGCGATGGGGATGACCAGCAGCGCGGTCTTCAGTTTCGATGCGTCTTTCCCGGCGATGGCGCCGATGATGCGCGAACTGACGGCCAACCCAATCCAGCCGCAAGTGATGACCACCCCCATGGCAGTGGCGGTCATCCTTGGAAAAGCGTCGCCGACCATGGCCAAAGTCGTGGGAAACACCGGGGCCATGGCCAAGCCCGCACAGAAAACCAGCACTCCCGCCAGGACCGCATCGCGCGTCTGCAGCATGGCGTAAGTGGTTACCGCCATCAGGATGGAGGCGCCCAATGTCACCACCGGCGACGAAACCCGGATGAGGATGCGGGAAACGGCTACACGCCCGACCAGCAAACCCAGAGCGAAGCCTAGAGAAAGAATTCCAAGCGCGCGCGACTGCGGAATGCCTATCGCGACCAGGTGCCGCGGGAGCCAGTTCCAGACGCCTACTTCGCACGTTACGTAGAGGAAGAGCAGCAGCGCCAACAGGAACAGTACGGGACGTCCCAGCACGGGCCCGACTTCGGCCATCTTGAAGCCGCGCTCACCGGTGGGACGCGGCATGGCCGTGACCAGGTGCAACACGAAGGTGAGGACCGTCAACACGGCGACCATGTAACACAGCGCAATGGTATTGCCCGCCAGAACGTACGCGCCGATCAGCGGCGTGACCAGACCGCCGAGGCCGAAGAACAGATTTAGCAGGTTCAAGGTGCTGGCGCGGCGCGACTCGCTGATATCGCTCACCAGCGCGTTAGCTGCCGTGACGATAATGCCGCCGCCCACACCCAACGCCAGAAAGACAGGCGCCAGTCCGGCGGCAGGTGCGCTGGGGACCACGAACAGGGATATTGCGATCAATCCGAGCCCGAGCAGCAGTCCGGTCTTCTTTCCTTTAATATCGATCAACGGACCGACGGCGACGGAAGCGATGATCAGGCCGATGGCTTGCGCCAGTGCGATGTCGCCGTTCTGGCCGGGTGTGAGGGCAAACCTGGTGGAGAGTTCGGGTAACAGCGTGCCCAGCATCGCCGCGATGAGGCCATACACGAAGATCGCGAGAATAGCGGCGAGGATCAACATGGATCGGATGGTATCACGCTGCACGCTGGCGAACTGAAGTTCGCCACTGCACGCTAAAAGCGTGCGCCACAGAATATAAGAATGAGGCGGGTTTTGTTACAGATGCGCGACGGCGGCGTTAGCGGTTCGCGGTGGAAAAGGCGGCGTCGCCTGTAACTGTGGCGCTGACAGGCTCACCGATACGCATCTCCGACCAGTCATAGCCGAACTCTTTGCCGCAATCCAGACACACTACATAGGTGGCATGGCGCTGGCCGAGGCCCGGTGCGAAGCCAGGCTTCCGCGCGGGAGTGATGGGGAATGTGGTTCTTTGGTGCGAGCATCCCCACAAAAGATTCATCAAATTATTTAACATAGCGCGACCCCTTCACGTGATTAGATACTAAGACAGGGCTCCTGGTTTCAATTACGCTGTGAGATTAGAATCGGATTGCCAACAGCAAAACACAGCCGTCCCTTAAAAGAGTAGTGAGAGTTTCAAGCCAAATGTTTCACGCGGAAATTTTGGCGGCGATGGAGTCAGCTATCTGCTTGCCATGAAAGCGTCCGTTCTCGATGAAGATCTCGTTCGTGTGCATACCGGCAACGATGACACCCGCCAGGTAAACACCGGGTCGTTCGCTTTCGAGCGTGTCTGGGTCGCTGCGCGGTTTCTGTGTCTGTGGATCGAGGCTAATTCCTATGGAATTCAAGAACTTGAGATCCGGGCTGTAACCCGTTAAGGCGAAAACGAAATCGTTTGGCAGAAGAGCCCTGCCTTCCGGCGTATCCAATATGAGGCGATCCGGCCCGATTTCCACAACCTGTGAATTAAAGTACGCCAGGATCTCGCCGCTCTTAATACGATTTTCTATATTCGGCTTGATCCAGTACTTCACTTTTTCGGAGATGCAAGCACCACGATGGATGAGTGTCACCCGCGCGCCCGTCCAAAACAATTCCAATGCGGCGATTGCAGCGGAATTCTTGGCGCCTATCACGGCCACATCGTGGTTGTAATAAGGGTGTGGCTCTTTGTAATAGTGCATTACCTTACTGAGGTCTTCGCCAGGGACATTTAATAAGTTAGGCACATCATAATAGCCCGTCGCCAAAACCACTTTACGGGCGATATAAACATGAGGACAGCCCAGGCGGTCGGTAGTGAATGCCTGAAACGCGCCATCCTCTCCGGTGATGTTTTCCACACGCTCGTAATCATGAATATCGAGATCGAAATGCTGCGCTACGCGGCGGTAATATTTCAAAGCCTCGTGCCGGTTGGGCTTTTCGTTGAGGCTGGTCATGGGGATGTTGCCGATTTCGAGCAACTCCGGCGTGGTGAAGAACACCATGTTCGTGGGGTAGTGGTAGAGAGAATTCACCACGCAGCCTTTTTCGATGAGCACGGTTTTGAGGCCGCGCTGCTGCAGTTCAATGCCGCAAGCCAAACCGGTGGGGCCCGCGCCAATCACGATGACGTCGAACCGATTCACAGCTTGCTCTCGATTTCCGCGTAAAGGCGCTCGATGGCGGCCGGCAGCGCCGCGGGGTCTTTGCCGCCACCTTCCGCCATGTCCGGCCGGCCGCCGCCTTTACCGCCCACGGCTTGGGCCAGCGCGGCTGCCAGTTTGCCGGCGTGTACTTTGGATGTCAGATCCTTGGTCACGGCCGAGACAATGGATACCGTGGAATCCTCGACGGAGGCCAGCACCACCACGGCACTCTTCCATTGATTGCGCAACGCATCCACCAGCTCACGCATCTGTTGCCGGTCAAGCGAGTCCTCACGCGCGGCGAGCACGCGCGAGCCGTGCACGGTATGCGCCTGGCTTTCCAATCCGCCGGCCGCCGAGTGCGCCAGCTTGGTGCGCAAGTCGCGCTTCTCATGTTCGAGGGCTTTCTCGCGCGCCACCATCTTTTCCACGTGTTCGATGAGTTCGGGCTCGGACGATTTCAACAATTCGGACAGGCGGCGCAAGGTTTCCGTGAGCTCCTGATACTGGCGGACCGCGCCCTCTCCGGTGACCGCTTCGATGCGGCGCACGCCCGCCGAGATACTGCCCTCGGAGACGATCTTGAATACGCCGATATCGCCGGTGCGCCGCACGTGCGTGCCACCGCACAGTTCTTTGCTGAAATCGGGCACGCAAACCACGCGCAC
Organism: Bryobacterales bacterium; assembly: GCA_963756605.1. Lineage (GTDB taxonomy): Bacteria > Acidobacteriota > Terriglobia > Bryobacterales > Bryobacteraceae > Bog-159. The sequence continues at coordinate 251,104 of CAVWOT010000014.1, read as the reverse complement.
CTGGTCGCCATATTTTTCACCGAACAAAGCCATCGCCCCCGTGGCGACCGCCTGCTCTAGCGGCAGCACTTGGGTTTCCACAGCGGTGTTGCGCAGGATCTGTTCGTTCACCAGGCGCTCCACTTCCTCGATCTCGGCTTTATCCATGGCGGCGTAATGCGTGAAATCGAAGCGCAACCGCGGCGGCTCGACCACGCTGCCGGCCTGCTTCACGTGCGTACCAAGCACCTGGCGCAGCGCGGCGTGCAGCAAATGCGTGGCGGTGTGATTGCGCATGGTGGAGAGGCGCAGCGGCCGCGCGACTTCGGCCCGCAGTTCATCGCCCACCCGGATGGGCGCCATGGTCACAATGCGATGCACCGTCAACCCGGGTACCGCCGGATAGGCCGTCTGCACGTCGGCGACTTTATCTCCGGCGAGCGAGTACAGACTCCCGCGATCGCCCACCTGTCCTCCGGTTTCGGCGTAGAAAGGTGTTCGGTCGAGCACCAATTCGGCTTCCACGCCCGGTGCGACGGCGTCGCGCAATTCGCGTTCGACCAGCAGGCCCTTCACGCGCGAAGTGGAATCCAGTTCGTCGTAGCCCAGGAATTTCGTGCGGCCCTGCGCTACCAATTCCTGGTAGGCGGGCGCGATGGCGCTTTTCCCGGCACCTTTCCAGCTGGCGCGGGCGCGCTCGCGTTGGCGCTCCATCTCGCGATCGAAACCCGCGCGATCGATCTCCAAGCCACGCTCGCGCGCCATGTCTTCCTGCTCGTCGAGCGCCAGACCGAACGTATCGTACAGCTTAAAAGAAGTCGCGCCCGGGATCACGCGGCCCGCGAGCGATTTCACTTCGTCGTTGAATATGCGCTCGGCCACCAGGAAGGTGGTCGCATAACGATGCTCCTCATCCTTCACGATTCGGGCGACGCGCTGCACGCTCTCCATCAGCTCCGGATAAGCGGGCTTCATCAGCTCGGCCACCGTGCCGGTCAGCTTGTAGAGGAACGGCTCCTCGACGCCGATCAGGCGGACATGGCGCATAGCGCGGCGCATGATCTTCCGCAGCACGTAACCGCGGCCCTCATTGGCGGGCAGTACTCCGTCTTGAATCAGAAAAGTAGTTGAGCGGCAATGGTCGGCCGCGATACGCAACGCACTGTCCACGCGCGCGTTGGCGCCGTAGGAAACGCCGAACATATCCGCCGCGCGCGCGATGATGGGATAAATCAGGTCCGTCTCGTAGACCGACAGCTTGCCCTGCAGCACAGCCGTGGTGCGGTCTAATCCCATGCCGGTGTCGATGGATGGCCGCGGCAACGGCGTGAGTACGCCGCTCGAATCGCGGTTGAACTGCATGAAGACCAGGTTCCAGATTTCGACGTACCGGTCGTCGGTGCTGTTTGGAAAGACCTCGTGTTCGTGGCCCGGGGCGGCCGCGCCGGGACCCATGTCGTAGAAAATCTCGGAACATGGGCCGCACGGGCCGGTGTCGCCCATCTGCCAAAAATTGTCTTTTTCGTCCAAGCGGAAGATGCGCTCCTTGGGCACGCCCGCGACCTGCTGCCAAAGGCGCTCGGCATCATCATCCTCGCGAAAAACAGTGACGTAAAGCCGATCTTTCGGTAGGCCGAAGTCCTTAGTGACCAGTTCCCAGGCAAATGCGATGGCGTCGGCTTTAAAGTAATCGCCAAACGAAAAATTGCCCAGCATTTCGAAGAAGGTCAGGTGGCGGCGGGTGTAGCCCACATTTTCTAAATCGTTGTGCTTGCCACCCGCGCGCACGCATTTTTGCGCCGTGGTGGCGCGCGCGTAGTCGCGCTTCTCGAGGCCCAGGAAGACGTCCTTGAACTGGTTCATGCCGGCGTTGGCAAACAGCAGCGTGGGATCGTTCGCGGGGACCAGCGAAGAGCTGCGCACCACGCGGTGGCCGCGCGCGGCGAAGAACTCGAGGAAGTGTTGCCGGATTTCGTGACCTGTCACTCTTTGATTGTAGCGGGGCGAGGGCGGCGTGCGGGGTTGGAGGCTGCTCCGCGCGGGCGCCGCTTGCGTTCGTTCGCGCAATATTTCGGAGCAGGCGGCCTGCGAGGCCGGGCTCGGAGGGCGCTCCGTCTTTTTTGGAATCATGGGCATTTCTCTGGACGAACGAAGCCAATTAAGGCTTTATTTACATATATTTAATAAAATGGAAAAACCAAGTCGGCGCGCGGACGGAACTCGCAGACGGTCCGGTTGCAACGCGCGCGGCGGCCGGGTTTTCTGCTGTTGCGGTTGCCGATTTTTTCAGCCTCACGTTAGCACGGGGTCGTTTGGGGTGGCATTGTCATGGGCGGCAGGCCGGTGGTGGATTCGTGGCAGCTTATTCAGGACGTGGGAAATGGGCGGTGCGTGGAATTTGTGGCGCGGCGTGTGACTGGCCGGGCGCGGGGAAATATAGGCCCGATGTTCTTTTTGAACTGCGCGGCCTTCGGACGACTGATTTGAAGGCAACCCCGGAAATCTCATGGACGCGCTGCGGCGCCTGGTAGTGCCCGCAAGAATCCGGGGGCCACGCCGGACGACCGATCATGGCATCGCACCTCGCACCGCGATTCAGGAGGAGATTTATGACCGCAGCTAAAATTTTCATTGCCTTGACGCTCTGCGCCGCGGCGGCAACTTCATTGCCCGCGCAGAACTTCGATAGCGACCTTTAACGGTAACAATGGCAGAGTCGGCGGGACTTACGGCTCCGGCACTCTGTTCAAAGTCAGCACCAGCCGCACGATCACTACCTCGCACAACTTTTGCGCGAAAACGAACTGCCCGGACGGCCGCGCCCCCGCCGGCGCGCTAGTCCTGGCCACTGACGGGGACTTCTACGGCACCACCGAGTATGGCGGGGCGTGACCTGGGTACGGTTTTCAAGATCACTTCGGCCGGCAAGTTCACCAAGCTGTTGGACTTCGACACTACCAACGGCGCCGAACCTATCGCCGGGCTGGTGCAGGGGAACAATGGGAACTCTACGGCACGACGTACTCGGGCGGGACTAGCAGCTACGGCAGCATTTTCCAGATTACGCCGGGCGGCACGCTCAAGAGTAATGTGGCTTTCCGCGTGCCGTAGGGGAGGTGCTGGGTGCCGGGTTCTGGCAAACTCGCTCCAGACGGGAGATCTCTTAACCAGCACCCAGCACCCAGCACCCAGCTAGCCCCCGGTGGTGTGCAGAACCAGCGTCGATGTGATGGGCTTACCAGGCGCGGCCGTATCCTCGGATCCGACTATCCACACATTACCCGGCGCAGTCACTACTCCTCCGAAAAGGATGTCGTCCAGAAAGTTGCTGGGCTGGGGATTGGGACTCGCCGCCAGACTCCAGGCGGTGCCGTCCCAGTGCAGCAGAAGCGTCATTTGATTTTCGGAACCGCTGGCTGCGAAGTACGACCCAAACGCCCAGATATCCGTGGGCGATACCGCCGTCACGCCCAGCAGCCGGTTGGATTGATACTGGCTGTGCGGCCCCACGTTCGGACTTGGTACCACACTCCAGCTGGTGCCATCGTAGTGTTCGATCAGAGTCTTCGTGGGTACGTCATATTTGCCCGGTGGCGGCTTCTGGCTCGCGGTGGAGTAACCTACAGCCCAAACGTTGTCAGGCGCCAGCGCTACTACTCCACCGAGGCTGTTGGGACCGGTCCCCACATTCGGCGTCGGCACCACGGTCCAGCGGGAGCCATCGTAATGCTGCGAGAAAGTCGAATTGCCGCTGTAGCCCACGGCCCAAATGTCATTGGCGGCATCGGCGGAGACAGCCCGGAAGAAGCCCGCGAGTTCTCCGGCCTGGGCGGTCCAGGCCGTGCCATCCCAATGTTCATACAGAGCAAACAGAGACTCGTTATCCACCAACAATGTGCCGACAGTCCAAATGTCAGTGGCATTCACCGCAGTCATGGCGTAAATCTCAGGCTGGTCGGCGGAATTGAATTTCGGCCCCGGAAACGCGCTCCACGCGGTGCCATCCCATTTTTCGATAATCTGGCCCGGGTTGGCTGTCCCGATACCTACGATTCCGGCGGCCCATGCCTCGGTGGTTGAGATGTCCACAATTCCGTCAAGGTAACTCGTGTTTTCGCCCGCGATAAAGGGCAAATCGAAAGCCGTCCATTTTGTGCCATCGAAGTGAATGGCGGTCTGGCCTACGGCCCAGATGTCGGAAGGCGACGAGGCCGCTACGGCCATCAGACCGTTGTTGAGCGCGTCGTGGTGGAAGTTGGGAGATGGAATGACCTCGAAGAGCGACTGGGCGCGCGCCGCGACGAGTGCACCTAACGCCAGAATGATGAAGCGAATGTATCTTAGTTGCATGGGTTGCATGCGTTGCATGGCACTTTAAAGTATAAGTGCGCTGGTGCGAAGTGACCATTATCATCTGTAAAAACCTTGTAAATATGACCGTAGTGACACTCGCCCGAGGCGGTTTGACAAGCCTAAGCCGTTCTGCATATAATGGTTACGTCTAAGCACCTCTCCCACTCGCGGTCATCTGGCCGTCCTGATCGTCTCACGCCCGTTGGGGAATCGCGTGCGAACGGCACGCTGGCGAAAGACATAGGCACACTGGAATGACAATCACCGTTAAACTTACTTCCGAAGAGTTGGACCTCCTGACAGCGCTGGCATCGGATCAACTGTTCCGCAGACAATTTATCGATCCACGGCTGCCCGGTTACAAGCCTAACCCCGCCGAGGTGAGGATGGGAAAAGAGCTGGTGGAACGCTTGCGGCAGATGGGGGATCGGGCTAAAGGTGTGACTGTTCCGAAAAGAGCCGGAACGACTGCCTGATCTGAGAAAGCCGGGCGTCGTTAAGCAACGCACCGTACCGAATTCAGCCTGATTGCCGACTGCGTGTTCCACCGTGTATTCGGCCCGCACGACGAGCAGAAACAATTCTGATGAATTGCGGGCGCAAACTTGGGGATACGGGTGATTGCGCCCGCCAGGTGTAACGGAGTTACCAATAAAGACGCATGAGGGTGGGAAATGGTTAGCAGCAGATTGCAAAAATGCGCCCGCGAGGCGTAGTTCCGTCCAAACCAGTCCTAAAATAGATTCTGGCCTCTGCCGCATCCATGCCGCAATCGTATTTGGGATTTCGTCTCATCCTGGTGGCGCTGCTCATCGGGTTCAACGGTTTTTTTGCCGCCGCGGAGGTGGCATTGCTCACCGTGCGCGGCTCGCGTCTGCGGCAACTCGCAGCGGAGGGCCAGTCCGGCGCCCAGGCGGCGCTCAGCTTGCTTTCCAACCCGGCACGTCTGCTTTCGGTGACCCAGGTGGGAGTCACCGTCAGCAGCCTGGGACTCGGATGGGCCGGCGAGGAGACCCTGTTCCGCATTTTCCAATCGGCGTTTCACCCCGATTGGGGTCCGGCGGCGGCGAGCGTTATCCGCGGCGTCTGCCTGGTGGCCGCCTTTCTGGCGATCAGCTATCTGCATGTGGTCGTCGGCGAGGTGGTGCCCAAGAATGTAGCCATCGCCACCGGCGACCGGCTGGCGGTGACGGTGGCGCCCGCGCTGCTCATCTTCTATCGGATCTCCATCGCCTTCGTGCTGGTGATGGAACAATCGAGCGCAGCCATCACCAGGATGTTGGGACTGGGGCGGCATACTCGTTCCGGAGGGCATTCCGCGGAGGAGTTGAAGCTGATCGTCACCTCCAGCAGGGGCCTCGGCTACCTTCCCGAGGAGCAGGAAGACATGATCCACCGCGTGCTCGATCTGGGTGAGCTGTCGGTGCGCGAGATTATGGTGCCGCGCAAGGACATTGTCTCGGTTTCCGCGGAGGCCACTCTCGATCAGGTCTTGCACGCCATGATCGAGCATCAGCACTCGCGTCTTCCGGTGTATGAGGAGAAGCCCGAACAGATTATCGGCCTGCTGCACTACAAAGATCTGCTCCCGGTGTGGGAAGAACGCCGCGAGGCGATCCGGGTGGGACGTCCCAGCCGGGCGTTCCGCATCCGCCGGCTGCTTCGTAAACATCTGGTCGTCCCCGAAACCAAGCCGGTGGGGCAAATGCTTTCCGAGTTCCAGCAGGGCCGTTCCCACATGGCGATGGTGGTGGACGAATTCGGCACCATCTCAGGACTGCTCACGGTGGAGGATGTGCTGGAGCAGATCGTGGGGCCCATTCAGGATGAATACGACGAGAAGGGCGAGCCGCACGCCGGCGGAGTGGCAGGGTGGGAACTGAGCGAGGTGGAACTGGACGGTGCCACGCGCATTCGCGACCTGGAAACCGAATACGGCATCGATATTCCCCCCGAAGCCGGATTCGAGACGCTTGCCGGATTTCTGCTCTATCGTCTGGGCTACATCCCGCATGCGGGCGAACACGTGGATCACGGCGGGCGGCGCTATACGGTTCTGGACATGGAGCGCAATCGCATCGCCAGGGTGCGCGTTGAGCGGATCGCGCCCGCACCGGCTGCTTAGTTCGGTTTCAGTGTGGCTGCACGGGCAGGTAACACCACTCCCTTACGGTCGTGGCTCAGTAACGGCGGCGGCGAGTTCATCGAGTCTTGGCAGTTGCTGCCGCACGATGGCAGCGTCGTTGGCGTTAGGCGCCAGTTCCAGGTATTTGCGAAAGTACCTGGCGGATTCGGCGTATTCTTTCTTATCCATCAGAATGAGCGCCAGGGCGTAACTGAGGCGAGGAATTTTCTGATCCTTATCCACGCGCAATCCTTCTCGCGCAGCCCGTTCCGCTTCGACGGGCTTGTTCAGCCGGGCGTTGGCCACGGCGTTGAGCAGGTAGGCTCCCGGGAAATCCTCGGGATCGAGTTGTATCCACAGGCGCGAGTATTTCTCGGATTCGGCCCAATCGCCCCGATGGTCGGCGGCCACGGTCAGATTCTCGATTGGTTTGACATAGTGCGGGTCGCTATCGAGAGCTTGCTTCCAGGCTTCCAGCGCGCCAGCCGCATCGTTGCGATTTTGCCGCGCGAGGCCGAACTGATACCACGCAATGGCAAACTTCGGGTAGATCTTCACAGCCTTGCCGAACTCGGCGGCCGCGGCATCCCACTTCTGCAGGCGCATACTGTCGAGACCCTTTTCATAGCTCTTCATGGCATGGGCGGGGGCCTGCAAGGTGGTCGAGCTCACCACGAGTGTGCTGGCACGGGAGAGCGGATGGAGAACGATGGTGCCAACACGGGCATCGTCCATGGCGCTCTTGATGGCCATACTCACTTTCTCCGAGCGGTATCCCGCCAGAACCGCGCGCAGGTCGCAGTCGCGCAGGGCGTTGGTGATGGGCATGGAATATTGCGTGGAGGTGGCATTCATGGCCTTATTCAATTCCGTTGGCCCCTCGCCTTGCGCGCTGGCATCCCCTGTGGAGACGTCGCTGCCGGTGGGCGACACTTTGAAGGCAAAATGCCCGCGGGCGTCAGTCCAGGCTTCGAAAATCGGCTGGCCGCCGCAAACCCGCTCGATGCGTACGGTTTCCGGCGGAGGCGCCCCATCGTCTAACATCACGCTGCCGGAAAAGAAAACCACGCGCTCCGCGCTACTGTCGATTACCTTCTGCGCCCCGCCCTGCGGCCCCACATATTGGCCGTGTGCCGGGACAACCGCGGCCCACAGCAGCCCCGCAGACACCCACATTCGGTAACCCATACCACCTCCTGTCGTGTTGACTCAATTATGCGCCCTTGGGACGAAAAAAGGAATAAGCCAGCCCGTTAACTTCGCGGCGCCGGCGCCGCTCGCCGCGCGCACAACGTGCTGTGGAAGACAGGTGTGCACAGCATGCACAATGTGGGCTAGACTCGCTATAATCTGGCGTTGCGACGGAAACTCCTCTCTTCGGCCTACTGGCTGGTCCCCTCAATCGTGTGTCTGATTCTGTACTGGCCGGGACTGTGGGCCTGGTTCCAACAGGACGACTTCGTCTGGCTGAACCTGCCGAACCAGGCGCACGGATGGGATGGCCTGCTGCGCACTCTATTTCAGCCGACCGTGCAGGGAACCTGGCGGCCGCTTAGCGAGCGTTTGTTTTTCCTGGCGTTCGGCGGCATGTTCGGCAGCGATGCGCTGCCCTACCGCATCTGGGTTTTCCTGACCATGTTTGCAAATCTGGTGTTGGCCGAGTCCATTACCGCGCGCCTCACACGGTCGCGTGCCGCCGGCTTCTGGGCCGCCATTTTTTGGGTAGTGAATAGCAAGCTGGCCACGGTGATGTCGTGGACCTGCGAGTACATCCTGGTGGCCTGCGGCTTTTTCCTGCTGCTGGCCTTCCACCTTTTCCTGCGATACATCGAAACGGGCGAGCGCCGCTACTACATCTGGACATGGGCTGCGTTTCTGACGGGCTTCCTGGCCATGGAGACGAACATCGTGTTTCCGGCGCTGGCCGGAAGCTATGCGCTGCTGTGTGCGCGGAAGTACTTCCGCCGCGCGCTGCCATTTTTTGCGGCATCCGCGGTGTACGGCGTTCTGCACCTTTTCCTGGCCCCCAACCATGGCACTTTGCCTTACACCATGCATTTCGATGGCAGCATGCCGGCGACCGTCTGGTCTTACTGGCGGCGATCGTTCGAGCCCATCGGCTTGCGGCCCGTGTCGCCATTTCCCACGGCTGTCAGCGCCATTTTGATGGTGGGTTGTACCGTGGCGCTGCTGGCATTCACCGTTTACCAGGCACGGCGAAAACAATGGCTGGCGCTGGTCCTGCTTAGCTGGTATCTGATCCTGCTGGCGCCGGTGGTTCCGCTGCGCGATCACATTTCGGACTATTATCTGACGCTGCCGGCCGCCGCTCTGGCGATGCTGGGGGGCTATGCATTGGCTTCGGCCTGGCGCGGAGGTGCGGCTGGGAAGATAATGAGTGCAGTGCTGGCCGTGGGCTTCGTGGTGCAGCATGCACCCGTGGGGCGGCGGCTGGCCCAATGGTATCGCGATCGCAGCGAAGCTTCCGAAGCGCTGGTAATGGGAGTCGCGCGGGCGCACGAACTGCATCCCGGCAAAGTGATCCTGCTCGATGGCGTCGATGACGATCTGTTCTGGGGCGCTATTCAGCAAGGATCGTTTGCTTTTCTTCGGATACCCGACGTCTATTTGACGCCCGGATCCGAGGCCGGCATTTCCCCGCATCCCGAGATAGGCGATGTATCCAGTTTCATCCTGCCGGCCGGCGAGGTGCGGCATGGACTGACTAGCGGCCAAATCGTGGTTTACCGCGCCGGCGGATTACGGCTGCTCAACATTACGCGGCTATATGTGCCGCCGGGCGATCCGGCGATTGGATCCGGACCGGTGCGCATCGATCTGGGCGACCCGCTGGTGACGGAGCGGCTCGGCCCGGGGTGGTATCAGCCCGAACCGGGAATCCGCTGGATGGGACGCACCGCCAGCTTACGCATGCCGGGACCGCGCACGGCGAATCAGCGGCTGTATGTCACCGCGATTTGCCCGGCCGCGCAGTTGGAGAACGGACCATTGGAGGTGATCGTATCCGTGGATGGCGTCCGGCTGCCTCCCGCGCATTTCACCAGGGGTAACCCGGAAAGCACACTTGTGTTTGGGCTGCCGCCGCAGGCTGTGGGCAAGAGCGAAATCGACATCGCGCTGGACGTGAGCCACACTGTGCGCATCGGCGCGGACCAGCGGGAATTAGGGCTGGCTGTCCGCCAGATCGAAATCAAGTGACTCCTACGGCCCGCAGATGGCGGCTCACCGCGGAGACACGGCCTAATTTCGATCGCGTAACTTGAACACGAACTGCCGTACCTCCCGGCGTGCGCGTTCTACTTCATCGGCCGACTGTCCGGACATCTGCTGATAAGTGGCGAGTTCCCGCCGGGCTTCCACAGAGCTACTGCGTAACAATAGTTAGCCCAGGGCATTACCGGGGTGAAGTTCGGCCCAATGAATCCAGCACCCCGGTGGCGGCAGAGCGGGGCTTAAACCCTGCGCCGGCTGAAGGCCGCCCCATGCATCCCCGGGTTCGGAACGCGGTACTTCAACAGCACGCACGTGATCCCCTTTGACATCAGCCAGTCACAAACCTCCGTGCCTTCGAGATCGATTGCCAGGACGTAATAGCCCCCGCCAGGAAACACGACTACCGCCGCGCCCGTGTTCTTTCCCTGTGGCGAATAGACCGTCTCCGTGGGTCGCGAGACGTTGTCCACCTCTCCCGGTTCCGGCACCGTTTCGGTGTTCGGCGGCGGGCCAAACTGCGCGTCAGGGGCAGTGCCTGGCCATATCGGCGCTTGCGTGTGGCCCGGCGACGGCTGCCAGCCAGGCTTTTGGGCGGCAGATTGCCGGACGCAAACACAACACAAAGAACAAAGATCAAAGGCTTCATCACGATCCCCACAAGGCACGATACAGCAAGACGAACTCTTGTCTGAAGCATCCCGGTGGACACTTTGGCAATGCCGCAACAACTGACTGCGATCCCGGCACCACCGGCAGCCATTGATCGTGGAAGGGGACTCCAGCGCCACACCAGTGCCCGGCCCGTCAGGCTGCCCCTGAATGAAGCGGTCGGGGTAGTTCCGGATGCGGCAGCACTGCCATGCGGGAACACTGATTTTGCCGGCGGCTTGAAACCCGCGACTGGAACAGTCCCCGCGGGCGGCGGAACCAAAGCCTGGGAACTGTTCAACGAGCTGGACCAGAGGCGAATCGCACGGTTCATTCGAAGGCAAGGTGACTTGGCACGCCAGGCACATCCGTCTTGAGCCTGACAGGGACAAGGCGAAGCCGTATCGCCCCAAGTCGACGGAAACGGATACTTTCGACGGTGAGGTCTACTGGACAGTCGAACGGCTTCGGCGGATGTAACCGAACGAGCACGTCCAGGTCGCCGATTTCATCGGTTTGGGTCAGAGCAAGCCCTAGTAAGTCGTTCCCCCCTCACCGGCCCCTTCTCGTCGAACATCCTCTCTAGCGGGATACTTGGCGAGTTGCGTCTGGCCAGGCGCCTCGGACGCATGCTCGCCGACTTGTCGGTACGGAAGGGTTGTTGATCCAGGATCTTGGGTGAAAGTCTAAGTCCCTTTTGTCGTAGCGGTCTCGGAGCAGCTACTCCGAAATCATCCCGATCGTCCGCAGCCAGGTCTCCACTAACTGAGGCCATCGCGTTATCGGAAACTTCGTGGGACGCAGCCCAAAGGCATGTTTGCCTTCCGCGTATAAATGCATTTCTACGGGAACCCCGGCTTTCTTCAGCGCAATGTAGTAAACCAGCGAATTATTGACACTGTCCACGGGATCATTCTCGGCCTGCAGCAAGAACGTAGGAGGCGTCTGGCGGGTCACAGGAACATCCGGATTCAACTGAAAGCGCTCGCTCGAAATCCAGAGATGCCCCGGATAAAGCGCCACTGCGAAATCGGGGCGGCAGCTTACTTTGTCGGCTGCATCAACGGCTGGATACAAACGTTTGTCGAAGTGCGTGCTGATATCTGCCGCCAGGTGCCCGCCTGCTGAGAATCCAAGCACGCCGATCTTGCGCGGCTCGATATGGTACTCCGCGGCACGAAAACGGACCAGCCCCACGGTCCTCTGCGCATCTTCCAGCGCCATCGGGGCTTTCGGCTTTATCTGACGCCGCCCATCCCCATGCATCCCCGAGTTCGGAACGCGGTACTTCAACAGCACGCACGTGATCCCCTTTGACGTCAGCCAGTCACAAACCTCCGTGCCTTCGAGATCGATTGCCAGGACGTAATAGCCCCCGCCTGGAAACACGACTACCGCCGCGCCCGTGTTCTTTCCCTGTGGCGAATAGACCGTCATCGTGGGTCGTGAGACGTTGTCCACCTCTCCCGGTTCCGGCACCGTTTCGGTGTTCGGCGGCGGGCCAAACTGCGCGTCAGGGGCAGTGCCTGGCCATATCGGCACTTGCGTGTGGCCCGGCGACGGCTGCCAGCCAGGCTTTTGGGCGAACAGATTGCTGGACGCTAACACAACACAAAGAGCAAAGATCAAAGGCTTCATCACGATCCCCACAGAGGCAGGATACAGCAAGACGAACTCTCGTCTGAAGCATCCCGGTGGACACTTTGGCAATGCCGCAACAACTGGCTGCGATCCCGGCACTACCGGCAGCCATTGATAGTGGAAGTGGACTCCAGCGCCACACCAGTGCGAGCCGTCAATTTGCCGGATAACGCCCCGGCGGCTGATTGGGAGCGCCTATAGGCACGCAAGTCGGGGCTAACGCTCAGGAACACCCATAGAGCCGTCTTGCCGCAGTCTTAGCTGGGCCGGGGATTGAACTGGGAACAGAGCGCGAACGTCTTCTCCAGGTGCTCGATGAAGACACGTACTTTGGCGGACGGCCGGCGGCTGGCAGGCCGAACCGCAAGGATCGGCACAGTCCGTTCGAAGGGAGTCAAAAGACGTAGAACCGTACCTTCTCTGAGTTCTGCGGCGAAGAGCCACGCCGGCGCCTGGGCAATCCCCAGATGTTCAAGGACACCTATCCGCATCTGTTCAATATCGCTGGTTCGAAAGACTCCTGTGGGGATAACACGCTTCGCGTCTTGTCCGGAGCCAAAGCTCCACGGCTGTACGGAGCCCGCTCGACGAAAACGACAGCTCGAAAGCGGTTGAGATCGTCCGGCGATTCCGGTGCGCCGTGTCGTGAGAGGTACTGCGGAGTGGCGACGAGAACGATCGTCGTCTGCGCGAATCTCCGGGCGACCAGGTTGGAGTCGGGAAGGTCGCCGGAGTGGATCGCAACATCGAAGCCGTCTTCCATGATCGTCGAAGGGCTCTCGGAGGCGGCCATCTCAACCGCCGTGTCGGGGTAGGCGGCGAAGAAGGCCGGCAGCTTCGACACCATATGAAGCCGCGCAAACGTGGCCGGAACGGCTACGCGAATCAACCCTTTGGGCGCCGTCTGGCCCCGGCCGATGCGCAACCTCGCGGTTTCGAAGTCATCGAGGATGCGCCGCGCGGACTCGTAAAAATCCCTGCCCGCCTCCGTCGAGGAAAACGAACGCGAGGTGCGGCGGATGAGTTCGGCGCCGAGTTCCTCTTCCAGGGCGGAAATCTGTTTGCTGACCGCTTCCCAGTTCCCTGGAAACGGCGGGGAAGCTCCCTCTTTCCACCACCCGGACGAACAACCGCATCGCGTCGAACTTATCCATTCGGACCTCCCGACTCCCCCGCGGAATGGATTCTACACGGAGGGTGGCTCCCTCCAGCGTAATTTGCGGGCCCGCGCGATGCGCATTCCGGGAGGGAATAGATGCTATTCCTTCGTCCTTCCAATCCTACCGCAAGCATGCCACATCGAAACAGGTGTTGTGAACGGTCCGCGCCAGGCGAGACGAGACGGCGGATTGCTCACGGAAAACCAAAAAGGAGGACTTATGTCCAAATTAGCCAATCAGGTTGCGCTGGTTACCGGCGGTTCGCGGGGTATCGGCGCGGCGATCGCGAAACGGCTGGCCGCGGATGGAGCCGCCATCGCCATCACGTACGCAAAGGACGGCAAAGCGGCTTCCGCCGTGGTGCAGGCGATCGAACGTGAGGGCGGCAAAGCCGTGGCCATTCAAGCGGAGGCCACCAACGCCGAGGCGGTGAAAGGAGCGGTCGAAAAGACCGTTGAGACCTTCGGGCGGCTCGACGTACTGGTGAACAACGCCGGAACGGCCATTCCGAAGCCCTTCGAGGAGACCACGCTGGAGGAGATGGACCGCATGATCGACATCAATATCCGCGGCACGCTTGTCGCGACCCAGGCAGCGCTGCTGCACATGCAGAGTGGCGGACGGATCATCTCGATCGGGTCGTGCGTGGGCGAGCGCAACATGACGCCCGGACTGACCCCATACTCGGCGACGAAGGGTGCCGTCAAGATGTTTACGCAGGGGTTGGCCCGAGAGGTTGGGAGCCGGGGTATCACGGTTAATAACGTCCAGCCCGGGCCGATCGATACGGAGTTGAATCCCGCCGCGGGCGATTGGGCGGCACCGCAGATCGCCAACACGGCGCTCGGGCGTTACGGGCAGGTGGACGAGGTTGCCGCTTTGGTAGCCTTCGTCGCGAGTCCGGAAGCTTCCTACATCACCGGCGCGAATCTGACCATTGATGGTGGGACGAATGCCTGACCCGCGCACACATTCGGTCCTCACGCCTGACGAGAGAGGCGAGCAAAACAAGGCCTTGGTTCTGCGGGCTTTTGACCTGCTGTTTAACAAGCGGGACTATGCCGCGGCGGAGAAGTTTTGGTCGCCGCATTATGTTCAACACAGTGCGCACATCGAACCGGGCCGTGAGGGTCTATTCAACCTGATAAAGTCTCTTCCCGACACCCTGCGTTACGAAGCTGGGCTGGTCATTGCCGAAGGCGACTTCGTTATCGCACATGGGCGTTTTTCGGGGTTTGGGGCAATGGTGAATTGGATCGCGGCTGATATTCTTCGCATTCAAGACGGCATTCTCGTGGAGCACTGGGATGTCATTCAGGATGAAGCCACTGAGCAAGAGTCGAAGAGTAAAGCGCCTATGTTCGGTGACACATTTCCAACACGGGAAACATCCTAGCGTTTACGCATCCACCCGGTGGGGCAGACCTCCTGTCTACGGCAGGTCTGCGGCGGGTCTCCAGACCCGCCTGGAGGCGGTCCCTCGCGCCGCCTTTTCTCAGGGGCGGAGCTTGCAATCCCTGATTTGCCTTACAATCGTTCGAGAGGCCAGACGAGCCGGAATGACCAAGACACATCGCTATTCGGTCGATGTCACCTGGACCGGTAATACCGGCAGCGGCACCTCCGGATACAGAAATTACGAGCGGCGGCACGAGATATCCGCCGGTACCGGGAAGCCGGTGATCGCGGGTTCTTCCGATCCGGCCTTCCGCGGTGATGCCGCCCGCTGGAATCCCGAGGAATTGCTCGTCGCTTCACTGTCGGCATGCCACAAGCTTTGGTACCTTCATTTGTGCGCGGACGCGGGCATCGTGGTGCTGGCTTACGCCGATCACGCCGAGGGCGTGATGGAGGAAGCGGCCGAAGGCGCGGGATGTTTCCGGCGTGTGGTTCTGCGCCCGCGCATCACCGTCGCTGCCGGGTCGGATCTGTCGAAAGCGCGCGAAATACATAAGGCCGCGCACGCCAAATGTTTCATAGCCAATTCGGTGAACTTTCCGGTGGAACTGGAGCCGGAAATACAGGCTGGATAGCCTGAGCAGAGGAGCATCGTGAGCACCAATCACCTGATGGATTTGACGGGGCGCGTGGCGGTGGTCGTCGGCGGCACCTCCGGCCTTGGCCGCAAACTGGCCGCCGGCCTGGCTGCCGCGGGGGCCGATGTGGTGCCTACCGGCCGCCGCGCCGCGCTGATCGAAGAGGTCTGCCTGGAGATCGAGCAGGCTGGCCGCCAGACGCTGCGCCAGGTGTGTGATGCGGGGTCCCGCGAGTCGGTGGACCGCTTTCGCGACGCGGTGCTGGCGCAGTTCGGCCGGGTGGATGTGCTGCTGAATGCCGCCGGCCAGACCCAGCGCCAGCCCACCGCGGATGTCTCGGAGGCCGACTGGAACCGCATCATCGACGTGAACCTGACGGGTATGCTGCGCGCCTGCCAGTCGTTTTACCGGCCCCTGGCCGCGAACCGCCGCGGGCGGGTCATCAACATCGCCTCCATCACTTCGTTCGTGGGCTTCATGGAAGTGACGGCCTACGCCGCTTCGAAGGCCGCCGTGCTGTCGTTGACCCGAAACCTGGCGGTGGAGTGGGCGCGCGACGGCATCAACGTCAATGCCATCGCGCCGGGCGTCTTCCGCACCGACCTGAATGCGCAGCTTCTAGACGGCACCGAGCGCGGCCGCGAGTTGAAGCTGCGCACCCCCATGGGCCGCTTCGGACAGCCGGAAGAACTAATCGGCGCGGCCGTGCTGTTGGCGTCGGATGCCGCCAGTTTCATCACCGGCCAGTGCATCGCGGTGGATGGCGGCTTTCTGGCATCCGGCGTAAACCATTGAGGTGGGGCGGCCCCCGGGGCGGCCCACCAGGCGGCAAAGGTGCTTCGCATGGCGGTGCTACACTCCTGAAATGAGGATGTTTGCAATCGCCCTCATGTGCATGTTGGCCGCTTGGCCCGCCGCAGCCGCCGAGACGCCCCGCTGGCTGCAGATCAAATCGCCCAACTTCGAGCTATTCACTACCGCCGGCGAGCGCAGCGGACGCGAAGTTGCGCGGCATTTCGAACAGGTGCGCGCCTTCTTCCTCGATACCATGGGCCTCGCATCGAAATCCGGTGTGCCCGTACGCATTGTTGTCTTCCGCTCCGATAAGGAATACGCGCCGTACGCCCCAAATGATTTTTCCTCGGCGTTCTACCAGGGTACCGGCGATCGCGATTACATCGTCATGAAGAGCGCATCGAGCGAGCAGTTTCCGGTAGCGGTGCACGAGTACACACACCTGTTGGTGAAGCATGCCCGAATCGCGGTTCCGGTGTGGTTCAATGAGGGACTCGCCGAATTTTATTCCAACCTGAAGCCGCTGGGTGGCAAGATCGAGGTCGGCGCCGTCATCCTGCCACACCTCCGCGAGTTACAGCAATCCAAATGGATCGATCTGGCGACGCTGCTGGCCGTCGAGCACGACTCCCCGTTCTATAACGAAAGGAATCATGCCGGGCTCTTCTACGCCGAGAGTTGGGCATTGGTCCACATGCTGTACCTGGGGATCGATTACCGGCCCCACTTACCAATGCTGCTCGATGGCCTGAAGGCGGGCGCCGGAATGCCTGAGACCTTTCAAAAGGCCTACGGTAAGCCGGTGGAGCAAGTGCAGAAGGATCTCGCGGCGTACCTGAACGCCACGACGTTTAATGCATCGCTGTTCAGCACGAAACTGGCGAAAGGACCCGACGATCTCGAAACCAACGAATCGAGTTCGCTCGAAGCGGGGCTGGTACTGGCGGATATTCTGGCCGGCAGGCGGGGCAAATCGGCCGCGGCACAGCAGTTGTATGGCGAATTGGCGCGCGACAACCAAAAGGATTGGCGCGTGGAAGCAGGCCAGGCTCGCCTTAGTATGCTGGATGGCAAACGCGGCGAAGCCCTGACGCATTACGCGCGCGCGGTAGAGCTGGGCAGCACCAGCGCCGGAATGTTTCTGGATTATGGCCGGCTCTTGCGCGCGGAGGGCAAGCATGCCGAGGCGGTGGCCACCTTGCGGCGGGCCGTCGAGAGCGACCCGTCCGATCGCGATGCGCGCCTGGAACTCGGCTACGCGCACGTGATCGACGGCGAGTTTGACCAGGCATTGGCGCAATTCAAAATGGTGAAGAGCGTCCCCGAAATGCAGGCCTTCGGCTACTTCCATGCCATGGCGTACGCCTATTACCGGCTCGACCGCCTCCCGGAGGCCAAGGCCGCTGCGTCCACCTGCCGGAAGTATGCCAGGAGCGCCGGCGAGATCGCGCGCCTCGATCAATTGCTGGCGTCGATTGACTATGTACCGCGCTATCCGCTGCTCGGCGGCGACAGCCCGCACCGCGGACCGGGAGGGCCGCCCGGCGAAGATACGGAACCGCCGCGCACGCGGAACGCCGCTCGATTGGCCGTCGCTGAGGGTACCCTGCAGCAGATCGAATGTCTTGCAGGAAAGATCCGCATGCAGATCGGCGTGGGCGGCAATTCCATCTCGTTCGCGCTGGACCCGGCTTCCGTCAACACCAGGAACGGCGCTCCCGTCGACTTCACCTGCGGTCCACAAAACCCACGGCGGATCCGCATCGAGTACGAAGCGAAAGAAGATGCCATGCCGAAAACCACGGGAGTGGTCCGGTCGATTGATTTCCCGGAGTGAACGGTACTCTGGAGGGTTTCAGCCGGATAGTCCCGCATTTCTGATAGTGCTAGTACTTTCACCAGCGTTAACTTTTGCACTCTCCAGCGCGACTTTGGGTATGATGGTTAAACCCCGTAGGGCTTCCGGAGAATGAGCCGGCTTCACGGCTCTTACACTGTTTCATAAGGGATTTGGATGTACCGACATTTCAATTTATTCTTAAAACGCTGTTGCCCTGCCGGCCGTAGGGTGAGCAGTGTGGCATTACCCGCGGCAGTGATTCTGTTCGCGTTCAGCGTTTCGTTTGCTGTGCTGCGGGCGCAGGGACTTCCCCCGCACGCGGACACCACGAGCGGCGCCGTGAATGTGCTGACCTATCACAACGACGTGTCCCGCACGGGAGCCAATACCGCCGAGACACTGCTGACACCCGTCACCGTGAATTTCGCAACCTTCGGTAAGCTATGGACATTTGCGACCGACGGGACCGTGGATGCCCAGCCTCTGTACGTCTCCAACCTCGCCATGGGCAGCCAGGGCACTCACAATGTACTGTTCGTGGCCACCGAAAACGACACGCTGTATGCGGTGGACGCCAACAGCGGCGCGACGCTGTGGCAAAAGTCGCTGCTGTTGGCCGGAGAGACGGCGGCGGACGATCAAGGCTGTGGGCAAATCGCTCCTGTCGTGGGTATTACGGCGACTCCCGTCATCTATCTGCAGAGTTCCTCGCAAGGCGGCATAATTTTCGCCGTGGCCATGAGCAAAGACAGCTCGGGCCATTATCACCAGCGGTTGCACTCGCTGGGGTTGAGCGCCGGTACCGAGCAGGCCGGCAGTCCCGCGGAGATTAAGGGCACCTATCCGAGTTCGGGCCCGCAAAGCTCCGGCGGTGTGATTACATTCAGTCCCGGCTCATACAAATCCCGGCCCGCCTTACTGCTGCAGAATGGGAACATCTATGCGGAGTTTTCTGCTAACTGCGACGAGCCTCCATATTCCGGCTGGATTTTCGTATACAACATGATCGGCCTGTCTCAGGTGGGCGTGCTGAATGCCAGTCCCAACGGACAGGATGGCGCCTTCTGGGGCGCCGGCGGCGGCCCGGTAGCCGACACCAACGGCAATATCTACATGATGGTGGGTAACGGAACCTTTGACACCACCATGAATGCTCAGGGCTTCCCGGTTAACGGCGACTACGGAAACTCCTTTCTCCGGTTGACATGGGTCTCGAAGAAGCTCCAAGTCGCGGATTACTTCGCCTCGTTCGACGCGGGGAACGGATTCGCGGACGAGCGCGTGGAGTTAGGTTCGAGCAGTTCCTTGTTATTGCCCCCCATGACCGACGCTAACGGACAGAGTCACAACCTGCTCACGGGCGCGGGCAAGCTCGGCACAATCTTCCTTGTGGACACCGCAAACATGGGTAAGTTCAACGCCACGGGCGGTAACGGCAATGTTTACCAGCACGTCGTCGGCGCACTGGGGCCGGGTGGGGACGGCAACGACGCACTGGGCGCTGTGAGAATTCCGCCCGTGTACTTCAATAACATGGTTTATTTCTCGGCTAACCTGGATCCCATCGAAGCATTTCAGTTTAATAACGCGGTTATGTCCAGTTTGCCGGTTACTTCGACCAGTAATATATTCAACTATCCCGGCGGCGCCATGAGTATTTCGGCTAACGGCACGAGTAATGGGATCCTATGGGTGGCCGCGCCCGGCACGCCGGCGCTGGCCGGCGGATTACTGGCGTATACGGCCGGCAATCTGAGCAAGTTATTGTACAGCAGCAACCAGGCCCCCGCCGGGCGGGACGCATTCACTTACAGGAAGTTCGCGCCCCCGACGGTGGCTAACGGAATGGTCTATGTGGCCACGACAACGGGCGTGGTGGCCTTCGGACTGCTGCCCTAAGCTAATAGAACTTAATTGGGACTTATCATGACTTACAGTCTTCGCATGTGGCGTGCCGCACTGCTTATCGGCTTGATGGCAGTGTCCGGACCGGGCCTTTACGCTCAGAGCAAGCCGGCTTACTCCACGGTGTTCCAGTTCACTTACAACAATGGCGCATATCCTTTCGGCACATTGGTGTACGGCAAGAACGGATCGCTTTTTGGCGCAACCTTCGGCGGCGGGAAGTACGGTTACGGAGCGATCTATGAAATGACGCCGCCCACGTCCGGACAGAGCTGGACTCCCGCCATCATCTTCGCTTTCCAGACCCCGGCAACTCAAGGATCCAATCCGTATGGGGGACTTTTGGTTGGTCCGAACGGCGCGCTCTACGGGACCACCACCCGCGGCGGCGCGAATGGCGTTGGTACGGTTTACGAGCTGGCGCCGCCGGCAAAACCGGGCGCCGGTTGGAGCGAAACTCTGCTCTACAGCTTCGGCAGCGCCGACGGTGACGGCAGTTTTCCGTACAGCGGCGTGGTGATGGACACCAACGACAACTTTTACGGTACGACGGTTCTGGGCGGCGCCTCCGGTGTGGGTACGGTATTTTCGCTGACTCCCTCCGGAAAGGGATGGCAAGAAACCGTTTTGCACAGTTTCGGCGGCGACGGGGATGCAGCCAATCCTTACGCTACGCTGGCCATCGACGCGAATGGAATACTCTACGGTACCGCGCCTTATGGCGGGCAAGCGGGCCTGGGTGCGGTCTTCTCGGTGGCTCTCTCGGAGGGCAGTTGGACCGAGCAGGTCCTGTGCAGCTTTCCGGGCGGCGCCGTGGGCGCCAATCCCTATGGCGGACTGCTCATTGCGGGCGGAGCCTTGTACGGATCGAACGCCAACGGCGGCAGCACCAGCGCGGGCACGGTGTTTACGTGTGCGCCGGCCGGCTCCGGCGGCTGGGCTCTGAACGTGATTTTCGATTTGCCTTCTTACGCCTCGTCTTATGGGACTCTGATCACCGATGCGAGCGGATCCCTATACGGCACCACCCCCGGATCGCACGGCGCGCAGGCCAATGACGGCATTATCTTCAAGTTGACGCCGCCGACGGAATCCGGCGGCGAGTGGACGGCAACCACCCTATTCGCTTTTCCCGGAGCGCAAGGTGACGGGCCTAGAGCAGGTGTGATTTGGGGTCCTGGCGGTGCGCTCTACGGCACTACCGTTGGATTAGGACAGAGCTTTGCGGGCAACGTGTTCGAATTGGCCTTCTGAGCCGCGCGTGAGCGAGCGGTTTCACTGCTCGAAGCGCAGGCAAGCTCTGCCCACGTAAATCTCATCGCCCGCACATAAGCGCTCGCCGCGCCGGTTGCCGGCCGGCACTTCGATCGAGCGGCCTTCGCGAAAGATGCGCGTGCCGAATTCGCTTTCATCGTCACAAATCCGGTACTGGCCCGACGCGCGATCGAACCGGATATGCGCGTGCGCACGCGAGACCGTTGCGTTGGCGTCGTCTCCGCCCTCGTCAAATACCACGTCATTGCGCCGGATCATGCGCTGCTGGCTGTCGGTAATTTCGGGCATGCGTCCGATGTTGGTGTGAGATCTCTTGATCGTATAACTGTCCTGCGCCGCCTTGCCACGCACTATGATTAGCCTTCCTGCGACCAAATCCGGAGCGGGCGGCGTGGGAGCGGGCGGTGCAATCGTAGGCAGTTCCGGAGCGGGCGCCGGCTCCGGCACAGATGGCGGCTCATGGATGGCGTACGAGATTTCGAAGCCTTTGGGGCCAGTCTCGGCAGTCTCCACATCCACCACGAAGCCGGCAGGCAGCGTACACCCCGCGCCTCTGAGCGAGTCGCGAATATCGTTTTCGAGGCGGCGCTCGTGCGCGAACGCCGCTTGAAATAACGCCCGCCGCTCCGCATCCGGCGACACCAGCCGTATGTGCAGAGCGTTGTAAGGGAACAGGCGCTGCCCGCGCTGTATGACCTGAATCTTGCCTTGGATTTCTTCGAGTATGGCGCGATGCACCATCAGCAACTCGTCCGACTCGGCGGGCCCGAAGGCCCGTTCGGTGAATTTGCGGAACGCCCGTTCGATGGTCTTCTCCACTTCTGAAAAGAAACTCATGGCTGTTTCCCTGCTCCTCCCACCAAGCCCAGGCTTTGCGCTGCCGTAACCAGCGCGGCGGCCGCCGGCGCGGCGTATGTGCCGCCATACTGGCCGTTCTCGATCAGCACCGCAAAAGCGATACGCTGGCCGGCCGGATACGGCGCGAAGCCGATGAACCAGGCGTGCGACGGGGCATCGGCCAGTTCGGCCGTGCCGGTTTTGCCGGCGATGGGAACCGGTGCGTTGGCCGCCCTTATCCCCGTACCTTGGGTCACCACCTCGCGCATGAACCGGCCCAAGGTGACGGCCACATCCGGGCCGATTACCGCCTGCGGGGCATCCGTGCGATCGTTGCTTTCATCGGCGATCCAGCGCCCCTGGGGCATCATCCCGCCGTTGGCGATAGCCGCCGCCACGCGCGCCATCTGGAACGGTGATGCCACCACCTGACCTTGCCCATAAGACGATTGCGGCAGCGACTTGCGCAATTGCTGCGCGGTCTCCGGTGACGCCATGGAAATACCCAGCAGCCGGCCTGTATCGAATAACTGCGGTGCTCCCACATTGTAAGTGCCTAACTGCGCGAAGTAAGCATTGCAGGACACAATTACAGCGCGCTCCATGTCGATGGTGCCATGCGGCGATGTATCTTCTATATCGTCGCGGATGGGGCGGCTGGAGCCGCGTATGTAGTTACCCACGCGGCCATCCGGCAGGCGAATGCAGGAGTAAGTCTGCTTAGCCAGTTGCGGATCGTGACGCAGCGCGGCCATGGCAGTGACTACCTTGAATGTAGAACCGGGCGGATACAGACCGTAGCGCACGCGGTCCAGATAGGGATTGGCTACATCCTCGCCAGTCTCATCCGGCTGGGTGTCACCTGGTCCGATGGGCGGCAGCGGATAGCTGACCGCGGCCAGCAGATCGCCCGTCGCGGGATCGAGCGCCACCAGCGCCCCTTTGTCCTGTCCGGCCTGGCGCAGCGCATTCTTCAGAATGTCACCGGCGCGCACTTCCAGGCGCGCATCAATCGACATGCGCACGTCGCGCTTGCGCCCGAGCACGCGCTGGACCGCGGGATTATCGGGCTCATAGCGATGGCGCAGCAGCGGCACCAGCTCGCGCAAATCGTACTTCACCACGCGCTCCGTCTTACCGGTCTTAGGATTGGCGACGTCCACCAGCGTAGGACGGTCGTCGTAGCCGCGCAGACGCGTGGCCGAATCGCGCTCCACAAAAGAGGTGTCGCTGGCGCCCCAGCGGATGCGCGTGCGCAGATCGCCCAACAAAGGGAACGTCAGGCCCTCGAACGGATAGTGCCGGCTTTCGGTACGCGAGCAGGCCTGATCGATATTGATGCCCAGCTGCTGGTATTGCGCGCGGTGCTTCTCCAGTTCGTCCCAATTGCTGGTGGCCAGCGGGAGGCCGTTGCGGTCGTAGATGGCGCCCTTGGGGATGTCGCGCATGATCTCCTGGAAGCGCGGATTGTATTGATACCGGCGCGCGCCGTCGGCCTGTACCACCAGCGTACCCTCGCCCATGATCGCGGCGCTGCGCAGCACCTGCACATACGCCGCTTTGCCGGCGATGATCAGGGCCAACGCTCCCAGCGCCAGGCCGGCGGCTTCGATGGGCGCGCGAAACGGGGCGTTGCGCTGCGGGTCGGCGGCGGGCCGGCTGGAGATCGAGAGCAGCATGGCCATGACGAAGAAATTCGCTAACATCGACGACCGGCCATAGCTGAGGAACGGCGTCACGACTCCGGAAAGCGGCAGCACGCCCAGCGATCCGCCGGCGATCAGCAGGATTTGCAGCACCATGGCCACGCCCAACCCCGCAGCGAGAAAGAATTCATAATCGCTGCGCGCGCGCAGGGCGATGCGGGCCGAGCGATACAGGATGAAAGCATATAGCGCGAACACGGCCAACACGCCGATAAAGCCCCATTCCTCGCCCAACGCCGAAAGAACCAGGTCCGTGTGCGCCGCGGGGACGAATGATGGATCTCCCAACCCTGGCCCGGTTCCCCATACGCCGCCCGTCGCGTAGGCCCATAGCGACTGAGCCAACTGATCGCCGCCATGAATCACGTTGTTCCAAGGCGATGCCCACATAGAGACGCGCTCGTAAACGGTGTGCGGCACGCGCACCAGGTAACCACCCACAAATCCTGCTAGCAGAAACAATAAGCCGGCCGCCGCTACGAGCGCATCCTTGCGCGCGATTGCGTACAGCGCCAGGAACAGGCAGGTGAACACCATGGCCGGCCCCATATCCTTTTGCAAAAAGAAAAACAGCAGGGACAGCGCCACACAGGCGAATATGGGGATGGTGTATTCGAGCGGCGGAATTCCGCCCAGCCGGTTAAATAAAGCCAGGCGCGGGCGCTGCTCGCGGGCATGCCGCAGAACATCCCAACGCTGCGCGAAGTAACCGGCTAAAAACAGGATCAGCAGAATGCGGACGATTTCGATGGGTTGAAATCCGGCCAGGTTGACCTTGGCGTCACTGGTCCCCGGACCGTATCCGAACACGATCAGCAGCGCGGACAACGCGAAGCTGGCCAGCAGCGGCACGAAGCTCAGCTTGCCCAGCAGGCGTTCGTAATCGAGAGCGCTGGCCAGCGCCAGCACGACGCATCCGGCGGCTACGCCTTCTGCGAAATCCACCAAGAGCAAGCTGTCGCGGACAGGGTCGCGCAGGCTGATCATCAGGTTCAGGCCGATGCCGGTGAGCAGCAAAACGGCCGGCAGCAGCGTGCTGTCGCCGGGGAACGCGCGTACGCTCCACCAGAGGTGCACGGCCCAGAATGCCGCGAAGAATATGGCGATCCAGATCAGGAGTGCGCGCCGGAATTGGGATGGGCGGCGCACCAGGAACGACGGCTTCAATGCGCGGAATTGTTCCGCGCTGAGTAGCAGCGTACGGCCGCGGAACGATTTCAGGCCGCGCGCGGCCTCGGTCTCCGCGGGCGAGACCCGCAGCCGGGCGATGGCCCCGACGTTCCGCAGGCTGCCCGAAGCGTCGTAGATGCGGCGCGCCACGAACTGACGTTCTGCCGGTACCGTGAACAGTCCGAGGAACGGCAGCAGATCCTCGCGCGCGTTGAGATCGTTCAGATCCATCAGTTGCTTATTGGCGAGCGAGGTTTCGATTTCCGCGAACGAGCGGGTCTTGGCGCTGTAGACCAGGAAGAACCCAAACAGCAAGAGAAGCGAGGCGCCCAGCATCCAGAGCGCTTCGTCGCGGCGCCGCGCGAGTGCGCTCCAGGCGAAGGCGCGCCTTCCGCTCTGGGATGCCTGTGTTCTTTCCGCCGCGCTGCTGCGTGTTACTGCCATGAGGTCTACATTAGATTCTAAGCTGTGGCGCGGCGTGGCGTTCGCGCGGCGGGTAGACCGGTTCGGCGGCCTAAATCTTGTGGTAATCTTGGCAATCGCCTTGCCCATGCGATTCGCCGCTATCGCCGCCATTCTGGCCTGCTCCCTGCAAGCCGAGCCGTGGGCGCTGGACCGGCTGTTCAGCCGTCCTTATGCCTGGGGCACCACGCCCGCCAAAGTCACCTGGTCCAAACAGGGACACGTCCTTCTGTTTTTGTGGAACGCCGAAGGGCACCGCTTCATGGATCTGTATGCCTATCATCCGGAGGCCCAGCACCTGGCGCGGCTCACCAACCTGGAGGCGATCGAGGACCCCATCAACCGCTCGGCGGCGGAAAAAGACGAGCGCCAGAAGCAGTATGTGGAACCATCCGGGGGAATCGGTGAATTCGATATTTCGCACGACGGCGCGCGCGCTGCGTTCTCGTATCACGGCGATCTGTACCTGGTGAATACCTCGGGCGCGGAACCGCCTTTTCGCCTGACCCGCACCAAAACGGCCGAAGCCAATCCGGCCTTTTCGCCAGATGGGAACAAGCTGGCCTTCACGCGCGACGGGCAGCTCTTCGTCCAGGACCTGCACACCGGCGCGCTTTCTCAGGTGACCGAGATCGAGGGCGAGGGCGCCTCACTGGGCGGATGGCGCTGGTCGCCGAATGGCCAGCGGTTCGTGTACACCATGCGCACGGGTGCCGGCCGCAAGCTGCTGCTGCCCAATTACGCGGGCCGCCTGGTGACTGCCAACGGCTTTCCGCGCACTTTGCCCGGCGATGCGACGACCGAACTGAAGGCGTACGTGGCTCCCGCGGAGGGCGGCACGCCGGTGGCGATCGAGCCGGGTCCCTGGGGCGATAAGGTATTTTCATTCGGCACGCCGCTATGGTCGCCTGATTCGCATTGGCTGCTGCGCACGGCGGTGCATCCGAATTTGAAGCAGGCCGCCATCCTGGTGAACGATCCCGTCAGCGGAAAGGCGCATGTGGTGGCGGAAGACAAAGACCCGGCGTGGGTGGAACCCTTCTTTGCGGCCTGGTCACCCGACTCGAGCCGGATCGTATTCACCAGCGAGCGCGACGGCTGGTCGCATCTGCATATTGTTTCGAAGGACGGCGGCGAAGCGCGGCAACTCACACACGGCGCGTGGGAGGTGGATAACGACCGCACTTTCGGGCACGAGCCGCAGTGGGCCGGCGATTCCATCTACTATGCATCCACTGAGGCCGGCACGGCCGAACGCCAGTACTACCGCATCCGTCCGGACGGATCGGGCAAAGAGCGCCTGTCGTCGCGCGAAGGGATGAATATCGGGGTCGTCTCCGAAGATGGCCGCGACATCGCCATGATGCTGGCGGACGTGAAGAATCCGTTCGATCTGTACGTCGCCGGCCATCGCGTGACCACGTCGCCGCGTGCCGGGTTTGCGAATTATGCGTGGCCGGAATCGCGCCTGGTGAGCTTCCCTTCGCGCGGCGACGGGAAGCCCGTGGCGGCGCGCCTGTTTCTTCCGCAGGGTTACCGGCCGGACGATCGCGCACAGAAGCCGCGCGCGGCGGTGTTGTTCATCCACGGATCGGGCTACGCCACCAGCGTGTTGAAGCAGTGGGGTTCATACGCCGAGGTGCGCTACGTCTTCAACTGCGCGCTGGTGAATAAAGGATACGTGGTGCTCGATATGGACTACCGCGGCAGCTCCGGCTATGGCCGCGACTGGCGCACGGGGGTGTATCTGCACATGGGCGGTCCGGATCTGGACGATGTGCTGGGCGGTGTGGAATACCTGCGCGGTTTGGGCAACATCGACATGCGGCGGATTGGCATCTGGGGGTCGAGTTACGGCGGATTCATGACTGCCATGGCGATGTTTCTTTCACCCGATACATTCCGCGCGGGCGCGTCGTTTTCTTCCGTGAACGATTGGGAGAATTACAACGCCTTCTATACGGAGCAACGCCTGGGCAAGCCGCAGGATTATCCTGAAGCGTACCGGCGCAGCTCGCCGATTCATTTTTCGAGCATGTTGAAAAACCCGTTCCTGATGGTACATGGAATCGTGGACAATAACGTAATGTTTCAGGATACGGTGCAGCTTAGCGAAAAGCTGATCCACGAGGGGAAGGATTTTTCGGAGATTTACTATCCGGAGGAGAGCCACATCTTCGTGCGCGACGAGTCGTACATCGACGCGTTCCGGCGAGCGGCGGAGTTCTTCGGCCGGAACCTGGGCCAATGAGGGGCCAATGAGGGACAATGCGGCTGCCGCGGGTATATCCGATCCTGGATGCAGGGGTGTTCGCGGAACGCGGATTTTCGTTGACGTGCGCGGCGGCGGCATTTTTGCAGGGAGGCGCCGGCATACTGCAATTGCGGCACAAGCAGCACTGGGGACGCGCGGTCTTCGAGGCGGCGCGAGAGATGGCGCGCATGTGCCGGGAGGCGGGCGCGTTGTTCATCGTGGATGACAGGGCGGACATCGCCATGCTGTTTGACGCCGGCCTGCATGTGGGGCAGGATGATTTGCCGCCGCGCGATGCGCGCAGGTTGATGGGGACGGACGCGATCATCGGATTCTCCAGTCACAACGTGCGGCAGGTTTGCGCGGCGGGCGGCGAGCCGGTGGACTACGTGGCGTTCGGCCCCGTATTTCAGACCGCATCCAAACGAAACCCGGATCCGGTGACGGGTATCGAAGCATTAAAGGATTGCCGCGCGCTCATGGAAAAACCGTTGGTAGCGATCGGCGGCATTACGCGAGAGACAGCGGCGCACATCTGGGCGGCTGGCGCGGACTCTGTGGCAGTGATCGGCGACCTACTGCCGGCCGAACTGTCGAGCTTATCGCTGCGGCAGCGGATGGAAGAATGGCAACAACTAGCAATGAGGTAAAGACAGGTCTGATCAAGGGCCTGGGGCTGATGGATTCGACCACCCTGGTGGTGGGGTCGATGATCGGCTCGGGTATCTTTATTGTATCCGCCGATATCGGGCGGCAGGTGAATTCGCCCGGCTTGCTGCTGATGACGTGGGTGTCGACCGCGGTACTGACGCTGATCGCGGCGCTGAGCTATGGTGAACTGGCGGCGGCCATGCCGCAGGCGGGCGGCCAGTATGTCTACCTGCGGGAAGCCTTCGGACCCCTCAGCGGCTTCCTGTACGGCTGGACGCTCTTCCTGGTGATCCAGACGGGCACGGCGGCTGCGGTGGCGGTGGCTTTCGCCAAGTTTGCCGGCGTGTTTGTACCATGGATCTCGGCGCAGAATCACTTGATCGGCACCGGTAAAATCGGGCTGAGCACCCAGCAGCTTGTTGCCATCGCGGTGTTAGGGCTGTTGAGCGTGGTGAATATGCGCGGCATCCGAACCGGCGCGGTGGTGCAGAACGTTTTCACAATTGCCAAAACCGCCGCGCTGCTGGGCCTGGTGGCGATCGGTTTTTTACTTGGGCGGAATCCGGCAGCCGTGGCGCGGAATTTCGGCCATCTCTGGGACGGCGCGGGATGGACCATGCACGTGGTGAGGCTGGTGGGCGTGGCCATGGTGGGATCGCTTTTTTCGGCGGACGCCTGGAATAACGTAACGTTCACGGCGGGCGAGGTGCGCAATCCGCGCCGCAACCTGCCCATATCGCTGGCGCTGGGCGTAGCCATCGTGATGGCGCTCTATCTGGGTGCCAACCTGGTGTACCTGAATGTGCTCCCCTTCGAAGCTATCCAGCACGCGCCGGAGGATCGTGTGGCTACCGCCGCCATGAAGCAGATTCTGGGCCCGGCGGGCGTCGGCATCATGGCCGCGGCCATCATGGTCTCCTGTTTTGGCTGCGTGAACGGACTACTCCTATCGGGCGCCCGCGTCTATTATGCGATGTCGCTCGATGGCCTGTTCTTCCGCAAGGCCGGCACGCTGGATGCGCGGCACCATGCGCCGGTGTTCGCACTGGCAATACAAGGCATCTGGGCCATGCTGCTGACCTTGAGCGGCACTTACAGCGACCTGCTGGACTATGTGATCTTCGCTGTGTTAGTTTTCTATATCCTGACCATCGCCGGTGTCTTCGTGCTACGCCGCACGCGCCCCGGGCTGGATAGGCCTTACAAAGCGTTCGGCTATCCAGTGCTGCCGGCTGTCTATATCCTGGCGGCGGCTACCATCGAGGTCCTGTTGCTGGCTTACAAGCCGAACTACACCTGGCCCGGGCTGATCATCGTGCTGCTGGGTGTGCCCGTGTATTTTATCTGGAAACCGAAATCAGAGGTCTGACATGAATCTGTTTGCAACCAAGCCTATGAGCATGCTGCTGAACGAGGCGCATGAAACCGGCTCGCACAGCCTGAAGCGTACGCTGGGACCGTTTCAATTAACGGCGCTGGGAGTGGGCGCGGTCATCGGCGCCGGTATCTTCGTGCTGGCCGGCCTGGGCGCGCACTACGCCGGACCGGGCCTGATGCTCTCGTTCGTGCTGTCCGGCTTGGGATGCGCGTTCGCCGGCCTGTGTTACGCCGAGTTCGCGGCCATGATCCCGCTGGCCGGCAGCGCCTACACTTACGCTTACGCGACGTTGGGTGAGCTGTTCGCCTGGATTATTGGCTGGGATCTGACGCTCGAGTATGCCATGGGCGCGAGCACGGTGTCGTCCGGCTGGTCGAACCATTTCATCGAGATGCTGAACATATTTCACATCCACATGCCGCTATGGCTGGCCTACGACCATTGGACAGCGCTGCGCACGGCGGAGGGCACGGTGGCGCGGCAGATGGTGCAGGCTGCCGATCCGAGCGTGGCGCCGGGCACCCAGGCTTTTCTCAACAAGGTGACGGAAATGTCCGCAGCGCACTCGCCGGAGTTGGTGCGGCGTGCCACCGAACTGTTGAGTGCACCCACCATCTTCGGCGTGCCCATCGGATTCAACCTGCCGGCATTCTTAATCGCGTTGATCATCACCGGCATACTGGTGCTCGGCATCAAAGAGAGCGCGCGGTTCAATACCACTATCGTGGTCATCAAGGTATCGGTAGTACTGTTCGTCGTCGTGCTGGGAATTCGGTACGTGAGCACCGCGAACTGGGGTTCGGATTGGAGTTCCTTCGCGCCATATGGCTTCTCGGGTATCGGGGCGGGCGCTGCGTACATATTCTTTGCGTATATTGGATTCGATGCGGTATCCACTACCGCGCAGG
Source organism: Bryobacterales bacterium (assembly GCA_963756605.1). Lineage (GTDB taxonomy): Bacteria > Acidobacteriota > Terriglobia > Bryobacterales > Bryobacteraceae > Bog-159. The sequence continues at coordinate 220,747 of CAVWOT010000014.1, read as the reverse complement.
AGGCCAAGAATCCGCAGCGGGATTTGCCTATCGGCATCATCACTTCACTGCTGGTCTGTACGGTTTTGTATATTCTGGTTGCGGCCGTGCTTACCGGCATGGTGCCGTGGCGCGAGGTGAATATTGAAGCGCCTATCGCCCGGGCGTTTCTGGATCGCGGCCTGACCGGGGCCTCACACATAATTACGTTCGGCGCGCTGGCCGGACTGACCAGCGTCATGCTGGTGATGCTGCTGGGCCAGACGCGCGTTCTCTATTCGATGGCCAACGACGGCCTGCTGCCCAAGAAGTTTTTTGCGGCTATTCATCCGAAATACCGGACGCCCTGGAAGAACACCATCCTGGTGGGATTGCTGGCCGCCGTGGTGGGCAGTATCACGCCGATCGATGACATCGGCAAGATGGTCAATATCGGCACGCTGCTGGCGTTCGTGATTGTGTGTACGGCCGTGATGATACTGCGCCGGACCAACCCCGCACAGGCGCGACCGTTCCGTACGCCATGGGTGCCGCTGGTTCCGATCCTGGGCATCGGGTTCAACGGTTATATGATGTATAAGTTGGGCTGGATTAATTGGGCGCGCCTGATCGGGTGGCTGATCATCGGTCTGTTCATATACTTCTCTTACGGCCGTCACCATAGCCGGCTGCAACAGCAGGCGCCGGAACCCGTCAGCAAGACATGAGTTTGGGCGTGGTTCAGGACTGCCGTCCTGCGGCGGGTCTCCACCGGACCCGCCATGTGGCGGGACGTGGAGGCCTGACCGGCATGGCGGCAAGCCGCAAACAAGGTCTGGCGCTCCTCCGAAGGTGTACCGTGTTGGCTGACGAAACCACAATGGAGAACCAAGGAGGAACGCCATGCAGCAGGTTATCGCCAAGTTCGAGAATCAAAATTCAAGGGGTGATGTCCGGTTTCGACCGCGTGCTGTTTCGCGGTTCGCTGCGACGCCTCACCCACTCCAGAATGAAGTGGTACCTGGCGGAGAACAACATCCTGTGCAAAGCACTACCAAGACCAAGTGAAAGAGGTGAGCCAGCAGCTGAAGAAGGTGGTTCTGAAACCGTTTCAACAGCAAAAGCTACCGGTGAAACCTGTCTTCGGCGGCGATGACAAAGACCAAATCGCACGAGCTTTCGCAGCCGAAAGAGGCATTCGGGATGGGGATGTATGCGCCCTCACGGTCCAGGAGACGGCGCCTCCGACCCCGGCCCTGCCCGACGATTTGTCAGTACCGCTTGGATCCCCGGTTCGGCTGGATGCATGCGCGGGTTCAGACCTGTTTCAATTTTACATTCACGTTTGCATCAATGGTCGGGAATGGCTGAGCCGCCACATGGACCAGGAGGGACTACGCTATTTCTGCCAGGAGCACTGCTTCCCCTGGTCGAAGACATCCCACGCGCGCGACAGCTTTTCCAAGAACAACTCCAGGTGAACTGGAGCGAGGTACTGCATCCCTTGCAGGAGGAGATCTCCTCCGCGATCCGACGCACTACTACTGGAGTGCTTTCCAATGCGAGTGGGCCACCGACGTCTTGTGCTTGGCGCCCTTACTGCTACAACACGGGATGCTGAGTTTTTCCAGCCCCGATGTGCTGCAGTTCCTGGGTCACCGCATCAACCTGGACGGACAGATTCCGCAACTACACCGCGGAATTGACCAGCGACTTCAAAGGCCGGGCTAGGGGCCCGGCAGTGGCGGACGATGCGGCGTGGCGTGGCGGATATGCACCGCCGCTGCGAGGTTTCCCAAAAAGCCAACGAGCGCTATTGGGACGCCCTCAGTACGGTGGACAACAGCACCCGGTTCAGCGAATTCACCTGAGATCTGGAGCGACCGTGCCAGTGTCAGGGACGGCGTGTCCGCGCGTTGCGCCTCTTCCAGTCCGATGACCATCAGTTGCTGCAAGCCGTCAATCGGGGGGAGTTCGCCATCAACGGATTCCGAAACCGAGACCTCCAACCCCTGCTGTATGGGGCAGTCAATCCCCATACCCCCTGCCCAAGGAAAGACGCCGCCAGGCCGCTTAGAAAATCGTCGCCGGACACGAACAAAACGATGGATAGTAGTACATTATTCGTAGCGCAAGGCTTCGATGGGACTCATGCGGGCGGCTTTGATGGCCGGCAGCAGGCCCGCGACGAGGCCGACGAACTCCAACAGCAGTGTGGATGTGATGACGGCGAATTGCGAGATTTGCAGGTGAATGTCGCCGGCGCCGCTGGTGTCTTTGAAGAGCGGACCGAGCAGGGGGAGAGTCTGCAGCGTGGCGGTGACGCCGTAGCCGGCGGCCACGCCGATTACACCGCCGACGGTGACGATGGTCATGGCCTCCAGGAGGAACTGTAAGAGGATGGAGCGGCTGGTGGCGCCGATGGATTTCAGCATGCCGATTTCGCGGGTGCGCTGGGTGACCGAGACCAGCATGATGTTGGCGAGACCGACGCCGCCGATGGCCAGTGTCAATGTTCCCACGAACCCCAGCAGGATGCGCAGGGCCATGCCCATGGTGTCGACGATGCGGAGGAATTCGTTGAAGACGATGACGCGGATGGCGCGCTCATCGTTGGGGGAGAAGTTATGCACGCGCGCGAGCGTCTCACGCACCTGGCGCACGGCTTCCGAGCGGAAGATAGGATTTACGGGCATCCAGACGATGTAGTCCGGATATTTGATATCGCGCAGCAGGGCAGCGGTGTCATAGGGGATGAAGATGCATTCGTTGTCGGGCTCGTTGTAGTTGGAGATTTGGGTTTTCGTCTTCAATACGCCGATGACGGTGAAGTGCAGGCCGTTGATGCCGAGGTCCTCGCCTTCGGGCGGGATCTCGCCGAACATTTTGCGGGCGGCCTCGGCGCCCATCACGGCGACGCGCTGCTTCTGGGATTGGTCTTCGGGGCCAAGCCAGCGGCCGGTGCCCATGGTCTGGTTGCGGATGCGGCCGTAGATAGGATAGACGCCGCGAACGGCGATGGATTGCGTGCGATAGCCGCGCACCACGGTGGCGCCGTGCACCATGACTTCAGGTGAGACGGCGGCGGCGAGGGGCACGGTGTCGCGAATGGCATCGACGTCGGTGCGCTCCATGCGGATCTTGCGGCCGGCACGTTCGCCTCCGGCCTGGGTGGAGGTCTGGCCGTTGAACATCAGGACGAGATCCTGGCCGACGGCCATGAAGGCTTTGCGGAGCGCGAGGTGGAAGCCGTCGCCATAGGAATAAAGGATGACGAAGCAAGCGACGCCCCAGGCGAGACTGATGGTGGTGAGGATGCTGCGCTGGCGATTGAATTTCAGGGCGGCGGCGGCCTCGGCGAAGATGGAGTTAATGCGCATGCGAGTTAGTTTGGCGGGGCGAGGGGAACCGCTCCCTTACGGTCGCGGCTCAGTAACTCGGCATGGTAATGGTTAGCGCTCATAGCGGAGGGCCTCCACGGGGGTTAGCGAGGCGGCGCGCCAGGCGGGAAAGAGGGCGGAGGCGACGGCCACGATAGCCAGGGCGCCGAAGGACCAGGCGGTGGTGGCGCCTTTGACGGGCAGGCCGGCGAACATATCCGATTGCAGCGGCAGCGAATTGACCAGGGATGCCAGCCCGTAGGCACCGAGGAAGCCCAGCAGGCCGCTGCAGCCGGCCAGGATTACGCCTTCGGTGAGGAAGTCAATCATGATGCGGCGGCGGGTGGCGCCGACGGCTTTGCGCAGACCGATTTCGCGGGTCCTTTCGGTGACGGAAACCAGCATGATGTTGAGGACGCCGACGCCGCCGAGGGTCAAGGTGATTACGGCGATGGCTCCCAGGAATGTAGTCATAGAGACGAAGATCTGGTCGACGAGTTCGGCGCTTTCGACGGTATCCCAGATATAGACGGCGCCTTTGTCATCCGGATCGAACTGATGATTGCGACTGAGTACGCGAAGAAGCTGGTGGCGGGCGGTCTTCCATTCGCTAAGTGAGGCGGGCACATAAATAATGTCGTTGACGATGCCGGGATGGAAGTTATCGTCTTTGGGAGGCAGGTCGCGGACCATGGTGGCATAGGGTATGTAGATCTTGTCGCCATCGAGACCGTTGTAACTGCTGTTCTGGTTCTTGGCGGGCATCAGGCCGACGATGCAGAACGGCAGGCCGTTCAGAAAGATCTGCGAGCCTGGCGCGGTGTGGCGATCGCCGAATAGCTGCTTGCGGACGTTATCGCCCAGGACAGCCACGCGGCCGGCATCGGTTTCGTCGGGGCCGATGAGGAAGCGGCCCTGGGCGATGGGGATGGTGCGGATTTTGGAATAGAGTGGCTCGACACCGTTGACGGTGAAGGATCCGCTGTTGTAGGCGCTGGAAACTTTGGCGCCGTTTTGTAACTCGCCGATTACCCGGCTGACTAAGTAGCATTCGGTTCTTATGTCGCGAATGTCGTCGTAAGTGAAGCGGATGCGGCGGCCGGCGCGTTGTCCACCTACTTGTCTTTCGGTGCGGCCGGGGAATAGCAGGACTATGTTTTCTCCGAGTTGTTTGGTGTTGTTGCGCTGCCCTTGTTTGAAGCCGTCGCCCATAGCTACTATTAGGACTATGGAAGCTACTCCCCAGGCGATGCCGGCCATGGTCAGCAAGCTGCGGAGCTTGTTGCGGAGGAGGCTGGTGGCGACTTGGGTTAATAGTTCACGTAGGTAAGACATAAGAAAGTATGCGGGGCTGAACCCCGCGCCGGCTAAAGCCCGCCCTCCTACGGCTAAATCAGCTAACGAGCACTTATTGCAATATGACTTGCTGGCCGGGGTTCAAGCCCTTGACGATTTGGGTTTTGGAGCCGTTGCTGATGCCGGCTACTACCGGGATTTTGCGTTTGCCGGTTTCGCTGGCCGGATCGGGTATTTCGACGGACGTGGACTTATCCTTATTGTAAAGAATGGCTCCTTCCGGTACCGCCACGACTCCCTTACGTTCCTCAAGGATGATTTCGGCATTGGCGGTCATTTCGGCGCGCAGCTTACGGGACTCATTGGAGATAGAAACACGCACTTCGAAGGTAGTGACGTTATCCTTCTCGACGCCCATGGGGGATAGCTTAGTTACTTTGCCTTTGAATTTCTCGTCCTTAAACGACTCTACCGTGATGCGCGCCGGCTGACCCAGATATACCTTACCTATGTCACTCTCGTCGACCTTACCTTTCACATAGACTTCGGATAAGTCGCCGAGATTCATGATCAGTGTGGCGCCGGAGCCCATGGTGAGGATGGAACTAACGGCGTCACCCACTTCGCGGTCGCGCGAGAGGACCACGCCGTCGATTGGCGAGACGATGGTGGTGTTGCGCAGATCCTCCTCGGACTGGGCCAGCGCGGCCTGGGCCTGTTCAATGGAAGCACGGGCCTTGGCAATGGCGGCCTCGGCGACGCCCAGGTTGACGGTAGCGGACTGCTGGCGGTTCAGCGCCATCTCGTAATTCTTTTCGGCGTCGTCGAGGGCGTTGCGCGCGAGCAACTGATCGCCATAGAGGCTGCGGGCGCGGTCGCGGTCGCGCTTAAGATACGGCACATCGGGTCCGGCGGCGTCGACTTTGTAGCGTTCGTAGTCGGCCTGGGTACTGGTGAGATTGGCCTGGGCGAGCGAGAGCGCGGCCTGGAATTGGCGGACCTGCGGCAGGACGTTGTTTTCGTCGAGCTTACAGATGACCTGACCCTTATGCACGATGTCGCCGACGTTGACCGGCAGATTTTGGATGATACCGCTGGCCTTCGACTTGATTTCAACCTGGGTAACCGGCTCGATTTTGCCGGTAGCGACCACGGAGCGGGCGAGATCGATGCGTTCGGCTTTGACGAGTTTTTCGGCTTCGATTTTGGGCGTACCGCGGCTGAGAGCTTTGAGGGTGAAGAATCCGGTGCCGCATAGCAGGGGCACGAGAAGGAAGAAGATCCACTTGCGGGTTCGTTTTTTGCGCGTGGGTGCCATTTGAAGTGATGCCTATATAGAGGATACGAGTGGATGGGGGTAAGAGTTCCCTTGGCGCGCGAAGCGCGCCGCGGGCGCGCTTCGCGCGCCGTGGCTGGTGGCCGGTGGCTGGTGGCTGGTGGTTTAGTTGCTCGCTTCGCTCGCCGGCGCCGGTGGTGGGTTCGGGCGCTTCGCTCGCTGGGATACCCTCGTTTGGTGGGTTCGAATGGAAATCCGGGTCATTTGGCGCGGGTTCGCGCCGGTCAGCCTGGTAGGCTTTGAGGCGGCGGAGGCAGCGGTCGAGGGTGCGCTCGATGCTGGTTTCATAGCGGGTCAGGTTGGTTAGGGAGCGGGGGCCTTGGCAATCGATGCTGAAGGCGCGGGCCCGGAGGTCGCCCGGATCGGGGACGTGGGGCGGCGGCGGGGCGGGTTCGCCGCTGCCGGCGGCATCCTTTTGGTCGTCTTGGTCTTGGGCATAGATGCGCTGGCGGTAGGCGTCTTGTTCGGCGATGGCCTGGAGGCGCTCGCGGTAGAGTCCGGCTTCCATGGCGAAGACGGAGTCGAGGCGCCATTCACAAGCGGCGATGCGCAGGACCAGCTTCTCTTCGGCTTCTCCGACGGGCTGGAAGCGATCGATGAAGTCCTGGAGGAGGAGCAGGAAGTCGTTGGGATCGTCATCGAGGATGATGTGTTTGTTGGCGCGGAGGCCGTGGACCAGGCGATTGCGGCTGGATTTGTCTTTGCCTTCGGGGGTGCGGGGACCGGTGGATTTTTGTGCGTTACGGCGATTGGCTTCTATTTTGGCCTGGCTGGTTGGATGCGGTGGTTGATCCATGGTGCTGTTCCTTTCGCTTCCATGCTATAGGGGCGGGTTGGGGATTCGGGGGGTTTTGCGGGCAAGCTTTTGAAAGGGCTGGGGCGAGATTTTTTGTCAGGTTGTGACTGTTGGCGGGCCGCGGGCCAGGTGCCCCATGCCGCTTCGTTTTCGACAGGATCGCGATTCTGGAAGAATTGTGGGGCAGGACTCCGGGCAGGACTCCAGGTCTGCGGCTGGCGTCCACTTCGGCCGGGCGCATTTGGGATTTTTGATTCCGTAGCGCGAAGGGCGGGTCCTGGAGGACCCGCGCAGACCTGGAGGTCTGCCCCACAAAAACTCTTGCGTAAGGACCACTACTGTAGTAGATTGGCTGACATGAGTAGGTATATGGCATGCCACTTCCGAAATTGACCAAGCCGGAGCTGCGGATTATGGAAGCACTGTGGAGCCGCGGGCCGTGTTCGATCCGGGAGATTCACGAGTCGTTTCCGGCGAGGAAAAGACCCGCCTACACGACGGTGCAGACGATGGTCTATCGCCTGGAAGTGAAGAAGGCATTGCGCCGGGTCAAGAAAATCGCCACGGCGTTCATTTTCGAGGCGGCAATATCGCGGGAAGCCGCACAGCGCAGGCTGGTTGACGAACTGCTGAGCTTGTTCGGAGGCCGGAGCCGGCCCATTATGGCTCACCTGATCGATTCCGGCGCGCTGACGCTGGCGGATATACACGATGCGGAGAAGGCTCTGCGGTCACGCGCCCGGGAGGAGCAAGCGAAATGAATCCGGCATACTTAGGGCCGGTGGCGGACCATCTGTGGCAATCGACTTTGTTCGCGGGAGCGGTGGGATTGCTGACGCTGTCGCTGGGAACGAATGGCGCGCGCGTACGCCATTGGCTGTGGCTGGCGGCTTCGGCCAAATTTCTTATCCCTTTTTCGATGCTCATCGCATTGGGCGGTCAAATGGCATGGCGGACAGTTCCGGCGACGATGCCCGCGGGCGTTTCCGTGGTGATGGAGGAGGTGAGCCAGCCATTTACGGGGCCGGCGGTTTCGGCGGCTCCGGCACATCCGGCATGGTCAACTGGAAGCCTGTTTGCAACGGTTCTAGCGGCCGTCTGGATCTGCGGAGCCGCCGGCATGGCCTTCTCGTGGTGGATTCGCTGGCGGCGCATCCGGGCAACGGTTCGCGGCGGGGCGCCTGTGCACCTTGCACAGGTGGCGATACCAATTCCGGTCAGATCCTCCGCCACGCTGCTGGAGCCGGGAGTTTTCGGCGTGTTCCGGCCGGACCTGCTGTTGCCGGAGGGCATCTTCGAGCGATTAACGGCGGCGCAATTGCAGGCCGTGGCGGCCCACGAGCTGTGCCACATCCGCTACCGGGATAATCTTACCGCCGCGATTCATATGTTCGTGGAAACCGTCTTCTGGTTCCATCCCCTGGTGTGGTGGATGGGGAAGCGGATGGTCGCAGAGCGGGAGCGCGCCTGTGACGAAGAGGTTTTGCGGCTTGGCAGCGAACCGCAGATTTACGCCGAAGGCATTCTGAGCATCTGCAAGCTGTACGTCGAATCGCCGCTGGCATGCGTGTCCGGGGTGACGGGGTCGGCCCTGAAACCAAGAATTCAGGCGATTCTGGCCAACCGCAAGGTGCAGGGACTGAGCCCTGCGAAGAAAGCTGTACTGGCATGCTTTGGGACGGCGGCTCTGTTGCTGCCGGCCGGAATCGGCATGATGAATGCGCCGGCGGTCCTGGCTCAGTCCGCGGCCGCGGTGACGGCGCCCAGATTCGAGGTGGCCTCTATCAAGCCATGCAAGCCGGGCGCTCAAAGCGGGGGAGATGCATCGCCGGGGAGAGTGAGCTATGGCTGCGCACTGCTAGCGGACGTCGACAATGTGGGGCTGATTCAGCGCGCGTATGTCAGGTTCGCCGGGGGCCATTCGAATCCGGTGAGAGTACTTACCATTGTGGGTGGGCCGAAGTGGATTCATTCCGAATTCTTCGCAATCGAGGCTAGGGCCGAGGGTCATCCAAGCATGGAGACGATGGAAGGGCCTATGATGCAGGCGCTTCTGGAAGACCGGTTCAAGCTGAAGATTCATCGCGAGACCAGGCAGGGACCAGTGTATGACCTGACGGCTGCCAAAGGTGTCTCGAAGTTGAAGCCTTTTCAGGAAGGACGCTGTGCCCCACCGCCGTCGAGCCGGCCCTTTCCGCCGCTGCCGCCTGGCCAGGAGTACTGTAAGCGGGTGGTCTCGCCCGAGGGATCGGTGGACGCGGATGGGAGCACGCTGGCGGATTTTTCCGGGTTGCTCAGCCTCATATTGGATCGGCCGGTGATCGACAGGACGGGGGTTAGAGGGAGCTTCGACATGCACCTGGCATTTTCGCCGGACGATCTGACATCCGCACGGTTGCCGGGATCGGTTGCCGGATCATCGGCGGCAGATACGGATTCGCGCGGGCCGACGGTTTTTTCCGCTATACAAGAGCAACTCGGGCTCAAGCTGGTGCCGGCCAAGGGACCCATTGACGTTTTGGTTATCGATCACGTGGAGAGACCGTCGGCGAATTAGGGGGTTCCTAATTGCGAGTTGGAACCCCGTCATGGAGTGGTTCGAAACGCTCCGGGAAGATAAAGTTTGCCAGGACCATCGTGCCCCGTCACGCATTAAATCGATGACCCCTTCGCTGCCTGTCCACGAAGCAAGAACGTCTTCGGAAATGGCCCTTGGCCGCAAATCTTGAAAGAACCGAAATCCTTGTACCAGTCACCCTCAGGCACCTCCGGTTTGGATTCCACCCAAAGACGAAGCTGATTGAGGTCTGACAGACCGATTGACCGATCCCGCATCCGTTCGATGAGATGGTGGCGCACCGCAACGGGTAGGTTGTCCCAAGTCTCAATCTTGGGCATTAACGCCAAATACCATGCGACCAAGTTCGTCTCCCAAGCGCCTCGCCTCTTCGGGGTCTGAAGCGCCGCGAAAGCGTTCAGCCAATTCGTAGAACTGCTGTTGCTTTCTCGTTTGCGCTTCCATCCCGTCCTCGATCAACTCGACCAGCATACGGTTTGCGCTTAGACGGCGAGTCTTGGCCATAGAGCGAACCCTGGCCGCGACAGCGGCAGGAAGGCTGATGCTCTGACGAATGGTTTTATTGGCCGTCCTCATAGCACCAGTATGCACCATAATGGTGGCGTCCCTAGTCAGTGCGAGTTGGAACCAGCTTGTAGAGTGGCTGAAACGGCTTGAAACCCTTCGCGAATGCGTCCAAACCGGCCAGGAGGACCACCTATAAGCCGCTGAATCGGGGCTGCTATATCCCAACGTTGTATGGAACCGACTCTAATCATCCGAAACGCTTATCGTGGTCCTAAAATGGTCTCGGGCCCCTTCAGCGTCCTTTGTGGTGGTAGTATCAGTCCTACGAGGTTTTGATGGGAGTGCGGACTTGCAGCAACATTTACCGGCGAGCATCGGAATCCGTGCTCGCAATGATAGTATACGGCGCTATAGTGGGTGCCATCTGCGGACAGCGTGCGACCGCCCAAACATATGCCGTGCTATATAATTTCACGGGCGGAGCGGACGGCTCGGGGCCTAACGGAGGACTTGTCCTCGACCCAGCAGGCCATCTCTATGGGACAACTGCCTACGGCGGAACGGTTAACGGCTGCGGGGGGTTCGGCTGCGGCGTGGTCTTTGCAGTCGATATGGACGGAAACGAATCCGTTCTCTACACTTTCACGGGGGGTGCGGACGGGGCGGGGCCCCGTAGTGGTGTTATCCAGGACCCGGCGGGTAATCTTTACGGCACTACCCAACTAGGTGGTCAATCAAATCCCGAGTGCGATCAACGCGGTTGCGGTATAGTCTTCAAACTAGACAGCGCCTACACCATAGCCCTCCTCCACAGTTTTACCGGTGTGGATGGAGCGAACCCCGTCGCGGCTTTGACTCGCAGCCTCTCAGGACACCTCCTGTACGGCATCACTTTAGACGGCGGGAATTCAAATTACGGAGTGGTCTTCGCAATTGACAAAGAAGGCAAGGAAAAGGTCCTGCACAGCTTTTCGGGGGGCGATGACGGGGGCTACCCGTATGGCGGTTTGACACAAGACCCGGCAGGCAACCTTTACAGCACCACGGCGTTGTATAACGGTTTGACAAGGGCAAATGGGACCGTGTTCAAGCTGGATGATGCCGGTGTGGTAACCCTGCACGATTTCAAGCGACGGAAAAAGGGGATCACTCCCGAGGCAGGCCTGATCCAGGATGCGGCAGGCAATCTCTACGGCACGACGGCATTCGGGGGTTCGTACGCCGACCCCTGCATGGCGTATGGTTGCGGTGTCGTGTTCAAACTGGGGCCCGACGACAGTTACGTCGTTCTGCACATCTTCACCGGAGGCCTGGATGGGATAACTCCCGTTGGGAGCCTGCTTCAGGACTCAGCCGGAAACCTGTATGGCGCAACTGTCCGTGGCGGGACGGCTGGAATGGGTACCGTCTTCAAAATCGACCCCCAAGGCAAGGAGACCGTGCTCCACAATTTCACCGGGCCGGACGGCAGCGACCCAACCGGGAGTTTGGTCCAAAACGCGGCAGGGAACCTCTATGGGACGACTGGGACTGGCGGGATGTCGGGAGCGGGAGTTGTTTTCAAACTCACACCATAGCTATTGGAAAATGAGTGGCTTGCCGAAATCCGCGACGCTCGCTTTCCGGTAACCCCCGTGAAACGCTTGGCGGAAACTCCCTCCGCGATGACACACTTCATGCAGCCTCCACGATACGTTGGATCGTCATGACGCTGACCCCGATCTCGGCAGCAATGGCGCGTAAGCTCAGACCCTTCTCCCGTAGCGCCAGAACGCGCCCAGGCCGTACCGCAGCCTTCGGGCGTCCCAAAACCTTACCTTGAGCCTTGGCGCGACTCAGGCCAGCCTGCACGCGCTCAGATAGCCTAACGCGCTCCTGTTTGGCGATGGCTGCGAGGATCGCCAGCACTGCATCTCTGAATGGGCCGATGGACCGCAAGTACTCCTCGCGGTAGCTGAACCACTCCACGCCATGGGAAGTGAGCACTTTGAGATGCTGGAGGGTTTCCAGAACGCCTTCACGAGAGAAGCGGTCCAGCGACCAGAACAGCACCATGTCGAACTCTTTACGAGATGCTGCGTCAAGCATCTTGCGGAATGCGGGACGGTCTGCTGTCTTGGCGGACGCCTTGTCCACGTACTCAATCGCCAGTGTCCAACCTTCACTGGCCTTGCGTTCAACGAACGCTCGAAGCTCGCGGAGCTGGTTTTCGTGATCCTGGCCTTTGTCTTTTGTACTGACCCTTGCGTACAGCGCGATGTTCATAAGATGAGTGTAACAGAAAGGGTTGTTTCTGATACGCTCGTTTTTGAGCCGAAAAGTGTCTTTGTTTGGCATGCCGCGCTGCGACACACGCCCCGGCGGTGCAAACCGAAGTCATCCCCGGGGTTCAGACGAGGGGCGAGGCGGCGCAGGGTTCGTGGAATTTCGTCGTTCGCAATAACTAAGCCGACACGTTTGGGCCTACCGCAGGCCCCAGGATACATTGGCGTCCCAGGGGCAGAAGACTGCGAATGTACGGGTGATGGCAGTACAGAATGCGGTGTAATAGGGATGTGGGTCCGTTATTTCTGATGGCTGCATTGGGGATCGCGCCTGGCGCGATGGATAGCGCGCGGGACCGGCAGGACCGTCCCGCGCTTGAGAAGCAGATTTCGGAACTTACGGCGGCGGCGGAGAAGGCGCCGCACGATGCCGAGGCGCAATATCGCGTGGCGCTGGCTTGTTCGTATCTGGCAGAAGTGTCGCTGGAACTGCGCGACAAGAGCGAGGCGGAGCGGGCGGCGAAATCGGGGATTGAGGCGGCGGAGCGGGCCATTGCGATCAATCCAAAGAACGCCGAATATTATCGCGTGATGGGCACGTTGTCCGGGCAGGTGGTGCCGGCCAATTTGCTTTTTGCGTTGACGTATGGGAAGCGGGCGCGCGAGGCCATCGATAAAGCTTTGGAACTCGATCCAAAATCGGCGCAGGCGTACCTGGCGCGGGGGGTTGGCAATTACTATCTGCCGGAAGCGATGGGCGGCGGGGCGGCGGTGGCGATTCCGGATTTTCGCAAAGCCGCGGAGCTGGCGCCCGCATCGGGGGAGATCTACTTATGGCTGGGGCTGGCGCTGCGCAAGGAGCACCATAACGCCGAAGCGCGGCAGGCCTTCACGAAGTCGCTGGAGCTGGACGCGGCGCGCGTGTGGACGAAGCAGCAGTTGGAGAAAACGCCGGCACAATGAGAAAGCTCGCGGTGACTGCCGGTGTTCTGGCGCTCACCGCGCTTACCGCGCTCACATGGTTCGAGTTTCCGGGCCACACCTGGCTCGCGCAGGATACGCAGATCTACGTTCCGATCCTGGAGCATCTGCGGGACCCCACGGTGCTGGGCCGCGACATGATTGTCGAGCGGCCGCACGTGTCGTTCACGCTGTACGATGAGACGGCCCGGGCCCTGCGGCGCGTCACGGGCCTGAGCTTTCGGGACGTGCTCGAAGGCGAACAACTGGCAACGCGGGCGCTGGGCATCTGGGGATTGTACCTGATGGCGGTGGCGCTGGGGCTGACGGCGCCGGGGGCTCTGCTGGTGGCCGGGATTGTTTCGCTGGGCGCTACGATTGCCGGTCCGGCGGTGCTTTCGGTGGAGCTCGAGCCGGATCCGCGGGGCTTGGCGGTGCCGCTGCTGTTGCTGGCCATCGGGTTGGCGGCGCACGGTTGGGACCTGGCCGCGGGGATGGCGGGGTCGGCGGCGTTCCTGATGCATCCGCCGACGGTGTTTCCGTTCTGGGGTGTGTACGCGGCGCTGGCGATGGCGGACGCAGAGCGGCGCAGGTGGCGGGCGTTTGTGCCGCTGGCGGCGGCGGCGATCATGCTGGCGGCGGCGGCGCGTTTCCAGGATGGCGCCAGCGAAGCGCAGCAATTCTTCGCGCGGATTCCTCCGGCAATCGAATACCTGCAGCGACTGCGGGCGCCGTATTCGTGGATTTCGACATGGTGGCGCGATTGGCTGCCGCAATATCTCGCTTTGTATGCCGCATCGCTGCTGGCGTATGCACGGCTGCGTAAGAGAGTTCCGCGCGCATTGCAATTCTTCGTGATCGGGCTGCCGCTGGTGGGTATGGCGAGCATGCCGGCATCGTACCTGCTGCTGGAGAAGATGAAGTGGGTACTGCTGCCGCAGATGCAGCCGATGCGGGCGCTGTTGTTCGTCACGGTGATGGCGCAGTTCGCGGGCGCCGCGGCGGGGATGGTTGCCGCGCAAGCGGGGCGATACGGGGAGGCGCTGGCGTGGTTCGTGCTGGTGTACCTGATTCCGTTAGATGTGGGAGTCCGGTGGTATGCGGTGGTGGCGCTGGCGGCGGGCGCCAGTTTCGCCGCATGGGCGGAGGGCCGAAGATTCAGATGGAGTGGGGCGGCGCTGGCGGGGGTGGCGGCGGCGGGATTCTTCGTTCCACCGGGTCGCGGCGAGATGGCGCGGGCGCGGATCGATACGCCGGAATTGGCGCAGCTTTCAGCCTGGGCGCGCGCATCGACGCCACGGGACGCCGTTTTTTTATTTCCGGATGCGGGTAAGGGACTGCAGCCGGGTGTGTTTCGCAGTGAAGCGCTGCGGGCGATTTATGTGGACTGGAAGGGGGGTGGGCAGGTGAACTATTTGCCGGAGTTGGGGGCGGAGTGGTGGCGGCGGTGGCGGGCGGTGTTTGATTCACCTTTTGAAGCGGGGGAGGTTGGGCGATACCGGGCGTTGGGGGTGGATTATATTGTCTTGTTTCGCGGGCACCGGTTGGGGGATCTCGCTCCGGTATTTGAGGATGGGGCGTATTTGGTGTATCGGGTTTCGGGATGAGATTGTCGGCCTATGGCGCCGCCGGAGGCTGTGGGACCATAAGTTACTGAAAATACATCAGTTATATTGTAAGTTAAAATAGGCCGACGGAGTCCTTTATAATAGAAGTGTGCCCTTCAAGACCTTTTTGGAGGGCCAGCAGGATTACAGCCATGACTCCCCCAAACAGATTTTGGCCTCTATACGACGACCAGGAAGTGGAAATTTACGATGACATCTCCTGGGATCTTCCGGGCAGAACGCGCCAGCCTGGAAAGAGCAAGGTACGGCGCGCCCCAGTGCGGTCCCGATCACTCCTTCGGAAAGTTCGGGTTGGCCTTCACCTCATTTAGCTGCGCCGTGTGGCGCTGGCTGTGGGCCGACAGCAGCAGAATCCACTGATAAGCGTCCATGGTTTTCAGGACCGGATGATCGAAGAAATGAGCGCGCAAGTCGTCCTGAGTGTCGCGCACATAGGCGATGGTTTGTTCGCGGCTCTGCTTGAAGTGATCGAGCATCTCTTGCGTCGTGGCGAAACGGTGCGTGGGACGGAGCACTTCAGGCGCCTGGAATTTCTGGCTGCGATTTACGACCGCCTTGAGGATGAAATCGTCGGTCACAGCGGACTTCTTATCGGGTGCGGGCGGCGCTTGCATCATCTGCTTCGAGATCATACCGAAGATCACGTCTTCGCTGACGGCGATGTGCTCGGCGCATTCGGCCACGGACCAGGTTTTCTCATCGGGCTTGAAGCTCCATTGGGCCGGGGAGAGGCCGGCGACGGAGGCCAGGAACTGGTCGCGGCTGGCGGTCAGTTCGGCGATGGCGCGATCGCGTTCGGCTTGGGTTAGTGTGGCGGCGAAGATCGGCGAGGTTCCGGCTAAGGTCAGGAGACAGAGTAGAGTTTTCATAACTGGTTCAGACCGCTCCCTCACGGTCGCGGCTCGGTAACGCGGCGTTTGTTCGGCAACGCGGTGTTTGTTAGGCCTTCAGGGCTTTGTTGACTACTTTTTGGTTTTTGTCGTCCCAATATAGCACGCGCCCTTCGCGATAGGACTGCACGGCCATGGAGATGGTGACCTGGGCGTGAAGGCCGGTATCGACATCGAGGGTGGGTTTCTCGCGGGTGCGCATGCAATCGAGGAAGTTGGTGATGTGGACCACTAAGTCGTTATGCGTGGCGTCCACGGGGATCTTGATTTCCGGATCCGAACCGAATTTAGCCTTGTAAGCGTCATCGTCGACGTTGCCTTCGGGGTATAGGGTGATGTGGTCGGTGCGGCGCTCGAACATGCCGTGATCCACCATGACAATGGTTCCTTCGTGTCCGCGGATGAGGCCGGGGATGTGCCTGGAGTTGGCCATGGTGGAAGTGAGCACAAGCGAGTGACCCTGGGGGAATTCGGCCATGAGGTGGAAAGTGTCGGGCACCTCGCGCTCATCCTTGAATACGTAGATGCCGCCGCTGGCGGTGACTTTGCTGGGGAATTGCGGCTCGGACCAGCAGATGTTCAACGGCGCCACGACGTGGAAAAAGAGGTCGGTGGCGATGCCTCCCGAGTAATCCCAATACTTGCGGAAGCGGAAGAAGCGGTCGGCATCGAAGGAGCGCTTGGGCGCTTTGCCCAGCCAGGTCTTCCAATCGATGTAGTTTTCACCCTTGCCGTCGGGGCCGGCATCCTTATCGATAGGCCAATTCCATTCGCCTTCCTTTGAGTTGCGGTGGTAGGAACCCTGGCTCATGATCATCTTGCCGATGGCGCCGTCGGCGATGTACTTCTTGGCCACGTGCCACTGCAAGGCCGATGTGGTTTGGGAGCCGACCTGGAGGACGCGCTTGGTCTCTTTGACGGTCTGGGAGAGGTGGCGGGCCTCGTCGATGGTGTGGCACATGGGCTTTTCGATGTAGACATCTTTGCCATGATCGAGGGCTTCGAGGGCGATGGTGGCATGCCAGTGATCCGGGGTGGCGACGACGACGGCATCGACATCGGAACGGTTGATGATTTCGCGATAGTCGAGATAGCCATCGCACTTGTACTTTTCGGCGGCGATGCGTTTGCGCTTTTCGTAGACGTCGGCGACGGCCACGATTTTGCACTTGTTGGTGCTTTCGCCGATGCTGAAATACTGACGGGCGAGTTCCGACCCGCGTCCGCCGACGCCGATGATGCCTACGTTGATGCGATCGTTGGCGCCGACGACCCGACCGGTTGCGGCAGCGGCGGCCTTGGCGGGTTTGGCGAACAGTTCCCTGGCGGCCCCGAACGCGCCGGCTACGGCCGCGGTCTTGGCGATGAAATCCCGGCGATTGACGGAATCTGGATTGTCTGGCATGGACATACCTTTCTGCTGTGAGTTTAAAGATCAGTGTACCTGAAATCGGTCGGGCGCGCGACCGGGAGGGGCACGTTATTATGAGGTATCGAGTGAGCGCGCGTGGAACGAGAGCTCGTGCTGGTCAAGTTGCGTGAAAGGATCGTGGCCTTCGCGGCATCTCATGTACAGGGGGATATTGCCGAGGACCTGGCGCAGGAGGTGTTGATCCTCTTACATGAGAAATACCGTCATGTAGAGCGCCTTGAGGAACTCATTCCGCTGGCCATCCAAATTGCCAGGTTCAAGATCATGAGCCTGCGCCGCAAGTCGCAACGTCATGGTGAGTACACGCAGGTTTCGGTAACCGACATTCAGTTACCCGATCGGGAGACCGATCCGGCCACGCTGGTGGAGCGCAAGCTGATGTTGGAGCGGCTGGCGCAATGCGTGGCACAGTTAGGCAGCCGCTGCCGGGAGTTGTTGCGCCTGAAACTGGAAGGCCGGAATTTCGGTGAGATCCAGAAGCGCATGGGCGCGCAGTCGATCAACACCGTTTACACGTGGGATTATCGCTGCCGCCAACAGTTGCTGGAACTGATGGGGGGAGATTGGGAAGGCCGGCCATGAGCCGCGAAGATATCCAAAAGCTGCTGGGCGGGTACGCGACCGATACGCTGAGCGAGGCGGAGCGGCGCGCGCTTTTCGAGGCGGCGCTCGATGACCAGGAGTTATTCGACGCGCTGGCGAAGGAAGAGGCGCTGCGGGATGTGTTGCGGGATCGTTCCGCGCGGCTGCAGTTGATGGAGGCATTGGGCCCGGCGCGTGAGCCTGTGGCGGGGCGCGGTTGGGGATGGCTGCGGCGGCCGGCGGTGCTCGGGGCTGCGGCGGTGATGCTGATCGTGGGCGGGATCGTGCTGCGGGAGACACGGCGTACGGCACATCAGGAGGTGATGGTCGCGGACGCGATCGGGCCGACTGCGGCGCCTGCCAGAAATGCTGCTGCGTCTGCCCAGATGAGCGCGCCCGCACTTGTGAAGCGGAAGGCGAAATTGCCGCGTGCCCAGGCGGCCAGAGGATTCGCGGCTACGCAGTCGGCCGCACCAGTGGCGCCCCCGGTGCCGCCCCCGCTTCCGATGGCCGCGCCTGCTGCGCCTGCTCCCGGGCCTACCGGCGCGGCGGGTGTGGGCGGGTTTCCTAATAATGGTGCGGTGCCGGGTACGGCGGAAAAAAAGAGCCTCATGCGGCCGAGGGCGCCAGAGGCCAGCCACCGCTTCGTGGCGCAGGACGGACTGGCGCTTGGTTCGGCGGTGCGTGCCAAGGCTTCCGCCATCAAGTACGCGCTGCTGTTGAAGGACGCCAACGATGTCTACGTACCTGTACCGGCCGGCACGGTGTTTCATACCGGCGACTCGGTACGGGTGCAAGTTACGCCTGACGAGAGCGGATTTGTTGACTTGTTCCAGCGTGACGCAAATTCGGCCTGGCGGCTGGTCGCTGGGCAGGCGGTGGAGAAGGGACAGAGCTGCGTTTTGCCGCCGACCGACAGCTTGCATTCGGACACGCCGGCGGAGTTGGAGTTTCGGGTGGTGCTTTCGGGCGGCGCGGACCAGCAATCGTTTGCTTCTCCCCCCAGGGGTGAGGCGGAGATCGTGATCGAGTTTCGTTGAAAAGAGAACGGCGGGGTGAAGCGGCTATAGGGGCTGGCCTTCGCGTATCTCGTCGGTGGCTCGGCGTACGACCTTGTCGCCGGGCGCGAGTGCTCCGCTGACCTCGATCAGGTCGCCGGCGGCGGCGTCTTTCTTCACGTCCACCCATTCGGCGCGGCCATCTCGATCGCGAATGACGAAGGTGCGCTCGGTGGTGGTCACCACGCTGGTCTTGGGTACGAACAAGGCGGGATGTTCACGCCGGACCGGCCATTTGACGCTGGGATACATGCCGGGTGCGAGGGCGCCATCGGGATTGAGGACGTCGAGTTCGACCGGCATGGTGCGCGTTTTTGAGTCGAGCGCGTGCGCGATGCGCGCCACGGTTCCGGTGTAGACGCGTTCAGGATACGCAGGCACGTGAAAAGGAATGCGCGCGCCCCGCACCGTTCCAGCTACATCTTCCTCGGGCACGGGCACGACGACCCGCAAGCGGGAGATTTGTTGGATGACCAGCAGCACAGGATCGTCTGCCTTGCCCACCAAGGCACCGGGATGCACCAGGCGGTCGGTGACCACGCCATCGAAGGGAGCGGTGATTTTGAGATAGGCTTCCATATCTTTTTGGGCGCGCACGGCTGCTGCGGCGGCCTGGCTCGACTGCTCGCGCGCACGCACCAGGGCGCGGGCGGCGTCCACCTGCTTTTGCGATTGGACCAGCTCGTTGCCGGCTACTGCGCCGGGCGTTTCGGCCGCGTGGCGGAGCGCCGCATACGTACTTTCCGCCGCGGCTAGTTGGGCTTCGGCTTGTACCTTTTCGGATTCGGCCGATTGCACCTTGGACTCGGCTTCGGCGATCTGGGACTTCAGTTCGGGGGCACTGAGTTCGACGAGCAAGTCGCCTTGCTTGACCGCAGTGCCGCGATCGACCAGCACGCGCTCGACATAACCCGGCACTTTCGCGTGCAGCGACACGGTCAGATAGGGCTGAATTTCGGCGGGCAGGTCGACTGTGCGGGAGACGGGCCGGGAGACGACCGCGGCTAGATCGATTGTCTGGGCGGAGATGGGCGCGCACGCCGCGAGGATGGCTAGGAGGGTTTCAGGTGGCGTCATAGTAACGGCTCGTGGGATCCATGGGGTTGAGCGATGGCGAACTGACGGATACTTTCGTTTGCAGGATCGCGTAAATCAACGGGACGATAGTCAGCGTCGCAAATGTGGAAACGATCAGACCGCCGATGACGGCGCGGCCCAGCGGCGCGGCCTGCGTGCCAGCTTCGCCGAATCCGATGGCCATGGGCAGCATGCCGAAGATCATGGCAGCGGCGGTCATGAGCACGGCGCGGAGGCGGCCGCCGGCGCCTTCACGGGTGGCGTCGAGAACCGACTGCCCGGCGTGGCGCGACTGTTCCGCGAACGTCACCAGCAGAATCGAATTCGCCACCGCGATCCCGATGGCCATGATGGCGCCCATGAACGATTGGATATTCAGCGTAGTGCCGGTCGCGAGCAGCATCAGCAGGACTCCGCACAAAACCGCCGGAACTGTGAGGACGACGGCCAGCGCCAAGCGCACGGATTGGAAATTCGCCGACAATAGCAGGAAGATCACCACGACGGCCAGCAGCAGCCCGGTGCGCAAGGCCGGAGATAGTCTGGGCAAGGGGCGGAATCTCGCCCCGTATGCGCACGGAAACACCGCGGGGCGGCGCGCCGGCCGCATCCAACGCACGGTTGAGCTTGTCGGCTGCCTGGCCCAGGGTGATGCCGTGAATATTGGCCGTCAGGCTGACCACGCGCTGGCCGTTATAGCGGTCGATCTCGCCCGGCATGGTACCGGCCTTGAGGCTGGCGACGTCGTCGAGCAGCGGCTGGGGACTGCCCGCAGGCATCACCGGTATGCCGCCGACCTGGGCGATGCTCTGCATCTGATTCTGCGGTAGCTCGACCTGAATCTGGAAAGCATTGCCGGAATTCGGATCGCGCCAATAGTTGGGATCGGTGAAGCGCGACGAAGATGTGGCGGGCACTACAGAATGCACCACGTCCGCCATGGTCAAGCCGAACTGGCCGGTGCGCTCGCGATCGATGTTGATATCGAGCGTGGGGTAGTTGTTCTCCTGGGCGAATTGTAAGTCGCGCAGGAATGTCAGCTTCGCCAACTGCGCTTGCACCTTCTGCGCGAAGGCGTAATTGTTCTGCAGATTGACACCTTGCACCGCGATTTCGACGGGTGTGGGCGATCCGAAGCTCATCACCTGCGTGACGATGTCCGCCGCTTCGAAAGAAACTTGCGTGCCAGGCAACTCCCGGCTCAGCGCTGCGCGCAGCCGTTCGCGCAGAGCTTCGCCGCGTAGGCCGGCAGGCTGTAGCGCCACCTGGATGATGGCTTCCTGCGGCCCGCTGGTGAACAGATGGATGAGATCCACGGGATAGCTGGAAGGTATCAGGCCTACGAAATCGCTCGATAATCCGCACGTTTTGGGGACCGGCTTCGCGCGCGATGATGCCGAGAGCGCGCAGCACGATGCGCTCGGTCTCTTCGATGCGCGTGCCGGCGGGTGCGCGCAGGCGGACGCGCAGCAGCGGGGCATTCGCGTCGGGGAAGAGTTCGGTTCCCAGTGCGTGGCAGCAGCACATACAAAAGACCCAGCGCGGAGACCAGATAAACAATCGCTAGCGGCCAGCGGAAGCGCAATACGCGGTTCAGATAGCGATCGTAGAAGGCGCGGAGGCGGCCGAAGAATCCGGCGCGTTCTTCGCCGCGATGCGCCTCGCGCATCAGCCAGGTGGAAAACACCGGGACCAGGCGTGCTGGAGAGCAGGTACGACGCGATCATGGAAAAGCCCACCGCCAGCGACAGCGGCACGAAAAGCTGGCGGCCCACGCCGATCATGAAGAACGACGGAACGAAGACCGCCAGGATGCAGAACATGGAGAGCAGGCGCGCCATGGCTGTGCGGCTGCACGCTTCCACCACCGCGCGCGCCCGTGAAACGCCGGGTAGCATGCGGCTGTGTATGTTCTCGATTTCGACGGTGGCCTCGTCCACCAGGACCCCGACCGCCAGCGCCAGGCCGCCCAGCGTCATGATGTTGATGGTCTGGCCGGCTGCCCACAGCAGCGATCACCGCGGCCAGCAGGGCGAAGGGAATATTCAGGACGACGATCAGGGCGCTGCGCCAGTCGCGCAGGAAGATCAGGACCATCAGGCCGGTGAGAGCCGCGCCCAGCAATCCTTCGAACACCAGGCCGCGGAGCGAATTGGTGACGTAAGGCGACTGATCGAATTCGAGGCTGACGTCGACATCTTCCGGCACGGCCTTCTTGAAATCGGGGATGGCCGCTTTCACCGCGTCGATCACGGCCAGCGTAGAAGCGTCGGCGCGCTTGGTGACCGGAATGTAGACGGTGCGCTTGCCGTTCACGTGCGCGTAGGCGGTGACGATGTCGGTGCCGTTGTCGATGGTGCCGATGTCGCGCAGGTACACGGTCGCGCCGGATACGGGGCGGATGGGCGTGCTGAGCAGGTCCGACAGGTTTGCGCCCAGCGCGGAGTTGGTGCGGGCGATGCGCTCAATCTTGCCGGTCCACATGTTGCCGGACGGCATGACCACGCTCGACCGGCTGACCGCCGCGATGGCTTCCTCGGGCGAGATGCGGTACTGGCGGAGCTTGTCGGGATCGAGCGTCACGACGATGGTACGCTGATTTCCGCCGAAGGGCGGCGGAGCGGAAACGCCGGGCAGGGTCGCAAACAATGGACGCACGCGGTTGATGGCGAAATCCTGCATCTCGCCCTGCGAGTGCGCGGCGCTGCTGAAGACCAACAGGCCCACGGCCACGCTGCCGGCGTCGAAGCGGGTGATGAAGGGCGGCACGGTTCCGGGCGGCATGAAGGAGCGGGCGCGATTCACATAGCCGACGGTTTCCGACATGGCCTGGCTCATGTTGGTGTCGGGATGGAACACCAGCTTCATGAGTGCCGCGCCCTGGATGCTCTTGCTTTCCACGTGATCGATGCCGGTGATGTAGAGGAAGTGATACTCGTAGTAGTAAGTGAGATACCCTTCCATCTGGGCCGGGTCCATGCCGCCGTAGGGCTGCGCGACATAGATAGCCGGATCGCCGACTTGCGGGAAGATATCCACGGGCATGCGCCGGACTGCCAGCACGGCGCACAAGGCGATGGCAATCAGCGCAACGACTACAGTAAGTGGGCGGCTAAGTGCGGCTAATACGAGTCTCATTGGCCGGCCTCGTCCAGAAACGGCTGTATGTCGCCGCGGGCTGCGTGGAGTTCGAGCAACGCCCGCCAAACGTTTAAGCGAGCCAGGGCATCGTCGATCTGCGCTTCGACGAGCAGGCGCTGGGCTTGGGCGACACCGTCGATGGGCGCGAGTCCCGATTGGTAGCGCGCGGTGGCTTGATCGAAAGCGGTGCGCGCAGCGGATATCTGTATGGGCGTCGCGGCCGCCACGCGCCGCGCTCCCGCGAGTGTGGCCAGGGCCGTGTTGAACTGCGCCTGCAATTTGACGGCGATCAGTTCATATTGCGCCTGACTGGCGCGGACATTGGCTGTTTGAGCGGCTTCCTGCTCGCGGATGGAAAACCGGTCCATCACCGGAAAGGTGACGGTGAGTCCCACCCCGTAATTCTGGACGGTGGGCGCCAGGCCGTTCAAGCCGCCGAGCCGCGCACCATCGAGCTGCATGCCCGTTCCGCGCGCCGCCGCCACACCTTGTAAGACGAACTGCGGGTAATAGGCGCGCGCGAGGGATGCAAGTTTGGATTGGTCCTGGGCGATGACGGCGGTCTGCTCGCGCGCTGCCGGATTGGCGCGCACGTCCAGGGTGGGCGTGGGTTGCTCGGGCGGTAGTTGATCCACTAAGTGGCGAGGGCTCAGATTCACCTGTGCCGGATCGAGACCTACGAACGCGGCCACATTCGCGCGGGCTACCGCGATAGCCTGCTCGGCCTGGGAGAGCTGTGTCTCGGTCAGAGCGGATTCGGCTTCGACTCTGGACTCGTCGGCGCCCGGCCGCAACTGGGCATTCACCAGCGCGTGGATGCTGCGCCGCAGGACTTGCCAGCTGTCCACGGCGGCGCGGGCGGCGCGGGCGGTTTGCTCGGCGGCGATGACGGTGAGGAAGGCATCCGCGGTGGCCACGGAGATGTCGTATTGGGTATGGGCGGTGGCGGCTTGCGCGCGTGCCTGGTTGGCTGCGGCGGCAGCTACGTTGGTACGGCGCAGACCGAAGTCGAATGGCTGCCAGGTGACCAGCAGACCCACTCCGCTATCCCACACGGAACCGAGGTTATCGGCGTGCACGCCGTCCACACCGGGAATGATTCCTTGCGGCAGCAGCAGGCCATAGAAAGTATTGCGGGTGGCGCGGTTGAACTGGGCCAGCCCATCGACGCGCGGCAGGTATGCGGTCTGGGCGAGACGGATGCCCGCGGCGGCGGCGTTCATCTGTTCCTGCGAGACGCGGATAGCAGGGTATGTGCGCAGGGCGCTTTCGACGGCCTGCTTGAGCGTCATGGGAGCGGGCGATTGCGCGGACAAAGCGCCGCAGGCCAGGCCGATCAAAGTCAACGAGCCGGGCAGTTTTTTCATCGGCCCTCGATCAGTTCTCCGAAAAGCTCGCGAACCTTATCCTTGGCTGCCTGCAAGGCCTTACGCCCCAAAGGAGTGGCACGATAGACCTTGCGCAGTGACTTGCCGTTGCGCTTTGGGGTGGAGCGCAGGTAGCCCTTTTTTTCCAGGCCGTGGAGCAAGGGATAGAGTGTGCCGGGGCTGATGCGATAGCCGTGGCGGGCCAGTTCCTCCACCATGCCGAGCCCGAAGATGGGCTCCTCGGCGGCGTGGTGCAGCACGTGGAGGCGGATCAGGCCGGAGTAGAGGTCGCGGTCCTGCTGATACTCGGATTTCGTTTTCGTCATCCGATTATGAATTGTTTAAGTATAGGGACGGCCGCAACGGGTTGTCAACTGGGCGGCCTGCGAGGCCGGCGCAGCCCGAGAGCCTGCCCCACGGCAACTGACGTGCTGGGACTCTCCGGGCAGGAGGATGAACAGATTGAACTTCACCAGGCGTTTTTTTGGGGGGCGGGTTGGGTGTGGGACTGACCCTTTCTTGCACTGGCGCCTTCAGCCAACGCTCGATATATAGAGAACCATCGACTGTCCCTTGGCGTGTTTCTTCACCGCCAAGTATTTCGACAAATCCGCGTCCACGATATCCGTATATCCCGCGTGCAGTAACTCATCTACCATCAACTATTCGAGTGGTCCTTCCCCCACTGGTAATCTGCCCCTTTAGGGTACACACTGGAGTCCCTGCCCCACACGCTATCGGGCAGACGCCCGCGCCGCTTATCATAAGCGAGGAGGCCTGTAAACGAGATGAAACGGCTGCTATCGGGAATGGGATGGGTCGTCGCGGCCCTGGCATGGGCGGGGCTGCCCTCGACGGTGAAATTAGACAACGCGCGGGTGCACGTCACGGAAGTCACTTCGGCGCCCGGCGCCGTGCGCGAACGCGGCGTGCGCGCGCACGACCAGGTGATCGTATTTCTGGACGACTGCCGCTACGAGCGCACGGATCCCAAAACCGGCGCCAAGAGTATCCAGGAACGCAAATCCGGCGACGTGATCTGGCACACGCAGGGCGAAGACGCGCCGCAGTTGGTAAACAAGGGCGACCGGCCATACCGGACCATGGTGATTGAGCTGAAGTAATTGAGCTAGAGTAAGGGAGAGCCGTAAAGCCATGCCGAGGCTGATTGCGACGCTTTCCTTCTGTGCGCTTGGTTGCCTTCCCGGCCGCCCCCTGCCGGCGCAAGACGCGCCGCCACCCGAGAGCGCCACCACCATCCACGCCACCGTCAACGAAGTCGCGCTCGATCTGATGGTGCGCGATAAGAAAGGGCGGCTGGTGAAGAACCTGAAACCCGGCGACGTGGAGATCTACGAAGATGGCGTCCGGCAGGAAATTCGCAGCTTGCGGATGGTGAGCGGCGCGCAGGCACCCGCGCCCGCGCCCGCCCCAGCCGCCGCGCGCCCCCCGCAGCCGGATCAGCAGGCCCAGCAAGCGGATCAGCCGTCCGGCGCGGCCGAGCCCGAATCCGATAGCACCGCTGCCACCGCGCTGCCGCTACACAGCCTGAACCTGGTTTGCATTGTATTTCACCAGCTCGATTCAGTGACCCGCAAGTGGGCTGTGGCAGCCGCGCAGGATTTCATCAGGACCCAACTGCGCCCGGGAACCTTCGTGGGCGTTTTCAATCTGGATTCACGCCTCACCCCGCTGCACGCCTTCAGCAACGACCGCGATGAGTTACTGCGCGCGGCAGCCAAAGCCTTCAACGGGACGAGCGTGGATATCACTCGCGCATCGGAAGCCGTGCTGAACTCCACGCCCAACCTGCAGTTGTATGTGGGTTATGTAAACCCCGGTGGAATAGGCGGCGGCTACAAAGACATGTCCACCACCGGCACGGTCAGCACCACCACGTTTGTGGGTGCGGATGTGGATACCGGCCCTGGCGCTAACTCCCAGCGCGGCGATCTGGTGCTCGAGCGGGAGCAGTTTATGGGCGTGGAAGGCGCGCGCCAGATGGATCAGATGAAGCTGCTGATCCGCCAATTGGGAAAGTTTCCGGGGCATAAGACTGTCTTACTGCTGAGTCCCGGATTTACGACTAACGGCGAGCCCGATCAGTTCGAAGCGATGCTGAGTAAGGCTAACTTGGCCGATCTCACCTTCTTCGCCTTTGACGCGAACGGCCTCAATCAAATCTCAACGGCGCAAGCATCCTCCATGGCTATACAGCACGTGGCCACTCTCGCGCAGCAACAGAACTCACTGGCTCCGGGGGAGCCCAGCGCGACGAATAAGAACACCACCGCCATAGGAGCAGGGGGCGTGTTGGCGGAATGGTCGCGGCAGGACGACTATCTGCAGGGCGCGGTGCGCACGTCGGATTCGCAGGCAAGTTTGCGCGCGCTGGCGGAGGGCACCGGCGGCTTCCTGGTCGCCAATACCAACGATCTGCAGAAGCCTTTCCAACAGATCGCCGAAGACGCGGGTACGCATTATGAGGCGGACTACCATCCGTCCTCGGGCAAGTACGACGGGCACTATCGCAAAATTGAAGTGAAACTGGCGCACACGGATTGGAAGGTCGAAAACCGCAATGGCTATTTCGCCATACCGGACTTCGGCGGCGCGGGTCCGCTGCGGCCCTTCGAAATGGCGGGCTTGATGACGCTGAACGCCCGCCCGTTACCGGTGGCCTTCGATTTCCGCACCGCCGCATTCGAGTTCCGGCCGGGCAGCGACAGCTCGCAGGCCGCCGTGGTATTCGAATTGCCGGGCGCCAGCCTGACGGGCACGGCGCAGGCCACGCTGCGGAAACATCGCCTGCACGCCGCCCTGTTCGCCGTGGTGAAGGACCCCAGCGGCAACATCGTGGACCGGTTCGGACAGGACCAGATATACGAGATCCCCGACGACCAGTTAGCGGGCATCCAGGCGGCCCCGATCGACTATACCCATGCATTCAACTTGCCGGCCGGCCACTACACCGTGGAGAGCGTGCTTTTCGACCGGGAAGCGAACCGGGCCAGCACCAGCAGCGTGGAACTGGAGAGCCCGGCGCGCAAGGGCATCGGACTGAGCAGCCTGGTGGTGGTGGCGCGCGCCGACCCGCTAACCGCGAATGCGGACGCGAATGACCCGTTCCTGCTCAAAAATAAGGAAGTAGTGCCGATGCTGGACCCGTCGCTGAAGGCGTCCGCCAAGCCGCTGGTGTACTTCGTCGTCTACCCCGACAAATCGATTCAGGAACAGCCGCGCATCCGGGTGGAATATTTGGTGGGTGGAGAGGAGTTGGAAAGCAAGGACGCAGATCTTCCGGCGCCCAACTCTTCCGGCGATATACCCATGGTGTTGAATGCCGTGTCGCGCCCGGGTAAGTGTGAGATCCGGGTTACAGCGCGGCAGGGCTTTCAATCCGCGGCGCGGAGCGTGACTTACACAGTCGCCGCGAAATAGGAGCGAGAGGCGTCCGCGGCGTCACGGATGGCGATTCAGCTAGCGCACCGCCCGCGCGACCTCGCGTTGCGCCCGCAGCCAATCTTCCTGCGGCGATCCCTTGCGAAAGCCTCTAGCCACCCACAGTTCGAACGCGCGGGTGGCGATCTGTCGTTGCATTTTGGGCCGGGACGCGCCCGGCAGAGCCAGATGTTCGCGAGATCTCGAGGCAGTCCGCACTTGATTCGCCATATACGATTAGCTCCTTCGCGATTTCCGTGGAACTATAAAAGTGGGCCGCGCAGGTATTATTCTCCGATTAAATTCAGCGGCTGGGAACCGCCTAATCGCCGCGGACGGTGTGCCGGCGCATGGACACGGCCATGCCGGTGTGCTCGTCCACTTCCAGGATGACCGAATGCAGTTCCGCCGCCGACTTGGCCGCCTCCATACGCACCGGAAGTCCCGTGAGGAAGCGCTGCAGGATCAGGTCTTTCTTAACACCGATCACGGAGTCGTACGCGCCAGTCATTCCGACGTCGGTCTGATAGGCAGAACCGCCGGGTAGAATGCGTGTATCGGCTGTAGGGATGTGTGTGTGAGTGCCCACCATGGCGGAGACTCTGCCATCCAGATACCAGCCCATCGCCATTTTTTCGCTGGTCACTTCGGCATGAAAATCGACGAAGCGCACCTTAACAGACGGGTCAATCTCGTGCAGAATCTGATCCGCCTTGCGAAAAGGGCAATCTGTGGCAGGCATGTAAGTGCGGCCTTGCAGATTGATCACAGCGCACGGGATATCCTGCCGCGTGCAGGCTACCAGGACGCCGCGGCCAGGATCTTCGTCCGGGTAGTTAGCAGGGCGCAGCAGCTTCGGTTGGCGCGGCAGATAGTCCAGGATTTCCTTCTTGTCCCAGATATGATTCCCCGAAGTAAGTACATCCAGACCCAGGGCGAGGAGTTCCTCGGCGATCGAAGGCGTAATGCCGAAACCGCCGGCTGCATTTTCAGCATTGGCGATGGCGAGATCGATATGGTTGGTCTGCTTGATGTCCTGCAGATGGTCGGCGACGATGTGACGCCCCGGAGAGGCGAAGATATCGCCGATGAAAAGGATGTGCATTCGTAAGTGTCAACGTAACACGGGCGCGCGTGCCGCCCCGATGCTGAGCTACTCGCGTCGTCCTCTGGAGGTACCGACCTCATGACTGTCGCGCGTGGCCGGTTTTGGATCGAAGTTCTCGCGCACGATTAACGTTTGATCCGTGTAGAATGTCCGCGAACCTGTTTTACCGAACACTGCCCGCACGGCTTGAATGCGATAGCCCTCGGGAGTGACGGTTAGCTTAAACCTGTACCCCTGCTTTTCCCCGCTGGCCAGATCGGCCCCGATCAGGTTGAAACCCGACGGTCCCACTTCGTTGAGCAGCCGGACGTATCGGCCAAATTGCGAGTTGTATTGCACTTGTGCGGTGTTGAGTGTTTGAACCGCCTTCAGAGCCGCTGTCTCCGGAGAGTAGAGCCGACCGCGGCCCCGCACGTTCATGGATTCCCGGCCGCCCTGACTTCTTTGCTTCCAGCCGTAGCCGGTGCCGGGCCGTAGTTTCGCGCAGGAACATCGATTGATCGCTGAAAAAACTGTGCGTGCCTGGATGACCGAAGGCCACCGGAACCGCCGTAACCGTGCAGCAAGTCGGCGTGCTCGTTCGCGCATACTTATAACACTGCTTTTCGCCGGACTCCAGATCGGTGGCTGAATTGGGACCTCCCCCAAGTGGTCCGGATAGTGCCGCGGCGGCGAATCTGAATTCGGTGACAATAAAACGAAGCACAGCAAAGCAGTCCCGCCCCTGCGACCACCACCACAACGCGGCGGTTCATGGCGTGCGTCCCTGCACCTACTTGCTGGTATCGCCCGATCCCGCCTTGCTTGCCGCCGACCCGACTTCCTTGCTATTCGCCGTGGCCGGGTCCTGGCCATAGTTCTCGCGCACCACCAGCGACTGGTCCGAAAAGAACGTGCGTGAACCGGTCGAGCCGAAAATCGCCGGCACCGCCGAGATCGTGTAGCCCGTCGGCGTGCCCGCCAGCGTGAATTTGTAGCCCTGCTTGTCGCCAGACGCCATATCGGACCCAATCAGATTCGCCCCTGAGGCATTATCGCTGCCGCTGGCCGGGGGGCCCAGTTCGGTGAGCGACTGGGCGAACCGCCCGAATTGCGACTGGTATTGCACCTGAGCGGTGTTCAGCGTCTGAATCGCCTTCAGAGCCGCCGTTTCCTGGGCGTACATACGGGCTTTATTCAACTTAGGCAAAGCCACCGTGACGATGATGAGGATGATCGCGATAACGATCAATAGCTCAATTAACGAAAAGCCGCTGCGCCGGCGATTGCTGAGCATACAGAGATCTCCTGTCTCACTTATTGTATGACGGTTGGAGCGGCCCCAGCGTGCAGGAACCCGGATTTCACCAGTCCGTCGAGCGCCCGCAGGCGGCGCCAGAGTTCCGGCAGCAGGTCGAGCCGCAGGGCGTTGGCGCCATCGGACAAAGCCCGCTCCGGGGCCTCGTGCACTTCCACGAACAGCCCGTCGATGCCTACCGCAACCGCGGCCCGCGCCAGCGGTTCGATAAACTGCGGTTGGCCGCCGGAAGTTGCGCCGCCGCCGCTCGGCAACTGCACACTGTGGGTGGCATCGAAGATCACCGGCCAGCCCAGATCCCGCATGATCTTCAGACCGCGCATATCCACCACCAGGTTGTTGTAGCCGAACGAAGAGCCGCGCTCGGTCAGCAGCACCTGGGAATTGCCGGTAGAGGCAACCTTCTCGGCGGCGCGTGCGATATCCTGCGGCGCCACAAATTGACCCTTCTTGATGTTCACAATCCTCCCGGTGCGTCCGGCTTCCAACAGCAGGTCCGTCTGGCGGCAGAGGAAAGCGGGGATCTGCAGGATGTCGGCCACCTCGGCCACGGGCGCGGCCTGCGCCGGCTCATGGATATCGGTGAGGACGGCATAGCCCGCGCGCTTGATGCCTGCCAGGATGCGCAGCCCCTCGTCGAGCCCGGGCCCGCGATAGCCGCTCAGGCTGGTGCGGTTGGCCTTGTCGAAAGAGGCTTTGAAGACAAAGGCGCCAGCGATATCGCCGATGGCACGCGCCAGGTTTGCGACGTGCTCCTCGCTTTCGATCACGCACGGACCGGCTATCAGCACCAGCGGCTGGCCCCCACCGAACTGAGAGAAATCGATCACATGGTTCGCGTACAGCACCGCTTGCTCATGCGCGCGGCTCGGTACGGTCAGACTGCGCCACAGGCGTGCTATGGGTGTGGTTCGTGCTCGCCGTGCTCGCCGTGCTCGGCAGCCGGAGTCTCGCCAGGGTGGGTGGCCGGTTCTTCCGCGCCGCGATGGCAGGTGTAGCAGGTCACGTGCATTTTGCCGTCAGGGAAGTTGGCGTTGATCTCGCGGGACATCAGGATCATTTTGCGCGCAATTTCCTTGTGCGGTTTCTCGTCGCTGGCGAAGTCGCCCTGCACGTGACAGAAATCACAGCGCACGCCTAACGCCACGCGGAACGCCTGCATGGTTTCCATGAGATGCTCGGGCGGTAGAATCTTCAAGTTCTTGGGTGGGGGCATCGATCCACGGTGCGGCGGTGCACCCTGGGGCGGCTCCTGTCCGAAGGCCGCAAACGCGAGAAACAAAGACAGCATCGACAATTTCATAGTGCTCATTATTACACAGGGAGTGGAATCTCAGACGGGCGCTATTGTGCTGCCGCTAAAACCTCGCCAGGATCAGGTTTGCCGCGCTTGGCGTAACGGATAACGCCATCCGGTCCGATCAGATAAACCGTCCGCTTCACAAAGAGCCCATTGGCATGATATAGAGCCGCGACCTTCTGTCCGCTGTCCACCAGCAGCGGAAACGGCAGGTGGTACTTGTCCTGGAATTTAGTGTGACTATCAGCGCTCGCCGGATTCACCCCGAATACCTGTGTGTTGTGCTTGCGGGCCTCCGCCCACTGGTCGCGGAACTCGCACAACTGCTTCCGGCAGACCGGCGTATCGTCTCCAGGATAGAAAACCAGCACCACGTTCTTGCCGCGCAGCTTGGCCAGACTTACGTTCTTTCCGTCCTGAGCGGGCAATGCGAAATCAGGGGCCCGCGAGCCGGTAGTCAGCGGATCGGAAAACAGCCAGTCCAGCATAAACTAAAACCCCTCCCACACGTAGGCGAAGAACCTACGGGTCGTGGTGAAGCCGAGATCCTCGTATAGCCGGACGGCCTCCCGGTTCGACGCGGTGACCGTCAGACTGGTTTTGCGGCAACCTGCCTGGCGTAACAAAGTGAGCGACTGCCGCAACAATTCCCGGCCTACGCCCTCGCCGCGCGCCGCGGGGGCCACGCAAATCTGGGTGATGTGGCCGCAGTAAGGCATCACCAGGCTGGCCAGACAGATACCGCAGATTCGTCCGGTGAGGCGGTCGAAGGCCGCCACAGACGCGGGTTTGTAAAACGTTCCGCACCCGGGATATTGCACGATGTTGAACAGAAATCGCCGCGCACCGGCAATCGAGCGATATTGATCGTTGATCAGGCTATCCACGTGACCCTGGTAAGCCGCCGCGATCAACTGGGACGCCGGCTCCTGGTATTGCTCGGCCCACCTCTCGATGTACACGCGGTTGGCGCCCAGCGCTAACGGCCGCGTCCAACGCCATGCCGGATCGAGCGCGGCATGCGGCATTTCGAGCATCATGAAGTTCCGCTCAAAGCTGCTGAGCTGCCGGGCCAGGGGTAGCGCGCTGGCCGCATGCCACATCATGAGCTGCGATTCAATCCGAACCACCTGCGGCGCCGCTGTCACGGCTTCCAAAACCGACGCCAACAGCCGGCTTTCATTCTCCGCGCTGGCGAACGCCTCCCGCACAAACAGGTCGCCGATCAAGCCTTTGGGTTCCTCCAGGACATAATACGCGTACCCGAACACTTCGCCGTCTTCGACCAAAGCGAATCCATTCAGGGCGCGCATATCAACGAACCGGCGCACCAGGTCAGCCGATTTGGCGAAGTCCCAGTCGAGCAGCCGGCGCCAGGTTTCGACCTCCTCGTCGAGCAGCACATCCAGGTCTTCAGAGCGCAGATGGCGGAGATCCACAAGGCTGGGGCTGGGCGCTGTGGTAGCGGGGTCAAGGCGCGCAGCCATTCTGCGGACATTGTAGCATTCGGGTAAGCGCACCCATGTGAGCAAGGCCTAATGTCGCCGTAATACTTGCGGCCACCGCGATAATAGCCCACGATGGCCCCCGCCGAGTCGATGGAACGCGGATGCACGCAAGCGCACCACACCCAAAATCTTGCTGGTCCTGACCACTGCGAGGCAGACCACGAAAGACCACGGTCTGCCCCACAGAAAAGCCGGGGTAGGAAGGCCTGCCCGACCGCTTACGGGAAAATCCCGCGCACGCGCGTGGCTTCCGCGACGCGCGACACGGCCAGGATATAAGCTCCCGTCCGCAGATCGGTACGATAGCTTTCCGCCGTGCCATGCACTTCCTTGAACGCCGCGTTCATGGCCCGCTCGAGATATTGGTTCACCTCGATCTCCGTCCAGAAGAAGCCGTACAGGTCCTGCACCCACTCGAAGTAAGAAACCGTAACGCCGCCCGCATTGCATAGAATGTCGGGGATCACCAGCACGTTGCGCGCGAACAGCTCCTTATCGGCGGCCGGTGTGGTAGGCCCATTCGCGGCTTCCGCCACGATCTTGGCCTTGATGTGGTCCACGTTATCGAGCGTGATGGTGTTCTCGAGCGCGGCCGGCACCAGGATGTCGCATTTCAGCTCCAGCAGGTCCTTGTTCGAGATGAAGTCGCATCCGGGGAAGCCGACCACCGTGCCGGTCTCCTCCTTATACTTCATGACCGCGATCGGATCGAGACCCGCGCCCTTGTAGATGCCGCCCTTCGAGTCGCTGACGGCCAAAACGCGGGCGCCGTCCTCATGGAACAGCTTGGCCGCGATGCTGCCGGCATTGCCGAAACCTTGCACGACCACCGTGGCCATGTCGAGCGCGATGCCCTTCACTTCGCAAGCCGCGCGGGTGGTGAACTGGCAGCCGCGAGCCGTTGCTTCGTTGCGCCCTTTCGATCCGCCCAGGCTGAGCGGCTTGCCGGTTACACAACCCAGTTCGGTATGGCCGTGCAACATGCTGATGGTGTCCATGAACCACGCCATGGTCTGGGAGTTGGTATAAACATCCGGCGCGGGAATGTCGCGATCTGTCCCGATGATCGGCGAAATCTCGGTGGCATAGCGCCGCGTGAGCCGCTCCAGCTCGCCCAGCGAGAGCTGCTTCGGATCGACGCACACACCGCCCTTGCCGCCGCCGTAAGGGATATTCACGGTGGCGCACTTCCAGGTCATCCAGGCGGCCAGCGCCTTTACCTCGTCCAGGGTGACGCCCGGATGGTACCGGATGCCGCCCTTAGCGGGGCCGCGCGACAGATTGTACTGCACGCGGTAGCCTTCGAAGGTCTGAATACGCCCGTCGTCCATACGCACGGGGATGGAAACGATCAGTTGCCGCTTGGGTACGCGGAGGACCGATCGCAGGCCTTGATCCAGTTTGAGATAATCGGCCGCGGCGTCGAACTGCGCCTGGGCAATCGCAAAGGGATTCAGGGCCTCTTTAGTTAATACGGCTGTACTCATGCTTTCTCCTTAATGAACTCGCGCAAAACGGGTCGCCCCGCGCCGCTTTTTTGCTTTGCGGATCTCCTGTATGGCGGCGCGAGATACGCGCCCCTTTGCGCTCCTAAATCAGACGCTTGCGGTAACAAGCTCCTCTTGTTTCTGCACCTGCCGCGCGATGCCCACCTGGTGCAGCGGAACATGGCGGCGGCAAAACTCGCATTGGCCGGCGTCGGCGTAATAACTGGCGTCCAGCCGGGCCAAATAGTAAAGCGGTATGGATCCGAAATCGCGCGTTTGCGGCGTGGGCTGATAGACCAGCACAGCCAGCGCCACCACCTGCGCCCCGCGCGATTCGAGCAACTGGCGCGCTTCAGTCAGGAGCATGCCGGAACGCAGGATGTCGTCTACCAGGACGACCTTCTCGCCGGCCACCGGCTCTAGAAACTGGCGCAGGCGCATGGGCACGTCGCGGCCGTCTTTTTCCGCCCAATACACCTGGCCGGCGCGCAATGCCTCGCAAAGCCCGTAGGCCACCGGCAGGCCGGCGGGCGTGGCGGACACGATGGATAGTTCGGGAATGAGCGCGCGCAGCTCGGGGTTGGCGCGCAGCTTGCGGCTGAGGCCGACGCTCAGCGCCTTGGCGTTGCGGTGATAGCGCATGGCCAGCGCGGTCTCCAGGTTGATATCGGTATGCAGACCGTTGAGGCACTCGAAGTGCCCGTTCTGCAAGGCGCCGGTCTCGCGCAGTAAGGCGAGGACTTCGGCCTGGGTGGGAACCAGTTCCATGGCAAACCTGCCTTTAAGTTTTACCATTACATATTATCAGAGGTTTTTATCTTTATCCAGGGGGAAGTGGTGCTGCTACGAAATTCGACAGAGGGTGCACTTAAATTGGCAGTGCCGCCCGGCTACGGACCGCCGATGGTGGTGCCGCAGATCGCGCCGCTCTTATCCATGAGCAGAGTTCCGGCAGGTTCAGCCGGGGCGCCGAAATCGTGCAGCGCGTCTTCAAACCAATTAACTCCGTTGCTGCGGTATAGGTCGAACACGGAGCCGCCGCTCGAAAGAGAACCAAAGCGGTAGAGCACGCTCTCGACCCAGTTCCCGCCCGGAGACTCCGGTGGCCCTACTTCGAATACCGTGCCCAAGCCGTAAATCCCGCCCGCGGTGTGCCGTAGAGACCAGGCACGAGTTCGGCGTTTTCGCCAGGAGCGATGACCGGTGGTTGAGAAGGCAGTCCTCCGTCGGCGAGGCCGGTGAAGTTATACAGCACCGTCTCGGTCCACACGCCCGGCACAGGCTACGGCGTTAACGCGACACTGTGCCCTGCCCCGAACTCCCGCCGTGGCGCTGGTGCCATAGAGAACTCCGTCAGGACTGATAGCCAGGCCTTGGGGACCGCTCCCACCGGCGTCACAAGGGAGGTCGTACTGCATGCTCGCCCCCATTTGGCTGGGACAAACGGTGGTGTGAATCCGAAGACAACCCCGCGATTGTAAGATCCCCTTCGGAGGCCACACCGTAGAGTTCGCTGTTGGGCCCTACGCCTCCGGTTGTGCCGAATGGCGTGCCGTCTCCGACTATATTGCGCGGCCGACGGGCGATCAACCGCTTTCGGGCGACATCAGTACCAGGTAGAGTGCGTGCACGCGGTCGCGTTAACGCCGCTGGCTAGCGTCGGCCTTTGGCCGACATGACCACCTTCCCGGCCGCGTTCGTGCCGCCCGTCAGCGTCATCGCCAGCACCACCACATTGCGATTCTGCGGCAGGCTGACGGAACTCACGGTTTTGGTGCTGTTCAAAGTGAAGCTATAGCCGTACAGGTAAAGAGTCCGGACGTCAAACGTTCCCGTGCTATTGTCGCGGTAGTTCATGGGCACGGATTGCGCCTCGCCCGGGTAGTTCTGCGCGTTACACCAGTCGCTCAAGCTCTGTGTGATTTGCGTGGTGGTGCCGTCGGTATACTTTACCGTGAAGATCTGGCCGGTCTGGCTCCCGTTTACACCCGCGGCCAATAGCTTCAGCGTAGTGAACTTTCCGGCCGGAAGCGTTACCGTCTGTCCGCTCACTGCGTCAGGTGCTCCCATCGGCCCGAAGCCGTACAACACTGAGCCTACGTTCTGGCTGGCGCCCAAAGATACGCCCGAGTAAGAGCGGCCTCCGGCATCCAGCCCCCCGCCGGTGAACGGAAGGTTGTCTACGGCGATGCCCGACACGTTGTAGTAGGGCGCCAGGTTAACGGAGGCCATTCCGGCGCTGGTGGCCACAATCGTCAGACTGAGATTCGCGGTATGGCTTGTGCTGCCCGACGTGGCCGTCAGGGTCACCTTCGAGGTTCCCGACAGGGTAGAACTGCCGGCTGTGAATGTTCCGAGGAATAGGGCGGAGCCGTTCAGGGCACTGAAAGATGCGGTCACACCGGCAGGCAGTCCGGTAGCGGACAGCACCATGGTCCCCGGCGTTCCGGTGGCCGTCATTATGGAGATGGCGGTGGCCCCCTGGCCTCCCTGGACCACGCTCAAGCTGGCCGGCACCAGCGCTATGGTGAAGTTCGCCGGAGGCGCTGCCGTCACTGTCACCGTGACCGTGACGGCGGCCGAAAGAGCGCCCGAAGTGCCCTTGACCGTAAACTGGGTCGCTTTAAGCGCCGCGGTGCTCGCCGCCGTGAGAGTCAGCGTGCTCGTCGCGGTGGTGCTGGCCGGACTGAACGACGCCGTGACGCCGGTGGGCAGGCTGGCAGTGATCAAGGCAACGGATCCGCTGAAACCTCCCGCGGAATTGACAGTTATGCTGGCGGTCCCGGTGCTGCCGGTGACCACGTTAATATTCGAAACCGAAGAGGCCAGCGTGAAGCTGGGCGCAGGGGTCACGCTTAAAGGAAGAGTTGCCGTGGCCGAAACGCTGCCGGACGTAGCGGTAATGGTCAACGAAGCGGTAGTGACCGGTGCCGAGCTGCTGGCTGTGAGCGTGAGCTTGCTGGTAGTGGTGGCGCTGGCCGGGCTGAAAGCGGCCGTCACCCCGCTGGGCAACCCGGAGATGGTCAGACTTACGGCGCCCGTGAAACCGTTGACCGGCGTCACCGTGATGGTGCTCGTTCCCGACGTCCCTTGTGTAATGCTCAGGCTCGCGGGCGCTGCCGCCAGCGTTACAGCCGGCGCGCCTTTTACCGTGAGGCTAACGGTAACGGAAGTGGACGCGCTGCCCAACGTGCCCGTCACTGTGACGGTGGCGGTCCCCACCGTGGCGGTAGACGCCGCGGTAAAGGTCACGGTGCTGGTAGTGGCGGTACTGGCCGGATTAAATGAAGCCGTCACGCCGCTCGGGAGCCCCGATGCCGTCAGGGTGACTTTGCCGCTGAACCCGCTCTTGGGCGTAACGGTGATGGTATCCGTGCCGCTGGCCCCTGCTGTGACACTCAGCATGGCGGCGGAGGCGGCCATCGAAAAGTTGGCTGGAGCGGCCACGGTAAGAGTAATACCAACTGTGGCGCTGAGGCTGCCCGACTTACCCGTAAGCGTCACCGTGGTGGTGCCCAAGGCCGCGCTGGCGCTGGCGGTGAAGCTCAACGTGCTCGCGGTTGCGGTGCTGGCCGGGCTGAACAACGCCGTCACACCACTGGGCAGTCCGGAGACGGTCAGGCTCACTGCGCTGTTGAACCCGTTTGCAGGTGCGACGGTTATGCTGGCGGTGCCCGTGGCGCCTTCGACGATGGTCAACGCTGCCGGCGTCGTCTGCAGACTGAAGCTCGCGGCTGCCGTCACCTGCAGGCTCAGAGCCGTGGCCTCGGTGAGGGTTCCGGAAACGCCTTTGACCGACAGAGCGTACGTGCCTGGCGCGGCTCCGCTCGCGGCGGTCAGGGTGAACTGGCTGGCGTTGGCACTCACCGCGCCAAATGTTCCGGTGACGCCGCTGGGAAGTCCCGATACGCTCAGGGTAACGGCGCCGGAAAAGCCGTTCTGCGGCGTGATATGAATCGCGGCCGATGCGCTGGACCCCGCCTGCACCGTTACGGAGGTGGGTACGGCGGAAAGCCCGAACGACGGCGGTGCTGGGCATCGCGGTCAAGTCGTTGATCAAAGACTGGCCGGCAGGCGTGCCCCATCCGGTCGCCAAGTCAAAACCGGTGACCGCGGCGAAACCGTTGCTGCCGGTGGTGATGTCATGCAGGTCGTTCGTATAATCCGCTCCCTGGCCAAGGCTATAGACCGTGGGGTTCAGAAATCCCACGGGGGGCTTACCGTTCGCCGCCGCTTGCTGGTTGGCCAAAGCCATGAAGCCGGCCCACAAGGGCGTAGCCGCGCTCGTGCCTCCCACCTCGATCCATTCCCCGTTGTTGCAGATCAGGAAGATCTGTACCGCCGCCAGCAAAGCTACGTCCGGAACGTTACGCATAGTCGTGGATCCGCCTATCGCCGTCATGTTGATGCTCTGCTGATAGCTGGGAATGGCGTAAGTGGTGCTCACCCCGCCACCGCCGTCGTTCCAGGTGGTCTCCGATACCCACGCTCCGCCGGGACCCGTGGTGGTCAGGGCCGTTCCGCCTACCGACGTCACGTTCGGGTCGTCCGACGGCGGCCAGGTTCCACCGGAGTAAGCGCCGCTGTCGCCGGCGGCCGTAAAGAAGGATTGCCCCTGCGCAATCATCTCGCTGAATATTTGTTCGGTGACCGCATTGATTGGGGAAAACATCCACGAACAACTCAGTTGCTTGGCGATGTTGTCAGACGCCATGCGATTCAGAACGTCGTTCCAGTTGGTGCCCTCGTATACGATGATGTTGGCTCCCGGAGCCATGAATCCGGCCATCATAATGTCCAGGATCACTTCTATGTTCTCGTTGCCGGGGGCGCCGCTGAAACCATCCAGCAGCACCGTCGAAACCGGTACCGCCGGCAGTCCGGCTTGTTGGAAGTTCGACGTCACATCCGCCGCGTAGAAGCCGTCCAGTTCGAACAGACCCACTGTCTGCCCGGCGCCCGTCAGGGTCACCGATGGCGCGTAGGCTGCCCGGAAATCGCCGCCGAAAAACAGGCCGGCGGGTCCCGACCCGGTGGTCATCGGCCTGGCCGAAGCCAGCGGCATGGTTTTCAAATCCATCGGCCGGGCCACCACGAAGTTGTCGAGCCCGCTGATATCCAGCACCGCTACGTCGACGTCCAGCGACGGATCGCCTTCGGGCGCGAAAAACCTTCCCCGCGTGGGGTGCTCCCACATGGTCACATTTACGTGCAGCGTCTTATTGATCGCCGAAACCGGTCCGGTTACATCCAGAATCATACGGTTCTGATAAGTTCCCGAGACCGCCAGGCCGTTCGCCTGGAAGAACTCCGTCAGCTTGTCGTAATCGGCCTGCGACGGGCCAAAGCGCTGGGCAAACTCGCTCGCACTCAAATAGCGCCGGTAGTCCGGGCTCCCTGGGTCGGAGAGCTGTTCCAGGAACCGATCGAGATCCTCGCGATTGCGCAGCGGCAGGCCCACAGCCAGATTCAGCCGCGCCATACCGGAGACGGGGCCTAATCGCCGCGACTCAATGACGGCCTTCGCCGCACGGTTTTGGAATATCTGCAAAGGGGCGGCTTCCGCCAACCCGGTGGCCCACACCATCGCACAAACGCAGGTCGCTGCGTAGACGGATCTCGATAAAACCATGGTTTGAATTCCTTTTTCTGCGGACGAGGTTTCGGCCACAGCAGGCAGGCGCTTAACTGGTACCATGTGCGTCTTATCGACTTAGGCAAGCGTTTCTGTGCGGGTCAGTTACCTTAGCGCTCTATAAAATATTCCTTAAGGCGGGGGCCTTCCAGACTGCTCGTAGATCTGTTATGCTGATCGCGAAAATGCCTAAACCAACGAAACCGCCGGTGCGCGCCAAGCGCGCCAAAGCCGAAGTGCAGCAGGAATTCGAGACGATCCGCGAGGAAGTGGAGGACGCCCGCGAATCCGCCGACCCGAAAGCGCAGGCCGCCGCCCGGCTGCGCGCGGACCAGGTCCGCCAAGCCGTCGATGGCACCACCGTGGAAGGCGTGGTGCAAAGAATCTCAGGCCTGGGGCTGGAAGTTTCCAAGTCGCTGGCGGATGTCTCCGGCAAACTCGTCGAGGAAGTCGAACGCCTGTGGTCGGTGCGCGAGGCCGTCAACCTGGAGCGGGCCGAATTGGAGCGCTTGCACAAGATCGATGTGGCCGCCACGGCGCTCGATCAAATGGTGCAGGATTACGCCCGCGAGAAAGAGCGGCTGGAAGCCGAAATCGCGGAGCAGCGCGCCGCTTGGGAGGAAGAAACCGGCAACACCGAACGCGAGCGCAAAGAGCAGGAAGAG
Source organism: Bryobacterales bacterium (assembly GCA_963756605.1). Taxonomy (GTDB): domain Bacteria; phylum Acidobacteriota; class Terriglobia; order Bryobacterales; family Bryobacteraceae; genus Bog-159. Next base: position 180,056 of record CAVWOT010000014.1, on the reverse strand, counting down.
AACGTAAAGAAGTCCCGCGCCCGCGAGATTGAGGAATACGAATACAAAAAAAACCTGGAACGTAAGAAGGCGTTGGATAAATACGAGGAAGACCAGCGGCTCCAGGAAAAGAAGAATAAGGAGCGGCAGGAAGCGCTCGAAAAAGGATGGCAGCAGCGCGAAACGGCACTCAAGGAACAGGAACAGGAGTTGGCGCGGCTGCGCAAGGAAGCGCAGGAATTCCCGGAGGCCATGAAGACGGAATCCGATAAGGCGGCAGTGCTGGCGGCCAAGGCGGCCGAGCAGAAATTCGAGCAGGAGATTCTGCTGCTGAAGAAAGAAGCCGAGACGGAAAAACGCCTGTCGAGCCTGCAGGTGAAGACGCTAGAGGAAACTATCGCGCGGCAGGCGGTGCAGATCGTAGCTCTGCAGAAACAGGTGGACGATGCCAAGCAGCAGGTGCAGGACATCGCCGTGAAGGCGATCGAGGGGGCCTCCGGCGCCAAGGCATTGGCGCACATCAATCAGATCGCCATGGAGCAGGCCAAGCGTCCCCAGACGTAAGCGCGCTTGTGGGGCGGGCCCTCGGCCTGCGGTGGCCTCTTAGACCGCCCTCCTCTTCAAAATAGAACTGGGCTTCGAGCAACTGGGGGGGGCTGAGAGACCCGCGCAGGCCGCGGGCCTGCCCCACAATTCTCATGAAGCCGCGGCCATCCAGCGCTTGCGGCTGACGTGCGCGGCGACGAACAGCGTCAGGAATCCAGCCATCAATCCCACGGACGCGCCCAGCCCGATCCACTGCGGTGCAGGACGAGTGCAACCAGAGTGTCAGCGCCACATTGACCAGCACCGGGATGATGGCCGCGCTCAACGCCAGCACGGGGCGGTCCAGCGCGAACAGCGCGCGTCCGGTCAATTCCAGCAGGCTCCAGCCGATTAAGCTGGGCGCCATGCCCAGGAAAACGGCAGAGACCAAGTTAGTGGATTCCGCGGTGAAGTTGCCGCGTTGAAACAGGATCGCGATGACCGGATGGCGCAAAGCCAGCGCCACGCCGCACGCCGCAACTGCGCCCAGCGCCGCCAGACCGAGCGTTCTGTCGATCAGGCGAAAGGCCTGGCCGAAGCGCAATTGGGCGCGCAGCCGGGCGATCTCCGGCAGCAGCGAATTGGAAATCGGACTCACCAGGAAGGCTAGCGGGACGCCTACTCCGCGCATGCAATAATCCAGCGCGGCGGCCATGCCCGGTCCGATATGGGTGGCCCAGGCGCGCGTGAAGACAATGTTCAGCGCCAGGCTGACGGCATACAGCGACACCGCCAGCGGCCGTCCGAGAATTTCGCGCCAATGCACTTTCGAAGGCGGCAGGTTGCGCGTGTCGAGATCGGCGCGCGCACAGAAGTAGACGACTCCGATACTGTGCCCACGCGCCCGGCGGTGTAGCCGATGGCGAATCCGTAGACTCCCATCACACGCCACAAGCTGAGGGCGCCGGTGATGGTGAACACATTGAGACAGGCCTGATAAAACGCGAAGGGCGCGAAACGGCGTCCGTATACAGCAGCGCGCAGTTGACGGCTGCCGCGCCGGCCGCCATGATGGAGAACGCCGCGATGCGCAAAATGGCGACGGAGGTGTGGTAATAGCGCGGGTCGAGGCCCGGCGCGAGTACGGCGATCAGCCACGGCGCGGAAAACACCACTGCTACTGTGAGCGCCGTAAACAGCCAGGCGAATCGCTGATTCAACTTCAAGAAGAGGGCCGTGCGTTCGGCACCCTGCCGCGCGGCGAGCATGGGCACGAAAGCGAAGACCATGGTGTTGATGAGGACCGAATTCAGCGCGTCCAGGGGTCCCAGGGCTACCGCCAGCGAATCCGCCTGGGAGTGCGTGCCCAGCAGATAAGCGGTCACCGCCATGCGCACGATAGCCGATGATATTGCCGGCGATGAGGCCGGCCCCGATGGTCAGGCCGCCGCGCACCAGCGGACTTTCGACCGCCCGCGCCAGTACTCGTTCCGTAAGAACCGGGGTTGTGGAATCCGTACTCAGACTTGCCTCGGAATATCGAGCACTCAAACCGCTCCCTGACGGTCGCGGCTCAGTAACGCGGCAGAAGCTTGATTAAGATGCCGCCCGCGCCGCCGCCAGCGCGGTTTCGTAATTCGGAAAATCCGCGACTTCCTTCACATACTCCGCATGCTTGATCTTATTGTCCTTGCCCACCACGAAAATCGCGCGGCTTTCAATCCGCAATTCCTTGATCAGCGTGCCATAGTGGCTGCCGAACGAGCCGTCCTTGTGGTCCGACAGCATCTTGACTTTATCGACTCCGAAAGCGCCGCACCAGCGCTTTTGCGCGAACGGCAGATCCATGCTCACGGTGTAGATATCCACGCTGGGCAGCTTGCCGGCCTCTTCATTGAAGCGCTTGGTCTGCGCATCGCAAACCGGCGTATCGAGCGATGGCACCACGCTGAAAATCCGTACCTTTTCTCCCGTGCCGGACAACGTGACGGGCTTCAGACTGCTGTCCACCACCTCGAAATCGGGCGCAGAGTCGCCCGGTTTCAGTTCCGGGCCCATCAGCGTCTTGGGATCTCCGCGCAGTGTGGTTGCTCCTGGTCTTTCCATCTCTCCTCCTGTTGTTTGGGTGATGCTCTATTGTAACAACTGCCCGAACCGGGCCGCGTCCGTCGTGGGCAATTGGCAGGTGTAATCTTCGCACACGTAAGCGGTGGCTTGTCCGCCGATCGGCTGCATGCCGGCTACTACCGGCAGATAGCGCGATATGGCAGCACGCGATTCGGCATTCACCAGCAGCACGATGCCGTGGGGTAGGAAGCGGGAGCGGAGCACGGCCAGCAACCGCCCCGTATCCTGCGCGTCGCGCTCGCCCGCCACGATGATCTGCCGGGGCTTCGCCGTGCTGAATTCGTAAGCTACCAGCATCTGCGGTACGCCCACGGGAGCGGAGACCATGCGCGATCCGAAAGCCTCCAGGGCGCGCGCCCCGACTGCGCGGAAGTCCGCCCGGTCCGTGATCTGCGCCAGGCGCAGCAGGTTGAGCACGGCGATCGAATTACCCGACGGTTCCGCGCCGTCGTAATCTTCCTTGATGCGCATGACGAGCGAGGGATCGCCCGCGGCCGTGCTGTAGAATGCGCCGTGCTCCTTATCTTCGAACAGCTCTATCATCCTTTCCGTGAGCCGGATAGCGAGTTCCAGATCGCGCCATTCGAAAGTGGTTTCGTACAGATCGAGCAGGCCTTGCGCCAGGAACGCATAATCGTCCAGGAAACCGGGGATGGCCGCTTCACCCTGGCGGTATCGCCGCAACAGGATTCCCGTGCCGGGATCGTACATGCGACCCGCGAGGAAATCCGCGGCGCACCGGGCGGCATCCGCGTAGCGCGCTTCCGCCAGCGCCGCCGCGGCTTTGGCGAATGCCGAGATCATGAGCCCGTTCCAGGCGGTCAAGACCTTATCGTCGAGATGCGGACGAATCCGCCGGCTGCGCGCGGCGAGCAACTTCTGCGAAGTTTCGCGAATCGCCGCAAGCTGGGCGGCGTCCTCCACCGGCTGCGCCTGATACAGGATGTTCTTTCCCACGAACTCGTGGTGCGGATCGTTCGAGACATTCCCATCCGGCAGGACACCGTAGTGACGGCAGAACCACTCAGCCGCCGGCTGCCCAACCACGGCTTCGATTTCGGATTGCGTCCAAATGTAGAATGCGCCCTCGCCTTTCTCCTCGGGATGCGCCGGGTCGATCACGCTGTCGGCATCTTCGGCGGAACAGAATGCGCCGCCCGGATCGCGCATGTCGCGCAGCACATAATCCAGAATGCCGCGCGCGGTCGCGGCGTAGAAAGGATCGCCCGTAATTTGAAACGCTTCCACGTACGAGATGGCCAGTTGCGCCTGGTCGTAGAGCATTTTCTCGAAATGCGGCACGAACCAGCGGGCGTCCACCGAATAACGATGGAAGCCGCCACCCAGTTGATCGTACATGCCGCCCTTGGCCATTTCGCGCAGGGTCGCCAGAACCATGTCCAGCGCCTCCTGGTTTTTCGTGCGCGCATGGTAACGCAGCAGGAAATTCAGCATCACCGGACGGGGAAACTTGGGCGCTTCTCCAAAGCCGGCGTAACGCGAATCGAAGCTGCGCCTGAAAACATAAAAGGCGCTATCGAGCGTATCTGGGCCGGGCCGCAACGCCGAGCCCGCGCCGGCGGCCACTACGGCGGATTGTTTGGTCAACTGCGCAACCGCATCGCGGCCGGATTCCTCGATGCGCTCGCGGTCCTGCGCCACGCTTCGGCGACGCGCTCGAGCACCATGGGGAAACCGGGATGGCCGTAACGCTGCTCCGGCGGGAAATACGTGCCGCCGTAGAACGGCTTCAGATCGGGCGTGAGCCAGACGGACATAGGCCAGCCCCCGCTGCCGGTCGTGGCTTGTACGAAGGACATGTAGATGCGATCCACATCCGGGCGCTCTTCGCGATCCACCTTGATGGCGATAAAGTACTGGTTCATGAGCGCGGCGGTGGCTTCGTTTTCGAAGGATTCGCGCTCCATCACGTGGCACCAATGACAGGTCGAGTAGCCGATGGATAGGAAGATCGGCTTTTGCTCACGGCGGGCTTTTTCGAACGCATCCGGCCCCCAAGCGTACCAGTTGACCGGATTGTGGGCGTGCTGGATCAGATATGGACTCTTCTCGGCAATCAACCGATTCGTGTGCATGTTCGCTTTCAATTAGCCCAACAGTACTTCTATCATAGCCTTACGACCTAGACCCAATGGTACTTTACGCCATTGTAATTATTGGGCAGTTTAACTCACTATACCCATAAGAGCGTGAATGGCGTGTGTCTTATAATGCTGCCTGTGACCTACCCCCTAGCCGCCAGAATTTTCCCGCCCGAACGACTCAGATTCCCGTTCACGCTCTGAAATAGCACCTGTGTCACCACCGGCTAAGGCTTGCCTGCCGCTGTGACATACAATGACCATAAGCGCACATGCTCACGCAGCTTCAGGGCAAGACGGGACTGCTACGCCAACTCGGCTTCGTCAGCGCCACGGCCCTGGTGGTCTCGAATATGGTCGGGATGGGCATCTTCACCACGACCGGTTTTATGGCGCGGGACTTGGGCAGCGGCAAGATTATTCTGGCCGTCTGGCTGGCGGGCGCCCTGTTCGCTTTAGCCGGCGCTCTCACTTATTCCGAATTAGGCATTAACTTTCCCAGCTCTGGAGGCGAGTATGTTTACCTGACGCGCGCCTTTGGTCCGGCGTGGGGCTTCATGACCGGATGGGTCTCATTCTTTGCCGGCTTCTCAGCGCCAATTGCAGCCGCGGCGTTGGCCTTTTCGAATTATTTGGGCTATTTCTATCCTTCGCTGCAGCAGGAGCACGCACGCTATGTGTTGGGCTCGGGTCCGCTAACCATCCGCCTGGGCGGGGAGCAGACCATGGCGTGCCTGTTGATTGCGGCTTTCAGCATTCTGAATTGCCTGGGAGTGCGTCGGACGGCCAAGGTGCAGAACGCGCTGACCGCCACCAAGCTGGTGGTAATCATCGGTTTTATCGGCCTTGGTTTCCTGAGCGGCGCAGGAAGCTGGCGGCACTTCTCCGAACCCGCGGTGCGCACGGCGACCACGACATTACCGCAACAATTTGTCATCAGCCTGCTGTGGGTGATGGTCGCTTACAGCGGGTGGAACGCCGCCACTTACGTGGCTGAAGAACTGAAGCATCCGGAGCAAACACTGCCCGCGGCGCTGGCAGCCGGCACGGCGTTGGTCACGGCGCTCTTTATCGGCCTCAATGTGATTTTTATTTATTCCACGCCGCTGGAATCGATGAAAGGCGTACTGGCGGTGGGATCGCTGGCCGCCTCCAACCTGTTCGGTCCGCAGGTGGCGGGGACATTTTCCGCGCTGATGGCGCTGTCGCTGATGGCCACAGTGAACGCCGAGGTAACCATCGGTCCGCGGGTGTATTACGCCATGGCCAAAAACAAGGCATTCTTCAAGGCTGCCGCCAAAGTGCATCCGGAGTGGCACACCCCGGTGACCGCGATTCTGAGCCAGGGCCTTTGCGCAATGGTGATGACCGTGACGCCCTTTCCGCAACTGGTGTACTACATCGGCTTCAGCCTGACATTTTTCTCCGTGCTGTCGGTGGCGTCGGTCTTCGTGTTCCGGCGCAGACCCGGTTGGCAAAAGCTGCGCCCGGTGAGCTTCCTGTTTCCGGCGATTCCGCTGGCCTATATTCTGGTGGGGACTTGTATGATCGTTTACGGCGTGGTGTGGCAGCCGGTGGCCTCGTTGACTGCGCTGGTCACGATTGGTGCGGGGGCCGCGGTGTATCATGTGTGGCTGCGCCCGCGGGTGGACTGAGCGCGTGGGGCGGACCTCCTGTCTACGGCAGGTCTGCAGCGGGTCTCCAGACCCGCCTTAGCCTGTAATTACTTTCGCGATGCTAAGGCGTTCCGGGTATCGATAGTCTTCTGGAACCACCAATCCGCCTGCGCCACATCATCCGCATACGTTCGCGGCGATTCCTCCAAATCCGCCTTCTCGCGGTACAGCAGATTCATATACGCCATGGCATCGGTGTACTCGGGATTCATCGCCAGTGCCTCGTGGAGGTTGTCCATGCCTTCCTCGATCACCGGCATGTAATTCGTGCGGAGCGCGCCGCGGACGTCGGCATCCCGGATGGGCCGGGATCCTTCGGCTTCATTCCCGTATCCTGCCTGGCCTTCTGGATGGGTTCTTGGACCCGCGTCCAGGCAATCACCCCCAGCGTGTAGAAAGCTTCATAGCTCTGCGGCGCGACCACGATCAGCTTCTTGTACCAGGTGGCGGCCTCATCCAGCTTTTTCTGGTTGAAGTAGAGCGAGGCTTCCGAAGCCATCGCCAGTTGGTTGTCCGGCTCCAGTCGCAAGACTATGTCGAACTGTTCGGTGGCCGCGGACGCCATTGCCAGATTATCGGGCGAGTCGGCGCCGGGAATGAACTGCTGCATATAAGCCGTAGCGAGGTAGAGGTGCGCCGTGGTGCAGGCCGCGTCCGCAGCGAGCGCGGTCTTAAAACGGTCTACGGCTGCCGCAAATTCGCCGTTCTTAAATGCCGGATGCCCTGCGTCATGGCTTCGACCGCCGGAGCGGTCTTACAATCCCTGGCTGATTGGGCGCGCAAGGGCGTGACCGCGGCGACCGCGGCCAGGCAGGCACAAACAATACGAGCGCGCGCGTGCATTTCCATCTAAGCCGTAACCGGCGGCACGAGCGTCTTCAGAAATTCGTGCGCCATGCGGAAGCCGCGCTTGAATGATTCCGTGAAATTGTCTCCGTCGTAATCCGGAGAGAAGAACTCGTCCTCGTTCTCGATGTTCATGGCGCCCTGGTAGTGTACTTCCGCCAGCACCGAGAAAAACCCCTTCCAATCCATCGAGCCGTAACCGGGCACCCGGAAGCGCCACCAGCGTGCGCCATTTACGGGCTGGATGCCGGCCCGCCGCACCACGTGCCAGAGAATCTCGGTGTCTTTCAGATGCACATCGTAGATCTTATCCGCGAAATCGCGCGCCGCCTGCACGGGATCCATGAACTGCCAGACCAGGTGAGAAGGATCGAATTGCAGTCCCACATGCGGGCTATTTCCAAATGCCTTGAACAGCGCCTCCCAGCCCACCGGGCCAGTGGCGATATTCGGTCCGCCGGCATACGGCTCCCACAGCACGCGAACGTTGTATTTCTCACACAGTGGAAAATACTTCTCGGTGTACACGCGCACGATCTCGTCCACTTGCTCGCCAAGCGGCTTCCCCTTGATCGTACCGGATTGCCCGCCGATGTTCGGTATTCCCAGCTTGCCGCACAACTCGAGGCACTTGGCGGTGTACTGGTTCTGGCGGGCGCGCGCTGCCGGGTCGGGATGAATGTGGTTTCCATCCACTGCCAGCGAGGAAATATAGATACCGGAGCGTTGCAGCTTATCTTTCAGGGTGGCAATTGCGGCATCGTTGAGCTTGTCGGGATCGAGGCGCAGTTGCATGCTGGTGAACCCCTCCGCCTTCACGAACTCGAGGTTGGCGTCGGAATAGCTGCCCAGAACGCCCAGCTTGGGCTTCCAGGGCTGTGTACGGGCGCGCTGCGCATGCGCGGCGGCCGCGGCCGGCAAAGCGGCCAGAAGGATGCGTCGGGAAATCGTCACGACCACGACGATAATCGAGTGCGCGGTTACAAGCAAGCGGGCAGACCGTCCCCGCCCGGCCTCTGCATGGAAACAGAGGCCAGGCGCAGCAATCCGGCTCGGATGGGAGGCTGTTCGCCCCGTCACCGAACCCGTCCGGACAACCGTCGCAATTGGCCGGCAAGCCTTTCTCAAGGGCTCCGGGTGGATCACTACCAGACCGGCCGCTGAAATCCGGCCGGGGACGGGAAGAGCGCCCCAAATACGCCCCTCGTAAGGTACGCTGCCGAAGTCAGCACAGCGCCCTTTCTTGATTTCACGATGGCATGGAGCCCATCGCCACAAGCCGGGTGTTATGTAGAAGTAATTGAAATGTAAGGAAAAAGAAAGCGTGTTCGGCTGCGACTACCCGCATGTGGCGCACGAGCTTCAGCCGGTGCAACTGCACACTGAAGCGTGCGCTACGCTAATCGAATTCATCCAGCCCGTCGGCGGTCTCTTCCTCGCCCGGATCGTGAATCTCGACGATGTCGGCGACGTCATTATCAGCGTCCGCCAGTTTGCGCGTACGCGGGGATGGATGGCGGAACTTCCTGTCAGCTTCCGCATCTCCCGAATCTCGCCACTCAACACCTGTGACGTTCATACACTATTTAGATCGGCACAGAGGTCGCGGAGGTTTAGCGCGCCGTCGCCATGAGCCTACTCACCCCCGATACAAGTCACGAGAATACTTCCGGATGGATGTGAAAATTGCCAAAGATGCGAAACCGGGATGCGCGGGGGTGCAGCCAGATAAAGCGTGGACGCTGGCGGCCGCGTCCCGCGAGCCCAGAGACTGATCCCAATTTGTGGCAACGGCAGCTGCCGCGGCCACGAATGACGGCTCTTCGAGGAACGTGTGCGTGACCTCTTCGCCCGCCGGAATCACCTTGCGCGGCAACGTGAATGATCTAAAGACAAGGGGGTGCGAGCACCGCCGGCCCTCGCTTCCGCCATTATGAGCGGACGGGCACAGTGAAGTGGTGAGACGGCGCACGGCGATATCACGGGCAGCCGCGCGGTACGTCCATCGCAAGCGCTTCCACGCGACACCCAGCACAGCGCCGCTGGCTACCGCGAGCGTCGTTGCGAAAGATGTATCCGGGGCTTAGCGGTGTGGCGGCGGAGGAATCTACTGCGGAGCGGGTAGAGGAGCAAATTTCAAGACCAAGTAGTGAAACGCACTTGCGGACAGTATTGTTTGACTTAGGCGCAAAAAAGATCGGAGGGCGGATCGCTCCCGCCCTCCCAGTTTTCTCTTAGTGCTACGAAGCCCAGTGGCAGGCTGCGCTACTTTACTGTCCAGACATCCAGCGAGGAGGTATTATCATCCACCGCTGCGAATATGGTTTTCCCTTCGAAAACTTCGATATTGAGTCCGAAGGCGCCACCCAGATTCGGATCGACCGAGTATTGCGCCACGAATTGACCGTCCACCGTAAATTCATCCAACTCGCTCGGCTGTCCCGGCACCACGTTTACCACGTCGTTATTGCTGCAGATCAGGTGCCCGTTGGGCGCCAGAATCATGGCCAGCGCGCCGTGCAGGTGCAGGTTGTCCATGTAGATGCGATATCCCAGACCGCCATCGGCGATGATGTTGCCGGCGTTCGGAATGCCGTAGACTGCGTTCGAGTCGCCGTCGGCCACATACAAGATGTCTCGCACGGCATCATACGCCAGGCCCGTGGGTCCAACTTCCAGAGCGGCGGGATCGGGACGGTGCGTGTAGCCGTCTGAAATCACGATACCCTTCTTGACCGCAATGCCGGCGGAAGTTACCGACAGGTCGATGCGGGTGATGTTGCCCGCCAGTACGTTCGAGACAAAAACCTGGACCGTGCTGCCCTGGTCATTGACGGTGAAATCCCAGGGACCGTTTACCAGACGCAGATCGCTCAGTGTCCAGAAAATCTGTCCGGCGCTATTCAGCGCCATCAACGTACCGGGTTGCACGGTGTTGGAGGTGCCATCCGTTGTAGGCATTGTGCCGACCAGGACGTAGCCCGCCTTCAATACTGCCAAGCCGGTGGTCAATCCCATGGGCGACTGGCCTTGGTAGAACAGGCTCTGCTGCCCGTCGTGAAACTGCACGATGGTGCTGCCGGTGCCTTGCAGGTTCTGAGAATTGTTGTAATTCGAAACCAGAATGTCTCCGGGATGGAGCATGCCGCCGGTCGGGAAACTGCCGGGCACGAAGGCCACCCCGTAGGGGTTCAAGTCGCCGTTGGATGGCACCGTGGACAGGTTAGTCGGCGAGCCAAGGTTGCCGAGGATCGAAGTGGTAGCGTCCTGGGCGGACAGGTTGGCGATCGAAGTTAACGTCAATGCGGCGCCTAGCAGGCCCGCGCTCATCTTCTTGCTAAATACGTTGTTCATTTTGATTTCCTCTTTCTGCCAGCCTTGGAATTTTGTTGGCTGACAATTGCGAGGTTAACCGGGGCAGGCCCTGGGAGTCCTAAATCTGGGGTTAAAGTGAAGTTAGATCTTCGGCTGGGAGAACTTCTTCGGTCAGGGCGGCGGCCACGAAGCGAATGAGCTCGTCGACGTCTTTGAAGTGCCCCGCACGGCCCGAAGCGATGTGTTCCACCCGGCCCGCCAGTTGTCCGTTCAGTACATCGGCGTCCGGCCTGATTTGGATAACAAAATCCCGTTGCATACTACCTCCAGGATATGAGCCGGGACCCCTTGATTCGTAAGACAACGGTTAGAAATTGGTAAAATCAGCGCGCGCGAGCAGTTTTCAAGGGCTCGTGGCCGCCCATAGACGCCGCCAGGCGTTGGTGCGCCGCGGCAGCCCGGGCGCGGTAGGCAGCCTCCGCCGGAGGCGCGAGGCGCTGTGCGATGTCCGCGGATGTTTCGAAGACCGGCCCCTCCGCGAGCGGTGCCTCGGCGCCATCCAGTATGGCGCGCGCGGCCGCGATTTGCGATTCGGCCTCCGGGTAGTCATGCTCCGCCGCGGCGACCCGTGCCAGCAATCGCCTGCCCAGCGCGTGGTAAGTTCGTTGCCCCGGCCGCATAGCCAGTTCGCAAACCTGCTGGGCATCCTCGCGGGAATGGGCGAACTCCCGGCGTGCCAGCCGCAGCTCTCCGCGCGCGCAGTAGAATGGCAGATGAAAAATCCAGTCGAGGCGCAACCCTTGGGCGCGCGCGGTGGTCACCTGATCGAAACATTCCAGGGCGCGGGCATATTCGCCGAGTCCCAGCAGGGCCTCTCCCAGGCCCACTAAAGCGATGAGGCGGGGAAAGCCCTCGCGCGCCCGGCCGAGCGCGGCTTCTCCCAGTTCCCGCGCAGCGGCAAACTCGCCCGCATGGATACGCAGCCGGGCCTCGATCATGAGCAGCACCACCACCGCGGTACCGTGCCCGTTTTCCTCGGAAAGGCGTATGGCGTCCCGCACGATCCGCAGCGTCACACCCCATTCACCGATATGCAGCAGCGCCCACGCCTTGAAATACTGGCACGAAATGTAGAGGTACGGATCGTTGGTTTCGAGTGCGATCTGCAGCCCTTCCTCCGCCCAACGGATGGCTTCCCGCTCCGCGGAACGGAAAGAATGGAAGAAGGCGCAGGACATGGTGTGCAGACCAAGCAGCGTTCGATCCTGGACAGCACGCGCGGCCTCCGCGGCGGCTACGCAGCGCTCGAAGTCCGCATCGCTCCAGCCTTCGAGGCGAATGCGACGGGAAGCGCAATACCCGGCCGCCTGCGTGTGCAGCCAGGGGTCCGGCCCCGCCTGACTGATGGTCATGGCGCGCTCGGCCACCTCCAGGCTGCGATTCTGGTCTGTCCAGAACAAGACGGCGCTGAGCATGAGGAGCGCGCGCACCTCCCAGTCGATTCGCCCGGCCTGGCGCGCGCACTCCACGGCGCGGCCGAAATCGGCACCCGCCGCGGTGTTGTCGTCCATGGTTCGCCACGCTGTGCCGCGCTCTTCGAGGATGGCCACTTCGAGCGCGGCCTGCTCTGCCGCGGGCAGGTGCGCCAGCAGTTCCACGGCCCGGTTGAGATGCCCGATAGCCTCGCGGTGCGCGTATCGCCGCACGGCATTCGCGGCCGACAGACGCAAGTAGTGAATCGCGCGCGCGTACACGTGGCCTTCGGCAAAGTGCACGGATAGCTCGGCCGCGATTTCGGGAAGATGCTGAGCATAAGCGGTCTCCTGGAACTCGCCCAGCCGGCGGTGTAACGCGACTCGCCGGGCCTGCGGAATACCCATATACAGCACGCGCCGGTGCATCTCATGCACAAATCCATAGCGCTCCAGCATGGAGCCGTCCGCCAGTTGGATGCTTTCGGCTGGGCGAATGAACAGGCGCCGCCGGCACATCTCTTCACAGCGGACCTCGATTTCTGATATGGGGGCGTCCATTCCGCCGGAGAGGGTCCGGGTGGAGAACTCCAGTCCCGCGACGCTGGCGGCCGAGAGGATACGTTTCTCGTCCGGCCCCAGCCGCTCCAACTGCTTCTCGATGAGCTGCTGCAGGCTGTCCGGGATGCCGATGTTGATCACGTCCAACGCGGCCGTGAGTTCCCAGCCATCGCTCCGGCGCGCCAGTTGCCCATCCGCGACCAGCGCATCCAAGACGTTCACCATGAATAAGGGATTGCCGTCGGTGCGCTCGTGAACCAGCCGCGCCAGCGCCGCAGGAAGCCGCCCGCCCGGACAGCGCAATTCGATGTAGCGGGCCACCGCGTTTTCCGACAAAAGCTCTAACGGCAACTCGGCGCACAGTCGATGAGCCTGCAATTCGCGCTGCAACTCACGCAGCGGGTGCCGCTTGATGATGGTTTCCGCCGGCCGGACAGTCCCCACGATCAGCAGCCGGGCGGGGCCGGGGCGCCGCGCCAGGTGCCCGATCAGGTCCACTGTCGAATTGTCGGACCAGTGCAGATCTTCGAGCACCAGGATCAGCGGCGTTTCGGTCGTGAACGCCTCAATCGCTTCCGCGATTTCGCGCAGCATGCGCTCCTTCGCAGCGCCCAGAGTTTCGCGTTTCAGCCGTTCCCTGGCGGCTTCTCCAATCAGCCAGGGCATTTGGGCCAGCCACATGGGAGCGTGCTGCCAAAGGATCTCGATGGTGCGATCCCGAGCGGATTCCCGGCACAAGCCGGCCAGCGCCTCCAGGATCGGGAAGTACGGCTCGCCTTCGCCGAAATGCTCCAGGCATTGGCCGCGCGCAATGGCAACGCCGTTGTCTCCGGCGGTAGAGCGTTCCAGAAATGTTTCTACCAGCGCGGTTTTTCCGATGCCGGCCTCGCCCGTAATGAAGACGACCTGACGGCTGCCGGCAAAACTTTGCGCCAGCCATTTCTCCAGGCGCGCGATGGCCGCGTCGCGCTCCACAGTCCGCCCGGGCGGCGCAGCCCCATCCCCGGTGCGCGCCCCGGTTTCTACATGCCCAATTTCCGCGATGAAACGATACCCGCGGCGATGCACCGTTTCGATGAACCGCGGCGACTGGCGGTCGTCGCCCAGGGCTTTGCGAATTTCAGCTACCGCCACCTTCAGAACACCCTCGCCTACGTGGGTGTCGGCCCAAACGGCATCCAGCAACTCTTCTTTGGTGACCAATCGTCCGGGCCGCTCGGCCAGATATAGCAGGACCGAGTACGCCTTGCGCGTAAGGGGAAGGACCTCCACATCCGTGGACAGCGTCTCGTTCGCACGGTCCAGCCGGAAAGGCGGGAAGAATATTTGGCGCTTTTCTGTCCGCAACGAGGTATTGGTATTCTACCGTGGACCAGACCCGCATGCTGTGCGAGTTCGTACGTTGTACATGGCGTATCGAGAGCAGAAACGTGAGCTATCCTGAAAGGTCGCATGGATGCTCCCGTACAATCCCAATCGGCCACCATCGTAATGCCGCCGGCCGCTTCGCACCCTGCCTCGGGTTCAACGGTCGACGAAGGCCGCTTCGTACCGGGCACCTTGGTTGCCGGACGATACCGGATCATCTCCCTGCTCGGCCGCGGCGGCATGGGTGAAGTCTACCGCGCCACCGATCTCACGCTCTCCCAACCCGTCGCACTCAAGTTCCTGCCCGACTCGGGAGCCGATCACTTGCGCGCTCTAGAACGCTTCCACAGCGAAGTGCGCATTGCGCGCCAGGTCTCGCATCCCAATGTCTGCCGCGTGTACGATGTCGGCGAAGCGGACGGCATGCCCTACATCTCCATGGAGTACGTGGATGGTGAGGATCTGGCTTCGCTGCTGCAGCGCATCGGGCGTCTGCCGGTCGATAAAGCGCTGGAGATCGCGCGCAAGATCTGCGCGGGTGTGGCCGCGGCGCACGATAAGGGCGTCATCCATCGCGATCTGAAGCCGGCCAACATCATGCTCGACCGGCGCGGCAACGTGGTGGTGATGGACTTCGGCCTGGCCGCCGTGGCCGACGAGTTGCGCGGCTCCGAAGCGCGCAGCGGCACGCCCGCTTATATGGCGCCGGAACAGCTGCGCGGCGAACAGGTCACTGCCAGAAGCGATATCTACGCACTGGGCATGGTGCTGTACGAGATCTTCACCGGCAAGCGCGCCTATGACGCCGCCACCATGGCCGAGTTGATCCACCTGCAGGAGAATGCGCAGATCACCAGCATGACCTCCGTCGCGGCCGAGATCGATCCGGCAGTGGAAAAAGCCATCCGGCGCTGTCTCCATCCCGATCCGGCCAAGCGGCCGCCCAGCGCCCTTTCCGTGGCCGCAGCACTGCCCGGCGGCGATCCGCTGGCGGCTGCCTTGGCCGCTGGTGAAACTCCCTCTCCCGAGCTGGTCGCGGCATCTGGTAAGACCGAAGGCCTGCCGCTGCGGAAATCCGTCCCGCTAGCCTTGGGAATCGCGGTCGCCATCATCGCCGTGCCGTTTGTGCGCACCAATATCGAGATCCATAGTCTGGTACCGTTCGAACTCTCGCCCGACGCATTAGCGGCCAAGATTCGCGAACAGGCCGTGGTTTTTGGTTATGCCGCGGTGCCTGCGGACAAGAAGTACGACATGCACTGGGATTGGGATCTCCTCAACTATACCGGCAACCACGCCAAGACCCGCGACCAGGTGCGCCGCTGGTTTCAGGCCGAGTCGCCTCTGCGCCTTGGCTACCGCGAGAGCCCATCGCCGCTGATCGCCCTACCCGATGGCGACGTCACCGAAATGCGGCCGGCGCCGGTCATCTCCGGCATGATCGAAGCGTGGGTCACCAGCAAAGGCGATCTCCGGTTTTTCCATGCCGTTCCGCCGCAAGTGGATCGCTCCACAGGAGGAAATCCGGTGGACCTCGCAGCCATTTCGCGCGCCATCGGCATCGACATCTCGCAGTGGCCGGAGACAGCGCCCCGGTTCACGCCTGCCTATGCCTTCGACTGGCTGAAGGCATGGAAAGGACAGCATCCCACGCTGCATACGGATATGACCGTGCAGGCCGCGGCCTGGCATGGCAAGATCACAGACCTGCAGGTGCTGTGGCCGTGGTCGAAGCCTTGGCATGAGCCCGAAACCTACACCACTTCGTGGAAGGATGCAGCACGCGACCTGGCTGAAAAATTCATCACCGGACTGGTGTACCTGTTTTCCGCATTTATGGCGGCACGCAATCTGCGCGCAGGCCGTGGGGACCGGCGCGGCGCATGGCGTCTGGCGGTGGCGATATTTATCTTTGAAGCGGCTGTTTGGGCGTGTTCCACGCATTGGGTGGCCGACGTCTCCATGATCACCATCTTGAGCACCAACGCCGCCCAGTGGCTCATGTCGGCGGCGCTTATCTGGCTGCTCTACATCGCACTGGAGCCATCGGTGCGAGCGCGCTGGCCGCATGCCATCCTGACGTGGAGCCGCGTGTTGGCGGGCCGCTGGCAGGATGCCCAGGTAGCTGCGCACGTGCTTTATGGTGCGCTCGTGGGTCTGATTATCGCGGGCTTCTTCTTCGCCTTCCAGTGGATATACGTTGTTCGCGGGGATATTGGGGGAACGGCCCCGTCGGACGTAGGCGTCAGCGCGCGCGGCTGGATAGCGGATATCCTGGGAAGGGCTCGCACGGCTACTGAATTCGGTTTGCTCGTGATATTCGCGATCTTTTGCCTGCGCGCGGTTCTCCGAAAAGATTGGATCGCCGCGGTGGCGGCCGCGGTCATCTTCACCGCGCTAGAGGGCGGTGCCTGGCAAGGAAACTGGATTAATTTTCTGTTCTTTCTGGTGATCTTCGCGCTGCTGGTTTTCGTTCTGATGCGTCTGGGCCTGGTGGCCACCATGGCGGCGCTTTTCTTTGTAAATACTCTGATGCGCACGCCCGGCGCACAGAGCTTGACGAAACCGTACGAATGGGCCGTGGTGCTCTATCCGGCATTGGCGTTGTGTATCATCATCTGGGCATTTTGGCGTACATCGGGCCATCAGCTTATGACCGTCACTCCGGAGGACCGTTAATGAAATGGAGGGCGGGCTTTAGCCGGCGTGGGGCTTCAGCCCCGCTCCTTGTCTTGTGCATCTTGTGCGCCATAGCCCCGTCCCCTTTAGCCATAGCCCAGGACCGCCAGTTGGCCTGGAGCGACGAATTCAATGGCGCCCCCGGTTCACCGCCCGATCCGGCGAAATGGGTCCACGATCTCGGCGGTCGCGGTTGGGGCAACCATGAATTAGAAGTATACACGGACAGCCGGGCCAACTCGCATCTGGATGGCCAGGGCCATCTGGTGATGCGGGCACTCGAGCCCACACCGGGGCAGTTCACCTCGGCCCGCCTGAAGACGCAAGGCAAGTTGGACTTCGCATATGGCCGTGCCGAGGCGCGCATACGGATTCCCTACGGCCAAGGCATTTGGCCCGCCTTCTGGATGCTCGGCGCCGACGTCAAGAGCAAGGGTTGGCCCGCCTGCGGCGAAATCGACATCATGGAAAACATCGGGCGCGAGCCGGATATCGTACATGGCACTGTGCATGGGCCCGGTTACTCGGGCAAAAAAAGCATTGGCAAACCCTTCCAGCTTTCAAGCGGACGGTTCGCGGACAATTATCACATTTTCGCCGTGGAGTGGACGCCGGACCGTATCGAATTTCAGGTGGATGGGCAGACCTACCAGACCGTCACGCCTGCCACGCTGCCGGCGGGAGCGAAATGGGTCTACGATCATCCGTTTTTCCTGATTCTCAACCTGGCGATCGGCGGATCCTGGCCGGGCAATCCGGATCAGACCACCAAATTTCCGCAAACCATGCTGATCGATTACGTGCGCGTATATCGGCAGGAGGCGGGGCCCTGATGCCGCGCCCGTTAAGCGCGGCGGCCGTGGTATGCGTGTTGATGTATGGCTGCTCCTCCGCGCCTGAGACCAAGCCGGCCGCTGCCGCCAAATCCGCCAAGCCTACGCATGCGCCGGATACTTTCCGCGCGCACCTCGACACCAGCAAAGGAGCTGTGGCGCTCGAAATCACGCGTGCGTGGGCACCCTACGGCGCCGATCATTTCTATCAGCTCCTGCAAAACGGTTACTACGACGGCGATCGCTTCTATCGCGTGGTTCCCCGCTTTGTCGTGCAATTCGGCATCAATGGCGATCCCAAGGTGTCCGGGCTCTGGTCGCAATTGCGCATTCCCGACGATCCCGTGAAGCAGAAGAATCGCAAAGGCACCGTGACGTTCGCCAGTTCCGGTCCTGGCACACGCACCACGCAAGTCTTCGTAAACATGCGCGACAACCTGGCGCTCGACCGCCAAGGCTTTGCACCGTTTGGTCGCGTCGCCGAAGGCATGGATGTGCTGGAACGGCTATACGGCGGTTATGGCGATATGCCCCCGCGCGGCAGCGGTCCCGATGGCGTCGCCATCGAACGCCAGGGCAATACCTACCTGGACGATCACTTTCCGCGGCTGGACTACATTCAGAAGGCGACTATCGAGTAGGCCGGCGGGCTACCACACCGTACGTGCGTAGTGTTCGCGCATGCGCGCGTCTTTGGTGACCAGGGGCGCGCCGGCTGCTTTAGCGTTGGCCACGATCAGGCGGTCGAATGGATCGCGCGTCCAGCCTTCCGCCAGCGCGTGGTCTACGATTGTGCGGAACGGCAGATCGCAAACGCGCAGGCCAATTTCGGTAGCCAATGTAGAGACAACTTTCGATGCGGTCGGTTTCAAGCGGCCGAGTTCGTGCAGGAATTCCAACTCGAGGACCGCGGCCGCGGGCGCGACGATTTCATTGCGATCGATGACCTTACGCGCTTCGCGGCCGAGTTTGCCGGGCTCACCCAGCCAAAGCCAGATCAGAACATGGGTGTCCAGATAGATCACTTCAGTTCTGACCACTCGCTCAACCAGTCCATACCGATTATGTCATCAGGGTCTCCAACGAACATACCTGGCCGTTTCTTGAGCCGTGCCAGCTTGCTGGGCGGTCTCTCCAGCACGATCCGGAGGACGACGCCCTTGCGCACAATCTCTACCGGAACGCCGGTCTCAATGGCTTCGTCCAGGATTCGGTAGACGTTCTCCCGCAGCTTGGACGCGGTGATGGGCATGATTTCCTCCACTGGACATCGTATCATACGTACGATCATCAATACAAGTACGTACGAATTCCGCCGCCGATCTGCACCGGCCGCGCGCTGCACTATAGTAGGAAGGCGACTTAATGGCCACGCCCGACGTCCTCGCGCACCAATCCGCGCCCCGGCTCCGCTGGGCGGTATGCGGGCTGCTCTTCTTCGCCACTACCATCAACTACGTCGACCGCCAGGTGCTGGGGCTGCTCAAACCCGCGCTCGAAAAGCAGCTCGGCTGGCGCGAAGCGGACTACGGCTGGATCGTGTTCGCCTTCCAACTGGCCTATGCCCTGATGATGCCCTTCGCCGGCCGCCTGATCGATTGGGCCGGCACACGGCTTGGGTATGCCGTGGCCGTGGCGCTGTGGAGCGTGGCGGCCATGGCCCACGCGCTGGCGCGCAGCGTGATGGGCTTCGGCCTGGCCCGCTTCGCTCTCGGTCTCAGCGAGTCGGCGAACTTCCCGGCCGCTATCCGCACCGTCGCCGATTGGTTCCCGCAACGCGAGCGCGCGCTGGCCACCGGCATCTTCAACAGCGGCGCGAATATCGGCGCCATTCTCGCGCCATTGGCTGTACCCTATCTGGCGCTGCACTACGGCTGGCGCTCTGCATTCATCGTAACCGGCGCGGCCGGTTTGGTTTGGGTAATGGCCTGGTGGTGGTTCCTGGGTGCACCGCGCGGTGCGGGGCGCGCCTCTGCGCCGGAAGAGAAACTGCCACAACCGCCCTTGCGCGAACTGCTGAGCAGCTGTTTTGCCTGGGCCTTCATCCTGGGCAAGTTTCTCACCGATCCGGCCTGGTGGTTCTACCTGTTCTGGCTGCCGGGCTTCCTGAATCGCGTTTACGGCCTCGATCTCGCCCATCTGGGTTTACCGATCGTGGTGGTTTACCAGGCGTCCACCATAGGGTCGATTGGCGGCGGATGGATCTCCGCCGCGTTGTTGAAGCGCGGCTGGACACCTCACCGCGCCCGCGAAACTGCCATGCTCATCTGCGCGGTGGCCGTAACCGCGGTCATTTTCCTGGGCGTGGCGCACACCAGCATGTGGCTCGCGGTGGGCTTGCTGGGCATGGCTACGGCGGGCCATCAAGGTTTTTCGGCAAACCTGTTCACCCTGGCTTCCGATCTGTTTCCGCGCAATGCCGTGGGATCCGTGGTCGGTTTGGGCGGATTCGCGGGAGCGGCGGGCGGCATGCTGATCGCGCCCATGGTCGGCTACTGGCTGGATTGGTCGCACGGCGCCTATGCGCCGCTATTCGTCATAGCCGGATCAGTCTATCTAGTGGCCTTCGCGGTGATCCACGGGCTGGTGCCCCATGACTAACTCCCGAGCCCCAGATAGTCCTGCGCATTCCGATAACATATATTCCGGATCATAGGCCCGACTAACTCGTCGCTATCGGGAATCAACCCGCTCTCCATATCTCCACCGATCAAGTTACACAACACTCGCCGGAAATACTCATGCCGCGGATAAGACATAAATGAACGCGAGTCGGTGATCATGCCAATGAATCGCGATAGCAGGCCGGTATTCGACAGCGCGTTGAGCTGCCATTCCATCCCTTCCTTCTGATCCAGAAACCACCACCCGCTGCCGAATTGTATTTTGCCCGCGATGCGGCCGTCTTGAAAATTGCCGATCATGGTGGCGAATACGTAATCGTCAATCGGGTTCACGTTATAAATGATTGTCTTCGGTAACGCGTTTTCCAGCTCCAGGCGGTCGAGGTATGCTCCCAGCGCGGCAGCTTGCGGCCTGTCGCCAATCGAATCGAAGCCCGTGTCCGGCCCGATTTCCCGCAATCGCCGCGTATTGGCGCTGCGATAAGCGCCCAGATGCAATTGCTTGGTCCAGCCTTTCTCCGCATCCAGGCTTCCGAAGTACAGCATCATATAGGAGGCGAACTGGGCGTGCTCTTCCACGTTGGCCGCTTGCCCGCGGCGTGCTCTATCGAAGATGGCGGCCGCGGTCCGCGGACCGCAGAAGTCGGCATAGCACTGGTTCAGTCCATGATCCGAGAGGCGCGCGCCGAGCGCGTGAAAATCGTCGTGCCGCCGCCCGAGCGCGTCGGCAAAATCTTCGAATGAACGGATGTCTATGTTGCTTACCGCGGCCAGCCGTTCTACCCAGGGATTGAACACATCCGGAAGCTGGACCGTCAGCGCCTTGTCGGGACGGAAGGCCGGAAAGACGCGCGTCTCGAGCGGCGATGCCTGAATCGCCCGATGGCATGCCAGGTCGTCCGCCGGGTCATCGGTGGTACATAGATGCGTGACATGAAACCGCTGTAGAATGCCCTGCGCACGCAGCTCCGGCGTGGCCAGCATCTCGTTGGCCCGCTCCCACACGCGCGGCGCGCTGGCTGCATCCAGCAGCTCGTCGATGCCGAAGTAGCGCTGCAATTCCAGATGGGTCCAATGATAGAGCGGATTGCGCAGCGTGTAAGGCACCGTACCCGCCCACGCCAGGAATTTCTCATGGGGGCTGGCATCGCCCGTCGCGTAGCGCTCGTCGATGCCATTGGCCCGCATGGCACGCCATTTGTAATGGTCGCCCTCCAGCCAGATCTCCGACAGGTTCTCGAATTGCCGGTTTCGCGCGATGTCACCCGGCGGCAGATGGCAATGGTAATCGAGGATGGGTTCGTTTTCTGCGAATGTGTGGTATAGCCGTTGCGCTGTCCGGTTGTTCAGCAGGAAATCTTCGGTGATGAACGGCTCGTGCGGGGCTCCCATGCCACAAGCATACTGCATGCCGCGTCGTCCGTCATCGCGAGTTTTGTGTCATCATCCTAAAGATGAAACTCATACTCGGTGTGTGGCTGCTGGCAGCCGCCGCGCTGGCCAACGACCTCGATACGCTTGTGAAAATCGATACCGGCTGGGTCTCCGGCGCGGGTACCGGCGTGCGCGTGTATAAAGGTATTCCCTTTGCCGCGCCGCCCACTGGCCCGCTGCGCTGGAAGCCGCCTCAGCCCGCCAAGCCATGGAACGGGATCCTGGTAGCGAAGAGCTTTCCCGCCAACTGCCCGCAGATTCCGCTGGTCCCGGGCCCGCAAAGCGAGGACTGCCTCGGACTCAACGTTTGGACGCCGGCGCACGCGCCCGGCGCGAAACTGCCCGTCATGGTCTGGATTTATGGCGGCGGCTTTCAGATCGGCGCCACTTCCCAAAGCGTTTACGACGGCGCGGCACTGGCGGCCCAAGGCGTGGTTCTGGTGAGCGTCAACTACCGGCTGGGGATCTTCGGATTTCTGGCGCACCCCGCCCTCGACCAGGAATCGCCGCACGGCGCCTCAGGTAACTACGGACTGATGGATATGGTAGCCGGCCTCCAATGGGTCAAACGCAACATCGCGGCTTTCGGCGGCGATCCTGGTAATGTGACCATCTTCGGCGAATCCGCGGGCGGTACTGCCGTGTGCCTGCTGATGATCGTGCCGCAAGCCGAGGGGCTGTTCCAAAAAGTGATCGCGGAGAGCGCCGCGTGGATGTTCGGTCCCATCAGCCACATCACGGAATCCTGGTATGGACGCGTACCCATGACGAAATTCGGCGAAAGGCTGGGCACGGACCTCCCCGCCCTGCGCGCCAAGAGCGCCGCCGAATTGTTGAAGAGCCTGCCCGCGCCCCTCGGACGCAACGATGCCGCCGACCGCGGCGAAGCCTACATGCCGGTAGTGGATGGATGGATGATCCCCGACGATCCAGCGCGGCTGTTTGCGGCGGGCAAGTTCCATCATGTGGCGCTCATCGCAGGAACCAACGCGGATGAAGGCACGCTGATGGGTGGCCCCCCGGTGCGGACCGTAGCTCAGTATCGTACCTGGGCGGCGCAAAAGGTCGGAGACCTGGCAGACCGCCTGTTGCGCCTGTATCCAGCTCCTACCGACGCGGAAGCACATGCTGCCGCGGCCGCTTCCTCGGGCGATCTGGTCTTCCTCTACGGCACGCGTTCCGTGCTGCGCGCCGCCTCCAGGCTCAATCCCGAGGCGTTTCAATATCAGTTCACCCGCGTCAACGGCGTCGGCCGCCAGATACAATGGGGCAGCTTCCACGCGTCCGAAATTCCTTATGTCTTCGCCACCTTGCCCGATACGGCTTATGGCACGCAGAAGTCCATCATCGGTGACTTTTCCGTTAACCCGGATACTTACCAGGAGCAGGACCGCAAGCTCTCCGACGCTATGTCCGCGGCATGGGTAGCTTTCGCCAGGACCGGCAGTCCCAACGGAGCCGGACTGGTACACTGGCCGCCGTTTGCGGACAGCGAAAGCTACATCGAGTTCGGCGACCAGATCTCCGTGGGGGAATCGCTGCGAAAACCGCAGATCGATTTCATGGGCGAGTATACCGAGGGCCTGCGCAGCCACGCCCACGCCGAGACGAACTGAGTGCCACCGTACGCTATGTCGCCCGACTGAGGGGTGACAACCGCATTACACCATATTCTTTCAATTTTTCCGGTTCACGGCCCGGTCGTATCTGCGAAGATGAGCTTAAGAAGATGTCGTCCGAGCCAAGCGCGTCACGATTGACAGGACAAACCATCCTGGTCGTCGATGATCAGGCGCAGATCCGCAGCTTGATCCGGCGGACCCTGGAAGCGCACGGAGCTCAGATCCTCGAGGCGGGCAATAGCTCCGAGGCTTTGGCAACCTTTGCCCAAAACCACAGCCGCATCGCGCTGGCTATCGTCGATTTCCTGATGCCTGGGGTCACCGGGCTGGACCTCGCCGCGCAATTGGGCCGGGATGCCCCCGGTCTGAAGATCCTTTATATGTCGTCGGCAATCGAGTCGATCGCCATGGAGAGCCTGGCGCAGCGTTCGCCCGAACTGGTGCTGCTAAAGCCATTCTCGCTGGAGGATCTGCTCGCCCGAGTGTTGGCCATGATGCACCATGATGCACAGTGATGCACAGTGATGCACAGTAGTGCATAAGCGAGGCTTTTAGCCGGCGGGCCGTTGTATCATTTCCAGACTCGCATCTCATTTTTGTACAGCCCTTGGCTACCCGGCCGACCCAAGTCACGGCAATCAAGTGAGTTGACCTGCCCAGGTAATGGACCGGACCGTGCAACGAAGATGGTGATCGGTGGTGGGCCGACCGGCCAATCCCGTGAACAAAAAGTGAAGGCAAAAGGAGCTATTGCGATGAAGAAGTTTTGTGCACGTTTCTGGCGTGACGAGCAAGGTCAGGATTTGATCGAGTACACGTTGATGCTGGCATTCGTGGCGTTGGCCTCGGCGGCGTTGTTTTCGACCGCTGGGACAAGCGTCAGCACGATCTGGTCGAAGACCAATACGCAACTGAGCACCGCCGCGGGTAGCTAGGGTATTTTTGAGTTCCGCAGGCGGCAGTTGGAGAAGGGCGGTACCGAGCGCGGGTGGGACCTGTTTGTAGACAGGCCGGTTGCCCGTTGCCGCCCGTGCTTTCGGTGTAGGGGAGGGAAATGGTTTTTCTGCTGGATTCCCAAAACCCGGATGGCGGCTGGCCTTACCAGCGAGGCGGGCTGTCCTGGACTGAGCCAACGGCCTACGCATTGTTGGCTGTTATGGCCACGGGATCGATTTCCGAACCGGTGGCGAGGGGCATCGCGTGGCTGCGGGCCGCGCAACTCCCCGATGGCGGCTGGCCGCCCGAACCCGCGATTCGCCACAGCACGTGGGTGACCGCCGTGGCGGCGCTGTTGGGACCCGCAGCGCTCGGTCACGATGCCCACCAACGCGGCATTCGGTGGCTCTTGCGGGGAGCCGGACAGGACACGAACTTCCCGAGTCGCGTTAGGCAATTTTTGATGGGAAACGCCCCGCGTGCGCCCGGTTGGCCGTGGTTTCCGGAAACCAGCGCCTGGGTAGCACCCACGGCATTGTCTATGCTCGCTCTGCATAAGGCCGCGCGATCTGCGCAGTCGTTCGAAATCGGCACGCGTCTGGCTACCGGCGCTTCGTACTTGTTCGAGCACGCCTGCGCCGGAGGAGGCTGGAACTACGGAGCAGCGCGCGTTCTCGATTACGACGCCCGTCCGTATCCGGAAACGACCGGCTTGGCCCTGCTGGCGTTGGTGGGCCGGGATTCACCAGCCGTGCGTAAAGCCTGCGCCTGGGCGCGCGCGCAGTTGTCCGCGTGCCGCGCGTCCGAGGGCGAAAGCTGGCTGCGCCTGGGATTGTTGGCCCATGGGCAGCTGCCACCAGATACACCCGCTCCTGCCCGTCCGCCGCGCACCGTCCAAAACATGGCGTTAGCGCAATTGGCATACGTCGCGATCGCCGGCCGGAATCCGTTCCTGGAGTGACGCTCGAGTAGTGCCGGAGTAATTAATGCTATCTGGGTTGAATCGCCGCCAGTTTCTGACAGGATCCGCCGCCATTTTGGCTGGCTGTGCGCCGCGGCCTGCCGTGCGCCGCGAGAGGCTCGTTTCGGTGCTGCGGCAGCCGGATTACACCCAGGATCTGTATGCCGGGTTGCGCCGGATACTAGCGGAACATCGTCTCAACGTGCGCGGCAAACGCGTGTTGCTCAAGCCCAATCTCGTCGAGTTCGAGCCGGATAGCGCCATCAATACACATCCCATGCTGGTGCATGCCGCCATGGAAGCCTTCCGCGCGTTGGGTGCGCAAGTGTCTATCGGGGAAGGCCCCGGCCATCGGCGAAACACGCTGGATATGGCGGAGGCCGCGGGCTACTTTGAGACCATTCCCGGCTTCGAAACAATTTTCACCGATCTGAATTTGGATACAGCGACCGAGGTCCGGCTCGACAATCCACATTCCCGGCTGAAATCGGTGTATCTGGCGCAATCGGCGGTGAGTTGCGATCTGTTGGTTTCGATGCCCAAAATGAAGACCCACCATTGGGTGGGCGCTACCCTCAGTATGAAGAATCTGTTTGGAACCGTCTCGGGTGGAGTGTACGGTTGGCCCAAGAATATCCTGCATTGGGCGGGAATCCCGCAATGCGTTGCGGATTTATACCGCACGCTGCCGCGGCATTTTGCCATAGTCGACGGGATCGTCGGGATGGAAGGTAATGGGCCGATTCAAGGCACACCCAGGCGCGCCGGAGTGGTGGTAGTCGGCCGGGATCTGGCGGCGGTGGATGCGAGTTGCTGTCAGATCATGTCTATTGACCCACGCCGTATCGAGTATCTCCGGCTGGCGGTGGGAGATGTAAATGAACTGGTGGGATCGATTCGCCAGACTGGGGAATTGGTTGAGACGGCCAGGACCCCGTTCGATCTTCTGCCCGAATGGAGCGCCATCCGCTTGTAGTGTTATAGCCTCGTATTACACTGCGCCATTTCGTTTCCCGGCGCGAAGATTTCTCGTGCAGCAGGATGAGGCGGCCTTTCTGGCTGACCTGGTAGCGGTGAGTATTGGGGAGTTTGTGAATTAGGCCGTGCGCGCGGAGCAAGCGGAGGTTTCGGCTGCTGGCAGCCGGGCGGCGGCGTTGTTGCCCACTGGCTGTCGGAGCACGTCCAGCGATAATGCGGCGGATAGTTCTGCGCCAACGGGTCGCAAGATGCGGCCCACTTTACTTTCCGCTGCCGGTCCAGCAGGCCGGCGCGCGTGCGAAATCTTCCACCCACGTTAAACAATTGTCATGGCGCTGGTAGGATATGCCGGCGGCGTCCATTTGCCGCGCCCGCCATTCGCGGCCGTTCAGATCAATCTGGATGGGAAAAGGAAACCAGGTCTGCAAACGGGCACTCAGTGAAACCAAGGACCGGATGCGTCCAGTACTGCTTGTCGTCTTTACCCGAGTGAGGCATTACACCCGCCGACGGTGTCTCCAGCGGCGCCAGGGTTGCCTCCTTCGCCCGTCGGCTAATCTTCTGCGCATCCTCTCTAATCCCTGAGGCACAGGTTGTTCGCCCACATACAGCGACCTGCGGCCTTGCAGGCCGCCTTGCCGCAGAGCGGGGCTGAAGCCCTGCGCCGGCTAAATCCCGCCCTCCGCAATCTCCACTTTGTACTCTTCAATCACCGGGTTCGCCAGCACCTCGTGCGCGATAGTCTCCACATCCTTCCGGGCCTGCTCCCGGCTCATTCCATCCGCCATGGTAATGTCGAAAAACTTGCCCTGGCGCACGTCGGCAATGGAGCTGTGCCCCAATCCGGCGAGCGCGGCGCGGACGGCCTGGCCTTGCGGATCGAGTACGGTGGTTTTCAACGAGACATATACGCGAGCTTTCATGAGAACTTGATTATACGCGGAAGCGCGCGATGGCGTCCCAGTCCACATCGATTCCCAAACCAGGTTCCTGGGGGATGTCCAGATATCCATCTTTCGCGCGCAACTTCTGCCGCGTGACGGACTCGCGCAGGTTAGTCTCCTCTTCCGCCACGAACTCGCAGATCATCGCATTGGGGATGGAGTTGAGCCAATGCAGCGCGGCCGTCACGTTGATGTAGGTCGTGAAGCCGTGGTTGGCGATGGGCAAGCCGCGATCCCACGCCAGCGCCGCGATCTTCATCGCCTCTGTGAAGCCGCCACAGCGCGTCAGATCCACCTGCACGACATCGATCCGCCCGCGGTCCATCAGCTCGATGAACGAGAGCCGGCTGCTCTCCTCCTCACCCGCCGCGATGCGCACATCGGTGGCTTCGGCGAGCTTGCGGTAGCCATCGTAGTCGTCGGGCCGCAGGGGCTCCTCCAGCCAGTAGATGCCGTATTCGGAAAATGCGCGCGCCCGCTGCAGGGCGGTCTTAGCGTCCCACACCAGGCCGGCATCGATCAGCAGATCCGCGCCGTCACCCAAGCCTTTGCGCGCCTCGCGCACCAGCGCGACGTCGGTCTTCTCATCCTGCCCCATGGGGTCCCAGCCGAACTTCACGGCAGTGAATCCCTGGCCGCGATAGCGCCGCGCCAACTCGGCCGTAGCCTCCGGCGTGGCGCCGAATAACGAACTGGCATAGCAGCGCATCTCGCTATGAAAGCCCCCGCCCAGCAATTTCCACACGGGCAGACCCAGCGCTTTGCCTTTGATGTCCCACAGTGCCATGTCGATCCCGCTGATGGCGTGCAGGCCCACGCCGCGCCGTCCGCCGTAGATATTGGCGCGGTACATTTTGTGCCAGAGCCGCTCGGTCTCGAAGGGATCCTCGCCGATCACCACCTGCGCCAGTCCGCAGGCCGTGGTGTGCGAGAACGGGCCTTCGATGGCGCCTTTGGCGGCCATGGGGTTGGAATCCACCTCGCCAATGCCGGTGATACCGGCGTCGGTCTCGACGCGCACAAGCAGCGCATCCTGGCCGCTGTCGCAAAGGAAGCGGACTTCCGGCTGGCGGAGATAGATGGCTTCCACGCGGGTGATCTTCATGCGACGCCTACGCGCGGTTGATCAGGCTGGCTACGTATCCCGCGCCGAAACCGTTATCGATATTGACCACCGCCACGTTGCTGGCGCAGCTTGTGAGCATGCCCAGGAGGGCGGCCAGACCCTGGAAGCTGGCGCCGTAGCCGATGCTGGTGGGAACCGCGATCACCGGGCACGACACCATGCCGCCGACGACGCTGGGCAACGCTCCTTCCATCCCGGCGCAGACCACCACCACGCGCGAGGCGACCAGACGCTCGGCGTGGCTCATCAGGCGGTGGATTCCGGCTACGCCGACGTCGTAAATCGCATCCACCTCGTTTCCCATCACCTCGGCGGTGATCTGCGCTTCTTCGGCCACCGGAATATCGCTGGTGCCGGCGCATACCACGGCTATTTTCCCCTTACCGCGCACGGTCCGCTCCCGCCAGAAGCGGATAGCGCCCGACAGCGGAAAATATTCCGCAGATTCGAAACGTTCGCGCACGCGTGCGGCGGCT
Organism: Bryobacterales bacterium; assembly: GCA_963756605.1. Lineage (GTDB taxonomy): Bacteria > Acidobacteriota > Terriglobia > Bryobacterales > Bryobacteraceae > Bog-159. The sequence continues at coordinate 151,472 of CAVWOT010000014.1, read as the reverse complement.
TCGGCATCCGCGCGCGTGATGAGCACGTTGCGCGCGTTGTCCAGCAGCCTTTCCGCAATGGCCACAATCTGGTCCGGCGACTTGCCTTTACCGAAGATCACCTCGGGCATGCCGTGGCGCAGCGCGCGATGGTGGTCGATCTTGGCGAAGCCCAGATCCTCGAAAGGCATGTGGCGCAGGCGGTGCAGCGCGCTGTCCACATCCACCGCGCCGGCGCGCACCTGCTCGAACAACCCGCGGAGCTGCTCCTCGTCCATAGGGCCAGAATAACAAGAAGCCAGGAGTCAGGAGTCAGGAGTCAGGAGTCAGAAGTCAGAATAGCGCTACGCGGACTGGGGCGCTGCCATTCTGACTCCCGTCTTCTGTCTCCTGTCTCCTTTTCCCTAGAAAATCACCTTCAGCCCAAGCTGCAGGATGCGGGGATTATGCGCGCCCCCCGCGCGCAGGAACCCGTTGTTGGCGTAGCATCCCGGATCGCCCGCCGTAAAACTGTCGCTGGCGTCGCCGAAACAACTGGTTCCGCTGTTGACGCCGCTCCATTCCGTGTGGTTGAACACATTGTAGCCCTCTGCGCGGAACTCCACGGCGCGCGTTTCCTTGAATGCGAAGTGCTTGAAGAGCCCCATGTCGAAGTTAGTGCGGCGCGGGTTATTCAGGGAATTCCGTCCCACAGTCCCGAAGCTGAGACCTTGCGGCGCGGCGAATGCGCCGGGGTTGAACAGCAGCGGACCATATACTCCGGCAGGGCTGCTGGTCAGGTTGGGAACTGCGCCGGGATTGCCAATCTGGTCAAGATACGATCCGATCCCCGTACCATTTCCGACGCCGGCATTAAACAGGCCATCGACCACGCTGAACGGCGTGCCGGTCTGGATGGTCGTGATCCCGGAAATCTCCCAGCCACCGAGCAGCGTGTGAGCCAAACCGGCATTGGTGAAGAAAGGCAGGTCGTAGACGTAGCCAATGTTGAAGATCTGGCGCTGATCGAAATTCGAACTGGCGCGCGTCAAACCCAGATTATAGGCATTCACGAAGTTGTTATCGTACCGGTCCGACGAGTCGTCGAGCGAGTGACTCCACGAATAAGCCCCATCCAGACTGAGCCGCCCCACATGGCGATGCAGGGAGACCTGCATTGCGTTGTAAATGGAATTGGCCTGCGGCTCGAGCGACGAAATGGAGTCGAACCCCTGGTAGGGACGGTAGAAATCCGGATCGCCGCCGCAGGCAACGTTGAACTGGTTCAAGGCGGCTCCGGTGGGCGCCACGCCATTTACCGTGCCGTTATTACAGTCATTAGTCGTCATGGCCTGCCCCGCCGGGTACGGATTCTGCGACGGGCTGATCGGGTAAAGCTGGTTGATATCCCGCTGCAGGGAGAGGTGCGAGCCTTTGCTGCCCACGTACGCTACGCTCATCACCGTTCCGTTCATGATCTCGCGCTGCACATTCAAATTCCATTGCTGCACGTAAGGCCAGATCGCCTGCGTCGGAATCGCGGTAACACCCAAGGGGAAGATTACACCGCCGCCCCCGATATTCGTATAACCGGAGATGTTGTACTGCGTGGAGCTCAGCACCAACGGCGCGCTTCCTTCGAGCGACTCGGTGTTTCCCTCGTTGCCATTGGTGTGCTCATAGAATATGCCATATCCGCCGCGTATGGAGGTCTTGCCGTTGCCGAACGGGTCGAAGGCGAAACCCACGCGCGGCGCGGGATTGAACAGGTGGCCTTTCATACAACCCGCGGGGACGCCGTTCACACCGCATTGCACCAGTCCGTCATAAGGATTACCCGAGCCTGGAATAATTGCGCCGGATTGCCCGGTGACCGATCCCGTAACATCGAGCTGCGGCGCAGCCGAAAGCTGGTACGCAGCCGGATCGAAGTTATAGGCCTGATGGTACTTTTCCCGGTAAGTGCCAAACATGCTCAGCCGCAGCCCGAGATTCAACGTGAGTCTCTTGGTAACATGCCAATCGTCCTGGAAATACGGTTCAACGATCTTGTAGCGGTTGTAATATTTGGTCTTCAGGTTCACTTGATAGTAGCTGGCAATCTGGCCGGTGAGCATGTCCGCGAAGGCGTTGCCCGTACTGATAGCGGTGTCGGTATTGTCAAAACCCAGAATTCCCTGAATATATGGGCTGTTCTCCTCGTTCTTTTCCGCGGCGACCACATAGGCGCCGAAGTACAGGTTATGGCCGCCGATGATCTTGGTCAACTGATCCTTATAGGTGTAGGTCGGATTCGCGTTATTCCAGGGGAAATAGCCGGTATCGAGAGCGAAGCCGCCGGTATCGTAGTTGACACCCCCCGCTACACCCACCGCCGGCATCAGCCCGCCGAATCCGTTGTTGTACAGGCCGCCTATATCCATGTCGGCCGGCCGCGCCACCGGACCAATAGCGTTCAGAAAAATGTGATCCGTCGTGTAGCTGAAGGTGAACTCATTCAACAAGGTCGGAGTAACATTCGCAGTAAGATTGGCCACCAGACTTACACCCGGTCCGACAAAGTTGGTTTGCACGGTGGGGAATGACGCGCCGTTTCCCCATTCGGGAGTCGGTTCGGTCTGACTCCACGAATCGTGGATGAACCTGACGAACATACGCAGCTTATCGGTGAAGTTCTGATCGATGCGGAATAGTTCCTGCCGCCAGTGCGTGGGTAACGCGGGCGCAGAGCTGTAGTAGTTGTTGGGCAGGTTGGGAAGAGGCAGCAGCGCCAGCAGATCCTTGGCGTTGTGATCGACGGGAACGGTGTTATTCGGATAGTACATTCCGCTCGCCGGGTTGACTGGACAATCCGGAAAATCGGTCGTGTCCACCGCGGCATTCGCAGCGGGGCACACATCGGAAAAGTTACCCAGGCGCTCCTGCGCGGATGGAACCTGTTGGGTGAATATTCCGCCAGGCACAATCTCCCGGCGGAATTCCTCGGAGTAGAAAAAGAACGTCTTCTCCTTCCTGGTGTTGTATACATTCGGTATAAACACCGGGCCGCCGATGGTGCCGCCGAAGTCATTTTTCTTGTACTCCGGGACCAGCGGCGCCGTGTATGAGAAGTAGTTCCGCGCATTGAAATCGTCGTTTCGGAGGAATTCGAACAAGTCGCCGTGGAAGTCCTTCGTGCCCGATTTGGTCACCGTCTCGATGGTCGCCGATCCGTTTCTGCCATACTGCGCGCCGTAGTTGGAGGTCATGACCTTGACCTCGGCAATGGCATCCACATTCGGGTAGACGTTCAGCGTGTCGTTACTGCCGTTATCCATGTTGTCGCCGCCATCGACCTCCCAATTGTTGTACTCGACGCGGCCGCCATTGACGCTGTAGGACACGTTCCCGGCCACACCGACCACGCCTTCATCCTGCCCGGTCTGATTGCTGACGCCCGGAACCAGGGTGATCAGTTGGGTGAAATTGCGGCCGTTGAGCACCAGCTGGCTGATCTCCTTTTCGGTGAGCACGCCGGACAGTTCCGAGGACTGCGTCTCCACCTGCGCCACGTTGGTGGCTGCCACGCTGATCTCGGAGGTGATTTGTCCGACCTCCAGGGTGGCATCCACGCGCGCCTTCTCGCCGACCGGCAGAATAATGCCGCTGGCTTCAAAGGTCTTGAAACCCGTGACGGTGATCTTCAGGGTGTACGTCGACGCCGGCAGGCCGGCCACCAGATAATCGCCCTGTGCGTTCGTGGTCGCCTTTAAAGTGACGCCGGTAGCCACATCGGTAACCGTCACGGTCGCACTGGGAAGCACGGCGCCGGTAACATCCCGGACCGTTCCCGTAATGGAAGCTCTGTTCTGGCCGTAAAGCGAGGCCGTAGCGGCAAGCGAAACCGCCAGGAAAACTGCAAACCTCATTCGCAGGTGCATTCTCATCCTCCCTGTTTACTCCGTTTTTTTCCTCATTAGGTGCGAGTTTGGAACATTGTACTCGCAGGCATTCTTACGCGCAAGGCCTAGAGTGTCCAATACAAGATGAGCCTGAAAACGCGGACGGCCGAGGCGGCCGCCGGCCGGTGCACGCTGCGGGTAGATGAACATCACCACGCAGAATTTAGAGCGATTGAGTTTGGCCGAAATGAAGGAGTTCGTGGGGGAAACCGGACCACTTGTCGACGGAGACGCGCGAGGAGACCTATGGCTTGGTGGAGGCCACCCTGCACAATCAGCAGTATCGGAAATTAAGCAAGGGACAAAAAGGTATTGTGCGCCGGTTTCTGGTGAAAGTAACCGGTCTCAGCCGGGCCCAGCCGCGGACATCCGTCTGCCGGCGGCGGTGGATGCTGCCCACGAGAATCTATCGGGGCCAGGGGTCCGGCGCATTTTGCAGCGGGAGTTTACCGTTTTCGGCAAGCCGGAATTCGAGAATCTGGCCGCCATTTCAGCATGGCACATTTACAATCTCCGGCAGTCGAAAACCTACGCCGGTGTGCGGGTACACCTGACCCAAGCGCGGCAGGTGTCCCGGCGAACGGCGGAAGCCGGATCCACAGGGGCAGCCCGGTTACCTGCGGGTGGACACGGTGCATCAAGGTCACCAGGATGGCCAGCCCGGGGTGTACCACATCAACGCAGTCGATACGGTGACGCAATGGCAGGTGGTGGGTTGCGTAGAGACCATCTGCGAGTTTCCGTTTGGCATGCGGGGTTTTCACGAGCGACAACGGATCGGACTTCCTCAATCACAGAGTGGCCCAGATGCGGAACAAGCTGTTAGCGGACTTCACCAAATCGCGGGCCTACCGGACCACCGACAACGCCCTGGTGGAAGGCAAGAATGGCGCGGTGGTGCGCAAGCATATCGGCTACGGTCCGATAGGGTGCGCGCATGCCGCAGCCTGGCAGAAGTCCTCCACCGCTTACTTCAAACCGTACCTGAACTATCATCAACTATCATCAACAATCATCGGCCATGCGGATTTGCCACCGTGGTCACCGACCGGCGGGGACAGCACCAGCGCCACTACAGGGCCAACGACTACCGCACCCCTTACGAGAAGTTGATTCGCTAAAGTAGTGGGCGCAGTATTTGAAGCCTGGCATTCCGGTAGATCTACTGGCGCGGCAGTCCGAACAGCGCAGCGACACCGAGGCGGCCCTGCACATGCAAAAGGCCAAGCTGGAACTATTGGCCAAATGCCGGAGCATGCCGCGATGATCCGCATGGCCGCCTCCTGTTGGTCGGGCCTGCGGCGCCGCAGAGATTCGCGGCCAAGAGCAAAAAACAAAACCTCCTATGAGACGAAAACGAAAACCTCGCAGCTCCGTGGCGCAACCCAGCCTCGCGCTGGTCGGTCCTGAGACGGTGGCCCACAAACTGCATTCCAAGGAAGGAGCCCCTTACTGCCCACGCGCCGTTTTGCGGGCTGTTACTTAGGAGCTATACGTTGCTAAAGGGGTTCCGCGTCGCGTTGCCCGGTGCCCGCTCTCTTCGTAGTCGCGGAGCTGATCCTTGCCGCCGTTCTTGGCCGCATACATGGCGCAATCCGCCTTGTTTGTGAGTCCCTCCGCCGTCTCGTCGTCTTCGGGGAAGACCGCGATCCCGATGCTGGCGGAGGCGACCAGCCCCGGGGCATCCAGAAGGGCCGTCGCCTGCACCGCCGTGAGCAATCTTTCTCCGACTTGCTGCGCTTCCGTCCGCGAGCGTAGCCCGGGAGCAATGGCGATGAACTCGTCTCCGCCCCATCGCGCCACCGTATCGGCCCCGCGCAAAGCCGCCTGCAGGCTCACGGCGACCCGCTGCAGACAGATATCGCCAACCTTGTGGCCGTACTCGTCGTTGATTCGTTTAAACCCATCCAAGTCGACAAATATTACGGCTATCATGGTCCCGTCGCCCCGTGCTTTGGTAATCGCGCTTTCCAACCCGGCTTCCAGCACATGGCGGTTGGGCAAACCCGTAAGACCGTCGTACTGCGAACGATAGGTGAGCCGCTCGAACATTTCCCAGTGCGCGACGGCCAGCGTTACCAGGTTGCACACCACATCTAAACCACGTTCCGGATCGTCTGTTCGGGAGCACGCTCCGGGCGTGATCCCGAGCCAGCCGATAGAGCGGTCGCCGGTCGCGCGGATTTGGCGCCGCCAGCGGTACGCCACCGCTTCAATTGGTTTGTTCGATTTCCTATCCGCGCGGTTTGAAAAGAGTTCGATGCGGTGCTCCGACGCCGGCCACTGGTGTTCGATGAGCTGGTCAAGAGCAGTCATGGTTGTGTCGAGCGATTCGAACCTGTTCATCAGCTCCAGCACCCGGTTCCTGTCATCCTGTAAGACCGTTGCGCGGCGGATCTGCGCACTCTGCAGGGCGTTTCGCTTCCGCAGAACAGACACCCAGCCGAAAATCCATACCAGAAGCCCGGCCGTTCCGGCGAGCACGAAGAGGAGGTGCCGAACACTCCACCAGGAAGGCGACGAGATTACAGAGATGTCTCCGGGCGTTCGCAGGATAAGCCGGAAGGCCACCGGCGCCAGCCAGAATCCGCCGGACCGTAATACGCAAATGCCCGTGAGCCGTACCTTGCTTCCGACAGGCACAGCCGCGAGCCGCGCCCCATTTCCGGATTTCGTATAGCTGGCTTCGAACAGATGCGACCCGGTCGAGAGGCCCAACGTCTGCTCGCGTGGGCTCTCGTTCGTCTGGAGAACCCGCGCGTCCACCGAGACTAACGCGTAACCTAGCTTTCCCAGCAGGGCCGGATCCCCGTCGATGTGGACCGGCGATTCCAGGAACCCCGTGCGGACCGCCCGGAAATGCGCATCCTCCAGCATCGGGGTATTTTCTCCCGGCACCGGAAACCCGGCTGCCTCGACAAAATCGCCCGCCTTCGCGCCGGCTTCCCCGACGGTGTGGCAGAGCAGGGCGTTTCCTCCGTGCTGGATCACCAGCCGGCCAGGCTCGAAGAGCGTTACGGTTCCGGTAACGCGAATGCGGCCCTCCATTTCGTTCTCCGCGCGATACCTCAGCAGCCGATCGATCGGCAGGGACGGTACATCAAAGGGATTGCGGAGCGGCGGCTTGATGACGGTCACTTCCCGATCGCTCGAAATCCACAGCAACGGGCCGTTGAACTGAAGCCTGTCGTTGAAGTACGCGCCCGCGACCGCCGATACTCGAATCGTGGAATCGATGAGTTCTTCTGGATGGAGATCGCCGTACCGCAGGAGATGCGCGTTGATGGTCCCCTCGCGCATCGCAATGCTTAAGAACATCACCTTGCCGGCAGGGGCCGCGAACAATGACGCCGACCGCACAGTTCCGGTGAGGGAGACCAGGTTGCAATCCTCCGCCCCGCGCGCAATGGCGTAGAAGCTGGCATTCCTGGGTTTCGGCAGCGGCGCTTTTCCAACTTCCCGGACAATCGCTTCCGCAATGGTCGTAGTGAAATCCGGCTTGGTCACTCCTTGCACCTCGACGCGGGATCCTACGCCGATAGGCAGGTCGCGGTCGTTTTCGACAAAGATACCCGCCGTTTCATCCTGGACGAACAGGATGCGATCGCGCGGGTCGTAATAAGTGACCGTCGCCCGCAGCTTTACCGGCAGGCGCTGGCCGGCTTGGGCTACGCTGAGTGCCCGGACCTCCGCCGCTGTGCGGAGTGCCTTCTGGCCGGCCGCCTGCAAGGGGCCAGGTGCGACGAAGGCTCCCGCCAAGAGAGCAACAAGCACAGCCATTTGCCCCCTGACGTTTGCCGGACGGCTGGGAACTGCGGTCACTCTTTGCCAGCCACGCAAATAGTCGTTCACTCTATTAGTGATCGGCAGACGGCCGTTGGCACTGTAGCTGCCTGTTTTCGCGGCCGGCGGGCTTGGGAGCCAACAGATCGGCAGTGAGCTATGTGGATCTCAATCGAGATGCAATGGGCATAAAGGACCGCAAGCCTTGGCGCCGATCCGGCGGAGCCGCTCCTCGTCTAACGGGATGTCGTTCACGCTGCACCGGGCTTCGACCTGCATTCGTCTGATGTGCTGCCATTGCGCCTCAAAGAGCGATCCGTGTGTGGAGCTGGCGCTTTGGCTAGGCTAGTACCAGATCCTAAGAAACGATGAGCTGAAATCCGTAATGTAGTGTATTGTTGTGAGGAAAAAGAGGGGCGGGCCCCTCCGTGCGATGAAGCCAGCCGTTACCGGAGTTACTAACGCGAAGAGCGCATGCCTCGTTATTGCGCTGTGGACGGCCATTGGTGCGCCGGTTTCCGCACAGACGATTACCACGCTGCACAGAGGCTAAAGCCTGGCTAATGCCCGCCCTCCAATGCTCTAACGCGGCGCCTGACTCACGGGCAGCACATCGTAGAGGGGCTGTGCGGGCGTGACTTGGGGGTTCGCATCGGCCACCGATATGGCCAAAATGCGGATTTTATCGTTGTCCGGCAGAGTGATACTTTTTGTGCCGGCGGGCAGCTCGATGGGGTACGCGAACAGGTAGGAGTACGCGTAGGGCACGTTTTCACCGGCGGCGTTGCGCCGATGATCGCAGTACCATGCCAGGTCCGCGCGCTTGATGAAGCCAGGCCGAATGCCGGTCATCTCTGCGTAATCGTCATGGTCTGTGCGCGGCGGCGTGCCGGGGATCGCGCGGTCCTTCGCGACCCACTGCCGGTCGTCCCATTGTCCGATGAAGCCGCCCCAATCCTGGACGTTCAGGGCGACGCTCCGATCGCCTACCCGGAAGGTGGCCGTCTGGTCGCCGTCCGCCGAGGCGGCCAGCACGTACACGCGGTTGTAGCCGCCCGCGGGAAGATTGATGGTTTGTCCCTTTGCCACGGCCGCATTGGGCGCGACTTCGAAATTGACGCCCCCGAAAGCGATATGCGACGGCAGCATGTCCGCCGGGAGGGCATTGCCTTTGCCATCGAAGCCGCCGGACGCCGCGCGATCAGAGGGGATCGTCACTGGCGCGGAACGCACCTGCTCCACGCGAGCCGGCGCCGCGGTCAGCTTGATGGCGAAGGTGCGCGGCTGATAGGCGGTAAACGAAGTGACCAGGGCGCCACCGGTCACAGTAGCTTGGCCGACAGGCTGCTCCTGCCCGTTCACTTCGCGCGCGGCGGTGATGGGCGCGGCGAACGAGACCCGGACATCCGGCTGTGGTTGGCCATCCAGTTCCACGAAGCGCGCGATCAGTTCGTCACCCTGCTCGGCCTTCTTCAGCGCGAGGAGGCGGATGCGGGGGTTGTTGATGGCGAGAAGAGAAAACTCCCGGCCCATTGCGCCAGCATGCCGGGAGGCCTGGAAAGCAATGAGCGGAGCGTTCAGGCGCTGCGCCTGCCAGTCGGTCCCGGCGTTGCGCCAGCCGGCGGCATGGCCTACCAGGCCGTAGACGAACTCATGGTGTCCCAGGTCTTGGGTGCCCTGGTCGTGATAACCGCCGCGCGTGCCGGGAGTGCGGATGAGAGTCAGGCGGATGGTGTGATCGTTGGGTTTGTCCGATCCATTCTTACAGTCGGTTAGGATGGTTGCGCCGAACTCGCCGCGCATATCCGTCAGGTCGATCCACTGGTGCGACGGCACTTCGAATTTCTTAGGTTCGGCGGTAGGCCGCTCGATGGTTCCGATATCCCAGTTGTAAGTGGCCATCTGGTTGGAAGCGGCCAGCGGGAAGGACGCCTTCAGATTCGACTGTTTGGTGTTCCAGTCGATTACGTTGGCGAATTCCAGGCGCTTGCCCGCGTCGCCCGCTGAGAGACTGATGGTCTGAACAAACTTAGAGCCGGAGGCTTCGCGCGAGACCTCGATGGCCACGCGGACCGGTCCGCTTTCGACCACACGGATACGCGCCGGACCTGCGACGTACGCCTTTGGCGCGGCCTGCTCCTGGTCCCAATCCATGTTCCAGGCCGGCCACTGTTGCGGATTGTCATAGGAGATGGCCAGGCGCGCGGGCGCGGCCAGTAGTTCACGGCCGATGGATTTATCGAAAATGGAGGACACATCGCCATCGGCATTCAGCTTGACGCGGTAATACGGATTTTCTAGCGAATTTTCCGAGACTTGCAATGCCGATGGAATCTGCGCGGTGGCCGCGCCAGGCTGCACATCGTAGACGGCATGGCCGACCGATGGTATTTTTGCCCGGAAGAGTACTTTGCCATTCGAGATTTGCGCCGGCACCTCTTTGCCGTCCGGACCCACCACGTGGACCGCGGTGGGCGCGCCACCGGGGAAGGTCAGGTCCGCTTCGACGAGATCCTCACGCACGATGTTCAGCGGATTGAAGACCACCACGGGCACGCCCGTGGTTTCGGTGTTCAGCGCGGCAGCGACGGCTTCGGTAGCGTCGTTCAACACGCCGGCGAACTGGTTCAGGGCGATGATGTCATCGTTCCAGGCGAACTCATAGGACTTGGGAGTGGCGGTGCCGGCAGCGATGTCATGGAAGTGGCCGCCCATGACCAGCGTCCAGGCATCGTTGAGCCGCGCCAGCGGATACGGGCGCGCACCCAGCCATTCGGCGGCGATGGAAGCCTTCTCGGCGGCATCGGCCAGCAACTCTTCCTTGCGAATCCAACGCTTCTGGTAGGCCTGCGAGGTCAGCGAGCCGGCCGAATGGTTGGTCAGCTCCATTTCGCCGGTGTAGCGCGGCAGTCCAGCAGCTTCGGCAGGTGTGATATCGAGAAACATCTGGTCCGCGGCCGCGGAGATCACGTGGACGGGGCCATCACCCACCTTTACCTGCGGCCACTCCGGATGCGGCCGGCCGGAATCGAAGAATCCGCCCGGCGGCGGCAGGCTGGCGGTGCCTTTCGTGACGATGGCTTCCAGGCGTTTGACGGATTCCTCATCCGGAGTTCCGCCGATGTCGCCGGTGCCGTAATAGTGATAATCGGTGTACACGCCGCTGACTTTTCCGTTGTGCGCGACGCGCGCGGCCCAATCGCCCTGATAGCGTTCCAGGCGCTGATCCTGGTCCGCTTTGGAGAGCGCCCTCTCCTGATTCTGCAGGGCCGTATACTCCTGGATATCCTTCGGATCGAACGGCTGCGAGTTTTGTTCCTGTTGTCGCAGTTTCTCGCGCAGCGGCTGGAGTTTCTTACGAATTTCCGCAAGTGCAACGTTGGGCGGCGCGGGAGGCAGCGGTTGGCTGAGATCGGTGTCGATGCCGCCGCTATAGTCGCCCGGGTTCAAGCCGGCTAGCACGCTCTCGCCATCCGGTCCCACCCAAATGCCCACGTCGAACGGCGTGCCTTCGGGGGTCTTCTCGATCGATTCCGGACCACCGCCCGGCGCTGACGAGCCCCAAACCAACTTCTGCGTGGAAAAGCCCAGCACACCGGAGTGCGCCAGGATAGTCGGCAGGGAGGCGGGGAATCCAAAGCAGTCGGGCAGCATGTACTCCGCGCTGGCCTTGCCGAGCTCCTTGCGAAACCAGTTGTTGCCGTAGAGGATCTGGCGGATGATGGCCTCGGCGCTGGGTGCGTTCACGTCGCCCTCTTCCACGGAGGAGCCCGCCGGGAACCACCGGCCGGAATCGACGTAAGCCCTCACCTTCGCGAAATCGGCCGGGAAATATTCCTTCATAAATCGGTAGCGGTTGGCGCCGCTGAAATTAAAGATATAGTGCGGATATTTGTCGAAGAGCTTGAAATTATCCTCCATGGTCTTGCGAATATATTCGTTGATGACTTGGGGATATTCCCAGCGCCACTCCGTATCCAGGTGGGCGTAACCGACCACGTACAAGGTTGGCTGCGTGGTCAGATCGGGCTTTTGGCCGGTCTGCGCGTAAACGCCGCCGAGCAGTGCTAATAAAGCCGCGCAATATCGCAGCATCGCTACTGTCGAATTGGACATGAAACCGCCTCCGGCACGCTTAATGTACCTCCGCGCGCGATTGCCGGTGGTGAGGGAAGCCTGAAATTGTGGTGAAATCCGCGTGGAGAAACCGCGCGGAACTAAAATGGGATGTGACCGTCAAAAGCTGAGAGGGGGAGCGGCTTGTGTTTGCTTTCATCGACGACCTCACGCGCGACATCCGTTTCGGGATGCGCAACCTGCGGAAGAGCCCGGGGCTGGCGCTGATGACCGCCGGTTCGCTGGCGCTGGGGATCGGCGCCACCACCGCGATGTACAGCGTGATTTACGCGGTGCTGCTGGATCCGTTCCCTTACAAAGACGTCGCCCACCTGGTGAGTCCGATGCTGCGGGAACCCGGCCGGCGGGGCTACCGTACTTACTACACAACCGATCAGTATCTTGAAATCGCGCAACGCAGCACGATATTCGCCGGACTGACGTTTTCGACCATCAACGACATTCTGTGGACCGGAAACGGCGAACCGCAGAGACTGCGCGGAAATCACACCACCATGAACGGGTTCGACGTGATGGGCGTGCCGCCGCTGCTGGGTCGCGTTACCAACCCCGGGGACGCCGCGGGAGGGGCGCCGCCGGTCGCCATCCTGAGCTATCGTTTCTGGCAGCGCCAGTTCGGCGGGGATCCGGGCGTGCTAGGCCGCCAGATGATACTGGACGGCGCCGCCCGCACGGTGATCGGCGTGATGCCGCGGCGTTTCATGTGGCGCGGCCCCGACGTCTACATCCCCATCGTGCCGCGCCGCGGGGAAGCCGTGGAGGGCGTCCGATTCGCGCACGTCGTCGGCCGTCTGAAGCCGGGCGTTACGGCGGCGCAGGCGGAGGCGGACTTGCGCCCGATCATGGAAGATTTGCAGCGGCAATCGCCGCACGACTTTCCGGAGAAATGGCGCGCCGGCATTATCCCATTCGCCGAGCAATTCCAAAGCGGCCTGCACGATGCGCTTTGGATTCTGTTTGGCGCCGTGGGACTGCTGTTGCTGATCTCCTGCGTGAACGTTTCGAACCTGCTGCTGTCGAAGGCGTCGGCGCGCTACAAGGAGATCGCGGTGCGCGCGTCGCTGGGCGCCAGCCGGTTGCGGATCGTGCGCCAGTTGCTGTGCGAGAGCATTGTGCTGGCGTGCATGGGGGGCATGGCTGGCGTCATTCTGGCGAAGGCCGGCCTGGCCGGAATTATGGCGGTGGTACCGCCTAATACCATTCCCGACGAAGCCCTTATCTCGCTGAACACGCCGGTTCTGCTATTCGCGCTGGCGATTTCGGCCGGGGCTGCATTGATTTTTGGCCTGGCGCCGGCACTGCACCTGTCGGGCGGCGATATCGTCAGCCCGTTGAAGGAAGCGGGCCGGGGCTCGACCGGCGGCAAGCGCCAACGATTCCTGCGCGGCGCGCTGGTGGTGGGCGAAGTTGCGCTTTCACTCATGCTGCTGGTGGGCGCGAGCCTGATGATCCGGACGCTGTTCGCCATCGAAGATCTGGGTCTGGGCATGCAGCCGTCTCGGATACTCACCGTGAGAGTCCCGCTTTCCGACAAGCGCTATCCGGACACGCCGCGGCGCAACACGTTCTTCCGGGAGTTGCTCAGCCGCACCAGCGCATTACCCGGCGTGGCCGCGGTGGGCCTCAACATCGGGCTGCACCCGTTCGGGAGCATGGATGCTCCAGTGGAGGTCTCGGGGAATACGCGCCTGGACAAGCGCCCCGTGCTGATCCATACCGTCAACGAAGGCTATATGAAGGCGGTGAGCATAGGATTGATGGATGGACGGCCGATTGACGAGCACGATGTGGCCAACGGCGCGCATAACGCACTGGTGAACGAGGCGTTCGTGCGCCGGTATCTCTCCGCGCGCGATGCGCTCGGCCGGCACGTGTCGATCCCCTTCCTGCTGACTCCCGATTTCCACCTGACGGACGGTTCGTTTCAGATTGTCGGCGTGACGCGGGACGTACTCAATAACGTACCCGACCAACAGGTGATGCCGGAGATGTTCATCCCTTATACGATTATTGGCCGGGCTGACGAGCTCATCGTGCTGGCGAAGGGGCGTCCGGAGGGCCTGATAAATGCAGTGCGGGCGCAGGTATATGGCATCGACAAGGATCAGCCGGTGACCGATGTGAAGACCATTGAGACCATGCTGAATGAATATGTCTATTCCGGGCCGCGTTTCAACCTGCTGCTATTTTCGATCTTCGCCGCCCTTGGGCTGGTGCTTGCTTTGCTCGGCATCTATGGCGTGATCTCCAGTTCGGTGGCGCAGCGCACACATGAGATCGGGATCCGTATGGCGCTGGGCGCCAGTTTCTCGCGCGTCGTTTGGATGGTCTTGGGCTCCGGCATGCGGTTGGTCGCGGCGGGCGTGGGGGCCGGCCTGCTGCTCAGTCTGCTGTCGGTACGCGTGCTGTCGCGGCAGGTTTGGAAGCTCTCGACTTTCGACCCATATTCGTTTGCGGCGGTCTCGGTGCTGGTCGTCGCGGCGGGATTGGTGGCTTGTTTCTGGCCGGCACGCGCGGCGGCGCGCATCGATCCGATGTCCGCGCTGCGCGAGGAGTAGCTGCCGGGGAGCTCCCGTCGTCAGGAAACGCACTACCTCGGCGACTTCTCGCTCATGTGGATCGCCGAAGACGTGGCGGTTTATGGGGATCTCCGGTTTTACTGCAACGAAGAGGTGCAGGCGTATGAGGAAGCCGGGACGCGGTACATCGTCCCGGCGCGCAAGCCCTCGCGGCTAATCGACGAGTTGCCGGCGGCGCCCTGGACCGGCTCGCCGAAGACGCATGCCGATGCCCAGTGCGAATTCCGTTATCAGCCGGAGGGCTGGAGCCGAGCGAATCGATTCATCGCCCTGTGCTACATCGAATTAGTTCGATTCGATGAACTCGATATAGGGCGTGGCACCGCCGGCGACGACGCAGGTGCCCAGATTCAAGTTATTGGTCTCTCCGGTTGAGCCGGCATTCGCGACACAAGTCGGGGCTGCGGTGGAACCATCCGTCAGCGCCACCTTCACAATGATCGAGGAACCCTTATTGAAATCCGCTCGCGAACCGCCGGCGTTACCGACGACGTTGAATTCGGACTGCTTCCAAACCGACGAGATATCCAGCACGCTGTCGGAGGCGCTAACGGTGTAGGCGGTGGTTCCATTGTTGAATACCACCGTATCGTGGCCACCGGCTACCGCGGCGCCTGAGAGCGACAGGCTGCCAAGGCTTGTAATCTTCATATCGGGTGCCGCTACGTAAGCGCTGTTCTTGTAGCAATCGCCCCCGCCGTCACTGCCCCAAGAACTCGGACATGCCGAGTCGCCCCAGCCGATCAGCCAATACTGCACGAATACAGCCGCCTCCCCTTTGGTTTCGTAGTCCGGCGAATAAATGAATTGTTGCCAGACGGTACAATCGGTATGACCGGCACACGCCGGGGTGGTGCCCGTGAAGTTCGAATTGAGCTGAAGCGTGTATTCATTCGGCCCGAGAATCCCTCCGTCTCCAAATAAGGGCACGCCGACACTTTTCTCGGACTTCACGCCCGTGACCGTCGCGAAGGTTCCAAGTGTCTTCTTGATCAGCCCCGCCGCTTGAGCGACGTAGTCGTGACCGTTTCCCGTCACCTCGCCGCCAGTCGTATTGCTGAAGACTGGATGCGGATGCAAGCTTGGGTGCGCTTCCTTGCAATTCACCTGCTCCCAGACGAGGTTGGGATAAGAGACTTGAAAGCATCCCTCCCCAGGTACCTCGGTCTGCGCGATGGATTCGCGCCAGAGGGATATGTCCGAAACCTGCGCGAATGCAGGCAAGAGGGCGAGCGTCCCGAAGATCAAAAACCGTTTAATGAACATGCGTAGGCTCCGTTTTTAAGGAAAGCGTGTGTCCAGAATTTCCATTTTGGAGCCCAGATCGTCAGCAGTCTGACTAACCTAAGATTTCCATTATGGTCCCTGGGCTCCACTGACCATACCTGCTGTCGCCTCTCTTGTAAAGTCCTGTCCCCAATTTTGTGAGTTACAGTACCTTCCGGGCTTCCCTGAAGGACAAACCAGACCCTCTGACGAAACGCCCAAGCCAACAACTGCTATTCTTCTGACTGATTCCAGAGGCACCTTCCCTTCCCCCTCCTTTCTTCGCAAGGGTTTTGGTCTGCAAACTGCCAGGTCCTACCCCGCTGGTACCGGCAGCCACCAATTCGCCGCACCACGCCGCCAAGTGCGGCGTTCGGAGGAAAAGGGCGTTAGGGAGTAACTTGCCGATGCGCTGCCGGTCCCCTTCAGCAGGATGTATGACTCACTATCGAATCATGATAAATGTAATAACGGCCGCGGATGTTCACCGCAACAGCGCTAAAGGCAATCGGGACGATCGTGGTTCTTGCCGCGCCTGCATTCGGCGGCGACCGGCGGTGTGCAGACTGTCATGCAAACGAGGTGCAGGGCTATCAGCAGTCGGCTATGGCCCATTCGCTGAGCGAGGCAGCGCCCGAACCGGACGGATCTTTCGAGCACGTTCTATCCAAAACCAAATTCTCTATTCATTCGAATCCGTCGGGCATGGTGCAGCGGTTCGAGCGCGGCGATGAACGGGGCGAGCAGCGCGTCGCCTACGTGATTGGCTCGGGAGCGCACGCATTCGGATACCTGGTTCGGATTGGCGATCATCTGTTTCAATCCCCGCTCTCCTACTACACCAATCGCCGGCTGTGGGATGTCGCTCCGGGTTACGAAGAGTCTCGTCATCCGGACTTTTCGCGGCCAGTGACGATCGAGTGCCTCGTCTGCCATGCGGGGAAGCCAGAACCGGTTGCGGACACTCTGAACCGCTATCAAACGCCGGCCTTCCAGGCGGAGAGCATTTCCTGCGACCGTTGCCATGGGCCGGGGGAGGCACATGCGAAGAACCCCGTGCCCGGGTCGATTCTCAATCCGGCCAAACTGCGAGCGGCCCCGCGGGACAGTATCTGCGAGCAATGCCATCTGGCTGGAGAAGTACGCATCCCGAATCCGGGAAAGCGGATCGCGGATTTCCAGCCGGGCCGCGGCCTGGAAGATACTTATACCGTTTATGTGGCGAATCAACCGGCCGGAAAGACAATCAAAGTCGTCAGTCACGTGGAGCAACTGGCGCTCAGCGCCTGCGCCCGAAACAGCGGCGGGCAGCTCTGGTGCGGGAGCTGCCATAATCCTCATTGGCGGCCGGCGGATCCCGCGGTGTACTTCAGAGAGCGCTGTCTCGGTTGCCACGGCGCGACGCTGGAGAAATCCCATGCCGCACGCGGCCGCGATTGTATCGCGTGCCACATGCCGCGGCTGGCCGCGCGCGACGGCGGCCACACGGTGTTCACGGACCATCGGATTGCCCGGCGGCCGGAGCCGGAAAACGCGGCAGTGGGGCCGGAGGATTTGAGGGCTTGGCGCGAGCCGGATCCCGGGCTGCGCCAACGTAATCTGGCGCTGGCCCTGGTGGCGGTGGGCTTCGAGAACGGATCCGCACAGCAGGTGATCCGCGGCTACCGCATGCTTAATCAAGTGGAGAAGGAGTACCCCGACGATCCGGACGTGTTGACGTCACTGGGGAACGTGCTGCTTCGCGGGAAGCAGCCCGGGGAAGCTTTACGCCGCTTCGAAAAGGTTCTGGTCTTGCGGCCCGCGTATGCCCCCTATGAAGTGAATGCCGCTTCGGCGCTGATTGCGGCCGGCCGGAAGGCCGAAGCGCAGCGTCATTTGGAAAAGGCGCTACGGCTCGATCCCCTGCTCGCACAGGCCATCGAACTGCTGAGCGGCCTCTACAGGGATGCGGGTGAGGCGGCTATGGCAGCCGGGATCGTGGCGCAATACCGGCGCGAAATGGGCTCGGTTCCGACGCGATAATCGACAATAGCGGCAATTAAAACCTATAGGTTTAACCGGACGAGGATGTCCGAGGCAATCCGGCGTGGTTCGCGCACTGCCCGGCGCTCGAAAGCATCGGCGGCGACGTTCGGGCAGTGGTTTGCCGTCCTCGATGACTTCCTGTACGATCATGCGGACGACCGGCTTTCAGCCTGCGGACCGGCGTCCACGCCGGTCCAAGCGGGTCTGGAGACCCGCCGCAGACCTGGAGGTCTGCCCCACGCGCGCAGATAGCGCCTGGAGCTCTGTCTTGGCGTCCACCACCTCGGGGATATCTGCATCCGCGCCCTTCCAAATCTGCAGGAAGCGCTCGTATGCCGCGCGGGCCTGTTGGAGCTGGCCCTTTCGCCTATAAGCCTGCGCCAGATGATATTGCGCCATGGGGTAGTTCGGATTGAGGTGCAGAATGCGTTGGTACTCGGCAACGGCTTCGTCCAGGCGCGCGACTTCGAGGTATGCATTGGCCAGACAGTCCTCATAGAGATCCAGCCCGGAGCTGGGCGGCAAGTGGCGGAGTGCCGCTTGGAAATGGGCGATTGCCCGGCTGGGTTGATTCTCGCGCAACGCCAGAACGCCCAGGTAATAGTCGTAGCTGCGCCGTTCGTCGCGGGACCCCCGCCCCGGATAGGGCGAATCCTGAAAATACTTCAGGAACCTGGCTTTCAAGCTGGCGGCCCTGGCGTTCTCACCGCGTTCGAGCGCCAGCAGCAGCTCGCTCCAGACGGCTCCCTTGGCGTAGCGCGTCTCGTTGCGGGCAGCTTCTTCCGCGCGGGCGAAATCCCGCTGGCGCCAGTACACACGCGCCAGGCTGCCATACCCGACCGCGCGCGCAGCATCCGAACCAGTCACTTGAATGTAACGCTGGTACTGGCGGAGGGCGTCGCGGTAGCGGCCCTGCTGGAAGTGGACGTCGCCAAGGTGAATAATGGCCGGCTCAAATTCCGGATCGAGTGACAAAGCGGCGTTGTACTGGGCGGCCGCGCTCTCATACCTTCCTGCCTGCTGGAAGGACATACCCAGGCTGTCGTAAGCATTGGGCTCGGCGGGCGCCAGTTGCACGTAGCGCTGATGGGCGGCGATGGCGTCGTCGTAACGCTCCAAACCCAGGTAGCAGACGCCCAGCACGTTGTACAGATCCCCACATTCAGGGTCTACCACAAGACCCCGCTGGACCACCGCGATGGTTTCCTGGGGGCGCTCTTCTCCGTACAGAAGCCGGGCCAGACGCGTGTAAGCCTCCGTTTCCAATGGAAACTGATCGACAATTTGCTGCATGGTGCGGATCGCGCCGGAGTAATCCTGCCGGGCGATGGCATCCCACGCGGTCACAAACAGGCGGTCCTTGGGCGCCAGCCGGTCCGACAATTGGATGGCCTTTGCCAGCGAGGGCCGGCCTTTCTCCGGCACGAAATCCGTCACGGAGTATGCGTAGCCGATCCGCGCATAGGCCATGGCGAACTTAGGATCCAGTTGGACGGCCTTACGCAAGAGCGCGATGGCCTGCGCATTCTGAAACGCTTGCGCCTTGCTCACGCCCAACGAGTAATACCGGTAAGCCTCCAGATTGTTGGTCATGGTTTCAGCCAAGCCAGTCTGGTGACGCATGTCGGAAGGCGGGGTTCCCAGTTGGGCCGCCAGCTTCGGAGACAACAGATCGATGCGCGCCAGAATATCCGCCGGCTGATCCACCTCGAACTGATCCGCGGCGAGCAATTGGCCGCTGGCGGTTTCGAACAGCCGGGTGTTGATCAGGATTTTTTCCCCGAGCGTCTGGAAACTGCCGAGCACAACGCCGTCGGCATGGGTCCTGCGCGCAATATCAAGTGCATCGTCGAGGTGGATTCCGTCCTGAGGTTTGTGGCCGGTTCGCTGGGCGCTTCTCTTCAGCAGCAGATGAAGCTGTTGGCGGCTGAGGACAGTCAACTTGTCAAAACGGGCAAGGTCGGTAATGAACATGTCAGCCAAGCCTTCGCTCAGCCAGTTCAGAGCCGGTTTGGCGCTTTGATTCTCGAAATACATCACGGCCAGCGTCTTTCGTCCGGGGACCCGGGGCAGGGTCAATTCCACGGTTGGGATTGTGGAATGCAGAACGCTCCAGGCGAGCACGATTCCCCCCGTGGCTGTGAGGCCCAGGAAAATCCAGCGGAGCCAGGGCTTCCATCGCGTGCGGAAAGCCTTAAGCGGCGCGGCGGTGGCAGTCGCCGTTGCGGCAACAGCTGCCTCGATCTCCGGACTCGAACGGACCACTTCAACAGCCAGGGGCTCTTCCACGACTTGCGCAATAAAGCGGTAGCCGATTTTGTGAATCGTCCGGATAAATCGCGGTTCGTGCGGATCGTCACCCAAGGCCTTTCGAATTTCCTTGATGCACTGCACGATGGCATTGTCGGTAACCGCCGCGCCCTGCCAGAAGTTCTCGATGAGCTCTTCCTTGCCGATGAGGCGTTGGCGCTGCTCGATCATGTATAGCAGCAGGTGAAAGGATTGCTGGCGAAGGTGCTGTTCCACACCAGCGCGCTTGAGGCAGCCTAAGGAAGGGTCAATTTCCACACCCTCGCAGCGGTAGATGTGGCTGCTGCTTCGCGCCGCTGGATTGCCGGCACTGACTTTTCCGTGAGCCGCGGGCATGGCGGTTGAAGATTTCCCTCTCGTAGATGGGGCGACTGGGCTCCCATCCCCCCCTTGAAGCATGGGGTGATGATATCACAACCAGGCGAGGACGGCGGTACCCGTTACAGGGTGTTACAATCCCGCAGCAGATTGCCGGGTTAGGGCACGTTTCGCTTTGCCGTCATACAGAACCGCGCGGCGATTCCCAACCGGCGCAGAACGGCCCGAACTGAACAGGACCCTATCCAATCCGCTGTGTTCAAAAGATTTCATCAGAATTTCAGGAATTCCTCACCACTAACGTAGGGCAAAAAAGCTAATGGTAATGTACTACAAGAATTACGAGGGGTATTTTGGGTCTGGGATCGCTGTCAATACTTCGTACAAGGAGTCCGTACATGAGGGGTTTCTGGATGCTTCCGCTGTCTCAACGCGCCGGTGGGCGCCTGTTGATCGCCTGTTTGGCCGTGTCGATCATACTTCTGATTTCTCCGGCAGCTTTGCGTGGGCAAGCCCTAAGTTCGATCACTGGGACTGTAACCGACGCCACCGGCGCGGTGGTGCCCGATGCGAAGATCACGGTGACCAACAACGCGACAAAGGTGGCGAGCCACTCTACAAGCAGTAGTTCGGGCGTATATGTCGTCACGGACCTAATCCCCGGGACGTACACAGTCGAGGCCGCCTTGCCCGGCTTTGATACGTCCGTGCACAATGGAGTCCTGGTGGAAGTTGGCCGCCCATCGACCGTTGACATTTCCATGCAGACGGGCAGCGTCACGCAGAGTGTCGAAGTTCAGGAAGCTGCGATCACCTTGAATACCACTCAGCCGGAGCTCGGCACCGCCATTGAAAACGCGGTGGCGCAGGCTTTGCCGGTCGAGCTCGATGAAGGCGATGGCCGCGGCCGTCAGATTGACCAGTTCATGTTTCTGGCCCCCGGCGTTACCGGCGGCACCTTCAGCCATCGCATCAATGGCGGCGTGGACTTTGAGAGCGAAGTGGTCTTCAACGGGATCCCCATGGCCCAGTCGGAAACGCAAGGGTTCCAGACCATCTGGAACCCGCCCTTCGAGATGGTTAACGAGTTTAACGTATTGCGCTCGTCTTTCTCGGCTCAATACGGGTTGGCACAGGGAGTTGCGACCTATCAGACCGCCTCGGGCACCAACACGCTTCACGGCGATGTCTTCGAGATCCTGCGCAACAACTTCTTCGACGCCCGCGGGGCTTACAACCCGACTGTACCTGTAGACAACGAAAATAACTACGGCTTTACCGTCGGCGGTCCGGTATGGCTTCCCAAAATCTACAACGGCAAGAACCGGTTGTTCTTCCATATCAGCACCGAATGGTACCGCCGCAACTACCCGGATCTGACCTTTATGTCCCTGCCCACCCCGGCTGAAAAGGCAGGTAGTTTCACGGCTACGGGCTTGACGATTTACGATCCGACCACGGGAGTGCCCTTCCCCAACGACCAGATTCCGACGACCCGGTTCAGCGCGGTATCGTCGAGCCTGATTCCGTTGATGCCCAATCCTACTTACCCCGGATACGTAAACAATTTTCAGTCCAACGAGGGTGTCCTGCCCGTCCGCCAGACGAATTGGGGCTACAATATCGACTACAACATCAACGACAAGCAGTCGCTACACTGGAGCGAGTGGCGCGACAAGCAGACCACCTACGGGACAGAGACGGGCTCTCATCTTCTCGGCGAGTTGGGCAGCGAGACCATCAACCCGGATCTTGGCACGGTGTTCCTTTTGAACTACTCCAACGCGATCACTCCGCACCTGGTCATAACCGCTGGGGCAAGCTGGCTGGGCGAGTTGAACGATCAGATCAGCCTGGAGAAAAACGTTAACTTCGCGCCCGACCCCGGCACTCCGGAACTCCCCGCCATTAACTTCAGCGGGCCCCTTTCCCCCACCACCTTCGGATCGCCGTGGATTGATTCGATCAACCGGAAGCTGGGGTGGGTTATCGAGAATAACTACCTGTGGGTGCACGGAAAACACACGTTCAACATCGGATGGGAGACGCGGCGCACTTACCAGGACGATAACGAATGCCAGCAGTGCGCCGGTAACTTCAATTTCAGCAACAACGAGACGGCCGACCCGAACAATCTGGGTACCACGGGTAATGCCTTCGCGAGCTACCTGCTGGGCACCGTGGACAGCGCCGACCGCGTAGGTTCGCAGGAAGAAAAACTACGCAACCGCGATTTCTCGCCGTACATTCAGGATGACATCAAGCTAAGGCCCAACCTCACCGTCAACATCGGTCTGCGCTGGGATATCATGGTCCCATTCACTGCGATTGGCAATAATATCGTGTTTATGAATCCGTATACTGCAAATCCCGGCGCGGGCGGGCTACTGGGCGCCGCCACCGAGTTCGGCAGTTGCGCGGGTTGCGCAGGATACGATCGCGCCAACATCCGGTGGGACCACCTGAGTCCCCGGCTCGGATTCTCGTACGCCTTCAACAACAAGACCGTCCTGCAAGGTGGTTTTGCGCAGAATTATATGGATGGCGGCGCGTACGAATATGGCACCAGCAAAGTGGCCGTAAACTACGGCAACCTGCTGGTCGGATCGTTCCACCGCAATTCGACGGGGAGCACCGCGCCCGGTTTCGGCTCCTGGGACAGCAATAGTCTTCCTATACCGGCGCAAACTCCCTTTAGCCCGACCCTTGGGATTGGCCAACAAATCAATGCCTTCTCGCCCACCGACGGCCTCGCGCCGTACGTAATTGCCTGGAGCGTCGGCATCCAGCGCGAGTTGCCCCACAACACGCTGTTATCGGTGCATTACACCGGAAACCGGGGCAATTACCTGCCCGGTCAGTTGAACCCTCCGAATCAGATGAATCCGGTGTATCTCAGTCTTGGAAGCACGCTTGGACTGCCGATTACCTCCCCGCAGGCCGCTGCCGCCGGCATCAGCGTGCCCTTTCCCAGCTTCCTGGCCACTTATGGAAGCAGCGCAACAGTACAGCAGGCCTTGCGCCCTTACCCGCAGTATTCGAACGTCTTCAATAACTTCGACGACAGCGGGTCTTCGCTGTATAACGCGCTCCAGGTACAGGCGGAGAGGCGCTTCTCCAACGGTTTCATGTTCCTGGTCACTTATAACCTTTCGCGGATGATGTCGAACACTAACTCCGGCTTTACTTCATTCGGAGCCAATTCCCTGAACAAAAACAATCAAAAATCGGAATGGACGATCGACAACAACGATCAGCCGAACATGGTGAATATCGCTGGCGTCTACGAGCTACCGATCGGACAAGGCAAAGCGCTGTTGAACAACAGGGGAATTGTGAGCAATTTGCTCGGCGGATGGGGGCTCAGCGCCATCCTCACCTACCAACAGGGCACGCCACTCTGGAGTGGCACCGGCGGCTCAGTCTACGCGCCCGGCGATCCACTGGATAATGGTTGCGCGCCATGCAATCGGGCGAATGTGGTGCCCGGTGTGCCGCTGGAGTTCTCCTATAGCAACGTGTACAAGGGGCTACCGGTGTTGAACGCGGCCGCCTTCACGGCCCCTGGCCTGTGGACGTTGGGTACCGCGCCACGCGTCCTCGATATCCGCGGTCCGTGGCTCTACAATGAAAACGTCTCAGCCTTCAAGAAGTTCAACATCGGCGAGCACGTGAAAGCGGAATTGCGCATGTCGTATTTCAATCTATTGAACAGGGTGCAGTTCGGTGGCCCGGATCTGGGAATTGCAGACCCGACCTTTGGTCAGGTGATTAATAGCCAGGCCAATACACAACGTCAGGGACAAGCGCAGTTTCAGGTCAATTTCTAGCGGGTAATGCAACACTGCACACTTGCCGAGCCACGACCGCCGTTGCTCTGCTTCTGACCTTTGCTGCGCTCGGGCGCGGCTCTGATGCTAGCGGCGCGGGCTATGCGGGAACGGCGGTGTGCGCCTCCTGCCATACGGAGACCGCCGCCAGCCAAGCTAAGACCGCCATGGCCAAGACGTGGCGTAGCGGGGCCGCGTCGCTTTCAGCAGGCTATCATGGGCGCGCTTCGGAAGGGTCTGCTAAGCCGCTCGAATACGAAATTGACCGGGAAAAAGACGGCCTAGTCTTCTCCGCACTGACGCCGGACGGTGTGAAGACGATCCTGCCTGTGAAGGTAGTCATGGGCGGTGATCGCCACGGACTGAGTTTTCTTCTTTCAATTGACAAACTGGGCGCCCTCCCGTTGGAGCGCCCGGCCCTTATCGAAGCGCGGTACGTTTATAACACTCCGAATCACGTCCTGGCGATCTCACCAGGCTTCGGTTCCGGACAGCCGAGTTCGTATGAAGACGCATTTGGCAGGGTGATCAGTCCGGCATTCGAGCAGAAGTGTCTCACCTGTCACGGCGAACCCGGCACGCTGGGAGCCGGCACGCAAGGCGGGGTTCAGTGTGAGAGCTGCCATGGGCCGGGACTGGAGCACGTGGAAGCGATTCGTCAGGGCAAACCCGGCGGCATTATCGATCCGAAGAAGCTGGGCGAGGATGCGCGGCAGGAACTCTGCGCCCGATGTCACATAGGATTTTCGGACCGGTCCGATCCCCTCCCTAAAGAGGTGTTGGTTTCGAGCCAGGCTGTGGCGCTGCGCAATTCGGAGTGCTTCATTCAGAGCGGAAAGGCGTTGACGTGCACGAATTGTCACGATCCGCATCGCGATCGAGCGTCCGCGGAGTTGGAGGAAGTATCCGTCAAGGCCTGTATGGGGTGCCACTCCGCCGCCGCGAGGCCGCGAGCCGCCCTGTGTCCGGTGAACGCGCACGGCCAGTGCATTGGCTGTCACATGCCGCACGTGGATCAAGGCGTGTTCCGAATGTCCGATCACTGGATTCGGGTGCATCCCGAGCAGGGAGTCAAGTCCCCAAAGCGCGATGAGGGTCTCCGATCGCAGGGCACGCCCTTACGCGAATTTCTCCGCATCATCGTCGTGGACGAGAGACAGAAGGCGGAGAGCGCGGCCGCGCGGCTTGCCAAGGGAGAGCCTTTTTCCGACGTAGCGCACGATCTTTCGATAGACGACACCGCCCCGGCGGGCGGCTACATCGGCGAAATGCAGCTATCCGAGATGCAGCCGAAGCTGGCGGATGCGGCGGCGAAACTGAGTTACGGGGAAACCAGCGGTATCGTGGATATGGGAAACCGTTGGACGATTCTGCAGCGTATGCCGCGCGATTTCAAAACAGACGCCGATCGGTTTTTCGAGGAGGCGGTGGCTTTGAAAGCGGCGGGCGACATCAAAGGCGCTCTCGACAAGGGCGGCCAGGCACTCCAGGTGTATCCGTATTTTCTGCGTGCGTTGATCTTCATGGGAGCCACGCTTAGCGAACACGGCGAGGTGCAGAAAGGCTATGAGGTGCTCGCCTTTGCGGCGCAGATCTATCCCAGGGACGCTACCGCCCAGTTCGATCTGGGCCTGACGCTGGGTGCGCTGGGGAACCATAACGGGCAGATCCAGGCATACCGGCACGCCATCGAACTTGACCCGGACAACATTGCTGTGTACGAGAGCCTGGGGGCAGCGCTGTACGCGGAGGGGCGTTGGCAGGAGGCGATAGAGGCTTGCCACGCAGGGCTGCGGATCGATCCGCTGGCGGCCAGGCTGTATTTCAACCTCGGCATCATGCTGGAGCAACATGGCGACCCGGAGGGATCCAGGCGCGCGGGAGAACTGGCTCGGGCGATTGATCCGGGGATCGCGCGGGCACCGGGTACGGCTCACTGAAGGGATATGGTGCGGACCGGCGTGGACGCCGGTCGCAGGACTGGAGTCCTGCCCCACGTAGGCCTAAACTGAAGAGATGCTGCGCTTGGTCTCGTTTGCCAGTCTGCTGCCTTTCGCGCTGCTGCCCGGGCAGACGCCGGACCCTGCGCTGGTGGACGCTCAATCGCTCGTGGATACGGGTAAATTAAACGAGGCCGAGACCACTTTGCGGCGGTATCTGGTGGCTCACCAGAGCTCGGCGGATGCGCACTACCTGCTCGCGTACGTCCTGTTCCGGGAAGGAAATCCAAAGCCCTCGCTGGCTGAATATACGGAGGGAGCGCGTTACCGGGCGCCTAACGCACTTGACCTGGAAGCCATCGGCAGCGATTACCTGCTTCTGGAGAACTACCCGGCGGCGGACGAGTGGCTCACTAAGGCGGTGGAGTCAGCCCCCGGTGATGCATCCGCCAGATATTACCTGGGGCGCGCCAAATACAACGAGAAGCGCTTCGCGGATGCCATCCGCATTTTCACCGAATGCCTCGCGCTGGATCCGCGGAACGTAAAGGCAGCGGACTACCTGGGGCGTTCTTATGAAGCGCTGGGCAAGACTGAAGAGGCTCTCGCAGCGTACCGTCGCGCGGTCGCGCTGGACGCCGGCGCCGCGCCGGGAAATGCCGAACCGTACCTCGACCTGGGCACGCTGCTGGTGGAGAACGGCCAGCCGGCCGATGCCCTCGGGTATCTTCAGCAGGCGGTTGGAATCGCGCCCGGCGATTGGCGCGTTCACCGCGGGCTGGGGAAGGCCTATTTGCAGTTGAATCGGCTGCCGGAAGCCCGCGCCGAGCTGCGCAATGCTGTGTCACTCGCCCCCGAGAATGCGCCCGTACATTTTTTGCTGGCCCAGGCATTGCGGAAGAGCGGGATAGAGGATCAGGCGCGCGCGGAAACCGAACGCTATAACGCGCTCACCGGTGCGCATTCTGCGCCGGACAGCCCGCTGGCGGAGGCGCGATCGCTGCTTCAATCGGGTAAATTGGACGACGCTGAGCGGGTAATCCGCCGGTATCTGGAAATACACCGCAGCTCCGCCGATGGGCACTATCTGCTCGGCTATATCCTGTTCAAGAAACAAGACCCAAAATCGTCGCTGGCTGAATACACCGAGGCCGCGCGGTACCGCACGCCGGGCGCGGCGGAGTTGGAAGCGGTAGCCGGGGATTATGTGTTATTGAAGGATTATCCGGACGCCGATAAGTGGTTCACGAAGGCAGTAGAATGGAATCCGAAAGACTTACTCGGCTGGTACTATCTGGGCCGCACCAAGTACAACGAAAACAGGTTTGAGGAGGCCGCCGGCGCGTTCGAGCAATGCCTGAAGCTGGATCCCCGGAATGTCAAAGCGGAGGACAACCTGGGACTGTCTCTTGAAGGCCTGAATCAAATGGAGAAGGCCATGGCCGCCTATCGTACGGCCATCGATTGGCAAAAGGATGCGCGGGACAAGAACGACGGACCCTGGCTTGACCTGGGCAGTCTGCTGGTGAACAATGATCGTCCGGAGGAAGGGGTGCCGTACCTGCTGGAGGCGGCGCGAATCTCCCCGGAGGATTATCGGGTTCATCGGCAATTGGGCAAGGCCTACACGCACCTGAATCAGTTGGAGAAGGCCAGAAGTGAGTTGGAGAAGGCCGTGCAACTAGCCCCGCAGAACGCGCCGGTGCATTTCATGCTGTCACAGGTTTACCGGAGACAGGGGTTGCTGGACAAAGCCAGGATCGAGAGTGAGCGGTACACGGCGCTGACAGGCACTCAGTCGTCGGCGGAGAATTAGGAGAGACTTATGAAGAGATGGCTGGTCACGATAGCGGCAGCGGCGTGCTTAGCGTTGCCGTCTTTGGCTCAACACAAAACCTTTATACAGGCTGAATTGCTCAAGACGGTAAAGGCGAAGAGCGCCAAGGCGGGTGATCCTGTCAAGGCGCGCGTGGTGGCAGCCGTAGTTCTGCCCGGCGGAGTTACCATTCCGGAGGACGCGGTGCTGTTTGGCGAAGTGCGCGCGGCGGACCCGAACTCCGTCAGCATTTCGTTCGAGCAGGTGGAGATAAAGGGAAACAAGACGCCGCTCAGCCTGTCGATCCGGGCGGCCATGCTGCCGAGCGGCCCGCAGAACCATGTCAACGGGGTGGCTGCGCAAGCAGGCGCGGTCATCGGGATGCCGGGCGTGACTTTGCAGGTGGACGACTCAGCGCAGCATGCTTCGAAATTTGCTTCGAGCGGGAAGGAGCTACAGCTCAAGCAGGGGCTGCAGTTCATGCTGGGTGTGCCGGATTAACGCACTACCGAGCCGCGCGCGTCATCAAGTCGTGCTCTAAATAAGCTAAAGTCGGTTGACCAGACGCCTGGTTCCCGGACGCTGGATATGGGAAGCCGGGCTGTTATTTTCGACCATAGGCGACTTCTCGCCAACGTGGATCGCGGGAACCTGGCTAGCGTTTATGGCGAGTAACAGCCCGAACAGCGCCCGGTGCCAAAATGTATCAAAATGAAAGCGATGCAGCTCTTTGATCGGATAACGTGGAACCCGAACCAGATGAATGGTCAGCCGTGCATCCGCGGTTTGAGGCTGACGGTGCGTCGGGTAGTGGAAGCCGTGGCGATTTACCCAAGCCGGGACGACCTTTTCCGGAACTATCCCGAGTTGGAACCCGAAGACGTCAGGCAGGCGCTGGCATTCGCCGCTGCGAGTCTTGAGGACAGCGCGACGGAAAGTAACGCGGCCTGACCGGCCCACCATGCGCTTGGTTTTGGATCAGGGAGTTCCCCGCGACGCGGCCGCCGTTCTGCGCAGTCTCGGACACGACTGTATGCACGTGGGTGAAATCGGGATGGGCAAAGCCGCCGATGAGGAGATCCTTGCATTCTCGCTCGGAAGAAATGCCGTGGTTGTGACGCTCGACGCGGACTTTCACACGATCCTGGCAGTCTCCGGCGCCCAAGGGCCTTCCGTAATTCGCATGCGGTTGCAGGGTTTGGGCGGCCCCGAGGTCGTTGAAGTGGTTCGAAAGGTCCTGGCCATTTTCGAAGTCGAACTGAAACGCGGCTCGCTGGTCACCGTGAAGGCGCTCAAGACAACGTGTCACCGGCTGCCGATCGGCATTCCCGAGTGATTCGGCAAGTCTCAAGCGCGTTATCAGTCCCAATCCATGGAGACAGCGGGACCCGTCGCCACGTCAGCGACTTGCACGTTTCCCTCTACTTCTGCGCAACTTCCGGTTCGCTCGTCAGACAATTCCCAACGCCACAGGGCCGGGCTCTATGAAGTCATGTGCTCTAATTGGAGCAGGCGGCGCATCCCACGTGGCGTAAACTAAACCAATGACTTCGCACCAACACTTTCAACGGCGCTCGGGAGGCCTTCATGCAGAACCACGGGATTCTTAAGCTTCATGAGCAAATACGCTTGTTAGAGCGAGAGGCGGCACTCCTGAGGGAAGAGCGGGATTTCTTTCGACGAACGCCGACGCTGGCTCGGGGGCTCAAAGGAGAGATGCTCATTGTGGAGCTCTCGGGCGGTGTTCCGACAGGCTACAAGGATCCGCACGATGTGACCGTCGCAAGTGGCGCCCGCCTTGAAGTGAAGTACAGCCACGTAAACGTGCCGAATAAATCCAAAACAAGACGGTGGAATTGGCAGGGAGTCTTGGGGAGAGCAAACAACAAAAAGTACGACTACCTTGTGTTGGTCGGAGAGAAAGGTCCACGACACGACGATCAGTACCCGCACGACCTGGCTGTCGTATGCTTCTTGGTGCCTCGGTCAGATGTCGATCACATCAAGACTGGGACGGACATTGCCATCAACACGAACCTCGAGACTATAAGGGCACCCAGAGCCTTGGCTTTGAGGAAGCACCTGGTTGTGGCGGGGAACAGGTTCACAAATCTGCTCCCGAACAGGTGAATTCCTGCGCGGTCGACGAGGCGATTCGGATGGTATTTGCAATCCGCCCTTTCGACGACTCAGCGGCACAATCAATCTTCGCTGGCCGCGAGCGGCGGATCGGAATGGTTCGCCACTGGGAAGCAATCCCGAGGAGCCTTTAATCGTCTATGCTGAGACTAGCCGGATTAGTAACGGTAGGTCGGCCAGCATCCCGCGAGCGCATTCGGAACTGCCACATGGACGGAAAACGCGTGTACCGCTGACTGGCTTCAGTCGGGCGTGGGGATTGGGCATAACCGCCGGCGCCAGTTCAGGAACCCACGAGCCGATCGTAATCGGCATGTGTGCCGCTCCAGACCCACGTTATCGTCTCCGCAGTTAATGTGCCGAGCGCGATAGTGTTCTCCCACGCGAACGGTGAAGCGCTGCCCTGCAACCGCTTCAAGTGGAGCGACGGCCACAAGTGATAAGACCTGATGGCGAGCTGTTGAACATCACTAGGGAGCGCGTGGAACAAGGCCGAGAAACGACGGGTTGCAACGGAGTTCACTTTGGCGGCGGCCAGCCCCGGACCAGCCCTTGTTCGGATTCGCTCTCCGCCTCCGTGAATAGGAAGTCCAGGTTGCCGGCAGCGGAATCCTGGTCCATCTGCGCGTCCCAACGGGATTGCTCCCGCGTACGGAACCACGTAACCAAACGCCGGTATTCTTCCGGTGGCAGGCTCGCAATTGCGGTTTCGATCCCCTCAACCCGGCGGGTCTGGAGACCCGCTGCAGGACCGCGGCAGAGTGACTTAGTGGGCGGTTTCCTTGTTCTTGATCACTTCCTGGGCTCGCTCGGCGGTGGCGGCGCGGGCGCTCTCTTCCAACTTACTGAAGGTCTGCATCTCGGCTTGCGCGTCCTGGGCGCGTCCGAGGGCGCGATAGACTTTGGCGAGCAGGAAGTGAGTGCTGGGTTCGGCCGGATCGCCTTTGGCGGCTGCTTCGAGATCCGCGGCAGCTTCCGCGTTCCGGTTGAGTTTGATCAAGGCGCGCGCCCGGTCCGCCCTGGCATCTGTCAGGCTGGGGCACATCGCGAGCGCCCGGTCAATTTCCGCCAGCGCCTCATCCGGACTCCCATTCTTCTCGAGGACAATGGCTCCGATCTTCCACCGCGCGTTGCAATTTGCCGGATCCACGGAAAGCTCGGCCTGAAATTGTTCCGTGGCCGAATCCCATTGAGAGAGACTATAGTAGGCGTCGCCGAGCTTATAGTGTGTGCCGGGACGCCGCGGAGCCATCTCTACCGCTTTCTTCAACTCCACCACGGCGCCGTCGTAGTTGTTCATGGCCTCCATGGCCTCGGCGGACAACTCGTGCGCCAGAACCGAATGGGGATCGATGGCGTTCATCCTGGCCAAGTCCTGTTCGGAGAGCTTCATGTGAATTCTGGCGAGCAGATACCAGACTTCCTGGTTCTTTGGCTCGCGGCCAGCGAGTTGCCGCAAGTGCGATTCCGCCGCCTCGTAATCGCCCAACTTCGTCAAATCGCGCACCAGGTACATCTCCGCGTTACTGTCGGCGGCGTTGGCGCGGAGGGCCGCCTCCAACCGGGGGCGCGCCTTGCCGTACTCGGCCATCTCGAACAGCGAAATGCCGAGCAGCGCGGAGGCCGACGGCATTGCCGGATTGATTTTGAGGCCGGCCTCCAGAACCGCCGCGGCCTTCCGATACTCCCGCTGCCGGAAATACAGCGCGCCAAGATTGTTGTACGCCGGACCCAATCGCGGCGCAATGCGCAGAATCTCTTCGTACCTGGCGATGGCGGCCGCAATATCGCCTTGCGACTGGGCCGTCTTGGCCTGGCCGTATAGTTCCTGCACGCGCGGGTTGTCGCTTCCGTCGCCGCTTTGGGCCTGTAATTCCGGGCATGCCGAAAGCACAAGTAGCAAGACGGAAGCTGCCGGGAGCCGATGGAGCATGGATGATTCTACCTGCTATACTACTACGATCAACATGAGACTGAGCCACGCTGGTGCGGTGGTGGTCCTCGTGGTTTTTCCGGTCCTCGCGATTCTCTCCTCAGCCGGCAGCACAACGGAAATCCAATTCACCGAGACCGCCGGCGCCGCTGGAATTCATGCCGAGATGCGCTGCGGAGGCCCCGACAAGCGCTGGATTCCGGAGGCCAATGGCAGCGGCGCCGCGTGGCTGGACTACGACAACGACGGCCTGATGGATCTGCTGGTGGTGAACGGCACCAGCATGGAGCAGTTGCGTCGCATCGTGGCGGGCCAGCCGCCGGCGCCATCCAGGGGTGGGGTGTACCTGTTCCACAATCTCGGCAATGGGAAGTTCGAAGACGTTACCGAGCGCGCGGGCCTCTCGAATGCCTATTGGGGCACCGGTGCGAACGCCGCGGACTACAACAACGACGGCTACACGGACATCCTGATCACCACCATCGGCGTGGACCTGCTCTATAAGAACAACGGCAATGGAACGTTTTCCGAAGTGGGCGGCCCGGCGGGCTTGAGCCGCAGCGTGGAATGGCATACGGGCAGCGCGTTTGGCGACTTCGACGGCGACGGCTATCTGGACCTTTACGTGGCCGGCTATGCGGATATTCACGCGATCTCGATCAACGAGCCCGCACCGGTTTGTCCCTACCAGGGCATGCCGGCATTCTGCGGCCCCATCGGCCTGAAAGGGGGCCACGGCGTGCTGTACCACAACAACGGCGACGGCACTTTCACGGATGTGACCAATCGCGCAGGCCTCGGCGAACGGCGGTTCGCGCACGGTTTTACGGCTGTGTTTGACGACTTCAATCAGGATGGCAAGATCGACCTGTTCGTGGCGAACGACTCCGACCCGAATTTCCTATTCCTGAACCAGGGGGACGGCACGTTCAAAGAGTGCGCGCTGGAGCGCGGGGTGGCAGTCAACGCCCAAGGAAAATCGCAGTCGAACATGGGAGTGGCCGTGGGCGATTTCAATAACCAAGGCCGGCTTGGCCTTCTGACCACCACATTTTTCGACGATTATTTTCCACTCTTCCAGCAGGACAATACCGGCTTCTTCGATGAGGTGTCGCTGGAGGCCGGCGTCCTTCCGGCGACGCGGCGTTACCTGGGCTGGGCCTGCGGGTTTGCAGACTTCGACAACGACGGCCAGCGGGATCTTTGGCTCGCCAACGGGCATGTTTACCCGAAGTCGCCTTATTACTTCGAACCGTTCACTGTGATGCAGAATCACGGCGGGCGATTCGCCTCTGTCTTCCGCTATCCGGATACGCCGGACAACTCTTACCGCGGAGGCTGCGCGGGCGATTTCGATAATGACGGCCGGGTGGATGTGGCGGTGCTACCCATCGCAGGCCAGCCTTTGCTGTTGCAAAACAAGACTGCCAACTCGAATTCCTGGGCCGGCCTGCATCTGCGCGGCACCCGCAGTAACCGCGATGCCATCGGGGCCAGCGTGCGCATTGCATACTGCGGCAAGACGCAGTTCGATACGGTCCGCAACGGCGGGAGCTATTTATCGCACGACGATCCACGCCTGCACTTCGGGCTGGGGGCATGTACGAAAGTGGATCGCGTCACCATCACGTGGCCGCGGGGTGGGGTGCAAGTGCTGAACGAACTTGCGGTGGATCGCTATACGACGGTCGAGGAGCCGCGGTGAGGACGTGGCGGCGCGCGTCGAGTTGCGGGGCTGAAGCCGCGCGCGGGCTGAAGCCAGCCCTCTATGTACAAGCTCTTTGCCTGGCGTCGGTGGTCTTTGTCGGGTTGGCCGGAGCCTGGCAGGCGGCACCCGATACACCCGGCCACTTCACCGATATCACTGCGTCCAGCGGAGTCCGTTTCAAGCATGAAGCGTCGCACACATCCAAGAAGTATCTGCCGGAGACTATGGGATCGGGTGTGGCGGTGTTCGACTATGACAACGATGGCCGGCTGGATATCTTCCTGGTGAATGGCGCGCCGCTCGACGATCCTACTCCGAAGGGCACGATTCCGCAGAAGACCGGGCCGAAGTACTGGAATCGCCTCTTCCACCAGAAGAGTGACGGCACCTTCGAAGACGTCACGGAGAAGGCCGGCCTGCAGGGGGTGGGCTATGGCATGGGCGTGGCGGTGGGCGACTATGACAACGACGGCTATGAGGATCTGTACGTCACCGCGTACGGCGGCAACCGGCTCTATCACAACAACGGGAACGGCACCTTCACCGACGTGACGGCGGAGGCCGGGGTGGGAGGCGGCGGATGGTCTACCAGCGCGGCGTGGGTGGATCTGGACAACGACGGACTGTTGGATCTGGTGGTTCTGCGATATGTGCAGTGGGACTTCGACGATATCTGGTGCGGGGAGCACAAGGAGGGTCTGCGCGCCTATTGCCATCCCGATACGTTTAAGGCGAGTGTGCCGCTGGTGTATCACAACGACGGCAATGGCCGCTTCACGGAGGTCGCGCAGAAGATCGGTCTGGCCCTGCCGGGCAAGAGCCTGGGCATCGCTCTCGCGGATTACGACCGCGACGGGCACATCGATCTTTTCGTGGCCAACGATTCCATGCCCGAATTCCTGTTCCACAATAAGGGCGACGGGACGTTCGAGGAGAAGGGCCTGCTGGCGCAGGTGGCGGTGGACGAAGACGGCCGGACCTACGCCGGCATGGGTGTGGACTTCGCCGACTTCAATAACGACGGCCTGCCGGACCTGGTGGTTGACGACCTCGCCAATCAAATGTATGCGGTGTATCAGAACGCCGGCGATGGCACGTTCAATTACATCACCAGGTCTTCGGGTATGGGCCGCATCACAATGCTGCACTCCGGCTGGGGGCTGCGGCTGATCGATTATGACAACGACGGCTGGAAGGATCTTCTGGTCGCACAAGGGCACGATTTGGATACCATCGAGCTCACCAATCCGCAATTACACTATCGCGAGCCGATGTTGCTGGTGCGGAACACGGGTCATGGTTTTGTGGATGTATCCGCGGCGTCCGGCAGTGTCTTCCACCAGGCGTGGCTGGGCCGGGGACTGGCCACCGGCGATCTCGACAGCGACGGCCGCATCGACGCGGTGGTGTCCACCAACGACGGACCGGCTTATGTGATTCACAACGAAACGAAGACGGAGAATCACTGGCTGACCTTGAAGCTGGTAGGCCACAAAAGCAACCGGGATGCCATCGGTGCGGTAGTGACGCTGGTTACGCCGCAAGGAGCGCAGCACGCCACGGTCACCACCGCGAGCAGCTATCTTTCCTCCAGTGACAAACGGGTGCACTTCGGCCTGGGCCCGGCGGCGAAGGCTGAAACGGTCGAAATTTTTTGGCCCAGCGGTATCCGCCAGGTGCTGAAGGATGTATGTGGCGGGCGGATTCTGCAGGTGGACGAACCTAGCCCGCCGAGCAGCCATTGAGGCTAACACCCCAGATGCGCACCGCGCGGCACGCGAAAGGCGGGTCCTGGAGGACCCGCGCAGGACTGGAGTCCTGCCCCACGGCAAACGGCGGGCGGGCTCCTTTCAGGGCCGCCCGCCGTGTGCGCTTCGAGTAGAACCGGGATTAGAAGAGGAACTTCAGCGCCAGTTGCAGGATGCGCGGGTTGTGCGCGCCGTTCGGGTGCAGGAAGCTCTGGCCGAGACAACTCGGGTCGCCCGCCGAATTGTCGGAGCCGCCGTAGCAACTGATCGAGTTGTTGATGCCGCTCCATTGCGTGTGATTGAAGACGTTGAAGGCTTCGGCGCGGAATTGGAAACCGGCGCGCTCGTTCACGGCGAAGTTCTTGAACAGACCCGTGTCGAGGTTCCAGCGGCCGGGATTGTTCAAGATGTTACGGCCGGCATCGCCGAAGGTGAGGCCGGTGGGCGCGGCGAAAGCGCCCGGATTGTACAGCAGCGGACCAATGACATTCGCCGCATTCGTAATGGGCGGCGCGGCGTTCGGATTGCCGATCACATCGGCAAACGCGTTGGTGCCCGTGCCGTTGCCCACGCCGGCGCCCGGTATCAGGCCGTTGCCGGTGTTGGCTATGACGCTAAAAGGCGTTCCGGACTGCGCGGTAAAGAGACCCGACCAGTGCCAGCCTCCCAGCACCTTGCCGGTCAGCTTCGCGGTATTGGTGAAGAACGGCGCATCGAGCACGTACCCGAGGTTCAGGATTTGGCGCTCGTCGAAATTCGAACTGGCCCGTGTCATCTCCATGTTGTACGAGTTGAGGAAACTGCCATCGTACCGGTCGGAAGAGTCGTCGAGCGAATGGCTCCAGGTGTAAGCCAGCGTGAACTGGCCATACTTCGCGTTCCGATGCGCCGAAACCTGCAGCGCATTGTATGAGGAATTGGCGCCCTGCTCGATTTGTGTGATGTTGGAATAGCCGATGTAGGGCCGGTACGGATCAGCCGCACTCGATCCGCAAGCCACGGCCAAATCCTGCGCCGTGACTCCGCTCACCGTCTGGCCGTTAATCACGCCTGTCACGTTCGGGGTCCAAGCGCCGTTTACCGTGTTGCATTGTGTGGCCGACAGGGGCTGCCCCGGCTGGAACGGATTGTTGGTCACGGGCTGAAGCTGATTGATATCGCGCTGCCAGCTCAGGTGCGTGCCCTTGCTGCCCACGTAAGCGATGGTGGCCACGGTATCTTTGGCTATATCGTGCTGCAGGTCAAAATGATACTGCTGCACGTAAGGATAGTGTATCTGAGTGGAGTAGTTGGTGATACCGGTGGTGCCGGATAAGCCGTTGCCGCCGATGTTGGTGTAGCCGACGATGTTGTACAGCGTGGGATCCAGAACGCCGGGAGGCGCGCCCTCCAGTCCGGAGATGCCTTCGTTCCCGTTCAGGTGCTCGTAAAAGATCCCGTAACCGCCGCGGATGGCCCATTTGCCCTCTCCCGTGGGATCGAACGCGAAGCCTAAAC
Organism: Bryobacterales bacterium; assembly: GCA_963756605.1. GTDB lineage: Bacteria > Acidobacteriota > Terriglobia > Bryobacterales > Bryobacteraceae > Bog-159. The sequence goes on along the minus strand of CAVWOT010000014.1, from coordinate 114,544 downwards.
GCGGCGCCCAATTCACGAAGTGTCCCTTGGAACAGCTATTGGGAGTGCCGCCCGTGCCGCAGGCGACCTCGCCATCGTAGGGGTTCCCGACACCCGGCACCAGGTCGCCTTGCACGCCGGTGATAGCGCCCGTGACGTCGATCTGAGGCGCGTTCGCGGGATTGTAGAGCCCGGGGAAGAAGTTGTAAAACTCGTTGTATCTATTCGTGTACGCGCCGAAGCCGCTCATGCGCAGGCCCAGGTTCAGCGTCAGTCTCTTGCTGACGTGCCAATCGTCCTGGATATACGGTTCGAATACTTTGTCGCGGTAGTAATACTTGAGCTGCTGGTTCACCTGAGAGTAATTCGCGATGCGGCCAACCAGGAAATCCGCCCAGGCGTTGCCCGTGGAGACCGGCGAAGTGTCGCTGAAATTCAGGTACCCGCCGAGTTCCGAGCCCCCGTCTTCGTTCTTCTGGGCTAAGGCAACATAGGCGCCGATGTAGACATTATGCGAGCCCCAGATCTTGGCGATCTGGTCGCGGAAGGTGTAGGTGGGATTGGCATTGTTCCAGGGCGCATTGCCACCCACATCCGCGGTGAAACCGCCGCCATAGGGCGACCCGTTGTCGATCTGGACGCCAGGCAGCTTGCCGTCATACCCGTTGTAGAACAGCGCCGTCATGGTCATGCTGGAAGGCCGCTGCCAATCACCCGAGGGGGTCAGGAAGATGTGATCGGCGGTGTAGCTGAAGGTGAACTCGTTCAGCAGGCTCGGTGTCAGGTTGCTGGCCATGTGCGCCGTAAAACTCGTGCCGGGACCTACGAAACCCGTCTGCTCCGTGGGGAAAGTGTCGCCGCTCCACAACGCCGTTGGAGTGATGGTATTCCACGAATCATGGATATAGTGGACGAAGACGCGTTCGGTGTCCGAAAAGCTGTGGTCAACGCGCACCAGTTCTTCGCGCCAGTTGGTGGGCGTTACCGCGGATGCGGTGAAGAAGGATTCCGCTCCGCTGCCCGAGGTAGGCGCGGGGATCATGCCCAGCATCGCCTGGGCGTTCGGATCGATGGGCACCGTGTTGTTCGGAAAATATGCCTTCGTCAGCGGGTTGACCGGGCAATTCGGATAGGTGGTGGTGTTCACCGGGCTGCCCGCCGCAGGGCAAACGTCGTTAAAGATGCCCTGCCGTTCCTCGGTCGACGGCACCTGATTATCGAACGTGGCCGGCAGCCGATCCCTGCGCCACTCCTCGCTCCAGAAGAAGAATGTCTTTTCCTTCTTCGTGTTATACACCTTCGGGATATAGACGGGGCCGCCGATGGTGTATCCGAAATCGTTCTTCTTATACTCCGGCACATTGGGAGCAAAGAAATTGCGCGCGTTAAAGTCGTTGTTCCGTAGGAATTCGTACGCGTCGCCATGGAATTCCTTCCCGCCCGACTTCGTCACCACCTCGATGGTGCCCGATCCGTTGCGGCCATATTGCGCGCCATAGTTGGAAGTCAGGACCTTGAACTCCTCGATGGCATCGACGCTGGGATAGACGTTCAGAGTGCTATTGCTGCCATTGTCCATGTTGTCGCCGCCATCGAGTTCCCAGTTGTTGTACTCTACGCGGCCGCCGTTCACACTCCACGAGACGTTGCCGTAAACGCCGACCGTGCCTTCGTCCTGTCCGGTCTGATTGCTGACGCCCGGCGTCAGCGAGATGAGCTGCGTGTAGTTGCGCCCGTTCAAGACGAGCCCGGTGACCTCCTTGCCCGTAACCACGCCGGAAACCTCGCTCGACTCGGTTTCCACCTGGGTGGCGGCGGCGGCTTCCACGGTCACCGTGGTTCTCACCTCGCCGACGGCCAGCGTGGCGTCGACGCGCGCGCGCTGGGAGACGTCCAGGACAATGCCTTTGGCGCTATAGGTATTGAACCCCACGGCGCTCACCGTAAGATCGTAAGTCGCGGGTGGAATCGCGGCAAACAGATATTCTCCATCCGCGTTCGTGGTGGTTTTCAGTGGTGTTCGGGTGGCGGTGTTCGTCAAGGTGACCTCGGCCTTGGCGATTGACGCCCCGGTATTGTCTCTGACAGCGCCGGTGATCGAACCCGTGCCCTGTGCGAACAACGTGGGCGCGAACAGGATCAGCAGCGGAAAAAATACTCTGGAAAATCGCTGCATTCAGTTTCTCCTTTAAGCAAACCTGGCTCTTTGGAACTGCCCCTGGCAGGGCCTACGGGCAGGAAAATCCTCCCGAACAACTCTGCGCTATCCGTTTTCAGGCTCAAAAAATTGACTTCATTGGCGCGGCACGACGCTCCAAGGCAGTAATCGGCTCCTTGGCCGCGGTTCACGGCGCCTGGAACGTACCCCAAGCTACGCAAGATTTTTGGTACTCCCAACACCTGTTATTAGCGGGAGTATATATCCGTGCAGAACCAACGTCAAGGGGAGAATCTATAGCAAGCTCTGGCAGGTTGGCGGCTGGTAACGCTTAGCGTGGCCCCAGCGACCCTTTTTTTTGATGTGACTTTTAGTACGTTTTTGGAAGGAGATGAATAAGGCGGGCCTGGCAGCCACCAGTCACGCGGCTTCTGTCCCCCACCGCTTACCTGTTCTGGTTTCGGAGGTAACGCTGAGAGGCGGCATGCGGCCGGCCTCGGCCCATGCTATGGGGTAGCGGCGGCCACAGGCGCGGCATCGGTATCGTCCGTGAATTGGCCACATGGGGGAGTCGTGCATCAGGTCGCACCAAAACGTGCCGAGTTTCTCCCCGACCGCTTTCCAGACAGCGGCTCCAGATGTCTCATCGCCCTGTTGCTTTGGCCCAACTATCAAATGAAAGCTATTCTGTGGTTGCATCTATTCGACAGTATGCGGTATCGAACACGAGAACACATCACGAGATGCAGTGTTTGTTTTCTGCCGCTCCAGGGTGGCGGGCCTATAACACGATTTGGGGAGATGTTCCTCGAGATCGCCCAGGAACGCTAGTGGATCAGAAATTTCCACGCCAGAACCGCGAGGACCGCGGCCAGACCGACCAGCGAACCGATGGTACGCGCCCGATTTGCTTTTTCCTGTTCAAGCATACGCCCAGTATGGCACAGGCGGCGGGGCTACATGGCGCGATCAGGGTGAGGCAGCGGCTTTGGCCTTAGAGAGTGTCATACTCACCTTGGTGGGCGTAGCAGCGGCCACACTTACGCTCTGCGACTCGTGCACAGGTGCGCCGGAAAGAGTGGCTTTTACGCCGATCTCGTGCAGTCCCGGTGCGACATTCATTATGGCGCATGTACGGCCTGTGACCGCGGACTTTCTTTGCTCGCCATCGATGAACACGTCATATCCTTGATCTGTGTCGAGAATGTTCTCGACGGTCAGGTCAATGGCGCCTGGCCGGGTGGAGTCGGCAGTTGCTCTATACTCCTTTTGGGCTGCGTCTGCCTGGCTGCGCGCGGTATCCAAAGCCGCTTTCGCCTGCTTTTCGAGCTGGCTCAAATTGCTTTGGAATTCCATGACCCATGCCTGTGTCTCATTTTCGACCAGGGTGCGTGCGCCTAAACAGAAGTCCTGGATCTTCTGGAGCAGTGTTTCAAGCGCTGCCTCATTAGGCACGGCGCCGGCGAGACCAGACGTAGTGCGGGCCCAATCCAGACGAAAGTTTCGCAGCGACGTCTCGAGCGACATGGCCGTCGTAAGATACCGCATCCATCCAGTGGAGTAGCCGAAATACTTATCAAACGCCAGAAATGCCGCCGCCAGACCGAAGCACAGATACCCGAACTGATTCACCTGCAAAATTCGCAGCTGACGGTCGCTTTCCTTAAGACGATAGGTGAAGATGCCCGTCGCTGAAATGATGGGCAACAGTCCGCCCAACCCCGTGGCTAACAACGTCAGGAACTTCAGTAATTGCGAGGCCCAGGCTTTCCACGGCTTCTTGGCGTAATACCAACGAATCGCACTTTCGACGTCGGCTTCCGCGTATTGACGCAACGCTTCGAGCGATGCCTGCACATGATCCGGCTGCCATGATGGAGGCGTCCATTGCGGCGGGTTGATATTGTAGGACCTCGAAAATCGCTTCTTTATATCTTCCCAAGTCCACATAGACTGCACCCCTTATCCACCTATGGTACATGCACGAGACTTATGCCTGGTAATCGATCAGAAAGCTGCCGCGCGGAGTATATGCGGCCCACTCTCTGGAAGGGAGGCGGGCCGCCCAGGAAAATACCGCGCGACGAACTGCGGCGGCCCAAGATCCTCCACTTCGGTAAAGCCAAACTCTCTGAGACTTACTTCCAGTTCGTCCGACTCGAAGTAACTCACCCACGCCTCACCAATCTCCGCCACGCGGGCGGCGCGCGCATCATGGACGGCGCGCAATTCTGGAGAAAAAGAGTCCGGCGGATTGCTGTAGTCGAACACCACCTCGGCGCCGCCCGGCAGGCTGCCGATGAAGCGTAGCGTGGTGAAGGCCGCTTCCCGGGTCAGGTACGGCACGACTCCCAGCCAGGTAAAGAAGGACCGCTGCGATGGATCGAAGCCGCTTGCGGCTAATGCTTCGGGCAATGGTTCGCGCTCGAAATCCACCGGCGCGAAGGTGAGTGTGACTGGCAGCGGGATGCCGGCGGCCGCCAGCCGTTCGCGTTTCCATGCCTGCGTGGCGGGATGGTCCACTTCGAAGATGCGCAGGCGGTCGCGCAGCGGACCGCGATAGGCATACGTATCCAGCCCCGCGCCCAGGACGACGAGTTGACGAACGCCATTAGTTACCGCGGCGGCTAGCGCGTCTTCAGCGAAACGGGTGCGCATGGCGATGAACAGGCGCATGGCTCGCCGGTGCGGGTTCTGCTGGGCTTCACGCGCGAGGGTTGCGGCATCTTCGCTCAGAATGCGAATGGCCAAAGGATCGGTGAAGATGCGGCCATCCTCCAGGATCTGGTGGACGGCGCGATGTGTGGCCGCTGCGCGGGCAGTCTGGCTGGGCTCACGGGATTGCATAGCTTGTGGCGCACGCTTTAGCGTGCAGCTGCGAACTTCAGTTCGCAGTCGGCGGTTTGGGACTGTCGGCTGAAGCCGACAGCGGCACGCTGAAGCGTGCGCCACGTTAGCGCTGGATGCGGGCGGAGCCTCCCTTGGCGATCGCGCGCACCTGGTCCAGCGTCGCCATTGTGGTATCGCCCGGAAACGTCGTCAGCAGCGCGCCGTGCGCCCACCCCAGCCTGAGGGCGTCCTCCGGTTGCGCGCCGGTCAGCAGGCCGTAGAAGAACCCGGCCGCGAATCCGTCGCCCCCGCCGACGCGATCGAGCACATCCAGTTCGGCAGTAGGTGAAACGTAGTTCCGGCCTTCCACCCACGCTACCGCGCCCCAACTGTGCCGGTTGGTCGAGTGCACTTCCCGCAACGTGGTGGCCACGATCTTGATTTGCGGATGCTGGGCGGCCACGCGGTCGATCATCCCGAAAAAAGCGCTGGGATCCAGCTTGGATTTGGCGTGTACTTCGGGGCCGGGAATTCCCAGGCCCATCTGCAGGTCTTCTTCGTTGCCCACCAGCACATCCACATGCTCCATAATGCGGCGGATCACGGCCACCGCACGTTCGTGCCCGCCCGAGATGTTCCACAGTTTCGCACGGTAATTGAGATCGAACGAGACCACCGCGCCGGCCGCCTTAGCGGCGTGCATGCCTTCGATAATCACTTCCGGTGTGGTGTGGGAGAGCGCGGCGAAGATACCGCCGCTATGGAACCAGCGCACACCGGCGCTGAAGATAGCGTTCCAGTCGAAGTCGCCCGGCTTCAACAGCGCGGCCGCTTCGTTAGCGCGATTGTAAAAAACCACCGGTCCGCGGATGCCGAAACCGCGGTCGCTGTAAACAGCCGCCATGTTGGGACCGGTCGCGCCGTCGTGTTTGAAGTGCTTGTAAAAAGGCTTGACGCCCATGGCCCGCACGCGCTCGGCAATCAGGTCGCCGATCGGATAATCGACCATGGCCGTGGCGATGCCCGTAGCCATGCGGAAGCAGTCCGACAGGTTGGCGGCGCAATTGAATTCGCCGCCCGAGACATGAATGTGGCACTCGCTGGCCTTGCGAAACGGGATGATGCCGGGGTCCAGGCGATGGACGAGGGCGCCCAGCGACAGTAAGTCGAGTGCGCCGGCCAGGGGGATACGCAGAGCGTCAGGCATGCCGGTCACACATTATAACTGCCGGATGACACGCGGCCGCCGCGTCCCGTCCAGTTCGTGTGGAAGAATTTACCGCGCGGCTGATCGATGCGCTCATAAGTATGTGCGCCGAAGAAGTCGCGTTGCGCCTGGAGTAAGTTGGCGGGCAGGCGGGCGGTGCGGTATCCATCGTAGAACGAGAGGGCGGTGGAGAAGGCCGGCGTGGGGACGCCATACTCGATGGCACGTACGATCGCGCGCCGCCAGGAATCCTGGTAGCCTATCAGCGTCTGGCTGAAGAAATCGTCAACCAGCAAGTTAGTGAGTTGCGGGTTCTTATCGTACGCAGCCTTGATCTTACCCAGGAACCGGCTGCGGATGATACAGCCGCCGCGCCACATCAGCGCGATGCCGCCGAAGTTGAGATTCCATCCTTCCTCTTTCGCGGCTTCGCGCAGCAGCATGTATCCCTGCGCGTAGGAGATCATCTTGGAGCAGTAAAGCGCGCGCCGCACGTCCTCGATGAATTCCGCGCGATCCGCGGCGGGCGTGTGTTTCGGTCCCGTGAGGATGCCGGAGGCCGCCACGCGCTCGTCTTTCATGGCGGAGAGACAACGCGCGAACACGGCTTCGCCGATGAGCGTAACAGGCGTGCCCGTATCGAGCGCGCTGATACCGGTCCATTTGCCCGTGCCCTTCTGGCCGGCGGTATCCAGGATTTTGTCCACCATCGGCGCGCCGTCGTCGTCCAGTTTCGTGAAGATTTCCGCGGTGATTTCGATGAGGTAGCTATCCAGCTCGCCTTTGTTCCAGTCCGCAAAGACTTGATGCAGTTCGCCGGCATTCAGGCCGAGGCCGTCTTTGAGCAATTGATAGGCTTCACAGATCAACTGCATGTCGCCGTACTCAATGCCGTTGTGCACCATCTTCACGTAATGGCCGGCGCCATTTTCGCCGACCCAGTCACAGCAGGGCGTACCGTCGTCCACTTTGGCGGCGATGGCCTGGAAGATCTCCTTCACGTGCGGCCAGGCCGCCGGATTTCCACCGGGCATGATCGACGGGCCGTGGCGCGCGCCTTCTTCACCTCCCGAGACGCCCGTGCCGATGAAGAGCAGACCCTGCGCGGCGAGCGCCTCGGTACGGCGATTCGTGTCCGGGTAATGGGAATTGCCGCCATCGATGATAATGTCGCCCTTTTCCAGATGCGGCGTCAGATGGCCAATCATTTCGTCGACGGTGTCGCCGGCCTTGACCATAAGCATGACGCGGCGCGGCTTCTTCAACACTTGCGCGAGTTCCTCGATGGAGTGCGTTCCCACCACCTGCGTGCCGGCCGCTTCGTGTGCGATGAAATCGTCCACCTTCGAGACGGTGCGGTTGAAGACGGCCACACGGTAGCCGTGGTCGTTCATGTTCAGCACGAGATTCTGGCCCATTACCGCGAGGCCGATCAGACCGATGTCACAGGTTGGTTGCATGTTGCTCCTTGGGATGAAAGATTATTCTAGCGAAGAAGACGGGGGACAGGAGACAGGAGACAGGAGACAGGAGACAGAAGTCAGAAGACGGAACGGGCGGTTTACGGCTGCTTGGGGATGGCGTTGAACGGCGCGGTGACGCTGCCTACGGCACCGGTTGAGGCGTCGCGCACTACTACTCGGATTTCGCTGGCCGCGCCCGTTTTCGGCAGCACGCGGTGGTACATGAGGCCTTCTTTCTCGACCCGATTATAATTGTCGCGCCTTAGCTCCAGCGATAACGTGTCGTCAACGCCGTAGGTCTGCGCGCCGTGCATATCTTTCTCGACGAAGAGAAGGTCCAGTTTTCCGGCCCAGCGATCACCTTGTGGATCAAGTAGAATCGATTTCGGGTCGACCCGCAGCGTCAAGTCGAGATTCCCGGCGGTTTCCCGTACGTTAGCCTGCAGCCCCACTCCGTTAGCGTCCATGGGACTGAGAACGGCATCGTGCAACGCCGCGCGGCGGAGTCCTTCGTCCTGCGGAGGCGTGCTCTGGTCCATATACCCCTTGCGGTAGCGCAGTTCGAGATGCGGCAGTTCCACCATTTTCACTTTCAGGTTGTGAAACGAGTTGTCGAACTTGTCGTTTTGCGGGTAAAAGCCGAGCGTGTAGGTGATTGCAGAATCCTCCACCGCCGTACGAATGGCGCCCGCGATGTCGTTCGTATTGACGAAGGCGCGCCCGCCCGTACGAGAGGCGAGTTCCAGCATAGTGCCCTGGTTTTGGTAGACGCGGGACGACACTCGCGCCGAGGCGGAAGCTACCAATCCGCGCGCGTCAACTGGATAGATGGCCAGGTTGGCATCGTTCAACGCGCGTATGGCACGGTCTGTATCGGCGGTCCAGGTCTGCTGATCGCGCGGCGGGCCCGGCGCGATACGCGGACTCGATCGGCCAATACCACCGCCCGACAGACCGCCGCTCCCCGGGACACGGAGAAATCCGATCTGCAAGGGAAACGCGCTGGAGACCCAGATCAGATTCTTGCGGCCAGGCAGCGGCGCCAGGTTGTTGGCGATGAACTCGATGGCGTGGAGGGTCAGTTGGATCCGGTTATTGAGATAGTACCCCCTCTCAAAACTGTTTCCCCGGCTCCCCATCCAGCCGCCCAATGGATCGCTGATGTCGCTAACGCCAGTCACATCCGGGGCGATGTCGCCCTGATATTTTGCCAGCCTCGCCACCAGATCCGTCGAATCGGTAGTGTAATCGTGGAGCACGCGGAGTCCCTTGGAATCGAGCGTGTAGATGGCCACGCGATCTTCCGGCTGGATCTGTCTCAGAAACTGTACTACCTGCCGGCGGGCATAAGTCTGGTCGGAGTAACGCGTGTTCACGCCGTCCAACAGAATAGCGGTCACTGCGGCCGGCGTTCCCGACCGCTGCTCGAGTTGGTTGGTGAACGTGCCTGCAGGCAGAGGTGCCGCCGCCGTCGGCAGGATGGCCCGCGTATCCTCGGAGAATTGCCGGATCTCCTGGCGTTTACCGTTATCGAAGACTTGAAAGTCCTCTTTCTTGAGACCTGGCACGGGCTTGCCATGCTCCGTCACGATGACGTTGACCTGTACCAGGCGGGTGGTAGTCCGGATGATCGGTTCGGGCATCTGCGCGAGTAAAGCTGCCGCCGCCCATATCGGCGCCGAGGTCAGAAGTCGCATGGTCATCTCTAACACTGCTAACGCCCCTCAATAGATAGCGGTTACATTATATTCCTCTGTGGCGCACGCTTTAGCGTGCAGCGGCGAACTTCAGTTCGCCGTCAAAGCATATCAATCTTCTATATAATAATTGCATATGAAGCCACTCTTGATCCAGTTGGACGAGTCCACCCTAAAGGCCTTGAACCGCATCGCCGCGCCCGGAAAACGCCAGCGATCGGAGTTTGTGCGGCAGGCGATTCGAAAGGCGGTGAGGCAGGCCGAGTACCGCGCCATGCGCGAAGCTTACCGCAAACAGCCCGACGCGATCCTGGATGCCGACGACTGGTCCACGGCGGAGGAGTATAAGCCGTGAGACAGTTCGAGATCTGGTGGGCGAACTTGCCGGCGGCTGCAGGCCGCCGCCCTGTGCTGCTGCTGAGCCGCAACGATGCTTATCAGTACCTGAATAAGTTCATTGTGGCCGAGGTCACCACGACTATACGAGCCATTCCGGTGGAGGTCGCATTAGGCACGCGTGAGGGGCTACCGTCGACCTGTGTGGCCAACCTCGATAACATTCGCACGGTCGCGCGGCAGTGGCTGGATACCCGTGCCGGAGCTTTGGCGTCGTCCCGTCATCGCGAGGTGAAACGTGCGTTGGGCTACGCCCTGGCGTGGGATGAATTGATCGACGTAGGTGAGACAACTCCCTGACGGTCGCGGCTCGGTAACTTCGCGGCCCGTCCACCAGCGCTTGCTATCATGGTCTTATATGCGCATTTTGCTGTTCAGCGGGAAAGGCGGCGTGGGCAAGACCAGTCTGGCCGCGGCGACAGGCGTCCAACTGGCGCGCCTCGGCTACCGCACGCTGGTGATGAGCGTGGACCCCGCGCACAGCCTGGCTGATTCTTTCGATCTCGAAACCAGCCTGTTCCACGAAAAGACCGGCGATCCTTACTCGATTAGCGACAAGCTGGCGATCCACGAGGTTAATATCCAGAAGGAGATCAAGCGGCATTGGCGGGAAATCTCCGCGTACGTGATTTCCGTGTTGCGCACCACCGGCATCAGCGATGTGGAAGCCGAAGAACTGGCCATCCTGCCAGGCATGGAAGAGCTGAGCGCCATGATGTGGGTGAACCAGTTCCGGCGCGAAGGCCGATACGACGTGATCGTGCTCGACTGTGCGCCCACAGCCGAATCCATGCGTTTCGTCAGCATGCCCACCACGCTCGATTGGTACATGAAGCATATCTTTCCCTTTCAGCGGACGGTGCTCAAAGCCGTGCGTCCGCTGGCCAATCGTGTTTCGCCGGTGGAGCTGCCGACCGACAGTTACTTCGCCAATATCCAGGACCTTTTCGGCAAGCTCGACGGCATCGACGAACTGCTGGAGAATCCCCGCACCACCAGCGTGCGTTTGGTCACCAATCCGGAGAAGATGGTGCTGCGCGAAACGCAGCGCGCGTTCGTGTACTTTTCGCTGCACGGGCTCACCGTGGATGGCATCATCGTGAATCGCGTGCTGCCCGAGACCATCACCGATTCCTTTTTCGCCGAATGGCGCGAATCACAGCGCCGCGTGCTGGACGAGATCTCCGCATACTTCTCTCCCGTACCGGTCAAGCACGTGCCGCTGTTCACGCACGAGGTGCTGGGCGCGGAACGGCTGCAGGATCTGGCGCGTGCGCTGTACGGCGACAATGACGACCCCGCCGTGATTTCGCGCACCGAGGCGCCCTACACGTTCACCAAGCGCGACGGGCATTATGAGGTATGTTTGCAACTCCCCTTCGCCGTGAAGGGCGAAATCGGGCTATTCAAAAAAGGCGACGAACTGGTGGTGCAGATTGGGACGCTGCGCCGGCACATCGGCCTGCCCACCTCGATGGCGGCCCTTTCGCCAGCGCATGCAAAGTTGGAGAATAAAGTGTTGACCGTGGAAATGAGGGAGAATTAATTATGGCAGACGAAAAACCGAACATGGACGCTCCGGGCTGCTTCTACTGTCTGAATGTGAAGCCGTTCTTGCGGAAGGCCTGGTCCGATGCGACTAAGGACCATTTCCGCAATTCGCGCATGGAGTTCCTGAAAGGCGTGCGTAGCGTAATCGACGACCGCATCAACAGCATGTCGCGGCACGAGGTGAAGGGCACGCACGTCACCGTGGAATAATGGGGCCCTCGCTGCACCATGACTGACGATGACTGACGATGACTGAAGCGGCCGCGAAGCCCTTGAAGATCCTGGTTCTCGACGTGGGTGGCACACACGTCAAAGCCTTGGCCACCGGCCACAGTACTTTCGTCGAGATTCCGTCCGGCCCCAAGATGACTCCCCGGAAGATGGTGGCCGATGTGCGCAAGGCTATCGATGGCTGGCAGTATTCGGTAGCGTCGATTGGATATCCCGGACCAGTGGTTCACGGCAAGCCTATCAGCGAACCGCATAACCTGGGGCCTGGTTGGGTGCATTTCGATTTCAAGAAAGCGCTCGGCTGTCCCGTGAAGATCATCAACGATGCCGCCATGCAAGCCCTCGGCCATTACGAGGGCGGGCGGATGCTGTTCCTCGGCCTGGGCACCGGCCTCGGCTCGGCGGCGATCGTAGACGGCGTCCTGGAGCCGATGGAGCTGGCGCACCTGCCCTATAAACACGGCCTTACCTATGAGGATTATCTGGGCATCCGCGGTCTGAAGCGACTAGGCAAAAAGAAGTGGCGGCAGCATGTTTTCGATGTCGTGAAGCGGCTGAAAGCGGCCTTGGAAGCCGATTACGTCGTGTTGGGCGGCGGCAACTCGAAGGTACTGAAAAAGCTCCCTCCCGGCGCGCGCCTGGGCGACAATTCCTACGCATTCCGCGGCGGCTATCGATTGTGGCGGCGTGCGATGCCGGTCAAGCGGGCTATTTAGACCCGCCTGCAGCCACCTGCGCGGGATCCAGCAAGTGCTTTGGCTTGTAGATCTCGCGCGACCACACTCTCCCGGCATCGAACCGGACCCCTACGAAATACCCGATTTCATTATGCGTGCAATGCATCACCTGCCCGCGGAACAGGAACCGGCCCAGCCTCAAGCAGACCCGCGCGCCGGCCGGCACAGGCTGCTCGAACTGCACGCAGGCGCCCGATGGCGAGATATCTTCCAGATTGGCGATCAACTCGGCGGATCCGCCGCCAGCGTCCTCAAGACGCACTTTAATCAGGTCCGAACACCATAGCCGGGGATGCGCGCGACGCTCCTTCATTCGCCCACCACTGTCATTCGCCCACCACCGTCACCAGCACCTGCCGGTCGCGCGTGCGGTTATCGAAATCGCACAGCACGATCTGCTGCCACGTCCCGGTCCCGACCTGGCCGCCGGTTATGGGAAAGCTGCGCGCCGTGCCCACCAGCGCGCTGCGCAGGTGGGCGTAACCGTTGCCATCACCCCAGCGCGCGTTATGCGCGTAGTCGCCCGCGGCGGGGGCGATCTGTTCGAGCGCGCGCCGCAGATCCGCCACGCAGCCCGGTTCGAATTCCAGCGTGGTGACGCCCAGCGTGGAGCCCACCCCGGCAATGTTCACGATGCCCTGCTGGACGCCGCTCTCCGCCACAATGCGCGTCACCTGCGCGGTCACATCCAGCACGTCGCCGTGGCCGCGCGTCGACACGCGAAAGCTCTTCTGCAAGACAGCCATGCGGCTGTAGGATATCATAGGTCCACAAAAGCGGCGTCCGGACCCAGTGCGGCAATGAAAAAAGCGTCGTGCGATACCGCCACCACGGCGCCTGGGTAAAGCTGCAAGGCCTGTTCCAATGCCTCTTGCGCTTCGATTTCGAGATGATTGGTCGGTTCATCGAGCAGCAACAGATTGGCCCGGCTATTGAGGATGCGCGCCAGGGCCACCTTGGTGCGCTCGCCGCCGCTTAAGCCCTTTAGCGGCCGGTTGAGGCACTCGGGACGCAGCTTCAGGCAGGCGAGCAAGGTGCGTGCGGCGGCATCCGCACCGCAGATCTCCAGCGGCGAGAGTTGCGCATCGAGCGCCTCGATATCCTGCGCCACCACGGCCGGCTTCACGTTTGCGCCCCAACGAACCGATCCCGTATCGGGCTGCACGGTTCCGTGCAGGATGTTCAACAGCGTGGTTTTGCCCGATCCATTCCCGCCTCGTATGACCAGACGTCCTTCGCGGCGTAGGTGGAAGCTGAGATCCCGGAACAAGATCCGTGCGCCGTACGATTTTGTGAGTCGCTCGGCCACCAGCACCAGATCGCTCCCACGGGTCACCCGGTCGAACGACAAGCCGTCGATGGGCTGCTCTTCCCAGGGCTTCTCGACGCTGTGTTCATCCGCGACACGCTCGCGCAGAATGCGGGCAGTGCGTGCCACTTTGGCCGCTTTGCGAGCGTAGTGATCCTTCCCGCCGCGAATTCCATCCGGCGTGTGCGCGACCCGCGAGGCCAGCGTCTCGCGGCGGCGGGCGGCCAGCGCCATGGCCGCTTTCCGTCGCGCAAAGGCTTCGTAGGCGGCCCAGGCCTGCGCGTCGAGCAGCGCGCGGGCGCGGCGATAGCCGGTGTATCCGCCCTCGAAGAGGCGCACGCGCCCGCCATCGATTTCGACGATGCGTTGCGCGAAGGAAGCCAGCAGCGACCGGTCGTGCGAGGCGATGACGCACGCGCCGGCGCGGTTTTGCAGGTTGCCAGCGAGCCAATCGCGCGCGACGGCATCCAGGTGATTGGTAGGTTCATCCAGGATCAGCAGATCGGCCGGTATGGCTAACTCCCGCGCCAGTTGGGCGCGCATGCGCTCGCCTCCGGACAGGGAGACGACGTCCCGGCTGAAATCAGATTCGGAAAAACCCAGCCCGCTGAGCGTGCGTTCTACTTCGGCCTCCGCACGGTAACCACCCGCCTCCTGATACGCATGGATGCGATCGGCATACTCGACCGCGCATGCCGCGCTCGAAAGCTGTCCTTCCAGTTGGCTGATACGGGCCCGCAACGGCGCCAGCGACGGCAGCACGCTGAAAGCGAAATCGAACAGCGTCTGGGGCGCGGTGCTCCCGAACTCCTGACCGGCTACGGAAACATGGAGCCTGCGGCGACGGGCGATCTCGCCTTGCGCAGGCTCGAGTTGGCCCGCGAGCAGGCGCAACAAAGTCGATTTGCCCGCGCCGTTTGGGCCCACCAACGCTACGCGATCATTCTCGTTGATTGAAAATGACGCGCCCTCAAACAGGCGCGCGCCGCAGGAATACGCAAAAGAGACGTCGGAAAGACTCAGTAAAGACACAGTACCTCACAGGCCGCCGGTTGGGCGGGCAGATTAACGAGGGTGGTCTTTACAGTTTCATTGAGTCGCCTGGCGGCGACCTTCTTATCATATCAAAAGGCGGAGCATGACTCCGGCAAACCCCGTGGCCCAGTGCACCCTGGTACGCTGCTCTTCTCGAAAGGATCTATCCGCACACCATGCCGCACCAGCGCGCACATCCTCTCCGGCCCAAACTCTTTCCTGAAGTGCGGGCGCTGCTCGAAGCGCAGGAAGCCGAGGCGGCACCGCCCATAGAGACGCTCACCCCCGCGGAGGCTCGCCAGGCCGCTATCGATGGCTTGAAAGACCCAGCCCTCCCATCCGAGGAGATCGGCCGCGTCGAGGATCTCCGCGTTCCGTACGCGCCGCAGTCGGTCCCCGTCCGTATCTACACCCCCGCGGGCGACGGCCCGTTTCCGTGCCTGGTCTACTTCCATGGCGGCGGATGGGTGTTGTGCGATCTGGATACGCACGACTCCGTCTGCCGGGCCATCGCCCGCCGCGCCGGAGCCGTGGTCGTGGCCGTGGATTACCGGCTTTCACCCGAACATAAGTTTCCGGCAGCCGTCGAGGACTGCTACGCCGCTACCGCATGGGTGGCCGCCAACACCGCCCGCCTCGGCGTGGATGCGCACCGCATTGCAGTTGGTGGGGACAGTGCCGGCGGCAATCTCGCCACCGTGATGTGCATCAAAGCCCGTGACGAAGGCGGCCCGACTCTCGCCTTGCAGGTGCTGATCTATCCCGTGGCGAACCTGGCATCGTTCGACACACCGTCTTATGCGGAGTTTGCTGAGGGCTATCACCTGACTCGCGCCGAGATGGAGTGGTTCCGTGGTCATTACCTGGCGCGCATCGAGGATGCCCGAAACGTTTACGCATCGCCGCTGCTGGCGCCGGACCTGCGCGGTTTGCCGCCGGCCCTGGTGATCACCGCCGAGTGCGACACGCTGCGCGACGAAGGGGAAACTTATGCCAAGCGGCTGGCCGAGAACGGCGTTCGAGTGACCTGCACCAGATACGCCGGTATGATTCACCCATTCTTCTCCTTGGCAGGCGCCCTCAGCCAGGGCCGCCGCGCCATCGAGCAGGTGGCCGCAGCTGTGCGCAGCCCATGCTAGAGCAAGGCTAGGCAAGGTACGCTCCGGCTGTGAGACATAGTACTCCCGCGCGTACAGTAGTCAACCTGCTAGAATGTGCGGAACGCTACCAGGATTGGCACGAGTCTGATGAATGAAGTCAGGAGCAAACCCCTGCCAGACGCGGCGCTGTGCGAGATGCTGTTGCACCAAAGTCCCGGGTGCGCCTGGTTGCTGAAGCGCGACGGGATGTTTCAGGCCGTCTATGGCGACGCCGCGCCCGTGTTCGGCCGCCCCGCCACCGAATTTGGCGCGCTCAACTTCATCCATCTGTGCGGGCCCTCCGCGCGGCGTTCCTGGGCCGCCCGCCTGGAGTGCGTCTTCGCCGGCCAGACCATCCGCGCCGCCGCCCAGTTTGGCGAAGCCGCTCACATTTTTGCGATCACCATGTTCCCCATCCGGCGGTTCAAAGGTGAAATCGCCTTTGCCGCGGGCATGGCACACCCTCTGCCACAAGCCGGCATGGTGCTGCGCACGCTCGCCGCTCTGGAAGCCAGCCGCGCGCGCATGGCTGAACTCCTCCACGATCACATTGGCCAGAGCCTGAGCGCCGCCGGCCTGCAATTCGACCTCTTGCGCATGGATCTGGCGGACAGCGCCCTTCCCATTCCGCAGCGCATCGGCGAAATCCAGGCCGTGCTCGAAACCATCGTCACCCTGGTGCGTGACGCGAATCGCGAGTTGAACCCGGCCACCGCCGAGCGGGTTGGATTGCGCGCCGCCCTGGACCGCCTGGCCGGATGCCTGCGGGCGGATTTCAGCGGGAACGTGCGCGTGTTCACAGATGCCAGGGCCCAGCCGCCTCCCGAGGCTGCAGCCGCGCTGTACCGCATCGCGCAGGAGGCCACCGCGCAAGCCGTACGCCGCCCGGGTTGCTCCGCCATCGGGATACTGCTCAAGTCTTTGCGGAACGGACCTATGCTGGAGATTCACGACAATGGGGTCGATGGCGCGGACAAGTGCCCCGAAGCAGCCGGACTGGAGTTGATGGTGATGCAGTATTTTGCGGACCGGGCCGGGATCGAATTGCAAATCAGCAGCGCGCCGGACAACGGCACCGTGGTGCACGCGCTCTACCGCTCCCCAATCCTCAGGGCGCCCGGGCCGCGGATCGAGACCGAAGAAGGGCCACGATCGGATGGGAAGCGGGGCCGGCGCAAGAAATCGCCCGATCCGCAAACCGTGGAGGTGGGCAAGTAAGAATTATGCCCTACGACATTCTACTGGTGGACGATCACAAAATGATGCGCGATGGTCTGCATGCGATCCTGGATCGTACGCCTGAATTCCGCGTCGTGGGCGAGGCCGAAACCGGCACGGAGGCCGTGCAATTCTGCAAGAAGTCGCGGCCTGACCTGGTAGTGATGGATATCGGAATGCCCGGCCTCAATGGCATCGAATCCACCGTCGAGATTCTGCGCTACTCACCGCAAACGCGGGTGGTGATCCTCTCCATCTACGACGATGAAAATTCCGTGGTGAGCGCCATTCGTTCCGGCGCCCGCGCATTTGTGTTGAAACGCGCCTCCGCCGCGGACTTGATCGACGCCCTCCGGACAGTGGCGCGCGGCGGATCGTACCTCAGTTCACAAGTCTCCGACAGTCTCCTGAGCCGCATTCAGAGCGGCGACCTGCGGACCTCCAGCACGCAGGCTCCCCTCGACACGCTCTCGCCGCGGGAATTGCAGGTGCTGCGCATGGTGGCCGAAGGCAAAACCAGCAAGGACATCGCGGTGCTGCTCGAACTCGGCTTGCAAACCGTGCGCGGCTATCGCAAGATGTTGATGAAGAAATTGGGCGTCAATAACGTAGCCGGCCTCACGCAAGTGGCTTTGGCCGCCGGCATCACGCACTGGAACAGACCCAATGGAAACTCCCTATAGTAGGGTTCCGTCAGCGACGCGCACGTCCATTTTTTCTCTCCGGCGTTCTTCGCGCGGCTGGCGGCCGAGGCCGGGCAATCTGTGGAGGAAATCGGCCGCCGGCTCGGCTGGCGCATCCCCGCGACTTGCGAAGATCTGGCCGCCGGCTGGACCGCGGAGTTGGATAAACATGGCGTGGCCAAAGCGGCGCTGATTGCCAGCATACCGGGCGATGAGGACTCGGTGGCCGCAGCGGTTAAACTGCACCCGGACCGCTTTTGGGGATTCTTCATGGCCAATCCCGCGGCGCCGGATGGCATCGCGCGCGTGCACAACGCTCTGGCCTGCGGCGGTGTGCAAGGCGTTTGCCTGTTCCCCGCCATGCATCGTTACTCCATCGCGGATCCCCGCGTGCGTCCGGTCTTTGAGGCTGCCGCCGCGCGTCCCGGAACCATTGTCTTCATACATTGCGGTGTCCTGACGGTGGGTGTCAGGCAAAAACTGGGGCTGCCGTCGCGGTTCGACATGCGCTACTCGAATCCGATCGACCTGCATGCCGTGGCCCTGGAGTATGCCGCCGTGAATTTCGTGATCCCGCATTTCGGCGCGGGCTATTTTCGCGAGGCCCTGATGCTCGCGGACCTTTGCTCCAACATCTATCTGGACACTTCCAGCAGCAACGGCTGGATACGCTACCAACCCGCGCAACTCGATTTGAAGGAGGTATTTCGCAAGGCGCTGGAGGTGGCCGGCCCGCGGCGGCTGCTATTCGGTTCTGATTCGTCATTCTTTCCGCGGGGGTGGCACGCGCAGATTTTGCACGCGCAGACCGAGGCGCTACGCGGTCTCGACGTCCCCTCAGATCACGCGGCGCTGATTCTGGGCGGCAATCTGGAGCGTCTGCTCGCGCGCTGAGCAGGCACTCTGCCACGGCGGATATCCTACGTGGCAGGCGGCTGGTCCCGCAAAGTATCGAGCGATTCCAACACACGCTCCAACAGTTCATCCGTCTGGGAAACCGCCATCTGCAACGTCTCGATGGATTGCGCCTGGGCCGTAAGACGGCCTTCCAGTCCCTGCATTGCCTTGGCCAATAGCTCGTCCATAGCGGAAAGAATCTGCGCGGTGGATGGCGTTTCCTTAAGTCTGGCGTCGTACGCATCGGCGCGCGCTTCCAGCCGGCTGAGCCGGTGATCGTGCGCACGCACCTGTCCTTTCAGCTCCCTGGTGAAGCGATCGGGGCGCGGCGCAGACGTGGCTTCATGCTCCTGCCAGCGGCGCACGAGCGCGCCGGCGGCGAAGCCTCCGATCAGGACCGCCAGTCGCTCGAAGAACATTCGTAGTTCCAGACACTCTACCGTAATCGTCTAAAATTTGCTGCAGCAAGTACTAAGAATCTCACGCAAGTACTAAGTACATATGGGATTGCGCCCGCATACGTTACTTGGCATTCTGGGGTAAGGCTATTCCTCATCATAGCTCCCAATCATTGAAAGGGTCGATTTAATTTGGTCTCGGGATTTTTGCAGAAAAATCCGGGTGAATGTGTACGCCGTCTGCAGCAAATGGCGGGGACCCCGCCCTCGGGGGAGTGCCGCTCCGGCGTGGACGATCCTCTTCTTTCCTCGCGTGAACTGGAGCGCCTCTCGTCCATCGAGCGTATTCTTCTGCGCAATTACTTTCGTCTGCTGGAGGCCGATCGCCAATTGCGCGCACGCGCCCGCGGCACACCCAAGCCCATCGGCATGCTCCTTTCCGATTCGCTCGAAGCTGAACGCCAGCGGATCGGCCGCGAGTTGCATACCGGCGTGGGGCAGGCGCTCGCGGGCATCCATGTCCACGTCAGCTTGATCCAGGACGCCTTGCCCGATCCGCCGCCCCGCGTACGTAAGAGCCTGGACCAGATTACGGCCCTGGCGGGCACCGCCTTGCAACTTGTGCGCGGCGTCTCGCGCAGCTTGTATGTGCCGGCCTGGCAAGCGCAGACCTTGGTGGAAGCTTTGCGGAATCTGTGGGAGAGTTCGGGAATACCCGAGAAGTTCGCGGGCACCCTGGATCTGCACGAGCCCTCCATCGAGCCGCCGCCGGAGATTCGGCGCGCCATTTACCTGGTGGCGCAGGAAGGGATCTCGAATGCCATTCAACATGCCGACGCGCGCCGCGTGCGGATGTCCCTGCGCGAGGAAGGCGGCCGCATCACCTTCGAGTTGGCGGATGACGGTTCTGGTTTCAGTCTTCCGGCCGATGCTGCACTGGAAACTGCTTCCGCGGGCATCGGCTTGCGCGCGATACGCGATCTGGCCCTCCAGTTGGGCGGCGATCTGCGCACCGGGAACACTACCAAAGGCGCCCAATTGACCATTTCATTTCCGGTGATCAATGAATAATACTAAACCAACGACAGTGGTGATTGCTGAGGATCAAGGGATCATTCGCGAAGGCCTGGCGCTGGTGTGCCAGAGCCGCGACTTGCAGGTGCTGGCGCAATGTGCCGACGGACTTACGGCCCTCGACACGATCCGCTCGCTGAAGCCCGACTTCGCCCTGCTCGACCTGAACATGCCGAAGCTGAGCGGCCTGCAGGTGGTGCGCAAGGTCCGCGAATCCGAGTTGCCCACGCGTTGCGTCATCCTGACCATCAGCCGCGACGAGAGCGCCATTCGCGAGGCCTTGAAGGTCGGCGCCGACGGCTACCTTTTGAAGGACGGGCCGCCCCGCCACCTGACTGATGCCATCAGCTATATTCGCGATGGCGGCGTATACGTGTCGCCACTGCTCAGAGTCGCCGGATTCTTGCCGTCCTCGCGCGAGGCGAGTGAGGATGAACCGCTCGGGCATCTCAGCCGCCGCGAGCGCGATGTGTTTTTCCACCTGGTGAACGGCCTCCGCGCAAAGGAGATTGCCAACCTGCTGGACATTAGCCCCAAGACCGTGGACACTTACCGAGCCAGCCTGATGCGCAAGCTGAACATTCACGATCTGGTAGGATTGGTAAAGTTCGCCATCGAGCACAACCTTACAACTACGAAGTAAGTGGAAGGCGGGCTTTAGCCGGCGCGGGGCTTAAGCCCCGCTGCATCCGCACGCAACATACTCACCCAACTTAAACCAGCCGAGACACCAAAAATAACTTCGCGCTCGCCAGGCTTAGTGACGATGCGATAACTTC
The DNA here is from genome assembly GCA_963756605.1 of Bryobacterales bacterium. Taxonomy (GTDB): domain Bacteria; phylum Acidobacteriota; class Terriglobia; order Bryobacterales; family Bryobacteraceae; genus Bog-159. Next base: position 93,764 of record CAVWOT010000014.1, on the reverse strand, counting down.
CCTGATCCGCCGGAGCCATGCTCCTCCATCACTTGCAACACGCCAACGATTGCCTCCCGCAGGTTTTCCATCAGCTCGGGAACTGACTCACCCTGAGAGTAGCATCCGGGCAGTGCGGGAACCTCACTCCAAAAGCCGCCTTGCGGCTCCTTGTGAATGACGACAGCGTAATTCTGCACTTAGCCATTCTGGCATAATCTCGAGCTTCCGCCCAAGTGGACCGCGGGCCGCGGGATTTGAACCTGAGTCGGGTGTTCAACACCTGACCTCGGCGCTCGCTCGTGCTCTGCTTAAAATATGGTTCTAAAGCACTTCAGGGTCGTCTTGGTCTCACCCTCCGATGTTCAGGCTGAACGCAACGCACTTCGTCCGGTAATCGACATTGTCAACCGGATGCTCCGGGTCGGCAATGATCAAGTTTATCTTGAGCCGGTGCAGTGGGAGACAGACGCTTACCAGGAATGCACGCAGAAGGGCCAGACGCATTAATTGACGAGCAGCTCCGCATTGAGACAGCTATCTATATAGTGGTCGGCGTGTTCTGGAAGCGGTTCGGCACGCCCGTGGGGGATGCCGGTTCTGGAACCGAACACGAGATCCGGCTCGCCATCGAGGCATGGAAGGCCAAAGGCGCTCCCAATGTCATGGTGTATTTCTGCAAAGCCCAGTTCCAGGCGGCCTCTCCGGAAGAGGAGGAGCAACTTCGAAAGGTTCACGAGTTTAAGCGGGATCTCATGTCCAGGGACAAAGCGCTCATCTGGGAGTACGAGGATGTGTCCGACTTTCGCGAGCTACTTCTGATGCACCTCTGGAAGATTGCAATGCAGCGGTTGCAACCCGCGAGGCGTGCCGCTTGGCCATTCTCATTCTTCCGCGTGTCCGCCTCCGCCCACCCCGTCGTTGCCCGCGAGGAGGGCCTCACGGAGCTCATGGGCGACGTTTTCCTCCACTGCACTTACCAAGGCGACCTGCCGGTACACGCCGCGTTCTCCGTGGACGTGGGCTTGTCTGTCTTCCCGACGCTCGCCGCAAGCGGCCTCCGGAACCGCCGCGATTGTGACGTGGTCCTCTTAGAGGTCGGGAGACCAGGCGCTGCCAGCAACGTGGTCCCGGGGCGGCCAGCTGATCCCGGCATGAATCAGATCAACTTTAGGATTAACCTCGGCGGCATCACTGCGGGCGAAACACGTGTCTTTCAAGTGACTAACCTGCGCTGCCAGTGCTCCGGACCGATCGGCTTAGTCTACGCGACAATGACCGGGGTGCCGATTGAAAACGCGCAGCAAAAGGTTGCGACGATCAGGATAGGCCTCAATTTCGAGGTCAGAAACGCCGACAACTCTAGTCGTCTCGCGCAGCACGGGTACGAAATTAGCGCGTCCTCCGGCCTCGCTGTCACAAGGATCTGCACACTCAGGTTCACCGAGGGCTTTCCCGGCGCGTTCAAGTCGAGGGTACCGATCGCGGGCCGTACGTGGTACACCAACAGCGAGGAGGCCGTGTCGACCGGAGAAAGCGCCCCGGTCTGCGCAGTCCTCGCTGATGGATCAGAAGTGCGGGTAGCGGGCCTGGCGGACTACGGTACGCGCCTTGAGGCCGTGTTCACCCAGCTTCCAGACGGCATCAAGGTCTTCGTTTCCGAGCGCGAATTATACACGGCGCACGCCTGTTTTGCCTCGTCGCGCCTTATATCGTCGCCGAGCGAACTGATGGTAATCGCGGGTATCGAAGTAAGACAGTTGCCGATCAACAATGGCGGTGCGCTAGCCATCTGGGAAACGATGACTCGGCTCGGTGGCCACCTCGTGGGTTCGCTGGACTTCGCTGTGTTCGCCTCATACAACTCGGACGTAGGCAGCCGGTCATCCTTTGGGACGAGCCAGGTGGCGGGAAGTTTTAGTCCGGTTGTCTCGTCCTATTGCGATGGGCTGCCTGCTCCGCTATTCCGCGAAAACTCCCGAACGCGTTGCGATATTCTCACAATCACGCCTTAGCGTCGGCAACTGGGTTCGTACGGCTAATCTCTGGATATCTCCACGTTCCCAGCCCCCCGCGCGTCTAATCCTTTGTGAGCCCCATACGGCTACTGATCTGCCTGCTGCCCGTGTCCCTGGCCGCCCAAACGCCGGCCCTGGGGCCGCTGCTGAAAGCCGTGGAGGCTCGCTACAACCACGCCCAAACCCTCCAAGTCACGTTTCATGAGGCATATACAGGCCCCGGCCAGCCCCGCCGCAGCGAAAGCGGCACGCTTCTCCTCCGCAAACCCGGCCGCATGCGCTGGGATTACACCTCGCCCGAAGGCAAGCTGTTCGTTTCCGATGGCAAGTACCTCTGGCTCTACACGCCCAGCAATCACCAGGTCGAGAAGATGAAAATCAAGGAGAGCGACGATATGCGGGCTCCCCTCGCATTTTTGCTTGGTAAACTACACTTCGATAAGGAGTTTAGCAACGTCCACGGCGTCCCGGCTGCAGGCGGCATGCAAATCACCGCCGACCCCAAGACCGACACTCTTCCCTATACTAAAGTCGAGTTCACGGTCGGCCAGGATGACCAGATTCGCCGGGTTCAGGTCACCGGCTACGACCAATCCGTTCTCACATTCGACTTCGAGCAGGAAAAACTAAATCCGCCAATCGAAGCCAAGCTGTTCCAGTTCCAAATGCCGCCCGGCGCGGCCCTCGTGGAGACCACCCAGTAACGGAGACCGCCCGATAATGGCCGAATTCCTACTCAAGTACGCAGACACGCGGGGCGAAATCCACCAGCAAGTGGCGAACGCCGGCTCGGAGAAAGAGCTGCGCGACCGCTACACACAGCAGGGCTTCCTGATCTACTCGATCAAGCACAAAGGCGGCATTTCCTCCGGCTGGTCCACGGGCCTGTCGAAACGCAAGAAGCTCAACATCGAGAAGTTTCTGATCTTCAACCAGCAGTTCGTGACGCTGATCCGCGCCGGTCTGCCGATCCTGAAAGCGCTGGACCTGCTGGCTGACCGCCTCACCGATCCCAAGCTCGGCCCGTACATTAAGTCCGTGCGCGATGAGGTACGCAACGGCACGCTCCTTTCCGACGCTTTCCGTATGCAGGGCATTTTCCCGAAGATCTACGTCACCACCGTGATGGCCGGCGAGAAAAGCGGCAGCCTGGCGGAAGTCCTGGACCGGTTCATTACTTACCAGAAGCTCTCCCTGGCCGTGAGGAAGAAGGTGATGGTTTCCTTGATGTATCCATCTGTCCTGATCTGCCTCACGCTATGCCTGATGGTATTTCTGGTCACCTACGTGGTGCCGAATTTTGCCCAGCTTTACACGAGCATGCAGGCGAAACTTCCGGAAGTGACCGTCATCCTGATCGCCATCGGCACCACGGCACGCACCTACATCCTGGTGGTATTCGGGATCGTCATCGGGCTGATCTTTCTGTACCGCTATTGGTCGCGCAAAGAGTCGGCGCGGGCGCGCATCGACGGCGTGAAATTGCGCGTGCCGCTGCTCGGCGATATTTGGGTGAAGTATCAAGTAGCACAGTTTTCGCGCGTGCTCAGCACGCTGCTGACGGGCGGCATTCCGCTGGTGCAGGGACTGGAAACAGCCTCGGATTCGCTCGGCACCGCTTTGCTACGTAAGGCTTTGGATAAAGCCAGCAAGATGGTGCGCGAAGGGCAGGCGCTATCCGCCTCGCTCAAAACCACCGGTATCTTTCCCGCGCTCTCCATCGATATGATTGAAGTAGGCGAATCCACGGGCGCTTTGCCGATCATGCTCAACAGCGTGGCCGAATTCTACGAGGAGGATGTAAATACCCGCATGGCCGCCGCTCTGTCGCTGATCGAGCCGGCCATCATGATTTTCATGGGATGTTTTGTGGCATTTGTGCTGATAGCGCTGTATCTGCCGATTTTCTCATTGGCGGACACGATACGATAGCGCGCCGTGCGCGCAGGTGCTAGGTTCTGGGTGCTGGGTTCTGGCAAACCCGCTCCAGACGGGAGGACGCTCATCCAGCACCTAGCACCCAGGACCCAGAACCGGTTTTTATGGCTAGCGATAAACCCCGATTGACCGACCCGACGGGCGAGGCCGTGACGGCCCAGGCCGTAGCCGCGCGCTACCGCTGCGAGTACGTGGACCTGCGCGAAGGCTCCATCGATCACGACCTGTTCCGCACCATCCCGGTCGATTTGATGTTCCGCTATAACTTCGTGCCGCTGCGCGCGCAGAACGGCACGCTGGATATCGCGCTCGCCGATCCGCGCAACCTGAACATGATCGACGAGCTGGCGCTGCTGCTCAATAAGAAGCTGCGCGTCAAGGTCGCCACGCTCAGCCAGATCTCGGATCTGCTGAAGAAGACTGAACAGTCGCAGCGCGTACTTGAAGAGGTGACCGAGGGCTTCACGCTCGACGTGGTGGCGGACGAGGAAAACCCCGACGAGACGCTCTCGATCGATAAGCTCACCGCCGTCGATAGCGACATTGCCCCGGTGATCAAGCTGGTGGATACCACCATCTTCAACGCGCTCGAGCGGCGCGCCAGCGACATCCACATCGAGTCGCGCGATCAGGAAGTTGCCATCAAGTACCGCATTGACGGCGTGCTGCACTACGCCATGCCGCCGATCGCCAAGGATTGGCATTCGACCATTCTTTCGCGTATCAAGGTAATGAGCGAGCTGGATATCGCGGAGCGCCGCGTGCCGCAGGACGGCCGTTTCCGCGTGCGCTACAAGGGCCGCCTGATCGATTTCCGCGTCTCGATCATGCCTACTATTCACGGGGAAGACGCCGTGCTCCGCGTGCTCGATAAGGAGTCGATGAGCGAGAAGTTTGCCAAGCTCTCGCTCGAAGTGGTGGGCTTCGCCGAAAACGATCTGGTAAAGTTTCGCCGCTACATCTCCGAGCCGTACGGCATGGTGCTGGTCACCGGACCGACCGGCTCCGGCAAAACCACTACGCTCTACGCCGCGCTCAGCGAGATCAAGAACGACGAAGACAAGATCATCACCATCGAGGATCCCGTCGAATATCAGCTCAAGGGCATTACGCAGATTCCCATCAACGAAAAAAAGGGGCTGACCTTCGCCCGCGGCTTGCGTTCCATCCTGCGTCACGACCCCGATAAAATCATGGTCGGCGAGATCCGCGACCAGGAGACCGCGCAGATCGCTATCAACTCCGCGCTTACCGGCCACCTGGTGTTCACCACCGTGCATGCCAATAACGTGCTCGACGTTTTGGGCCGCTTCCTGAACATGGGCGTGGAGGCCTACAACTTCGTTTCGGCGCTGAACTGCATCCTGGCGCAGCGGCTGGTGCGCGTGATCTGCGACTATTGCCGCCGGCCGCTGCAGTTTGAGAGCGTCGCGGCGCGGCATGCGGCGTTGGTCGAGTCCGGCCTCGATCCGGCTGAATGGGAGCACGTGGAACTGATGGAAGGCGCCGGCTGCTTCGAATGCGGCGGCACCGGCTATCGTGGCCGCACCGCCATACACGAACTGCTGGATCTCAGCGACAAGATCCGCGAGATGATTCTGGATAAGCGGCCGACTTCGGAAATCAAGCGCCAGGCGCGCGACGAAGGCATGACCTTCCTGCGCGAATCGGCAGTGGATAAGGTACGGAAAGGTGTGACCACACTGAAGGAAATCAACAAGGTCACTTTTATAGAATGATGAGAAAAGCAAGACATGGGTGCTGGGTGCTAGGTGCTGGGTGCTGGACAAAAGCCCTCCCGTTTGCGGGAATTTCGCCAGAACCCAGCACCCGGAACCCAGCACCGCGAGCAAAGCGAGCCCGATGAGAGTCCCCGCCCCTATCGCCGCCATCCTGCAGGAGCCGCCGCCCTCCATGGCCTTCGAGATCTCCGAAGCCGGCATCTCCGTGGCGCGCCTGAGCGCCAAAACTGAGCTCGATTTTCGTCCGCTTAAAGCCGGCGTGCTGGGCATCACGCCGCTTAAAGACAACGTCCTGCTGCCGGATGAGTTGGCCATCGCGGTGCGCGAAGCCGCGCCGCAAAACGGAAATCGCAAACGCCGCGACGCCGCCCTCATCCTGCCGGATTACAGCACGCGCATCTCGGTTCTGGATTTCGATAATTTTCCTTCCGATCACAAGGAGCAACTGGCGCTCATCCGTTTCCGCATCCGCAAGAGCGTTCCCTTCGATGTCGAATCGGCGGCCATCAGCTACTTCGCGCAGCAGTCGGAAGGCAAAAAATATGACGTCGTGGTGGTGGTGGCGCCGCTGGAGGTGATCTCCCGGTATGAAGCGCCATTCCGTGCCGCCGGCATAAACCCCGGCCTGGTGACCACCTCTTCGCTGTCCGCCTTGAACCTGATCGAGGAGGGCGGCATTACCGTGGTGGCCAAAATCAGCGGGCGCGTGCTGACCGTCATGGTCCTCCGGAATGGACGGCTGAAGCTGGTGCGGTGCCTCGAAGTGCACGCCAACGACGTGGCCGAAATCGCCGCCGACTTGTACCCGACATTCGTTTATATCGAAGACAATATCGGAGCGAAGGCCGACCGGCTGCTGTTGTGCGGATTCGGCGAGCATCTGGATGCGGCGCGCCAGCAGTTTCAGCGGGAGCTTGCCGTGGAGGTCGAGGCCGTGCGTTCGCCGCTCGGGCCGCCGGGCGAAAACAATGCCGGATTGCTGGGATATTTGAGGTCTGTGGCGCGCGATAATTAGTCACTAATCAACATGAGAATACCGGTCAATCTCGCCAGTCAGCCCTTCCGCCGAGACCGCGCCGTGCTGGTCGCCTCCGGCGCCGTGGCTATCATGCTCGTCGGCCTGCTGGTTTTCCTGCTTTCCCTGAACACGCTCGAAAGCGGCAAGGTCACGGAAACCCGGCAGGAGATCGCGCGCCTCGAATCGCAGATCCACAATGTGTCGGCGCAACAGGCGCGCCAGGATGCCATTCTACGCCAGCCCGAAAACGCGGAGGTCCTGGAACGCAGCCTTTTCCTGAACGCGCTGCTGTACCGCAAAGGCATCAGCTGGACGAAAATTTTCGCCGACCTTGAGAAAGTCGTGCCGTATAACGTGCGCATTATGGCAATTCGCCCCTCGGTGGTCGGGCAGAATCAAATCTCTCTCGATATGACGGTCGGCTCGGAAACGTCGGTCGCCGTCATCGATCTTTTGAAGAATCTGGAAAACTCCCCTAGTTTCGGTGCTGTGTATTCGCATAGTTGGCTGCCGCCTACGCAGACCGACAAGCTGTACCGCTGCCGTGTGAGCGTGAATTATGTCCAAAAGCTTTAGTGTTTCGCCGCGCCTGCTGGCGGGCGGTTCCGGGCGCCTGAACCTGAAGGACCCGCGCGTCCTGGTACGCGTGGCGTTGGCTGTGCTGGTGTTGGCCAACCTCGTGGCTGCGTTGCTGGTGTTTAAGCCGTGGGGCGGCTCCGCCGAAGACCTGGCGCGCCAACAGGCCGATCTCTCGCAGCAACTCACCTCGCAGCGCGCGCGCCTCGAGAAAACCAAAGCCTTGGTAGGCAAGGCCGAACGCGCCCGCAAAGAAGGCGACGGCTTCCTGGCCGAATATACCACCGACCGCCGCACTACTTTCTCGACCATCTTCGCGGAACTGGATCGCGTGGCCCGCGAGGCGGATATCCAGCCCCGCCCCTCGTCAACCGAGCTGGATCAGGTGGAGGGAAGCGATTCCCTCTACCAAATGAATATCAGCGCGGCTTATGAGGGCAGTTATACCAGCCTGACTAAGTTCATCAACCTGCTGGATAAGTCGCCACACTTCCTCATTATCGAAAGCCTGATAGCCGCGCCGCAGCAATCCACGGCGAACACCAGTGACACGCTCAGCGTCAGTATTAAGTTGGATACTTTCGTTCGCGAACCGGGGAACACGCTATGAAATGGACGGCGGAACGCAAACGGCTCGCTTTCCTGATCGGCATCCTGGTCCTGGGGGGTGGCTATTCTCTTTATATCAACGTACTTTCCGGGCCATCCAGCTCAACCCCGAGCCAATCTGCCCGGGCCGCCGCGCAGAAGGGCGGGGCTCGTCCCACCGCCGGCCAGGAGCCGTCTTATTCCGAAGAAGCGCCGGCGCCGTCCCACCGCGCTGCTCCCGTGCGCACCAGCGAAGAATTCCGGCCGTCCCTAAAACCGAAGCGCCCCGAGGATCGCGTGGATCCTATGACCATCGATCCCACCTTGCGCCTGGACCTGCTGGCCAAAGTGCAGGCCGTCAGTATTGAGGGCGGCCGCCGCAACCTTTTCGCCGTGGGCGCGGCGCCGTTGCCGCCGGAACCGGTGGTGGCGGTGAAGAGCGCGAAGGCACCGCAGGCAACTTTTGGGCCGCAACCGAAACCTGAACCTCCGGGCCCCCCCGCGCCGCCGCCACCACCGCCGATCACCCTGAAATACTACGGCTACTCGAGCGCCCGCGGCGACAATCGCAAGCACGCTTTCTTCCTCGATGGCGATGATATTCTGGTGGCCGCGGAAGGGGAAACCGTGAAGAAGCGCTACCGCGTGGTGCGCATCGGCGTAAACTCGGTAGTCATGGAGGACACCCAATTCAAGCACGAGCAGACCCTGCCGCTGCAGGAAGAGGCCGCCGGATGACCCCCGCCGTTCACCAGCACCCAGCACCTAGCACCCAGCACCCGCGTGAGTCTGGCTACGCCATGCTGCTGGTCTTCATCATGGCCGCCATGATCGCTATCGCGCTCTACAAGGAAATGCCGCGGGTCGCCTTTGAGGCGCAGCGCAGCAAAGAGCTTTTGCTGATCTCGCGCGGCCACGAGTACACCCGCGCGATTCAGCTTTTCGTGCGCAAGGTAAACCGCTACCCTGCCAGCATCGAAGAGCTCGAAAGCCTCAACAACACCCGTTTTCTCCGTAAGCGCTATATCGACCCGATGACCGGCAAAGACAAATGGCGCCTCATCCACACCAATGGCGGCGTGCTCACCGATTCGATTGTTCCCAAGACCCAGCCGGGCCAGCCCGGTCAACCGGGACAGAACCAACAGCAGCAGGCTAATACCAACACGTTCATCGGCGAAGGTCCGGTAATGGGGGCGGTCAACGATCCCAGCCAGCAACAGGTCAATCCCGCCATGCGGCGGCGCGCCAGTGATAGCCAGCCGGTGGTCACGCAAGAGGCGCCCGATACGCCGCAGGACGCCTCGGATGATAGCTCCTCGGGCGACACCGACGCCAACGATAATAACAACGACAACACCGACCAGAACCAGACGCCGGGCGGCCCGGGAACGGCATCCAACAATCCGGGAGCGCCCAATCAGCAAAACCCCGCCCTGCCTTTCGGACGCAATCCGCAGCCAGGCACGTTCCCGCCGGGCACTTTACCGGGTCAGCCCGGTTTCAACCCGGCCATGGGCAATCTGCCTGGCATGCCGGGCTCAATGCCCAACCAGACTTTCAATCCGGGTATGAATGGGGGACTTCCCGGCAATAACGGCCAGAACTCCGGAGGGGATTCGAGCAGCAGCGGCAGCGTGTATGTAGCGCCTGGTTTGGGCTCGTCACCGACCACGGGCACGTCGCCTGGCGGCGTCGGCCAACCCACGATGCCCGGCCAGCAGCCAGGTTTCCCCGGCCAACAGGGAGGCTTTCCGGGACGGCCAGGCATGTTCCCAGGTCAGGCGGGCGGATTTCCCGGGCAGACCGGCGGGTTTCAACAGCCGGGTGGATTTCAGCAGCCGGGCGGGCTTCAGCAATCGGGCGGCGGCTTCGGCCAGTCGTCCACGTTCGGCTCGGGCGGAGGCACTTCTCCAGGCCAAAGCGGCCCCAACATGAGTACCTTCGGCCTCAACGGACCTTCCCAAATGCAACCGCAGGGCCTGCCTGGCATGGGGGGCACGCAGATGGGAGGCGGCATCGCCGGCGTCGCCAGCGAATCCAAGGGACCCTCGATCATCGTCTTCAACGAGCGCAAGAAGTACAACGAGTGGGAGTTCATCTACGATCAGAGCAAGGATCGCGGCCTGGCGGGCGTGCAGCGTAACGGAGGCGCACCCGGCACGCCGGCCGGACAAATGGGCAGCATTCCAGGCCAGCAGCCCGGCATGGGTGGGATGCAATCCAACAGTCCTTTCGGATCGTCTCCCGGCGGCAGTAACGGCTTCGGGTTTTCCTCGAGCCCGGGCGGCTCCGGCTCCACCGGTACCATCGGCGCGCAGGGTACGTTTGGATCTCAACCCAGCCCGCCGCAATCTACGCCGCAGCCCCAGCCGCAGCAGTAGCGCTCAATCCACTCGCCCCATGCCGCACTCCGCATGTACCGCCCGCACGGCCTTCTCCAGCCCGTCGCGGCTGACCACAATCGCAATCGTCAGCTCGCTCGATCCCTGCGCGATCGCGATAATGTTCACACTCTCTCGTGAGATAGCCGTAAAGATGCGACCGGCGATGCCCGGCTTGCCCTGCATGCCTTCGCCCACCACCGCCAGCAGGCCCACCTGCTCATCCACCTGGATGGGATGTACATAGTCGTGCGCCAGTTCGAGCGCCAGCGCGGATTCGAGCGCCTGCCGGCTTTTCTCCAGTTCCTCCGTGCGCACCAGGAAGCAAAAGTTCTGGCGGTAGCTGGAACTGGAGAACACCAGCACCTCTACATTGGCGCGGTCGAGTGCGTCGAGCGCACGGGCCATCACATGCGCGCCGCTCAACTCGGGACTGGCCGGTTCGAGCGAGATGAGTGCGACGCGCGCCAGTGAAGTCACCGCGCGCGCGCCCGTCGTAGCGCCGATCGACGACAGAATGCGCGTCCCCGGTTTTTCGGGAGCGAAGCTGTTCTTGCTCCACACTGGAATCTTCTTTTCGATGAGGGGCGCGAGCGTGCGCGGATGCAATACCTTGGCGCCGTTGTAGGCCAGTTCAGCCGCTTCGGCGTAAGTCACTTCCGGCAGTACCGCGGCGGAGGGCACCAGTCGCGGGTCGGCGCTCATGATGCCGTCCACGTCGGTCCAGATCCATAGCTCGGAGGCATCCAGTGCCGCCGACAGAATGGACGCTGAAAAATCCGAGCCGCCGCGCCCCAGCGTGGTGGGACGTCCATCCGACGTGGCGCCGTTGAAACCCGTGACCACCGGCAGCACGCCATGCTCAAGCAGAGGCAGCAGGCGGGCCTGGGCTTTCGCGCGTGTGGGCTCCATCAGCGGCGACGCATTGCCGAAGACCGCATCGGTGACCACCATCTCCGCCGCGTTGATGGCCTCGGCAGGCGTGCCTTGCGCATTCAGGTATGCGGCCATCAGCAGGGCCGAAAGCCGCTCGCCGATGGCCACACCTTCATCCACCGAGCGCGGCGGCATCTCGTTGAGCATCAGCATGCCGCCGGCAATGCGTTCGAACTCGGCGATGAGATGCGCGATGCCCGCTGCAGCGGCCTCTTGCCTTTCTGGCGGGAGCAATTCGCGGCAGGTGGCCAGGTGCCGCTCGCGCAAACTGGCGATATTGGCCTCTAGGGCGGCCCGGTCTCCAGTCTCGGCGCGGCGCAACGTATCGAGCAGCAGGTCCGTGATCCTGGACATGGCCGAAACCACTATCGCCACCGGCCGGCGCGGCCTCTGTCCGGCGGCAATCGCGGCCGCCGTACGCATGCGTTCGGCCGAGCCTACGCTGGTGCCGCCGAACTTCATTACAAGTAGATCGTTCAACTGAAATCCTTTCCGTTAGTCACTCGTGCCCGCACGAGCTTCAAAATCTCCTCCTCCACTGCTTCGATCGAAAGCCCCGTCGAATCGATATACACGGCGTCGGGCGCCTGGGTGAGTGGCGCTTCCCCGCGGGTACGGTCGCGTTGATCGCGTTCGCGGATCTGCGCGGCGATAGCCTCGGGCGCCGCCGCCTCGCCCGCTTCGCGGAAGTCGCGCAGGCGGCGGTTCACCCGCTCCTGCGGATCGGCGTCCAGGAATATCTTCACATCCGCATCCGGGAAGATCACCGTTCCGATGTCACGGCCTTCCATGATCACGCTGGTGCGGGCTCCCAGCGCGCGCTGTTTCTCCACCAGGGCGCGGCGCACGCCCGGAATGGCCGCCACCACCGAAGCCCGTTTCCCAACCTCGGCCGTGCGGATGGCGGAGGTGATGTCCTCCCCATTGAGCAGCACGCGCTGCCCTTCCGGCTGCAGTTCGATCTCCGCCGCGCGCGCCAATTGCTCCATGCGATGCATGTCCGCGGTGTCGGCGTTCTGCCGCATGGCCCACAGGGCCACTGCCCGGTACATGGCACCGGAATCGATATACGTGAATCCCAGCCGCTCGGCCAGGCGGCGCGCAATGGTGCTCTTGCCGGCGCCGGCCGGGCCGTCTATTGCAATAACCACTCGCCGTGATGATTTAGCCACTATTACTTGTCCGCCACCACCTGCATCACGTTGCGCTTGTTGCCGTTGTCGGTGATCTGTAGCGTCAGCGATCTTTGGTCCTTGGTGGCGGTATACATGGTCAGTTGACCGGTATTCATGGTGGTCTCGGTTTTCCAGCCGTTGCTTTCGAGGCCCTTCTTGTAGAAATCGCCGATCTTGTCCGCCCCGTCGCTCGACTCGAGCATCAGGTTGCGCGCATTCTTGTCCGAGGCGGATTGCGACATCACCACCTTAGCCGGGCTGTAGATCGGTACATCCTTCGGATAATCGTCCGGCACCTTGTTCTGGTTGAAGCTGAGAGTGGCGGTCTTGCCGTCTTTGCCGGTCACCGTTACCGTGCCGGCGTCCTTCCCTTTTTCCTGATAGCTGACCTTGCCATTGGACGTAGTGATCGTATGGGTACGGCTACAGGCGGCGCCGGCGCATAGCAGGCTGGCGGCCAGCAGCGCGGCTAGCGGGCGCCGCGGGGACTTCACGATTCGAGAGTACATGGAAGGTAGAATAGCAGGAGGCCATGTCTCCAGATGCATTCGACAAACTGGTGCGCGATGCATACGCGCGGATTCCCAGCCGGTTCCGGAAGCGTCTGCAGAATGTCGCCATGTTGGTAGAGGCGGAGCCTTCGCCGGCGCAACTGGCGGAAGCGGGCGTGGGACCGGGATCCACTCTGTTGGGCCTGTATCACGGGCGGCCGTTGACCCAGCGCAGCGTCTTCGAAAGCTTCGTCATGCCGGACCGCATCACCATATTCCAGGGTCCGCATGAGCGGCTGGCGCACAGCGAGGCACACCTCAGGCAATTGGTGGAAGATACGGTCTGGCACGAGGTGGCCCATTATTTCGGTATGGATGAACGGCGTGTGCGCGCGGCCGAGCGGAGACGGTCGCGGCAGCGCCCCTGAGACCTCGTGGTATTCTAGTTAGGATAAGTCGCCCGAATCACTTGGCTGGCATTGTAGATGTCAAATGATCCGAGTCCGGTAACATAGTCATATCCGGGTAAGCAGGTGAACGAGCCATTGCCGTCGGCGAAGACAAACTCGTCCCGCCGACGAGGGTGGCGGCGCCATCCACAAAGATGTTCGCGACGCAGATAGCCAAGTCGCTTCCACCGGCGCACATCGACACATCCGGCACGCCCCCCTCGCCAACCTCGGCCCTCGAAACGATCAGCGTACTTCCACCACCCGTATACTTTGCCAGAATGGCGCGGTTACAAAGTAATTGATGCCGCTGGGCTCCCATCCCGTTTTCGAAATCATAGGTGTAATCGGAAAGATTCGTTCCGCCCACGGTAATTACATACGGCGAGGACGCCGAGTCAGCCCTGTCGGGCGGTCCGGAAAGCGGCACGCCCTTGGTGGCTTCCGCGGGACACCCCGAGCCCTGGTCATCGGCTGAGGCAAACGCGGCGATACCGTGCAGAGCAGCCTCCGCGAACACCTCATCAACCAGCGTGACGCCGTCGAGGTACGGTTAGAACTGGCATTCACCGAAGGACAATGTCGGAGTCAGCAATATAAGTGGCGGCATAAGAGTACAGATGCGACACATGTTGCGCGACTTGCTGGTATCCGAACTGGCGATGCCAGCTTTCACCACGGTAACGGGCACCTGCGGTGACTTACACATCGTCTCATAAGTCCGCAAATCCGTCACCAAAGCAAGCGAGGTACCAAACGATTACTGTTTTTAATTAGGCTCTTACATAAATGACCTACTTGACATAAATGCCAGTACCTTAGTTAAGAGTCCTACGATTACGACGGCCATGCGCGTGCGGTTTGAGAAAGCATGTTGCTCAACTTAGCTCAGACGTCTTACGCGGCGTAGAGCGTCAGGTGTGTGAGATGTACGCGCAAGCACGGTTTTGGCCGTGGTACACTACGCCTATCGGGCCCGTAGCTCAGTTGGTTAGAGCGCTACCTTGACACGGTAGAGGTCTGGCGTTCGAGTCGCCACGGGCCCACCACTGTTTCCAAATACTTAGGTCGATTAATCCTTAAATCCTCTTCTCCGTGGAGTCCAAATGGAGTCCAAACTCCTCTTCCTCCTCCCTACTCGAAGCCGTCGTCGCCTTGTGTACGCCGCCCCTCGCGTGAACCGCCCGAACGCGACAGCCCCCCGCGTTTCTTTTTATTGCCGATTACCCTATGCAAACTATGCAAAACCTCATAACTGCTGAGCCTTTCGTTAGTTGCGGTCTCATGCCGGACGCACATCGGCAAATGCAAAACTATGCAAAAGTCCGAAGCGCGCGTACGATCGGTATTGTTTGGCTGGCGCCGTCAGGTCTGTCGAGAAGACCGGGCCGAAAAATATAGCTGCGGTGGAACTGCATTTTTGTCATGGGACGGGTACCAGCAGTGCCTTGCTGATCACACTCGTGAAGCCGTCCAGCATATCCATGAAGCTTGATTCAAACAACGGAACGGTACGGAGTTGCCAAAGATGTCCTGCGTTTTGCCACGCTGACTCGCGGGCAGCGCTTACGTTCCAAGCGGCGAACGTGTCTTCCAGATGAGAGATCGGCGGAAGCGTCCCACCGAGGAGGCGGACATTCAGCGTGGTCTTGGCAGATTCAATGAGGCTGTCCAGAGTGGAGTTGAGTGCGGTGTAGTCCCTGTACTGCGTTCCACCGTGATCCGGTGTTGTACCGGTGACCTCACAGGTGGTGACGATGGCTTCCGGCAAGTCGTGATTTATATGGGCGTTGATGCCTGCCAAGGCGAACTGGATTCGCGCGATTGCGCCCTGGTTGCGGCTGTTGAACAACACTTGCCAGCAAGTGGGGGTGGCTTCACCGGAGAGTGAGGATTTGAGGGCAGAAAAGTAGAGACGCGCGAATTGCACGTCGAGCTCGGCGAGCCACGCCGGATCCGTGAATCCACCACCTGCAACCCGCGCTTCGACCGCCTGCGTCACCTGCAGATACAGCCAGTTGAACCATTTCAGGCCGTCGCCATCGACACAAGTAGTTTCGATGGACTGGAGGGTTTGAAGAACATCCGAGATAGATTGGGGATCGGTTTGAACACTGGCGAGTAGCGAACTGTCGTAGGGAAACATAGCCTCTATCTCCAAGCTTGGTTCTTGCCGCGGATTCCGGGTAGCATACCTTGAGATGGCGGCCCATCTCACCATCCCGAGGCTGCCTCATTATGATAGTGACGAATCAGGGGCAAATCGTTTCAGCGCAGCTCCTCGATCGAACCCTTGACATCAATTTTTTTTTTGCTGTTATAGTTTGTAACGTTATAATGTTTAACATTGTCAAAAACCGCCGCGCCGCCCCCACCCAACTCAAACAACTGGTCATGGGTTTTGTCTGGATCCACCCCGATTCGACCGCCGAACTCTGCCGCTAAGGTCCGGCCGGACAGCGCCCTTTCAAGGACTCCACCATCCTCCGGCATCTCAGAAGGGCTACCTGTCCCACACCATCGAGGGCCGCACCTTCGTCTACCGTGCATCGGAGACCCCGCGCAACGTGGCCGCCGATGTGGTGGCGCAGTTGGTGGATCGGTTATGCGGCGGTTCGGTCGAGGAATTGATGGTCCGCTTGGTGGATCGGCAGGTGCTCAAACCGCAAAAATTGCGGCAGTTGGCCGCGAAGATCGCCGCGCGTAAGGAGAAGACAGTATGCCCCCCCTTACATTTCTGGCCGCATGGGCGCTGCGTTCCGCCGTAGTGGCAATCGCCGCAGCCGTCCTATTGCGGCTCTTCCGCGTCAAGGACCCCTCTGTTAGGCTGGCCGCATGGACCGCGGTCCTGTTCGGCTCGCTGCTGATCCCGGCGCTCAATATGACTCTGCCCGCGGTGAGCCTGCCGGAAGTGCCGGGTTACGACGCGCCCTCCGCCGCCGCGCGCAGCCTCGATTCCGGCAACCTTGCGATTCACCAGCCAGCCGCGCAATTACCGAAGATGGCCGCATCGCGCCATCCTGCCCGCTGGCCGGTGCTGCTTTTGGCAGTGTACTCGCTGGGAGCGGGCTTCCTTGTATTGCGCCTGGTCACGGGACTGCTTCTGAGCCGCCGTCTCATTCGCAGGAGCCGCCCCACCGGCCGTTGCCTCGAAGGAGGATTGCCCATCCTGAGTTGAGCCGTCCGTACTGAGGGGTATCGGATGCAGACCCATGCGCGTTATTCCGTTCGGCTTCGGCACGTTGACGCTCCGCAGTCCAGCAGCCTTTTGGTATCCTGGGTCGTGACCAGAATGCCTGCGACCTGGCTTCGACCCGCAGCACTCCGCTGAGATCCGGGTTCTATTCATTGATTTTCGCCCTATGGCTGTCATAGTCGAAGTCTGCCCAAACCACTGCGTGATCGGATGCGCCGGTGGCCCGACGAGTCTCCAGGTCAACGTCGCTGGCGCGGCAAACGGCGGCCAACGGAGCTGTCGCCAAAATATGGTCGATGCGCCACCCCCAATTATGCGCGAAGGCGTTCCGGAAGTAATCCCAGTAGGTATACTGTACCCGATCAGGATAGAGATTCCGAAACACATCAATGAATCCCCAGCCGACCGCGTAACGATAGGCGTCACGTGCGTCGATGTGGAAGTCCGGATCGTTGGCACGGTGCTCAGGGTGGTAAACATCGATTGGCTCGGGCGCGACGTTCAGATCGCCGAGCCAAATGGCCGGCATCTTTGGATCGATTCGCTCGCTGAAAAACCGGCGTACGCGGTGAAACCATTCCAGCTTGAAGACGAACTTATCAGTGCCGATTTTGTAACCCTGCGGAACATAGGTGTTGACAATGGGTATGCCGTCCACTACAGTTTCGAGGATACGCACATCTTCGCTGTCAGGTCCTGCGCAGAGACCATAGAATACGGATTCGGGCTGGCGATGAGTCAGAGTAGCGACGCCATTGTAGCCCTTCATGCCGCGGAATGCGACGTGGTATCCAGCATCGTGGAAAGGGGCGGCAGGAAACTCACTGTCGGGCACCTTGGTTTCCTGGAGGCAGAGCACGTCGGGTTTGTTCGCCGTCAGCCAGTCTACGACGAGTGGCAGCCGCCGACGGACCGAGTTGATGTTCCATGTCGCAATTTTCATCGTCCATTTCGAATGATAGCGCGCGATGGCGGCGAGTTCGCGATATTAGGGTCGGCAAGATAGAGCGCCATCGGCGTGACAACTTGCAGTTTTTCAATCGTTGCGCCCGCAACGGATTGCGTCCGTGGACCTCTACGCTTCTATCAGTCGCCTTGAATACGCTTTGGCCCTGCCCCATCGTCATGATATGCGTCGTACAAACGTGCTGCCGGATGTAGCTCTCAGGCCGGCTTTTTTGCTCGCAGCGGCAGTCGCGTCTATGCGGACTTCTTGCGGGCGGACTTTGCAGCAGGCGCGGATTGTCCGCTCTCCGCCTTCTTAGCGGGCCAGCGCTTTTTCATGGCCTCGGAGAGTGCTTTACGGGTTTGGTGGTGTCGTGTGGAACTGTTTCCTGGCGTGGTTCCTATGCGTTTGCGCGATTCAGCAGCGCCCGCATATAGGCGAACCCGTACGCAGTCTGGGAGTAGTTGCCGCCCGCCATAACGGGGGAGTGGTCCAGGATCACAATGCCGTCAAAGTTCACGTCGTGTAGCGCCTTCATGATCTTGTACATGTCGTAATAGCCGTCATCCATAAACGTTTCGACGAAGTGCGGCAGTGGCGCGCTCACGTTGCGGAAATGAATTTTCCAGATCTTAGTGGCGCCGAAATAGCGGATCATCTCCTCGGGGTCTTTCTCAGTCAGAGCCTTACCGCCCTCCAGCCACGTACCGCAGCAGAGGCAGATACCGACGTTTGGGCTACCAGCAATCTCCAGCGCCCGCTGGTAGCCTTGAAAGTTACCGAAGATGCAACGCGGCACGCCCGCCAGCACTGGCACGGGCGGATCGTCCGGGTGGATGCCGATGCGCACAGTGTTCTCCTCCGCCACTGGCGCTACCTGTTTGATGAAGTAGGTGAAGTTCTCCCAGACCTCTTCGTTGGTAAACTCGCGCCCGTGCGACAGTGGCTCCGTCCACGTTTTGCCGTCCCACACTCCAGTCTTATTGGGACTGGCCATGTCGAACTCACGCGCCCAAGCGCCGCGCACCATCGCGCGACCGCTCGACCAGATGCCGTTTCCCATGTGAGCATAGGTCGTATAGTAGATCCCCGCCGTGCCCAGATTGCGGATATACTGCTTATACTCCTCGATCTTCTGGTCACGCCCCGGCAGGTTCAGCGTCACTTCCGGCATATTGTGTACGCTGGTGTTGCCGATGTTCCACACCGTAATTCCAGCATCGGCGTACCGCTTCTTGATGGCCAGGAAAGCCTCGCCCGTCCGCATGTCCGGAGGCGCTCCGACGCTGACATATTCAGCGCCAATCTGTTTCAGAAACAGCAACTGCTCATCGGTTGGGGTGGCGCCCGATTGCGCGCACAGCTTGATACCGGGCGTATTCGGATGCACCGTGGCCCTGGCCATCCGGGGCGCCAGCAGCCCTCCCATCACGCCACCCAGCGCCATCTTGCCAAAATCTCTGCGCCCCGGCTGGACCGTCTCTGGTATGCTCATAGCCACCTCACAAGTACGACGCTCCCAATGCGGCTACTGGGGAAGCGTGTAAAACGCATAGCTGATTCTCCATCTTACGTCCTGCCCCGGCTCGGCCTTGAGATCAATAAACGCCTCCGGGCAGACGGTGGTACGGATGGACCAGAAATACAGCTTCGCAATCGGCCGGTCGGACGTTTGCCGCACGCCGATTCCGGCATTGCGGTTTTCTACCCGGATATCGTAATCGCGTGGCGTGCCACCAAAGCCCTCCATCGCGGTGGCCACCGACTGGCCCTCCTGCAACTCGTTCAGGTAGGTAAATTCCTTGCCTCGCGCTTCCGCCGCCCCGTTCAGATTGGCCTGCGGATGAACGTCGAATGGGAATCGTACGCTGTAGCCGGGGCCGGCGGGCTGGTGGTCCAGCATGTAGAAATTGTGCTCGTAGACGCTGGTGATGATCGCTTTCTTGCCGGTATTCCGCAGACTGTGCTCCAGCACCATCTCCGCCTTGCCCGGCACTAGCCGAACGGTCTTCTTATATATGTAAGAGTAGCCGAGGGTGTCTGAGAGTTCCTGCGTGAACTCCACCAATTCGGCGGTCTTGCGAATAGTCCATTTTCCGTTGTTGGTGATGTCGTAGGTGCCGAACTGGCGGAAGGCGGGCTCCGCAGGTTTGCGGATCGCGCCTACCCCGATTTTCACGAAGCTCTCGCCGGGTCTAGCCTCCTCGTACCCCAAACCCGTGCCGTTCGTGAGAAACTCTTCCACCGGTCCCATGATGGCATCGTGAATCTTCGGGTCGTAGTGGTCGAACCATTTGCCGAAATATTCGTGACCCTTGAATTGAAGGCTGGAAATAGCGCCTGACCAGTCAAATCGCGTGCCGCGGTAGTAGCCGTTCTGGGCGTCCGGCAGCAGCAGCTTTACCCGCAAAACGCCGTTTGAGATCTGCGCTTCCGGATAATCCGCCGCCGTGCACTCAAGCGCAAGCGCCAGCAGCAAAATCGTCTTTGCCTTCACAGTACTCCTCTTGGCCTGTTGGACCATATTAGCTCCTAGATGTCTGTGTCTGGTGGCCGCACCAGCAAAGCGGCAACCGAGTATTACTCCCGCCGCCCATGATATTGTGAGTCGATATACTGAATCCTTATGCCTCCCAAACCGGGCGACCTCGATGCTCTGGAGGTGATCGGACCACTCCGGAGCGCGCCGGAGATCTTTTGCCGCCTTGCCGATTGCGAGGTGGCATTCGTTTTCCGGGTTTGCGCCAGACGCTGGCCGAGGATCGCCACGTCATGCAGCCGTTTGACCAGGAGGCATGGGCCAAGAGTCAACCGAACGCGGGAACATGACACTGGAACCATCGTGGAAACCGTGGGTCGCCATGATCGGAACCACCTGAAGCGGGGGGAAGGCATCGCCGGCGAACGGACGGCCGGCGAGTAGTTCAGTTCAACCTCTGCATCGGTGCTATCGGTGCTTCTACACCCGGACCGGTGGCTTTCGCCTTTGGTCAAAACTGCAGTCGCATTAAGGCTTCTTTGAGACATCACTTGAACCGGGTGGAGAATCGCGCTTTGACCATCGGGGCTTTAGGTTCGACATATTGTGGGATGTGAGCGTGAGCGGACGACACACTACTCGGTCCGCAGTGCGACCGAGGGATCGATACGCATAGCTCGGCGGCCGGGCAGATAGCAGGCGATCAGCGCGCTGGCAAGCACCAGCGCGGCTACCGCAAAGTACGACGGCGTGTCGAGTGGCTTAATGCCGAACAGCAGCGCTGTGAAGTAGCGCGATAACCATCACGAGCCCACCGCTCCCAGCATCAGACCGGCCAGCACCGGCCGCATGCCCTGGGGCGACGGTCATTCGCAGAATGCGTCGCCTGCTGGCGCTTAGCGCGACGCGCAGCCCGATCTCCGCAGTGCGGCGGCTCATCAAATACGAGAGTACTCCATAAATGCCGGTGGTCGCCAGCAGCAGCGCGAGTCCGCCCTAATTATTCAATGAATTTCTAACTCATGACGCTAGTACCTACTTGCATAAATTAGAGTAAAGCTGTTGGGGCTTAGACAGGCTTCAATGGCGTCCTGAACTGGCGGGGGGGAGGTGAAACTGGCACCGCGCAGTGCCGCGCGGCTCATCATACTGAACCAGCATTCCACCTGGTTGAGCCAGGAGCTATAGGTGGGAATGAAGTGCAAGTGGACTTTCGGATGCGATTGCAGCTATCGGTCCCGCTTGGGCTGGTTGGTAGTCAGGTGGTCCAGCACCACGTGAATCATGCGGTCCGGGTGGTCCGCTACGATTCCATTCATAAAGTCCACAAACTCACGGCGGCGGCGCCGCGGGTAATGGCTTGTCTGCACCTGGCCGGTCAGGATGTTCAGGGCGGCAAAAAGGGTCGTGGTACCGTGTCGCTTATAGCAGTGGCTGAAACCGTTCACCGCTTTTGCCATTTGGGAGGCGGAGAAAGCCGCGTTCCGCCGCCTGAATATGCGGTTTCTCATCGACCGACAGCACCAAATCGTGTTCCGGAGGATCCAGATAGATCCCCACGACATTGGCGGCTTTCGGCCCGAACTCGGGATCGGTGCTGATACACCAGCTCCGCCGCCGCTGTAACTGGATTTTGTACTTGCGCAAAATCCGCCACGTGTGATCCGCACTGACATCGCCCAAAGCCTCCGCCAACAAGCGGCCGTTCCATTGCGCATAGCCGCGCGGCGGGTCCTGATCGAGCAGCGCCAGCGCGCGCCGGCGGTGTGTGCAACCTTTTGGTAATTCCCCCAACCGTAACGCCTTCGTGAGACATTAGAATGATCCGGGCGCGATCCGCCAGCCATTGTTCTCCGTTGCCCTTGCGCGTCCAGGTACGCAACACCGCCTCTCCCTCCTCCGTCAGGTGTTTCAACCGTCTTTGATCGGGACATACGACCATCTCTATTAACCGTTATTTATGCAAGTTAGTACTGGCTAGGCTGGGGGTGGGGGTGGGCGACCCGGGCGGTCAACAGGCCGGTCGTTGTATGGGCTTTGCGATCGGACTGGCGGCTGAGGTCAGACCCGCTTTCAGTGCCCTGGCTGAAATTGGTCGCCGCCAATCTTGCGCCGCTCCTATTGGAGGGCGGTGAATTTACTCTTTTTCACCCGTTGTGCTCCGCTGGGTCTTCTTTGTCATCTTTGCGGGCGGAACTTTCACTGCCGTCGCTTTGGTAGCGGCTTTCTTCTGAGCATTCTTCGTCCTGGAGGGCACCTGCAATTTCACAGCGTCCGTGGCGCGACCGACCGCAGCCTTCGCATCCTGGAGCTTTTCTCGGATGTCGGGCGAATCTGCTGAGTATCGCTCCATCACATCCGAAATCAGATCATTTACGTGGGTAAGTCGCTTTAGAGCCTTAGTCGCTTTCATGACTACTCCTGGTGCGGCGATTCATCGTGAAGGAACACGCCGAACCACACCAGCCCGTTCATCAGGCGTGGAACGAGTGAAGGACCCACGTTCTGGAATAGTTTTCCGAGCCGAGTGCGCTTTTATCGGCGTCGGCGGTACTTCCACCAGATAGTCATAGACTCCACGCCGCCGTTGAAGCGGGACCGGTGGAATGACGGTGCGCTTTTCCAAGATGACGAAGCCCTCGACCATTTCGCCTACCTCGTGAACGAATTGCGAACGAATCGTCTTGGTCATCACCGCACCCTCTCGGAACTGAGAGTAACACAATTCCACTTTCGTCCTTCTGGCTTTTTTGAGGGGTAGTGTCCTAAAGTCGACTTTAGGACACTACCTTTTGAGGCTGTGACATTGTTCGTCATACCGCAGCGCGGAATTTCTGGCGATTTCTTGAGGTGCTTTTGTGCATATGTGTCCGTCGATGGCAAGACGGTTCTGCCCGTTGCTCGTATTCGGTATGGTTTCGGCGCTGGCTCAGGTAGCAAGGGAGACGGGCGGCACGCCGGCGGCGCTGGTCTGATTGCGAAGGCGGGGGTGTCATCGAGATTACGCAATTCCCAGAGGCGGTTTATCCCGATCTGCTCTAATTGGACATTCGCTTTTGCTGTTGGCCTCGGAGTCCGCATAGAATTTTGGCGGCTGCGATGAGAGGCGATACGGCATCATCAGCGAAGAAGCGGGACTAAACACTTTGGACGGTGAGGCCGAAATCACGAAGATCTCCGGAAAGTCGTTAACATTTGAGATTTAGGAGTGACGGCTCTCCAAATCCAGACCTGTGATATGGTCCGGACAATTTGCTCAATCGAAGGAGAGCCGTCTGATGAATAAAGCGTATCAAAATTGACGAACGAAGAGCCATCGAGAAGTTCCGCTCCCACCTGCTTAACGATCGAGGCACGATTCAAATGATCCTGCCGTTGGCGGAGATCGCACAAGGATTGCCAAACGGCGTGGCGCCGTTTCTGTTGGAAGCGCGGCGCCAATTACTGCTGCTGATCATGGAGGACGAAGTCAGTTCGATCGCCGGAGCGCGGTACCAGCGGGCGGTCAGAGGGAAATGCGGCGCGGGGGCGGTAGGCATCGACCAAACGGCACGCAAGGCGATCTTCGGGTTTCACCAGGGCGCCAGTGAGAATCAAACTGCGTGTGACTCTCTATTCGCGGATTTGGCGCGTCGCGGTCTGGAGCTCCGACAACCGCATCTGAATCTCATCGATGGTGGCAAAGCGTTGCGAGCGGGAGTCCGCAGTATTGCAGATATGCGACTCCGTTTATCCGTTATCAACTTCACAAGCACCGTAACGTCTGCGATCACTTTGCGCAGGAGGACCAGCCGGGATGGGAGCGCAAGCTCGCGAATGAACTATGACCTTCGCAGTTACCACCAGGCGAAAGCGGCTTGGCTCCGTATCCACCAGAAGTTGAATCATGTCAATCCCAGCGCGGCGCGGCTGGAAGAAGGCCTGGGAGAAACGATGACGCTTCACCGCTTGCAGGTTCCAATGGAACTCTGGAAGACGCTACGCAGTACCAATGTAATCGAGTCAGCCTTTTCCATCGTCCGGGTGGTCTGCCGCAATGTGAAGCGGTGGCGACCCGGAAACCAAATCGAGCGCTGGGTGGGGTCCGGGCTGTTGGTGGCTGAGCACCAGTTCCGGCGCATTGATGGATACCGCGCGTCGCCTGGCTTGGTTGCCCTACTGGATCCCGAACGGTGCCGATCGAAGGCGACCGGCCAGGTCGCTTAAGGGTGCATAATGGTTCGGAGAGCCGGTCCAAAACTCGTACTAGGGTGACCTGAACGCGTTTCCTGCCATGTGCTGTCTAGGAGTCTGTCCGAGAAATAACCTTGCCCGCGATTTTTCTCTGGCGCTCTGAAACGGAATCGGTCCATAATGTTTTATGGGAAAAGTCTACCGTCCCTACTATCCGGATGAAGAGTTGCTGCTGCCGCCCAGCTTGCGCGACTGGCTCCCGGAGAAGCATCTGGCGTATTTCGTCAGCGATGTCGTGGATAACCTGGATCTCTCGGCGATGGACGCGGTCTACGGAAACGAAAAGCGCGGTCAGCCGCCGTACGACCCCCTGATGATGACCAAGGTGCTGGTATATGCCTACTGCGTGGGTGTGTTCAGTTCACGGCGGATCGAACGGCGGCTGATAGAGGACATCGCGTTCCGGGTGCTGGCGGCCGGCAATCAGCCGAACTTCCGCACGATTTCGGATTTCCGCAAGATCCATTTGAAGACGTTGGAAGGCTTGTTCGAACAGGTTTTGCAGATCGCGCTGGAGGCCGGAGCCATGAAGGTGGGCCGCGTGGCATTGGACGGGACGAAGATCAAAGCCAATGCCAGCAAGCACAAAGCCATGAGCTACGACCGCATGGGAGAGAAGCAAAAGCAGCTGAGAGCGGAAGTGAAACAGTTGCTGGAGCAGGCGGAGGCGGCGGATGCGGAAGAAGACGCCCGCTACGGCCGGGACCGGAGCGGGGACGAGTTGCCGGCAGAGTTGGAACGGCGCGAGACGCGGCTGAAGAAGATCCGGGAAGCTAAACGCGCCTTGGAAGAAAGAGCGCGCCAGAAGGCCACGGCCGAGGGCGCTGAGGCGAAGCCAGCGAAGCCCAAGGACAAAGACCAGTACCACTTCACGGATCCGGAATCGCGCATCATGAAAGGCGCGGATGGCTTCGTGCAGGGCTACAACGCGCAAGCCGCCGTGGAACCGGACTTACAGTTGATCGTGGGCCAAACGGTGACGCAGGCAACCAACGACAAAGAACAGTTGACGCCGATGATGGAAGTGATTGAACGGCAAAGCGGACAAAGACCGGAAGAGATTTTGGCGGACAGCGGTTATTGCTCAGAGAAGAACCTGGAGGCGCTGGAGTCGGCGGAAAATCCGGAGAAGCGCATCGCCGGCTATATCGCCACGGAGCGGCAGAAACATGACGAGTACAAGGAGCCCTGCCCACACGGTCCGCTGCCCAAAGGAGCCACGCGGGTGGATCGGATGCGACGCAAGCTGAAGACCAAGGCGGGCAAAGCGGTGTACGCGGCGCGCAAGGCCATCGTGGAACCCGTCTTCGGTCAGATCAAGCACGCGCGCGGGTTCCGACAGTTTCTATCGCGAGGCCTCGACAAGGTGCGCGGCGAATGGTCACTGGTGTGTCTCACGCACAACATTCTGAAGCGCTACCGGCTCTGTTATGAGTAAGAAGCTGTCGTCAGAGGCCATCTACTGTACTTATAAGTACAGATCGACTGATCCGGGGCCTCCGCGGCTTCATCGCAGCATTATTCGAGAGTCAACTCACTGCGGGCCAGATCGGCCAGACGGTTTCACTTCGCAGTGAACAAGATTTCTCGGACGGACTCCTAGACAGGAAAAATGTTGTCGCGCTCTAGTATCTACTCGCATAAATTAGAGTAAATCTGTTGGGCTTGGACTGGTGGACGACAGCCTTGCTCCACTCGAAGGGCGCGGCTTTCGGATTGTAAACCTCGACGAACGCGTCAATGGCGTCCCTGAGCTGGCGGGGGGAGGTGAAGCTGGCACCGCGCAGTGCCGATCGGCTCATAATACTGAACCAGCATTCCACCTGGTTGAGCCAGGAGCTATAGGTGGGAATGAAGTGCAAGTGGACATTGGGATGCGATTGCAGCCATCGGTCCCGCTTGGGCTTGTGGGTGTTCAGGTGGTCCAGCACCACGTGAATCAGTGCGGTCCGGGTGATCCGCTACGATGCCATTCATAAAGTCCAGAAACTCACGGCGGCGGCGGGTAATGGCCCGTCTGCGCCTGGCCGGTCAGGATGTTCAGGGCGGCAAAAAGGGTCGTGGTACCGTGTCGCTTATAGCAGTGGCTGAAACCGTTCACCGCTTTGCCATCTGGGAGGCGGAGAGAGCCCTGGGCGCGCATTTTGTACTTGCGCAAAATCCGCCACGTGTGATCCGCACTGACATCGCCCAAAGCTTCAGCCAACAAGCGGCCGTTCCATCGCGCATAGCCGCGCGGCGGGTCCTGATCGAGCAGCGCCAGCACGCGCCGGTCGGTTTCCCGGTCGTACTGCCGAGGCTTGCCGGTTCGGGCGGCGTCTGACAGCCCATTCAAACGGTCCCGCACGAAACGCTGCCCTCATTTAGAAACACGCGCCGGTCGTATGTGGAATTTTTTGGCAATTCCCCCAACCGCAACGCCTTCATGAGACATTAGAATGGTCCGGGCGCGATCCGCCAGCCGTTGTTCTTCGCTGCCCTTGGGCGTCCAGGTACGCAACCCCGCCTCTTCCCGCTCGGTCAGGCGCATTTCAGCCGTCTTTGATCGGGACATACCCGATTATCTCTATTAACCGTTATTTATGCAGGTTAGTACTAGCTGCCAGGTTGCGTCGTTACACACAGGAAACGTCTAAACCGCAGCCCGGATAGTCTCCGCCCTTCACGCGAGGGCATCGGCAAGATATTTGGGCAGCCTGCCGCGCTTCGGGCGCAGCGGCGGGAACTACGATGGCGGTGCCGGGGTGCCGGCGGAATACGCCGGCGTGCGTCTCAAGCGACACCGGTCGCGTGGCAACCGGGCAAAGGGCGGCGTTCTTCATACGCGCCGCCATTATGCCGCCATTACATCGTGGTTACATCGGGGGCGCCCATGTTGCAGCATCCAATCTGTAATCGGGATATCATCATCCTGGTGCCTCGTATGCACGTTCTCATAGCAGACAAATTCGAGCAGTCGGGTCAGGATGGACTCAAAGCAGCTGGTTGCGCGGTGGACTACCAGCCCGGCCTTAAAGACGATGCCTTGGCGGAAGCGGTCGGGCGGTTGCGGCCCGATGTACTGGTGGTGCGGTCGACGAAAGTGACCGAAGCCATCCTGTCCGCGGGTGCGTTAAAACTCGTGGTCCGCGCCGGCGCCGGCTACAACACCATCGATGTGGCGGCCGCCTCGCGGCGCGGTATTTATGTTTCGAACTGTCCCGGCAAAAACTCCGTCGCCGTAGCCGAACTGGCGTTCGCGCTGATCCTGGCACTCGACCGGCGCGTCGCCGACAACGTCGTCGCTTTGCGCCAGGGCCAGTGGAACAAGACGGAATTCTCCAATGCCCGCGGGCTGTTCGGCCGTACGTTGGGCCTGATTGGCGTGGGCCGCATAGGTCGCGAGATGATTCCGCGTGCCGAGGCTTTTGGCATGCCGGTGGTGGCGTGGAGCCGCAGCCTGACGCCCGAGGGCGCCAAAGAACTCGGCATTGCGCATTGCGAATCGCCCATCGATGTAGCGCGCGTGGCCGATATTGTGAGCGTACACGTGGCAGCCAATCCGCAGACGCGCGGCCTGATCGACGCGAACGTCTTCGATGTCATGCGGCGCGGCGCGTACTTCATCAACACGGCACGGGCGGAAGTGGTGGACCAGGTCGCGCTGAGCTGGGCCGTGCGCAGTAATGGCGTGCGCGCCGGCCTGGACGTGTTCGCCTCCGAGCCATCGGGCGGCG
Organism: Bryobacterales bacterium; assembly: GCA_963756605.1. GTDB lineage: Bacteria > Acidobacteriota > Terriglobia > Bryobacterales > Bryobacteraceae > Bog-159. Next base: position 65,900 of record CAVWOT010000014.1, on the reverse strand, counting down.
CAGGCGATTTCACCGATGACATCGTGAAACTGCCAGGCGTCTACGGAACCCATCACATCGGCGCATCCACCGACCAGGCGCAGGAGGCCATTGCCGCCGAGACCGTGCGCATCGTGCGGACGTTTCAGGAGACCGGCAAGGTACCCAACGTGGTGAACCTGGCGAAGGCCACGCCGGCAACCTGCGCGCTGGTGGTGCGGCACCTGGATCGCCCCGGCGTGCTGGCCACCGTCCTGGATCTCATCAGCACCGCGCGCATCAATGTGCAGGAGATGGAAAATGTCGTATTTGATGGCGCACAAGCGGCCGTCGCGCGGATCAATCTGGAGACTGCGCCCGAGGCCGATCTTTTGGACCGGATTCAATCCGCGGATCCGAATGTGCTACAGCTCAGCCTGATCCGGCTGTCGTCCGGAAGATGATCTGTGGGGCGGGCGTCCACGCCTGTCAGGATGGGCCTGCGGCCCACGAATAGTGATGAAAACCAGCCGGCCGCCCTCTTTATGACTTGCAGGGGTTGAATCGCTGCCGCATCCAATAAAGTGGCGCACTACCGGTCGAGGTTGACCCCGCAGGAGAATTTGAGACCGTACGCCTGTCTGATCCGGAGCATGCACTTGAACTAATGAGGGTGCGCCAACCGAGGAGAAGCCATGGAAAGAACTGGCCAGCGGGCTAGAGCACTCTGAGAGTTGCTGCGCCAGCAGGGCGTGCAGGAAGCGGTGATGGAATCCACGGCGCAGATTGGAAGCCGGTATGGCGGCCACTGGAAGGACAATGCGCGCTATCCCTGGCACAGGCACAATCCAACCGCGCGCCGAAGGGCCGCCAGGGGATTACCAGATTGCCGAGCGCCGGCTGCGGCGGCATGTGGCCGATGATCTGGTCTTGAGCTGCGTGCCCAGCGCCGCCCAGCGGCTGTGGCGCACCATGACCCATAGCCAGTACCAGTTGACGCGGGACCGCGTGCGGATTCACAGCCAGATCGATCGCGGCTGGAAGATGCGCACCTCAAGTTGGCCACGGTGGTGAGCGATTTGCTGGGCGTCCGGAGCCGGCGGATGTGGCAGGCTTTGGCGAATCGTGGTTTGCGCCTCGCCCGACGCCTGACCGAACAGGTTAATGCCGAACGCTTCGCTGTTCTGCCCGCCCAAGCCAGGTCTGCCGATGTTCTTCAATTGTCCGTTCAGCCATAGCGCAGCGCGCCAGGTGCCATCCGCGGGGCTCGCATAGCCCGCGATCCGGCCGCTATTCGAAATAACGCCGGCATAACTGAATGTCCCGCCCGGGACGACGCCAAGGTCGGTCACGGTATACTGCGGGTCCTTTCCCGGCTGGGCGATGGCGAGCGCGGCGAGCATTGTGCTCGCGGCGATTAATGTCAAAGTCGGTTTCATATTGCCTCCGCTCTGGAAGGCGCAGAACGAGCCGCAAACCTATCATGCCCGGACCTGTATAATTTCACATAAGCGATGCCAGAGCTGGAACCATCCGCGGACTTGAGCGAGCTGTTGCGCGCCTGGGGCGAGGGAGACCAGCGCGCGCTCCAAAAACTGACCCCCATCGTCTACGACGAACTCCATCGCCTCGCCAGCCGCTACATGAAACGGGAGCGCGCCGGGCACAGCTTCCAAACCACGGCCCTGGTCCACGAAGCTTACATCCGTCTGGTCGACTATAAGCGCATGCAGTGGCAGGATCGGGTGCACTTCTTCGCCGTTTCCTCCCAGTTGATGAGACGGATCCTGGTGGAGCGCGCACGCCGCCACAACCTGAAGCGGGGAGGGCGCAATCCGCATTTATCCTTGGACGACGCCGCGACGTTGGGCGACGGCCGCTCCGCCAACCTGGTGGCGCTCGACGACGCGATGAACGCCCTGAATGTGCTCGATCCGCGCAAAGTGCAGGTGGTGGAGATGCGCTTCTTCGGTGGACTGAAAGTGGAGGAAATCGCGGAAGTGCTTGGCGTTTCCCAGGTCACCGTGATGCGGGACTGGAGCACTGCTAAGGCTTGGCTGTATCGGGAATTGGCCGGGGTGAAGGACGATGAACCCGAAACGATGGAAACAGATCGATAACCTGTTTCAGGCGGCGCTCGAGCGTCCGCCGGAGGAACGCGACGCGTTTCTGAGCCAGGCCTGCGCCGGCGATCCAAGGCTCGAACGGGATGTTCGCTCCCTGCTCGCATCCGCGCGCCAGGCGGGCAGTTTCCTTGAACGTCCGGCGGTGGAAGTCGCGGTGCGCGCAACCGGCCAGGAACAACAGGCAGCTGTGACCACAGACCCGTCGTTTCCCCAAACCGTCTCGCACTATCGCGTCCTCGAAGTATTGGGGCGAGGCGGAATGGGAGTCGTGCACAAGGCCGAGGACCTTCGCCTGCGCCGATTCGTGGCTCTCAAATTTCTGCCTGATGAAGCCGCCGGGGATCCGCTGGCCCATAGCCGGTTCCAGCGCGAGGCGCGCGCTGCTTCCGCCCTGAACCATCCGAACATCTGCACCATTTACGACATCGGCGAGGACGCCGGACGCTGCTTCATCGTCATGGAATTTCTAGAAGGCGTCACGCTGAAGCAGCGCATTCGATCCGGCGCCGTAATGGCCACGGAGATGCTGCTGCGGCTGGCCATCGAGATCGCCGACGCGCTCGATGCCGCCCACTGCGCTGGCGTCGTGCACCGGGACATCAAGCCGGGAAATATCTTCATCACCAATCGAGGCCATGCCAAGGTTCTGGATTTCGGCCTGGCCCAACTGGAGTCGCCGGACCGTACCGAGGAGCACCTCACCAGACCGGGTATCGCGCTGGGAACGGCCGCCTACATGTCGCCGGAACAGGCGCTCGGCAAGCCCCTCGATGAACGCTCAGACCTGTTCTCTTTCGGGCTGGTGCTGTACGAAATGGCGGCGGGCGCCCGTTCCGTGCCGGGAGTAACGCCGCGCCTCGAGAATGCACCGGAACTGGAGCCGATTGTTTCAAAATGCCTGGAAAACGACCGCCAGCGTCGCTACCAGCACGCCTCGGAAATTCTGGCCGACCTCCGGAGTTTGAAACCGGGCTCTGCGTCGCGGCCCGCGGCTACGCGTCCCGCACCGAAATACTTGAAACTGGTGATTCCCGCCGCGATGTTAGTGCTCGCCATAGCCGCCGGAACATATTTCTATCGTCATCGCACACCGAAGCTGACCGACAAAGATACCATCGTTCTCGCCGACTTCAAAAACACAACGGGCGACGACCTTTTCGACGGGACACTCCGGCAAGGGTTGGCGATCCAGCTTGCCGAGTCGCCCTTCTTGAGCCTGCTCCCGGACAGGCTTCTCTGGAAAACGCTGCGTCTGACGGGCCGTCCGGCGGATGCGCCGATCACGGCGGAGGTGGCTCGGGAAATCTGCGACCGGACCGGAAGCGCGGCGGTGCTGGAAGGGTCGATCACCCGACTTGGAACCCAGTATGTTTTGGGATTACGCGCCACAAGCTGCCGGACTGGGGACGTTCTGTTCGAGGAGCAGGCCCAAGCCAAAAGAAAAGAGGACGTCCTGAATGCGTTGAGTCCGCTGGCGAGGAAATTCAGGACCAAGGTCGGCGAATCACTGGCCACCATTCAAATGCACTCGACTCCGCTCGAAGACGCGACCACGCCGTCGCTCGATGCTTTGAAGGCCTTCACCGTCGGAAAAAAGACAGTTGGTTCCCCGGGCCCTGAAGCCGGCTTGCTCCTTCTGAAGCGTGCGCTCGAGATCGATCCCAAATTCGCGCTGGCGTATGCCTACCAAAGCCGTATGTACGGCGATATTGGAGAATACGCGCTGTCCAAGGAGAGCGCCGCCAAAGCGTACGAATTGCGGGATCGTGCCAGCGATCGCGAGCGATTCTTTATTATGCAAACGTACTATCGCCAGGTAACGGGAAATCTGGATCGCGCGCGGCAGACCTGTGAATTGTGGACGCGAACGTATCCTCGCGATGCCGACTCCCACGCATATTTTTCGGGTTATACCTCGATAGGAACGGCCCAGTACCTGAAGTCGATCGAAGAGGCGAAGAAGGCGATCGAGATTGATCCAGACCGGGGCCCCCCCTACGTGAATCAAATATATAGCGACGTTTACATCGACCGCCTCGAGGATGCCACTGATGTTCTTCGGCAAGCCGCCACGCGCAAACTGGAAAATCCCGACCTTTTAATATTGCGATATTATGTGGCGTTCTTGAAGGGCGACCGCGCGGGGATGGAGCGGGAAGTCGCTGCCGCCAAAGGCGTATCAGGTGCCGAAGACTGGGTGGCCGACTCTGAAGCTCTATTCCGAGCCCGGAGCGGTCAGTTTCAACAGGCCTCGGCGTTGTCGCGGCGCGCGGTCGATTTGGCGCGCCAAGCTGGCCAGCGCGAGCGTGCAGGTTTATTCGAAACCGCAGCGGCCATGTGGGAAGCCTACGGAGGCCACGGGCCGGAGGCCCGGCGGCTGGCCTTGGCGGCGCTTGAACTCTCGAACGGACGCGATGTGGAATATGCCGCCGCCGCTGCCTTGGCTCTGTCAGGCGATTCTTCCCGTCCCCAAGCTCTGGCAAACGACCTGGCAACGCGGTTCCCGGAGGATACGCCAACGCGGTTCACCTACGTGCCGGTAATCCGTGCTCTGGTGGCGCTGAACCGCGGCGAGCCCAGGAACGCCATCGAAATCCTGCAAATGGCGATTCCCTACGAACTGGCGGCACCAATCACCGCATTCGACGCGTTTTTCGGAAGCCTCTTTCCCGCTTACGTGCGCGGTCAGGCGTACCTGGCCCTTCACCAGGGCTCTCAAGCCGCCGTCGAGTTTCAGAAAATTATCGAACACCGCGGTCTCGTTTTGGCCGATCCCGAAGATGCGATGGCGCGCCTCGAACTGAGCCGAGCCCTAGCCTCGTCAGGAGACACGACAAGGGCCAAGCTTGCCTACCAGGACTTCCTGAACCTCTGGAAATATGCCGATAATGACATTCCAATCCTAAGACAGGCCAAGTCGGAGTACGCGGGACTTCAATAATTTCGTAAAGATCATACGCCTCGAATGTTGGACCGGAGCTTCATGGGGGCCGAATTGATTCTCGATAAAGATGGAAATGTCCGAGGCTGAGCTCACCAGAAGGGGAAGGCGCGTAAAATGCCCACGATCGATCTGACTGTAAGCGGGCGGGTGGTGATGCCGGCGCCAGATCACCAACCGGCCGAGCCCGCGCCGCTCCTACGGGCGGCAGGCTGGATGCAGTCAGAGCGAGAAGCACGCTGCAGCCTGGCCAGCGAGTGCGGGGATGGAACCGTCCGGCAGCGTCGTATCCCGTGGAATTATAATTTTGAACACGCCAGCAGGGTCCGAAGCGAGGTTGTTGCCAGTTGCCTTGCCGCAATATCCGCTATTCGTCCGGTTGATACGAGATTCTCCTCCAGGCAGTGCCGCGTTCGGATTACTTCCGGATGCGACCGGCTCGAACCAGGCTAGTTCTCCCCGAACACCCAGGTATCGTTCAGAGCCGGACCGGCGCTGTATCCGCCGAAAATCACCAGAAGTTGGTGGTTCGGTTCGTACTCCATAGCGGAACTGTAGCGCGCCATCGGGGACTTGAGGGGCCGGGCTCGGGTCCAATTAGATCCATCCCACAACCAGGTGTCGTGCAGCGAATCCGCATAGGTGCCGACGTATCCGCCAAACAGTACCACTGCGTGAACCAGCGGATCGAACGCGATCGCGCCGTCGACTCGCGCGCGTGGCGATGACGCGGGAAACTGCTGGGTCCAGGTTACGCCGTCCCACGTCCAGGTATCGTTATACTCCTCCCCGGTGGCATCGTCATCGCCGCCGAACAGCATCACGTTCCCGGTGGCGCCATCGTAGGCGATCATCGTCCGCCTCGGAGCCGGTGCGGATGCCGGAAACATCTGTGTCCAAGTCTTTGTGATGCCGTTCCAAGTCCAGGTATCGCCCAGCACGCTGTCGTCGCTTTCGATCCCGCCGAAGAACACGACGGTATGCGTGGCGGCGTCGTACGTCATTCCCTGCGTGTCGAACCGGCGGCCAGGCGGCGAGACCGGTGGAAACTGCTGCGTCCAATTGCTTCCGTCCCAGGTCCACGTATCGTTCAGAGACACTCCGTTACTGGAGAGCCCTCCGAACATGACAATATTCTGGCCCGCGCCATCGTAAACCATGCCGGCACCTTCCCGCGCAGGCGGCGCAGTAGCCGGCGATAGCTCAGACCAGACGGAGTTCTGCAACAACCAGGTGTCGCCAAACGGCCCGCCGGGCCCCGCGCCGCCGAACAGTATGGTCCCCGGCCGGCCTCGATCATAGGCCATGCCCGAGCAGCACCGCGGGGACGGAGCCCGCTTCAGTTCCGCATTAACCCAGGTAACAGACTGTCCCGACATGGTGCCAATGACGAACAGAAACGCAACCGCGGTACCGCTGCTTGGTCCCATTTCTATCCCTCCTTGATTCCGGATTTTGATTTTGGATTTTGAGCCATTCTCCCCTCAGGCGACCGCGTTGTCAATGGGCCGCGCAAAGTTCCGACCCTAACGATGAGACCCTCATCCAAGTCTGCTAATGGGAGAAAAAACGCCCACTCGCAACTTTCAGGCACCACCCGCACGGCGGTCGCCGTGGTTTTTCGTGATAGGTTAGAGAGATTGTGAAACTTTGGCTCATCACGTGCGCGTTTTTGGCTGCTGCGCTTCGGGCGCAAGGCCAGGCTCCCACCCTCAACGATGCTGAAAAGAAATTTCAAGCGACGATGGAAAACGTCACATTGGCCGGGTACTACACGTTCGGCGACAGCGCCGACCTCAAGGCTGACCAGTACCGAGTCGAGCACATCACGAAGGTCAAAGAGGACACGTGGAATTTTGAAGCCCACTTCAAAATGGGTCAGCGCGATATGAAGGTGACGCTACCGATTCCCGTGAAATTCGCGGGGGATACTCCAATGATTTCCCTCACCAACTTCAACGTGATGGGGATGGGGTCCTTCAGCGCTCGCATCGTGTTCTACGACGGCGCTTATGCCGGCACATGGGCCGCCGGCGCCGATCATAGGGGTCTGATGTTCGGGAAAATCGTTAAGGGCGCCGCCACCGGCGCAAACGATGCCACTGGCCCGATCCGCGGCACTCCAACTCCGTGTCAGTACTGATCAGTCTCGCCGGTGGGTTTGCGTCTTGGCCACCGGCGCGGGCAGACGGAGCGATTGCACTCGATCCGCCGCTGCAGGCAGTGGTGCTGTCTGGCGGATACCAGGCAACCTATGTGCAATCGCGGTACAGTTCGGCGATGGACTACGAACCGGACCATGGACTGCCGTGCGCGTCGCGATGTGCGTAGGCGCAATCGATTCCAACAGCGTCACGAATCGTGGTCGGTCGGTTAGTAGCGCGCACTCGTGCGTGCCGCGCGCACCGGTCTATACTAAGCCACTGATGAATCCAAAGCGGCTCCCCATCCTGCTGCCCGTGGTGCTTGCGTCCGCCGCCTGCGCCCAACTCGCCGACCCCTTGTCGTTCGCCCTACTGAAGGAGTATCGGGCATTCCGTTCCTCAAGCAACAACCCCGATTCCGACAGCAACGATGATTCCAAGCGCCCTATCCCCGGAGAAACCATCGTGCTTGCCGATCTCCGGGGCCCCGGCATGGTGACCCACATCTGGCTGACCGCAGCCGCCAACGAATACGGCTGGCCGCGGTTGCTGCGCCTCCGCATCTACTACGACGGCAGTTCCACCCCCAGCGTGGACGCACCGGTCGGCGACTTCTTCGGCGTCGGCCACGGCTTCGAGCGCGACATCAACTCCCTCATGATCCGCGACAGCTCCAGCGGCCGTTCCCGCAATTGCTACTGGCCTATGCCGTTCCGCCGCGCGTGCCGCATCGTCGTCACCAACGAAGGACGCCGACGCATCTCCAACCTCTACTACCATGTGGACTGGCGCAAGCTTCCCTCGCTGCCTCCCAGCATCGGTTACTTCCACGCGTGGTACCGCCAGGCTCTTCCGGCTGTCGCCGGCAAGCCTTACGAGGTGCTCTCGGTCCAAGGCCGCGGGCACTATGCCGGTACCGTAATGAGTGTCATCCAGACCGCGGCCGGCTGGTTTGGCGAAGGGGATGATCGGATCTACGTCGACGGCGAAAAGACGGCCAGCATCCAAGGCACTGGCACCGAGGACTACTTCAACGACGCCTGGTCCCTGCGTGAGGCGCAAGGCCTCTACACGGGCGTGCCGGTGGCCGATGGCACGGACGTGGGCGCGCGCATGACGGCTTACCGCTGGCATCTTGCCGACCCCATCCCATTCACCCGTTCGTTTCGTTTCGATTTCGAGCACGCCGGTTGGACTTATAATCCCGATGGCACGGTGCGCTCCGCCTTCGAGGAGCGTCCCGACCTGTTCTCCAGCGTGGCCTTCTGGTATCAAGAGGGAATCGCCAAGGGCTTGCCTGAACCGCCTTATGGCCCGTCGCGCCTACCCCACGGTAACGCGCGGCAGATCGAGGTGGAGGACCTTATCGCCGATGTGCGGACCGAAAATGGAAAAGCCGAAGTGCAGAAGGATGTGTTCTGGTCGCGGGATCTGTTGTTCCTCAACGCCACCGGCCCTGGCGCCAAGATCCGGATCCCCTTCCAGGTCGAACAGGACGGAGACTACGAGCTGACCGCACAGATCGCACACCCGACTACGGCATTTACGAGGCGCTGCTGGACGGCGAGCGCGCTACGCAACCGGGCGATCTGACACACGAACCCGGCGCCAACACCGGCGGCGCCGGGCCGATCAATGCGTGGTACTCCGAAATCTACGTCGCCACCGATCACCTACTCGGATGGAAGAGGCTGACCAGAGGCGAACATGCGCTTACTTTCGTCTGCACCGGCAAGGACCCTAGATCCTCAGGCTACAACATCGGCATCGACACCTTGATCCTGGCACGCATCGGCCAGGTCGTGTCTGTGCCTCCTCCCCCGAAACTCACGCTGCAGACGGCCATGCGCGCTCTTGACGACCCCGATCCGGTCGTCCGCGGCCTGGCCGCTCTAAAGCTACGAGATGCTGGGCCCGCGGCGTATCCGGCGCTCGGCCAGCTGATTGCCAGGCTGAAAGACCCCGACGAGAACGTGCGCCTGATGTCCGCTGACGCCATCGCGCGCCAGGGCAAATCGGCGGTGCACGCGGTACCTGCGCTGATGGCTGCTTGCGAAGTGCCCGGCGAGCACGTGCATGTGTTGCGTAGCGCCGCGGGCGCACTGGGAGCGATTGGTCCGGATGCGGCGCCCGCATTGCCAGTGCTGCGCAAGCTCGAGTCGATCCCGCGGGTCCGCTGGGCTGCGCGGGCTGCCATACGCCAGATCGAGGGTCGTGGGCGATAAGGCGCTCGCCTGCGGGCTGAGCAAACAGCCTGCCTCAGTACGATCCGAAGAAGCTACCAATATCGCACGACGCTCCGGTTCCCAGGGGCGCTTTGCTGCGTGATCTTGAGACAGGCGGATCGGCGGAGGCACATGCAGCTAATCAATCGGTGGCTCGGATGGTGGCCGCCGTACCGCCCGATCGAGACTGACTATTCATTCCGCAGGGCGGTCATCGGATCAATTCGGGAAGCCCGCAACGCGGGGATCAGACCAGCAGCCACGGATACCATGGCGATCAGCAGGCCGGCCGCGGCGAATACCGCGGGATCGTTTGCCGCCACGTTGTACAACTGCTCCCGGACGAGCCGGCTAAGCGCATACGCGGCAGGCAGCGCGATGCCTAGCCCCACGACGGCCAACAGGCCCACTTCACGCATCACCATGCGGATCACGGTCGGGCGCGCGGCGCCCAGCGCCATGCGCAGTCCGATCTCCCGCGTTCGGCGCGATACGGTGTAGCTCATGACCCCATACAGGCCGATGGCGGCCAACAAGGTCGCCAGGGCGCCGAAGAAGATGGAGAGTGCGGCTACCAGCCGCTCCGTAGAAACGTCCTCGTCGATCTGCCGCTCCATGGTTTTCATATCAAAGACGGGTAGGTTCGGATCGGCACGGCGCACCTGGGCGCCCAACGCGGCCGCCATGACTGCCGGATCCCCCGCAGTGCGCACATAGAAATTCATGCGCATGATACTTTCGTGCTGCTGGTACGGGTAGTAAACAAACGGTTGAGGATCTTCGCGAAGGTCGCCATGCTTGCTATCGCGAACAACTCCGATCACCTCGAAGCCGGGATCGTCCCTGGCGGCTCTCGTCAGATGGAATCGCCGGCCGACAGGGTTCTCCCCGGCGAAGTACTTCCGCGCGAATGGCTCGTTGATGACTGCGACTTTCGGCGCATTGGGACCGTCCTGACGGGTAATCTCACGGCCCATCACCAGCGGAATCCCCATACCGGAAAGATAGCCAGGCCCCACGAAGTTGTCGCTCACGCCCATGCGCTCACCTTCCTTCGGCTGGTAACCGGGCACATCGATTCCCATCATGTCGACACTGCCGGACAGTAGTTGGACTTCGGCCAGAGCTACACCGCGGACTTGCGGCAAGGCGGCAAGGTCGTCGTGCAGACGATCGTAGAGGGCCAGCGTGCGCGCCTGGTTATATCCGTTCAGCGAAGGCTGCACGGCGAAGGTCAACAAGTTGGTGGCGCGAAAACCCGGATTGATCTGTTTGAGGTTGAAGAGGCTCCGAGCGAAGAGTCCGGCGCCGATCAGCAGCACCAGCGAGAGGGACACCTGCGCGATCACCAGGGCTTTGCGGAAGCGGACCTGGGAGGCGCTGCCCATAGCACCGGCCGCCTGTTCCTTAAGCGTAGAGGCAACGTCGGCACGGAAAGTCTCCCAGGCCGGCGCCAGGCCAAAAAACACACCGGTCAGAATAGCGAGCGCCAGCGCGAACAAAAGGACCCGGGTATCCGGCTGCGCGGTGAGGCCTCGCATGGAAGGATCCGAGGGCAGAAAGCCGAGCAGCATGTCGCCGGTCCACTGCGCGGTGAGAACGCCGAGCAGACCGCCCGCCAGCGAAAGCGTGAGGCCTTCGATCAGCAACTGGCGCAGCAGCCCTCCGCGGCCTGCGCCGACCGCCAGGCGGATGGCGATTTCCTTCTGCCGGCCCGCCGCACGTGCGATCAGCAGGTTGGCGATGTTGGCGCAGGCGATCAGCAGAAGCAAGCCGGCCATACACGTAAGCACGATCAATGGGCCGTAAGCCTGATCGCGAACGGACGAGATGCCGCGCCCGCCAGGCATTAGGGTAAGGTGGCGGGCGGCGAATTCCCGGCGGTACTTCTCGGAGGCGCGCGGGGTGTTGCGGGCTTCATCCTCCAGGATCGGCCGCCAGAATACATTGAGGGCGGATTCGGCCTGCTGCGGCGACACACCCGGCTGGAGGCGCGCAAAGATATTCAGCCAGTATCCGCGCCGTTGGGGCAGCCCATCGAACATCTGAGTCAGGCTGTGTTGCAGGGTGATGGGGACGAACAGGTCGGCGGATTCGCCCGGGGACACCCCCCGGAATCCAGCCTGCGCCACGCCCACCACGGTCATACTGCGCCCGTTGACGCGCAGCTTTTGATTCAACGCCGACGGCGCCATCCCAAAACGATTCTTCCAGAGGTTATAGCTAAGCACCACCACTTCGTTCGGGCTCCCCAGACGGTCGTCTTGCGGCGTGAGCGGACGCCCCAGGATGGTTCCAGCGCCCAGGACATTAAAGTAGTTGCCACTGACCAGTTCGCCCTGCACGATCTCGGTGTTGTCGCCCGCGGTCAGGCTGAGGCGCAGCGGAAAACGGGCCAATACACCCGCCAGCGCCGGAGCGCGGTCACGGAAGTCGCGGTACATGGGGTAAGAGAAGGCGTATTGGTCGTCGTAGCTTGTCTCCACAAAGCCGCTCTTGCGCCCCAGCGCGCTGAACAGGACGAGTTGCCTGGGATCGCGGACCGGCAAACTGCGCAGTAGCACCTGGTCCGTGAGGCTGAAGATGGCGGTGTTGGCGCCGATGCCGAGGGCCAGCGAAAGGAGTGCGGCGCCGGCCAAAACCGGGCTCTTGCGAAAACCGCGGACGACGTACCGAATGTCCTTGAAGATGCTGGGCATGGAGCCGATGGCAGCAAGCGGTGTGCCATCCGGAGCGCAGGGAATACGACGGTGACATGAGGATACTTGTTCGCCTATGGGATTTGCTGTCTGGGAATGAGCAGGCGATATCGTCCGGCGCTCAGAGATCAGCTACGCGAAGACGGGTACGTTTACCAAATCCACAACGCGCAACCACCTGTCCATTGAACCAGAGCGAGACAGGATCGCGATCACACTCGAGATCTGTCCAGCGGAAAGGCATCGGTTTGAAATCCTGGCTCGTAATTTGCAAGTGTTTGCACGACTTCCTGGATGAAACTCAACTCAGGTCTGATCGCTATCGCGATGTGTGCCGGCCAAGCCTGTAGCCACCCTTCGCAAACTTCCGTGTCGGGGCGGAGTTCACGAAGAGCAGGTGCAGTTCGCAACGGAGACGTTACTTTGCATGGGTCGCTTCTGCTCCCCACGTCGTCCGGGCGGCATCCCGCAGTAGTCATCTTTCACGGCTCCGGCCCCGAAGGCAGGAACATGACAATGGCACGCTGGTTCGCCAGTCAGGGCGTCGCGGCGCTAACTTACGATAAACGCGGCGTGGGCGAGTCCACCGGCGATTTCCGGCAAGTCCTAGTGCTGTATCGGAAGTGAACCGGCGCGAGATGTGCATCGCGAGTGGTTTGTTGTGCCCGCGCCGGTTCGCTTTCGATACAGCGACTTGAAGGAAGCCGCCCGCGTTTGCGGCGGACGCGGGCCCTATGGGATTGAATCGGATTTGGGGATTGGCGGCGTCTGGTGCGTATGGTTTCTGACATCGCAAGCGGCAGAGTGGTGATTTCTTCGTTGGTTTGCGGAGATTCCAATAGGCGGATCACGGTGAGTGCCGGGCATGTGCAAGGGTGAGGTGGGTATGGTTCGAGTGACGAGGCGCAGCGCGACTGAACGCGCTGCGGCATGGGCATGTTCCGAGATGTGGCATCTGCATGCGATGTTAAGGACCGCGACCGGAGGGAGTTCGGAGTTGGATCTGGGCAGCCGTGAGGCGCGCGACGACGTGCCTAGGCCCGCCGCATTGAGGGCAGGTCCACAGGGCGGGGGTGGCATCGGCCTTCGCGGTGCTGGGACTGTCATAGGAGGTAGCCGCGCCAAGAGAGCGGCAGCCGATCGGCCACAGGACGGTGCGCTGCCGGGTGGCCAGAAAGCCGCAGTGCCGGATGCGCACAAAGCCCTGGGGAAGCAGGTGTAACAGGAAGCGGCGCAGGAACTCTTCCACTGGCAAAGTCATCCGGCGCTTCTTGTTTTTATGTGCGGAGTCCCTCCAACGGAAGGGGAGCTTTTCATCCGCGAAGGAGACCAGTCGATGGTTGGATATGGCGACCCGGTGCGTATAGCTGCCGAGGTAGCGAAGTACATGCGCTGGGCCGCCGAAGGGACGCTTCGCGTAGACTACCCAATCGTGGCGAAATAGTTGGCGGAGCCAGGCGGAGAACGCCTGGGGTTGCGCGAGAAACGTGAGATTTCCATGAAAGCCGAGTTGGCCGCCCGCGCACGCGCGGCGGAGAGCGGCCCCGAACTTGCCACGGAAAACCCGGCCCAGTACTTGGACTGGAAGGAAGAAGGGGTAACGGGGTTTTATCCAGCGCGTGTGATCGGGAGACCATCCGCCGGCCGGGACTACACAATGGACGTGCGGGGGATGTTCCAATTTCTGATTCCAGGTGTGCAGCACACTGAAGAAACCGATTTTCGCGCCAAGATGTTTGGGATCGCGAGCTATTTCCAAAAGCGTCTCGGCGCCGGTACGGAACAGCAGGCCGTAGACAACCTTCTTGTTCTGTAAGGCCAGGGGCGCCAGTTCGTGCGGCAGCGTAAAGACTACATGCACGTAGGACGTGGGAAGCAGTTCCCGGCTGCGTGCGGCGCGCCACTTGTCGCGCGCGTTAGCCTGACATTTAGGGCAATGCCGATGGCGGCACGAGTTGTATGAGATGGCGCGATGACCGCCGCGGGAGCACTCATCGAGATGGCCACCGCGCGCGGCTGTGCGGCAGTGCGCAATGGCGCGCAATACCTTAATATGCGCCCCAGTCAGCCACTTCCGGCTGGGCTCGATGAATTTCTCTCCCGCCGCACGGACCCGATCGGCCACCTCCAGCGGCGGCCGGTCCCTTTATGCGTGGGCGTCTTTCTTCAGCGTCGGGGACAACGGGAGCGCATCCAGGGGACTGGCGGTGGCGTTGAGATGGCGCTGGGAGAGGTGTAAGTAGATGGTGGTCTCTGCCAGATCGCGATGCCCCAACCGGATTTGCATGGTGCGCAAATCTGCCCCGGCTTCGCGCCAGTGCGTGGCGAAGCAATGCCGCCAAGTGTGCGGGTGAATTTCCTTTTGGATACCGGCCCGCTGGGCAGCGGCCTGGCCCGCTTGCCACGCCACCTGGGTGTCGATCGGATGACTAGCAGTATGCCAGCGATTGCCGGGAAATAGCCATTCGGCGGGCTGGCGCCTGAGGCCACGCCCGTGCTCCCGCAAGGCCTCCCGTAGTTTGGGGCTGAGCATGACCTCTCTATCTTTGCGGCCCTTGCCGCCTTGGACATGGATCACCCTGCGCTGGCTATCCATGTCGCTGACCTGCAGGTGTGCCCACTCCGCCCGGCGGACGCCGGTGGCGTAGAGCGTCATGCGCACAATACGGTGGAAAGGGGTGTGCGCCGCGTCGATGCGTCTAGCGACTTCCGCTTGACTCAAGATAGCCGGGAGACCAAGCACCTTCTTTGGATACGGAGTTTCGTCCGCACTCCCCGGCTTATGCAGGGTTTTCACAAAGAAGAAGCGCAAGGCCGCCAACCGTTGCGTCACCGTGTTGGGGGCCAGTTTTCGTTTGCTGAAGAGCTGTGCCTGATACTCGCGGATGTGCTCCGGGCCCAGCTCGTCCGGCCGACGCTTGCAGTACCGTGCGAAATCCTCGACGGTGCGGATGTAGGTGGTTGTTGTACTCTGAGAGTAATTGCGACGCTGGAGTTCCTCCAGCATCATTTTTCGTAAACGGGTCATAGGGACCTCCTATGACCCGACAATACTCCTGTCCAACCCGCCCGTTGGAACGTGAGCACGCGTAGCGTCCGCCGCGCGGGCGGCTTCGTTCAAGTGGTGATATCAGGCGGGTAGTTGCCGTCTGGCTTTAGGACTGGGACGAGCGCTTCAGCGAAACGGGTGTGATCCGTCAAACTGCCCCGCCACTTCCCAGAATGCCACTGCGGGTTACCTTCCGGGTGCCCGACCAACCTGCCACGAAGCGTTGTCGCCGCGCCCGCACCCACCGCAACCAAGTCGCCGGTGTTATCTTGAATCGTGCAGTACCGGAACCCGCCGGATTTCTCATGGCCGCATAGCCGCCGTGCAGCACAAATATGCTGCTGGCTGGCCATCTTCTGCTCCGCCGCTCAGGCCGGCGACCTCTAGCAAGAGGGTTTCGACTTTCTTGTCGAGATTCCGGGCGACCGAGAGCGCGTCCGAATTCCCGTACGGAGCCAAGAAACTAGCCATCCTGTCATACGACAGATGCACGCCGTCAGAACGTTCATCGACGAGCACGGTGACGGGAGCATAAGATCCGGCATCGGGAATATGCTTGGCCATTTCCCTCATGATAAGCGGATTGCCGATCACCAAACGCACGCTTTTCGGCGTGTTGAGTCCGCTCTCCTTGCGCAGAACCGCGCCATGATCCAGTTCTAGGAACAACATCAGCCCGGTCCTGCCCGGGTTTCGATCAATGACATTTTCCAACTCGGCGAAAGTGCCCGGCCCCTTGGACGCTTTCGCGAACTCGACCAGATCCAGCCGCCCGACAACCGCCTTCAGTGCGGCCACCACGGCCTCGAATGGCCGCAAAGATACCACGCTGAACCGCTCGATCTCGAACTTTCTTATCGACATCTCATCCTCGCTCTTAATAGCAATCACTGTCGTCAAATGGTCTGGCCTACACCTGTGCAAAGCCGCCATCCACAAGCAGCTCGGCGAGGTTCATCTCGATGACGTTGACTCGAAAATTCGGGACGGCCTGTGGAAAGGCGCGCCAGATGACGTCGACGACGCCACGAATCGGCACGACGCTCTCGCGGCCATAGGGAGCGTATCGACCTCGTGCGCCTTCGGCGAAAAGAGCGGTCATGCCTTCGACATCATGAGCGTCATAGGCGGCGAAACACTCTTGCGCGGCACTTGCGAGATTTGTCGGGTCCGTTTCGATCTTATTGCCTATGGAGGTCATCTTGTGCTGGTAGCGTCAAAGCCGCCCTTGCCGTAGTAAGTGGCGGGGAGCGACTATTCGGAAAATGGTGCGTTTGCGAAGAGGTCGGCGAAGCTCGGAGCCGTGAACCCCTCAATGTACCGGCTTCCGAAATCCCGAAGGACATTGTCAAAGCTGGTCGCCGGCTTTCGACGAACGACGCTGCACAGGCGCTCTTTGAACTGGTTCTTAAATACCAACCGAGGGAACTCAGTCAGAATCGCGCGCAGTTTGTTCTGCGGGATTCGATCAAGACCAATGCCGATGACGTCCACCGTAATTCCTGAATGGGTCATTACAACTTCAGGCTCTTTGTGAAGAGCGATTGAAGGTGTCGTGTGAAGTGCGATGGCATCCCACACAACTTCCGTCTGCTGCGTCGAGATACCACGATCCTTCAGAAACGCGCGCGCCGCATTGGCACCGTCTACCTCGAAGCGATTCTCCGCTGTGTAGCGGTCGGTCAAACCAAGATCGTGCAGAACGGCGGATACGGCCAAAAGCTCAGGATCCGGTGCAGGTTTGGCGCCTTCTGAAAGCAAAATGCCAAATAGCCAGGAGCGCATCACATGGTTGAAGAGGTATGGCTCTAACAAACTCCGCGATACCTCCACTGCATCGCGAACCAGAGTTGTATCGAGTACTTTGATGCCGGCTAAAATCATATTCTTCCTCTCTCATCGTTAAATCGTTGTCAGAAAGTTTTTTAGTCAGCGGTGGACTTTCCACTCGACCGCAGCGTCATTGAGCAGCTTTTCTACCTTGTGGTCCAAATCGTGGGTGATCTTTCTTCTTAGTATTCAAACCACTGGCTGAGCGCTTGTACTTTCTCCTCTGTGTAGGGCGGTAATAAATGCTCGATGGCCACGTCGGGCGGCGAAATCAGGACCGATTTCGCATGTGTGAGAGCGTCAAAACCATTCTTGCCGTAGTAGTGACCGATGCCGGAGTATCCAACTCCTCCGAAAGGCATGGTTTCGATAAATAGATGAATGTTCACCTGATTGATCGCGCCACCGCCGAAGGACAAGCTCGCGAGGAAGTGAAATGATCGATCGCCTTCTGGTCACGGCTGAAGAGGAAGCCGGAAAGAGGCTTTGGATGCTTCTTCACCTCACGAATGGCGGCATCTATATCCTTATAGGTGAGGATTGGGAGAAGCGGCCCAAAGATCTCGTCCTCCATGATTGGATCGTCCCATGTCACGGGATAAATGATCGTGGGATCGATATAGCGTGCCTCCGGGTCGGATGCACCACCTGCGATGACCTTCTTTTGATCGATGAGGCTTGCGAGGCGCTCGACAGCCTTGGGGCTGACGATGCGAGAGTAGTCGTCGGACCTGTTCTTGGGATCGGTCCCGTACAACTCGACCACAGCTTTCTTGCACTCCTCAACGAACTCCTCGGCAATTGATTCGTGCACATAGGCGTATCCGGGTGAGGTACACCATTGGCCGCCCCAGGCCGTCGCGCCCCATACAATTTTCCTGGCCGCGTCCGGGATATTGGCGGTCGCATCAACGAATACCGGATTCTGTCCGCCGAGTTCGAGAAGAACGGGGGTCAGATTCTTTGCAGCCGCCGCCATGACGATCTTGCCCACCTTGACACTTCCGGTGAAGAAGATGAAGTCAAACGGCAGCTTGAGAAGTTCCGTAACTTCTTCTTTGCTTCCCGAGACGGCAGTAACGGCCCGAGGATCGAAATATTTCGGTATGAGATCCAGCAAGAGCTTACTTGTAGCGGGCAAACCCTCGGAGAGTTTGAGAATGCATGGATTGCCTGCCGCAATAACCTGGACCGCAGGGTCGAAGAGCAGCGTCAATGGTCCATTGAAAGGGCCGATTACCAGGGTGACGCCATACGGCTCTCGATACACCTTGGCAGAATGTCCGCTTTCCCGAAGGGCCTTGGGAACAACGACTTCCACAGGCTCCATCCACTTCTTTAGGTCGGCTTTCGCGAAAGCCGCAGTTCCTACAGGAGCCATGATCTCGAAAGCCTTTTCCTGACTGGCGGTCTTGAAGTCGCTGCTCATCGCGTCCTCCAGCGCCTGGGAGTTTTCGTTCACCAAGTTCTCAAGGCGCGTCAGCTGGTTGATTCGCCACTCGTACGATTTGGTCGCGTCCGAATCGAAATATGCTTTCTGCTTGTCAAAGATTTCCTGGAACGGGTTCATCTGTATCCTCCATATATTCGGTCCGTGCTCTCGGTTCTGGCAGCAAACTTCGGGAATGGTCTATAGGAATAGTTGAATTAGTTCGAAGCCAAGCTTCCGTTCATCGAGAGCACAACGCGGAACCGTGCCTTTGCGGCCATCATTCGGTCGTACGCCTCACGGGCCTTGGATAGAGGCATGACTTCGATCATCGGCTCTACATTTTCGAGTAGAGAAAACTCCACCGTTTCCTGTTCGTCCTGCACGCTACCGGTGGTCGATCCGGAAATCGAACGCATGCCAAAAACGAGATTGCCAGTATTCACTTCCAGCGGGTCCGGAGCGAGCCCTATCACCAACAACTTCCCTCTTGCTGCCAGTCCGTTCACGAGACCGGACATTGCCTTACCACTTGGAGCTGTGGCGAGGATGGCATCGGCTCCACCGAGCGCTCGCAGCTTAGCCCCCGCATCTTCCGCACCGCTGTCAACGTATTGATGCGCCCCGAGTTCCTTTGCGAGCTTCTCCGACTCCGGACCCAGACCGATGGCGATGGTCCTGTATCCCATCTTTCTCGCGTACTGAATCCCCAGGTGACCGAGTCCGCCAACCCCTTGGATCGCGACGAGCGCCCCGGCACGCAAGCCGGCATTCCGCAGCGCATTAAATGTCGTCACACCCGCACACAGGAGCGGCGCTGCCTTGGCGGATTCCAGACCGTCCGGAATCGTTACCGTGCTGCGCGCGTCAATCATCATGACTTCTGCATACCCGCCGTCGATCGTGATGCCGGTGAGCACACCGTTGGCGCAGTTGACAAAGTCTCCCCGGAGGCATGAAACGCAGGTGCCGTCCCATCCACCAAAGATCCCAACACCCACCTTCTGACCTACGGAACGGGTCGTAATATTCGAGCCGACGGCATCGATGCGCCCGATGACCTCGTGTCCAGGGACGCGCGGATAAGTTAGGTTGGGAAATTCTCCGTCCACGACCGCGCTGTCGGTACGGCACACACCACAAGCCTCAACCCGAATGCGAACTTGATTAGGACCGGGCTCCTGCAGCGGCCTGCTAACTTCAGTGAAGACTCCCGGTTTGCTGATTTCAATTGCTCTGTATGTTGCGTTCATCATTGCCCCCAGTGTGATCGGAATACCTGTTCGCTACGCTGCGAATTGCCTCAGGTGATAATCGATGTGGATCTGCCACTCCTTGACTGTCATCGTGCCGAACATGGGGTGTGGCCCCCAATCTGAAGCCGATCTTGCCCGCCAAGCGGCATCGAAGATTTTCAGCAGTTGCTGCTTTTCGACGTCAAAGTCGAACGGCGCCGTGTGCGGAATCTTGAAACCCTTGGGCAGCTGCAGCCCCACAGGTTGCTCCGGAAACCAGTCAACGAGAATCCATCGAAATACCGTTCGCGAGACAAGGTAACTTTCATCCGGAAGCGCGTAGAAACCGAGCGAACCGCCGCACGCCAGATTCAGATGATGCAGCATCTGGGCCAGGCTCCTCGTTCCCCACTGGCGCGGGTTCGCAGGCGTAGTCCGGCGGACCCTGTTGCGAAACTCATCGTGTTTTGCGTCGGTATAGAACGCCATTCCGTTTACTTGATTCACACGGAAAGAGCCCGGGATGTACTTTATCATTGCAAGACCGGACATCCAAAAGTTGCTCGTGAAGACTTCTCGCGCGAGGTTAGTGCCCTTGGCTTTCGTCAACCGAGTCGGTGCCGTTTCCTGGGTGTAATTGCCCATCATGGACTCTCCTTCCTCTCCCGATTCGACCGTTCAGCTAAACCTTTAAACCCGTCTGGGAAATTCGTTGCCGAACATAGGCAGACCACTCTTTGACATATCCTGGGTGGCCTCGTCCTGGATTACATCCCAGTGCTCGATAAAAAGGCCATGCCTGATGCGAAGAATGTCGGCTGCAATCCAGCTCACCGTCTGAAAACCAGAGAATCGTCCGTGGATAATGACATACTCTGCGTCGGCAACGATTGTGCCTGGTTCATACTTGAGAGTCGGAGGGAGTCGTTTGACTAGATTGAACAACCCATCGCGGCCAGGTTCGATGTGAGCGCTGTGCTGAATGTAGTCGTGCGACCAGAACTTCTCAGCGGCCGCATAGTCACGCCGGTTGAACAGAGCGTCAAACCCTTCAAGCACAAGAGCTTTGTTGTTTTCTTTCAAACTCTCGTCGTTGATGACCCTTGCCATTTCCAGACCTCCACGTGTTGGCGTCATGCGCCAATAGTTACCCGCTCCGCAGGCGCTTCGTAGTCCGCTAGATTCAAGAACAGCTTCACGTGCTCCAGGAACAACTTCGCATGTTGATACTGGGCTCCGTGGCTCGAATCGGAGTACACGATTAGCTGAGCATTCGGTAGGTGCTCCGCAAGAATGAGGGCGTTGATCGGCGCAACAACAATATCTTTATTGCCGTGAACAATGAGCGTTGAATGTGTAATATTTTTCAACGTGGAGTAACGACCGGTTGCGGGTATTGTTCCCCATTCTCTGATCGCAGCGAGCTGTGCCACAGCCGAATTCCTGGACACGGGAAGGTCACGATCGTTCGCGCGAGAATCCAGTCGTTTCATGTACTCGCGTCCAGCCGACTGGCTGGATTCGGAGGGAGAGAAGAATGCTCTTAATAAAAACGCAACTGGATCGGCTTGTTCTTCAGCCGATAGTTCAGTGAAGGTCATACCTTCCCCACCTCGGGGACCGGTCCCCAGGAGAATCAGGCGCTGAACTAGGTAAGGATGGTCCAGGGCCAGCTGCTGCGCAATCATGCCACCGAGGGAGAAGCCCACAATGTTAATAGAGTTCAACCCGAGTGCGCGGCAGAACGCGACACAGCGTTCGACCATTTCCACGACCGCGCAGGGGGTATCTCCTCCCGAAGCTCCAACGCCCGCATTGTCAAAGAGAAGGACCTCGTGATCCTCGGAGAGACTATTCGTTACCGTGGGGTCCCATCCGTCCATATTGGAATTGAAGTAACCCAGAAAGAGGAGGGGGACCGTTCCTGTTTTCCCGAAACGACGGTAGGCATAACGGATTCCCTGGGCCTCAACAAATCGAGTCGGAGCTGTCTTGTGTGTGAAGTTGCTCATAAGCAGTCTTCCATTTCCCGCATCCCTCCGGAGGCCGCCCCCATTTCACTAGGCCGGCGCCCCTGTTTGCCGGTTAGACAGAAACGCGAGTGGACTTCGTGGAGTCGGCAACCGCGTCGGCGGCGAGTGTGATGAGATCAGCCGCTTCCTTCGGATGTGAAACCATCACTGCATGACTGGAAGCTATCTTGCGCACTTCGGCACCCATTCTCTTCGCCATGAATTCTTCGGCCTGCGGCGGAATCATTTGGTCGTCGGTCGCCACCATGTACCACGATGGAATATGCTTCCACGCTGGTGGCCCTGATTTTGCGACGAAACAGTTGAAGCTCAGCGGCTTCTGCACGGCAGCCATGATGCTGGCCTCGGTTGCATCAACGTCGGCGGCAAATGCCTTCGCGAATGAATCGCGATCAATCCACAGAAACCCGTTAGCGTCAGGGGGTCGGACTGCCGCAGCCCCTGCGGGGGCGGGTCCCTGTTTGCTTAAGGCGTCAAGGCTCTCCCCTTCATCCAATCCAAAAGCCGCGAGATAGACCAGGCCGTTTACGTTAGGAATGCCGTTAGCTGCCCCGGAAATGACGATGCCACCGTAGGAGTGACCCACGAGCACAATTGGGCCAGTGAGGCTGCCGAGTAAGTTCTTCGTAACCGCTATGTCATCATCGGTCGAGCTGAGTGACAGTTGCGCTGCGACAACGTTGAACCCTTTCTTCTGGAGGAGAGGTATGGCTCTGCTCCAGCACGAATTATCGGCCCACGCGCCGTGCACGAGTACTACGTTGGTTTTCGTTTCCATTCTTGTCCTCCTATTCCTCCACGCCCTGTTCACCTTCTAAGCCGGCCCGTCCTTCTTCTTGTGTGCGCGTGCCGCTGTCTGCTTTCGGTCCCGTGACATCCACGTCCGTATGAAGGGCGAGCGGTGCAGCACTGAAATGCCCTTCGCTTCGCATTGGTTGAGAAACCGAATGCCCTCGATATCTACGAGACTCAATTCCTCCAAATCCAAAACTACCGGCCATCCACAGCGCTCAATTTCGGCTTTGAGCTGGTCCAGGTGCTCACATCGCAACTCGCCGCTGAGCCGAAGCCGCCCCTGGACCGGTTCAATCCTTAACGTCATTCATTCCCGTCTCTCGATGACGGTGTAACCAGGGCAACCGGCGTGCCATTTGCAAATCATTGCAAAAAGGTGGCTTAGCATAACAACTCGTCCTGAAATGTCAGGAATTCCTCTTTCATGAGGAAACGCGCGTCAGGCTTATAATCAAGGAATGGCATCCCTGGCCGATCGTTCCTTGCGAGGCGGAGAAGACGGCAACCAGGAAGAATTGCTGCGCGCTACGGAGAAGCGAATGATCGAGATGATCGCTGACGGAGCGAGCCTCTCGGACGTCCTGAACGATTTATGTGCTGCTATTGACGATCACGCCTCTGCAACTTCGTTTGTTTGTTTGCTGGACAGCGGGGGCAATCAACTGCTGCCGATTGCCAGCCCTAATGTCCCGCCAGCATTTGCGGCGGCGATCACACCCTGGCCGGTCGGTCCCAACAGCGGCTCTTGCGGCACTGCAGTGTTTTTGAAAAAGCGAGTTATCATTCAGGACGTCGCCAACGATCCACGCTGGCCTGATGACGCTCGAAGCGTGGCTTTGGAGCACGGAGTTTGTGCTGCCTGGTCCGAACCCCTCATCTCAAAATCCGGAGAGGTTCTCGGGTCCTTGTGCATATCCTATTCGGAACCGCGGACCCCGAACAGTCGAGAGCTTCAATTGATCGAGGCGGCAGGCCACATCGCTCGTATCGCAATTCAACGCCAACGATCGCAAGAAGCTCTCCGGAAGGCGCTGGACGAGATCAAGAACTCGGAGACCAAGCTCCGGCAGGTGATCGACGCCATCCCCACGCTGGCTTGGTGCAATCTGCCGGATGGTCCAAACGAGTTCCTGAACAAACGTTGGCATGAGTACACGGGCCTTTCCCACGAACAATCGCACGGATGGGGCTGGCAAGCTGCTTTTCATCCCGAGGATCTACCGCCATTGATGGACAAATGGCGGCAGTTGCTAGTCTCCGGAGAACCGGGCGAGATCGAGGCCAGGCTCCACCGCCACGACGGCGTCTACCGGTGGTTTCTTATTCGCGTCGAGCCGTTCCGCGACGCGAGCGGAAAGCTCGTCAGGTGGTACGGGACAAGCACGGATATAGACACTCTCAAGCGGACGGAGGCGAAACTTCGAGAAGAGGAGTCCGAGCTTCGCCGGATTACCGACGCGATCCCGCAGACGATTGTTGTTCTGGACCCGTCCGGCGCGCCGCTCTACGCCAACCAGGCGACGCTCGACTATACGGGTCTAACTGCGAAAGACGTGTTTGCTCAGCACTTTCTCGAACGAATCTTCCACCCAGACGACCTGGACAGACTACGCGATGAACGCACGGCTGCCCTCACACGGGGGCTTCCATTCGAAGTGGAACAAAGGGCACGTCGAAAAGACGGCCAGTATCGTTGGTTCCTGATTCGCTACAACCCTTTTCGAAACGAGCAAGGAGAAGTGATTCGCTGGTACGCAACGGGAACGGACATCGATGACCGGGTTCGAGCCGAGGAGAGGACGCGGAACGAAAATGTGGCGTTGCGTGAGCAAATCGATCGTGAGTCAATGTTCGAGGACATCGTCGGCTCATCGGAAGCGCTCGGGAAACTGCTACGCCAGGTGGCCAAGGTAGCGCTCTCCGATTCCACCGTCTTAATCCTGGGTGAAACCGGTACGGGAAAAGAGTTAATTGCGCGCGCCATTCACAAGCGATCCAAGCGGGCAGATCGGGCATTCATTGGAGTCAATTGCGCCGCTATTCCTCCGTCGCTGATTGCTTCCGAGCTCTTCGGCCACGAGAAAGGAGCCTTCACCGGAGCATCACAACGGCGGCTGGGACGTTTTGAATCGGCCAATGGGGGCACCATCTTTTTGGACGAAATCGGTGACTTACCCTCGGAAGTTCAAGTAGCCTTGTTGCGGGTGCTTCAAGAACGAGATATTGAACGCGTGGGGGGCAGCAAAACCATTCCCGTTGACGTAAGAGTGCTCGCTGCAACTCACCGCGATCTAAGCGCCCTGGTTGCAGAAGGGCAATTCCGGGAGGATCTCCTCTATCGGCTGAATGTCGTGCCTATCGAGGTGCCCCCGCTCCGCGAACGCGTAGCGGACATTCCCTTGCTAGTTGAGTACTTCATAGATCGCTTTGCAAGAAGGGCTGGCAAGAAGTTCAGGACGATCGACAAGAAATCGCTCAAAGTGTTCCAGGAATATGACTGGCCAGGTAACGTCCGCGAATTACAAAATGTCATCGAGCGCGCAGTGATTCTTACGGAGAATGACACCTTCTCTGTGGAGGAGACGTGGTCGAAGAGCCAACTTCCGGCAAGCCGAAGACGAACGAGAACGCTCAACGGAACCCTCGTCAGGCAAGAGAAGGAAATGATAGAAGCAGCGCTGGCTGAAAGCCACGGGCAAGTCTCTGGTCCATCGGGCGCGGCAACGAGATTAGGTCTGCCAGCGCGGACTCTCGATTCGAAAATCAAGCGCTTGAGAATCAACAAGTACCGGTTTAAGGCCGTCCGGTAACTGTGCGGCAGTCTCCTGCTCGTCGCATTGGAAAACGCCTTCCGCGGCGCGCATTCCCATCCGCCCGCTGGTGGCATCAACCTCCGCGCCGACGCGCGGGACACGCACTCCTTGCCGCCGAATCCTACGGACCAACGTTAGACACTGTCAGCCCCGCGCAGGCCGGTCGTAGGCTTCCTGCTCTTCAGCGGAGCACCATCGCGAACACATACCCTGTGCGAAATCCCCTTCCCACCATCAAACACCTAGGCAGTCCGGTTGCGGGAGACGGGGATTGAGCCGCTTTTGCCCGGCGCCGCCGGACGCTTCCCAGATCCCCGTATCCGGCCCCCTGAGCCGGCAGAAGTCCAAGATCGCAACTTTTCGCTCACGGATTCCTTCCGGATTGGCGAACATCGTCCAGTATTGTCGGCGATCCGAGCGCAGCGCTTTGCACTCCCAAGAAACCAATTCCACTGCGTTGACCCCGGAGGCACAATCGGCGACACTCAGTTATTGGGATTCCAAGACGGAAATCTCAGATGAGGGTTCGTATGCGCTTTCTCTTCCCGGCCATCGTTATCTACACCGCCGCGGTATTGCCGGCCATCGCCGCTGACCACGTAAAGACCGCGAACGGCATCCTCGAATCCACGTCCGCGCCTAAAGACGGTGTGCGCAACTTCAAGGGCATCCCGTTCGCACAGCCTCCTGTCGGCGACCTACGTTGGCGGGAGCCCCAACCGGTCAAGAACTGGAGCGGCGCCCGCAACGCCGACCAGTTCGGGCCCCGATGCATGCAGCGCACCTCACCCGGCGCCGACTATTGGTTCCGCAGCAACGGTATGAGTGAGGATTGCCTGTACCTCAACGTCTGGACCCCCGCCAAATCGGGTCATGAAAGACTTCCGGTTCTCGTTTACATCTTCGGCGGCGGCTTCCAGAACGGCGACGGCTCGGAGCCGCGCTACGACGGCGAGAGCATGGCCCGCCGTGGCATGGTCGCGGTATCAGTCAACTACCGCACCAACATCTTCGGCTTCTTCGTCCATCCCGAGTTGACGAAGGAGTCCCCGCACTACGCCGCCGGCAACTACGGTCTGTTGGACCAGGTGGCCGCCCTCCAGTGGGTGCAGAGGAACATCGCGGCCTTCGGCGGCGACCCCAAGCACGTCACCATCGCCGGCGAATCTGCCGGTTCGATCTCCGTCAGTGCGCTCATGGCTTCGCCGCTCTCCAAGAACCTGATGGCCGCCGCCATCGGCGAGAGCGGCGCCGCCATCTCCAGCCTGCCACCGCAGCCTCTTGCCGATGCCGAACAGAAGGGCGTCAAATTCGCTGCCGCCGCCGGCGTCAACACGCTTGCCGCCCTTCGCGCGATGACTGCGGAGCAGATTCAGGACGCTGCCGCCAAAGCCCAGGGTATCCGCTTCAGCACGGCGATGGACGGCTATTTCCTTTCGAAGTCCTTGAAGGAGACCTTCGAAGCGGGTGAGCAGGCCAAGGTTCCGCTGCTTGAAGGGTCGAACACCCAGGAGCAAGCGGCGCGCTCCGTTCTGGGCAGTGGCGACCCTACGCCGGAAACGCTGGCCAACGCCATCAGGAAGTTCTATGGGGATAAGGCCGAGCCGGTGCTGAAGGCCTACGCCGCCAGCACCACCGATGAGGTTTACGAAGCCGCCACCCACCTGGCCAGCGCCCGCTTCATCTCGTACGGCACCTGGCAGTGGGCTGAACTCCAGATGAAGACCGGCGGCAAACCGGTCTACCGTTACCTATACGCCCGTCCCCGACCGGCTTATCTCGGCATGCCGGGTGAGTCCTTGCCCGTTGCGCCTGCGGCCGGCAGGGGCGGCAATGACGACAGCGGAGCCGACGCCCAGCAAAGCGCGCCGCCCCGCGGCGCGTCGCATTCCGCCGAGATCCAATACGCCATGGGCAACCTGGATCTCGACAAGCGCTACACCTGGGAACCCGCCGACTTCGAAGTGTCCAAAACGATGCAGGCCTACTTCGTGAATTTCGTCAAGACGTTCAACCCGAACGGCTCAGGTCTGCCGAACTGGCCGGCCTACCGCGCCGACGATGGTTACCAGCGCATGCGCATCGACGTGAAGTCCCAAGCCGAACCCGAGGGTGATCGCGAGCGGTATCTCGCGCTGGAAGCGACGACGGCTCGATGACGGCAGACGAGATCGCACGCTCGCGAAGCGGATAGACGCCGATAACACGTCATAACATGCGGCCGCACTGCTGTTTCCACTACTGCCGAAGACCTCAATTTTCGGGCGCCCTCTCAGTAGCGCTGAGCGCAACGCTACAATTTCGGAATGCCACTTAGTTTTTGCTCCTTCGCTCTTCTCGGCATTTTCGCGGCAAGACTGGCTGCGGCACCAGCGCGTCGCGGCCGCAACGTCGATCTCAACCGCGGCGAATCTCAAATGGTGACGCTCACGGACGGCAAGACCGTCAACGTCCGGCTCATTGCCGCATCCGCGATGAGAGACTCGCTGCGCGACGCGGTGCGTAGCGCGCAGGTCGATTTGGAGATCGACGGCCACCGCGTGACACTAGAGTGCGGGGAATATCATCTGCCGGTCACGGTGGGACGCGTGCAGATCGACTGCCCCGTCACTGGCGCCGTGAATGCGAACACCGATCAGGATGCGTGGGCCCTGGAGAAAGACGCGCGGCTGCGCCTTTGGCCCGCCAGTTCTCCGCTGGCTGCGCCGGGAACCCTCGCGTATCCGATTCGGCAGCGCCTCTTCGCGACCCTCACGCAAGCCACCAACGAGCCGACTTACGTGGACGGAGGTGAATCCGCGCGCCGCCGGAAGATCTACTATCACGCGGGCTTCGATATGGGCGGGGCCGAGGGTCTGGTCGATGTTTTGGCTGCGGCGGACGGCATCGTCGTCTGCCGGGGAAACGAGGTTCTTGCGAAGTTCCGCGACAACCCAGCCGTGGGGACTGAGGACAATGCCCTCTTAATCCTGGACGACCGCGGTTGGATTCACCGCTATTACCACATGCACACCGTGGTGGCCTCAGCGACGGTCGGTTCCCGCATCCGCATGGGCCAGAAAGTCGGCGTGCTCGGCAAGGAAGGCGGCAGCGGCGGCTGGGCGCATCTGCATTACGATCTGAAGGCGGTGCAACCGTCAGGACGGTGGGGCACGGAGGACGCCTTCGCCTATGTATGGGAAGCGTACCGGAACGAGTATCATCCCGAGCTGATCGCACTCGCGCGGCCCCATCATCTTGTGATGCCCGGCGAGCAGGTCGTGCTCGATGGGACGCGATCCTGGAGCGCACACGGGCCCATCGCCCGTTATGAATGGACATTCACGGCCGGCGCCAAGGCCGAGGGACCGATCGTCAAGCGGACGTACTTGCGGCCCGGCGAATACTGCGAGATGTTGAAGGTAACGGACGCGGCGGGCCGCACCGACTACGACTTTTCCATCGTGCTTGTCAATGAAAAACCCTCGGACGGTCCCGAGCGGCGCCCACCCACCATTCACCCCGCCTACTTCCCGACGATGGATCTGAAGCCGGATGAGTCCATCACATTCCTCGTGCGTTCCTTCGCGACCACCGAAGGTGAGGAGACCTGGGATTTCGGCGACGGCGGCGCCAAGGTCAAGGTGAAGTCCGACGGTAACCTGGAAGCGCACGCCAAAGACGGCTACCAGCGCACCCTGCACAGCTACCAGAAGGCGGGCACCTACATCGTCACGGTCGACCGCACAAACGCGCGCGGCGAGCGCGCCGTGGGGCACTTGAAGGTAGTGATTGGCTCGCGACTGTAACGCGAATGACGTTTTGTTTCTGACCGGTTCGAGACACGCGGCGGGTCAGGTCCTCACATCACCAGAAGCGCGGCCATCAACTCAATGCCATCCCATAGATTTTGGATCCGAAGATTCTCATCGAAAGTGTGTTGGTGGTCGTCATGGTTGGCGATCGGAATGATGATCGTATGAGTATGCAGAGGCCGCTCGACGCTCGTGAGGGGCAGACCGCCGCCCATATTCGGCAGTTTGACCGCCGGTCCGCGCACGCTCTCCACAATGCGAATCACCTCCTGGGAGATCGGCAGATCCATCGGCGTGCGCGTGGCCGGCTCACCGCCGCTGGTGACGACCCACGCAACTTTTGGATGGGCCATCCGCATTCGCGCATCGGGCTTCTGGCCAGTTACGAAGAAGCCCTGCAGCCGAACGTGCTCCACCATGCCCTCGGCCGTCGTTTGCGGATTCATTCCCTTCACCAGCCGAATGTCGAGGGTCGCCGTTGCGGTCGAAGGAATCACGTTCGAGGCTTGTGCGCCCACACGCGAACTGGCCATGCCCCGGATGTTTAATGAGGGAAGCGTGATCAGTTCCGTGAGTTTTTTGGGCGCGCCCTCTGTCGAGCCGAGCTGAAGCTCCCGCATGAGCGCCAGATCGATGTCCGGCGCTTCCGCAATGGCGCGTTTCTCGGTGTCGCCTAAAGGATCGACCTCATCGTAAAAATGATCCACCAACACGTGTCCCTGATCGTCTTTCATCGAAGCCAGGAGTCTGGCAAGCAAGAAAGCGGGATTTGGCGCCCAGTTTCCGTAGTGGCCGCTGTGCAGTTCGTGAACGGGTCCGTAAACCGTGATGTCCACTTGCACCACGGTACGCGCCCCAAAGGCGATCAGCGCACGGCCCGTCTGGTGAACCGGTCCGTCGCACATCAACCAGACATCGCCGCTAAAAAGATCCTGGTTTGCCGCCAGGATTTTTTCCAGGTTCGCCGATCCGGCCTCCTCCTCGCCTTCAAAGGCAAATTTGATATTGGATTTCGTGTGCAGGCCCGCCGCTCGAATGGCATCCACTGCGGCCAACATCGCGACGATCGGCGCCTTGTCATCCCCTGCGGAACGCGCGTAGAGCCGCCACTCCGGATCAAATGTCCGGCTGGGGGCCGGGAGCGGGATCACCTGTCCGTCCTGCTCCAGTAAACCGTTGCGCAGCCTGGGCTGGAACGGCGGCGTGGCCCATTCCTTCGGATCGAGCGGCTGGCCGTCGTAGTGAGCGTAGAAAACGATGGTCCGCACCGCTGCCGGTGTTTTCATTTCACCGAACACCACCGGGTTTGCATCTGCGACGGAAACCAGTCGGGCGGCGATCCCGCGCTTCTCCATCATTCTCTTGATCAGTTCGGCGTTGCGCAGGATGTTCGCGTGATCGGACGCGACATTGGGAATCGAAAGCAACGCGATGAACTCGTCGATGATCGCGCGTTCATGTTGTTGGCGCCATTCGCGCGCCGCTCGCGCCGCCGGATTCGTTTGGGCCGCGGCCGCGCAGGCCAGCAATCCGGCCAGAAGAGCGCCGCCTTTCATATCGCGTAGTATGGCACAAAATCCGTGGCGGCTTATCTCCGAACCGGCTCCAGGCTGCGGTGGCCGGCTGCCGCCAGGGCCAAAAGGCAAGGAATTGGTTCGAATGGGAAGAATGCTTTGGCCCTGAACCGCTCTCGACGGCCAGCCCCATCGACGACCTCGTCGTCCGAGTCTGTTACGTGGAGCGAACGCGGCCTGAATCCGCGCACGCGCCGGCCAGCCAGACACCTAGAGCGATATGAACGATCTCTTGGCCGTTGGAAAAGTACCCCCCGAATTTAATTCTTCCGGCGGAGAGGTTGCCGCGTTGCCGTCACTATACCAATTGGAGCGTGGATGCCGTCATGAAGTGCTGCTTGGAACCCACCCCGAAGCCGCGAGAGAGGTCCCGCCTAATTCACACCAAATTCCCGTTCACGCTTTGAAAGTATTTCTCCCACGACGTTGCGTTGATGGTGCACACGCCAGCACCAAAATAGGCGCCGATAACGGTACTTAAGGCCGTTGCGCCGGACTTTAATGAACTCGATCCGCATTTCCCCAAGCCCCGTTTCTTAGTTCGGCCCGTTGAAACCGGCAGTTTTTCTTTCGGCTCAAAGGATCAGAAGTGGACCCTGCGGTGGATTGGACCAAAAAAACAGTTGTTGTCCGCATCGAGTGCCAACAGTCCCTGGGACGCAGCGATTTGACGGTGTGAACGCGCAGGGACTACAATCTCCCATACGGCACCGAGCACTGGGTGTCGAAATCTCTGATTGGAACTTGAACATGAATTCCCTGCGCCATTTCGTTTTGTTGGCGGCCGCAGCGATCACGACCGTCATTCTGCCGTGTGCCGTCCGCGGCCAGGAGAGCAGCCAAGCACAGCCCGCCGTTTCGGGTACGGGCAAAGCCGGCCACGTCGCGGTTTGGACGAACAGCACTAACCTGACAAGTTCCGGGATAATTGCGACTGGCGGGAATGTAGGCATAGGAACGGGTGCTCCTGCGGCGAAGTTGGAGGTTAACGGGGATGCCCAGGTGGATGGGAATTTCGTTTGAGTGGGAGCATATTGTTGAGTGGCGCTTCCTTAATTTGGGCGACGTACACCAATCTTAGTGTGGGCTTGAACGCCCTACCGGCCGCTGCTACCGCAGAGAACAATACGGCAGTTGGAGCCGGTGCGCTCCGCGTCAACACTACCGGCAACGCCAACACGGCCAGCGGGAACGAGGCGCTGTTCGCCAACACCGAAGGGTCGTACAACACTGCCAGCGGGGCCAGCGCGCTGCGATCCAACACCACTAAGTATTACAACACTGCCACTGGGCTCCTTGCGCTGGAATCCAACACCAACGGGGGCTACAACACCGCAAGCGGCTCCAACGCGCTGTATTCGAACACCACCGGGAGCATCAACACCGCGACTGGGGCGGGGGCGCTATTCACTAACACCCAAGGGTCCTACAACACCGCAGACGGGACCAGCGCGCTGACATCCAACACCACCGGCAGCAACAATATTGCCGTCGGGTTCGAGGCCGGGCAGAACGTCACCGGCAGCAACAACATCGAAATAGGCAACCAGGGCGCCGCTAACGACAGCGGCACGATTCGCATCGGAACACCGTTTGTCACTGGCTGCACCGCATGTCAGACTTCCGCGTACATCGCTGGCATCTACGGCTCCTCGACCGGACTCGCCAATGTGCCAGTCGTCGTCGATGCCAAGGGCAACCTCGGCACAGTCCAATCGTCCCGCCGATTCAAACAAGACATTGCGGACATGGGCAATGCCAGCGACGGGTTGATGCAACTGCGGCCCGTTACCTTCCGATACAAGCAGGCCTCCGACGACGGAACGAAGCCGCTCCAGTATGGTCTGATCGCCGAAGAAGTTGCCGAGGTTTACCCTGATCTGGTTGTACGCTCGGCGGATGGGCAGCTCGAGTCAGTCAGGTATCAACTGCTCAATCCGATGCTGTTGAACGAATTGCAAAAGCAACGAGCTACCATAGAAGCGCAGAAACAACAGATCCGGTCGCTGGAAGAAAGGCTGGCCAGCGTAGAGGCCGCACTCGGCACGGACGCCAAGGCGACCGCGGGCCACTGACCGGAAATTCACCCATCCTAGCTAGAAATCATGGCCTGACTTCGGCAGGCTGACGCGTCAGCAGCGAGCGAGATATCGGCGCCAAACTGTGGCACCTTGTGCCCGTGCACTTGGGTCGACAACAACGGTCCAACTGCAATGCGAGGAAGCGCCCTCGGCCTCGGTGTACGCCTATCGCCCGCAAATGATGGCGATGCAGGTGTCCAATTTCATTTCGCAGTAGGGTCCATTCGACGGCGGGTGATGCGGCCCTGACCCTGTCCATCGGCGGTGTGCAGTCGCCGCAGGTCTTTATCTGGGGTTGCCACCGCCGCGCGGGAGCCACAGAAACCGCTGGCATCATTGGCCCGCGACCGCCTGCTCACCGTGGATCCGGTATAACTTATTCGGTCCACGGGACCGGTGGCGTCACCATCGGCGACCCGATCTACATTCCTGCCGACTGCAGTCTCAACGGCGGCACACCAACGGAAACCAGTCGTTCACGCTAATCACTTAGTGCTGTATCGGAAGCGACCCAGCAAAACAAGTGGCGGAAGTGTGAGAGGAGCTTGTGCGGGTCGCTTTCGATACAGCGTGATGGAGGAAGCTGCTCGCGTTTGCAGCAGACGCGGCCGTTTATGGGATTTCAATGGAAATTAAAGCGGGGGGAAGTCGTGGGACGTGAGAATCTGTCGAGGCAGAACGCGCGCGGCCGTTTTGATGGTGGATTGGCAGTGCGGCTTTTGGTCTGGGCGCCAAGCCTTTGGCTGTGTCTGGCATACTGCGGAGGCCGCCGACACACACCTATCGCTGATGCCACGGTTTCGCGTGTAGGCGGACAACCATCTGTCTTCAAGCTGCCTCCTGGTTCGGTGGGGGAGAGCGCAGATATAGCTGGGTCGCAGTGAGACGTTCCACAATGACCATGATGCCGCCGCCGTTCGGGCAGCGCCAGAAGTCGTTACCGGATGGCGTCCCGGTAGATCCGCTCGCGCTGGCCGGCAGTTGGGATAGGTTTAGCAGCTTGCGACAGATGGCAAGCCGCTGCTGCCGTGGCCGGTTGGCCAGGAATCCGAAATGCCGGATGCGGACGAAGTTGCCAGGGAGGATATGCCGAAAGAAGCGCCGCAGAAACTCTTCGACCCGAAGCGTGATCACCCGTTTCTTGTTGTTATGGGCCGAATCGCGCCCGCGAAAGCTCCCCGGCCCGTTCTCCAGTTCAACCAGTCTGTGGTTGGAGATGGCGATACGGTGCGTGTAATTGCCCAGGTACCGGAGAACGTGCTCCGGGCCGCGGAATGGTCATTTGGCGTAGACCACCCACTGGTGGCGGCAGCATGGGCGGAGTAGCGCGGAAAAGGCTCGGGGTGTGGACCGGTTTTTCAACTGTCCGGGGAAATGCAGTTCGCCTGCGGCAAAGGCTTTGCGCAGGGCGTCGAGGAACTTGCCGCGGAAGGCGGTGGCCATGGCTTTGACTGGGAGAAAGAAGTTGTAACGCGGCCGGACCCCGCGGGAGCCATCGGGCGAAATGCCACCTACCGGAACCACGGAATGTACGTGCGGATGATGCTCTAATTTCGGTAGTGGGCTACTCAAAGTAGCCCACTACCCTAATTTCTGGTTCCAGGTATGGAGAACGCTGAAGAAGCCGATCTCGGCGCCGAGTAGTCGCGGGTCGCGTGCGAAGGCTATCAAGGTTTCGGCGCGGAGGCGGAACCGCAGGGTGTAAATCGTTTTCTGGTTGGCTAAGGCCCAGGGGGCCAGTGCGTGCGGCAAGGTGAAGACGACGGGCACGTAGCGCACAGGCAAAAGTTCTGCTGGTCGGGCCCGGAGCCAGCGGCAGCGGGCGTTGCCCTGACACTTTGGGCAGTGGCGATTGCGACACGAATTGTAGGAGATGGTCCGCAGCCCGCACCGCGAGCATTCCTCCACATGGCCGCCGAGAGCTGCGGTGCGACAACGCTGCATGGCGTTCAGCGCCTTTAAATGCTGGCGGTCGAAACAGCTCAGGCCGCGCTGGATGAAAGCGGGTCCAGCGGCGCGGATTACATCGGCCACCTCTAGCGGGGGCCGGCTCACGGTTCTATGCCGGCGTGCTGGGAAGATCCAGCGTGAGCGCGTCCAGCGGACTGGCCGTCTCCTGCAGGTGTCGCCGCGACAGGTGCCAATAGATGGTGGTAGCTTTTAGGTCACTATGCCCAAGCAGGATTTGGATGGTCCGTATGTCGGTGCCCGCCTCTCATAGATGGTTCGCCGTGCTGAAGCGGGTTGGTTGTTTTCTGGCCGTTTGTTGCGTATACGTCCTGATTGCCAGAAGGCGTTTGCGCCTTATCTGAGCTACTACTTTCACAGCGAGGATTTTACTGCGTCGGTCCGCGAGGTGGCCGTGGGGCAGACGATGGCCTGTCTTAATACACAGATCCTCAGAGGTCTCGCAGTTTCACTGCCACCCCTCGGCGAACAAGCGGCCGTAACCGGCGTGCTGGCGGATATAGACGAAGAGCTGCTGGCGTTGGAAAAGAGGCTGGCCAAGACCCGCGACATCAAGCAGGCCATGATGCAGGAACTCCTCACCGGTAGAACCCGTCTTATCTCACCCCAGGAGGCCCATGCCTGAACAGCTACGCTCCGAACGTCGCACGCAAAACCGTGTCATCTCTCTGTTCACCGACAGGTCGCGAATCGACTGCCTCGGCTACCACTACCTGGGCGATTGGAGCCGGCGCGAGAACAATCGCTGCATTGACGAGGAACGGCTCAGGGCCAACCTGAAAAAACGCGGGTATTCGGAGGCGCACATTTCGGCGCTTTGCAGAAGCTCCTTGCCGCTGCAGACGCTACTGGCGTCACACTCTATCAGGCAAATCTGCGAACTTACCAACTACTGCGTTACGGCGTGCCGGTCCAGATCGCTGCCGGGCAGCCACATGAGACGGTGCATCTCGTCGAATGGACGCGGTGGGCGGACAACGATTTTGCGTTGGCCGAGGAAGTGACTTTGCGTGGCGGATACGAGCGCAGGCCGGACCTGGTCCTTTACCTGAACGGCATCGCCATAGGCGTTATCGAACTGAAGCGTAGCTCTATCGAGGTGGCGGACGGCGTTCGCCAGCTCATCACCAATCAGGAAGAGATTTTCAACAAGGCCTTTTTCGCCACCGTGCAAATCTTGTTCGCAGGCAGCGATTCCCAAGGGCTGCGGTACGGCACGGTCACCACGAAGGAGGAGTTCTTTGTGGAGTGGAAGGCGGCCCACACGGACCCGCTCGCGACCGGTGAATTCTGGACGGCCCTCTTGCAGAAATGTGCGACAAGCACCGTCTGCTCGACTTCATCCGCAACTTCATCATCTTCGATGGCGGCATCAAGAAAGTGCCGCGGCCGCATCAGTTCGCCGGCGTGAAGGCCGTCCAGGAGCGCATCCGGCGGCAAGAAGGTGGAGTAATCTGGCACACCCAGGGCAGCGGCAAGAGCATCCTCATGGTGCTGCTTGCCAAGTGGCTGCTGGAACACGATCCGCAGGCACGCATCCTGGTAATCACGGACCGCGACGAATTGGACAAGCAGATTGAGGGCGTGATGAAGAACGCCGGGGTTATCGGCGAGAACTCGCCGCCGCCGCGAGTCACATCACGGGCGGAATTCGTGGCGAAGCTCGGCGCCACTATGCCCCGGCTGCTCTGCGCGTTGGTCCACAAGTTCGACCCCGCCAACCTCAAGGGCCCACCGCCGCCAGTCCATGGCCGGTTTTACGTATTCGTGGATGAATGCCACCGTACCCAGGGCGGCGATATGAACAAGCAGATGAAGCGCTGGCTGGAAAACGCGATCTTCATCGGCTTCACCGGCACGCCGCTGCTGCGCAAGGACAAGCTGAGAACTCGCGAAATCTTCGGCACGTACATCCATACCTACAAATTTCATGAGGCGGTAGTGGACAAAGTGATCCTCGACCTGAAGTACGAGGCCCGCGAAGTGCCGCAGCGTCTCACCTCGCCAAAGGCCATCGATGCGTGGTTTGAACAGAAAACGAAGGTCCTGAATAACTTTCAGCGCGCCGCCCTGCGCGCACGCTGGGCGACCATGGAGGAGTTGATGAGCGCGGGCGAGCGCAAACAGCGCATCATCGCCAGCATCATCGAGGATTTCAGCCTCAAACCCCGCCTGAATAAATACCGGGGCACCGCGATTCTGGTGGCGGCCAGCATCTACGACGCGTGCCACTACTTCCGCCTGTTTCAGAACACCGGGTTCGGCAGGTATTGCGGGATCATCACATCCTATGAACCGAACCACAATGCGATCTCCCGCGAGCCCATTGGGAGCGATGAGCGCTATAAATTCGACACCTACACGCAGCACGTTCTGAAGAATGGGCAGACTACGAAAGCGTACGAAGAGGAAGCCAAGCGGCAATTCATCGAGGAGCCGGCCAATCTCAAGCTCCTGATCGTGGTGAGCAAGCTGCTGACCGGTTTTGACGCGCCCTCCTGCACGTACATCTATCTCGATAATGAGCTGTACGAGCACAACCTGTTCCAAGCAATTTGCAGGACCAACCGGCTGGATGGCGAGGACAAGGACTACGGGCACATCGTCGATTTCAAAGAGCTGTTCGCGGATGTGCAGGAAGCCATCGCGGTGTACAGCTCTGACGAGTTGGACATCGACCAGGGCTGTGGCGGCGACAACAATGTCCAACTGAAGGACTGGCGGGTTGAGGGCAGGAAAAAGCTTGAGTCCGCGCGTGAAGCGCTCCGCTATCTTTGCGATCCGATTCCGCCGCCGCGCCAACTGGAGCAATATCTTCGCTACTTTTGCGGCGACGCCAATGACCCCAATGCCCTTGGTGACACGGAGCCACTGCGCGTCTCCTTCTACAAAGCGGTGGCCACATTGGTGCGCGCCTACGCAGAGCTTGCCGGAAACCTCACCGAAGCGCATTACTCGAACGCCGATGTTGCAACCTTACAGACCGAAGTGGAATTCTACAGCGACACCCGCGCCGCCATCAAGAAACATTCGGGCGAAGAGCTGGACATCAAGCCTTTCGAGGCGGACATGCGCCACCTCCTCAATACCTATATTCAGGCAGATCCCGTCAAGGATCTGGGCAACCTGATGAGTTCGCTGTCGCTGGTGGAACTCATCGTCGAAACGGGAATACACGACGCCATCGCCAGAACCCTGAACGCGAAGGGAAAGCTATCGCGGGATTCCGTCGCTGAAGCGATCATTAATAATATCCGCAAAACCATCGTCCGCAACCATCTCAGCGATCCGCGGTTCTACGCGGAAATGTCGAAGTTGCTGGATGACCTGATCCGGCAAAGCCGGTCCGATACCATAACTTACGAGGCATTTCTGTTGAAGGCAGAGGACCTCGCGAATAGACTGGTGCGGAAGAAGGGCGGCGGCCATCCTGCACCGTTGAACGGACACCCCGGAGCGATCGTGCTCTTCAACAATCTGGGCAACGTTCCCGCCACAACGTTCAAATCGAAGACGGAAAGGCCAAACTGGGGCTCGAACTCGACTTGGCCATGCGTGAGAGAGCCCCAGCGGGATGGAAGGGCGACGAAATCCGGGAGAAGCAGGTGCTGAATGCTCTTTTTCCCATCATGTCTCGTGGCCGGCAAGCGACGCAGGCTATTTTTGACATCGTCAAGAACCAACCCGGCTACTGATGAAGGAAACCATCCATCTCGGCGAAATTTCCATTCTGGTAACCCGGAAGGCCATCAAGAACGTTCACCTCTCTGTGCATCCCCCTGGTGGCAGGGTGACTTTGGTGGCTCCCAGCGGGACGCGTCTGGAGGTTGTCCGCGCTTACGCGATCTCAAAGCTGGCCTGGATTCGTAACCAACAATCGAAACTCCGGAACCAGGACCGTGAAACCCCCCGCACATTTGTAGAACGGGAAAGTCACTACCTGTGGGGCCGGCGGCACCTCCTTACTATCGTCTACCGAGAAGCCAAGCCGTTCGTGTCGCTGGACCACAGGCGCATTACGCTTACAGTGCGCCCAGGCAGTGATGCTCAAAGGCGCGGCGAAGTGTTGCACGAGTGGCATAAGTCGCTCTTGCACGAGGTGGTGCCGCCGCTCATCGGGGCCTGGGAGCGGAAGCTAAGGCGTCGTAAATAAATAAAATTTACATCTACCATGCTGTTGTGGTATCAAGTTGGGTATGGACACCGATGCCCAACTCACCCAGTACTTTGCGGGCATGTGGCCGCATTTGGATGAGCATGCCCGCCGCTTGGTGGCCGCCGGCAAAGCTGTGGAACTAGGCTATGGCGGTGTCTCGCGGGTCAGCCGCGCCTGTGGTTTGTCGCGCGTCACGTTGAGCAAAGGTGTTGAGGAACTGCAGGCCGCACCGCTGGCCCCCGGTCGGATTCGCCACGAGGGCGGCGGACGACACGCGTTGACCTTGAACGATCCGGACCTAGCACCCGCCTTGGACGACATGGTGGAGCCCACGGCCCGCGGCGATCCGCAGTCACCACTGCGCTGGACCTGCAAGAGTACCCGCACATTGGCGGCGGAACTGACGGCCCGGCACCACCCGGTGAGCCATACCAAAGTCACCCAACTCCTGCGGGAAGATGGCTTCAGCCTGCAGGGCAACCGCAAGACCGAGGAGGGGGATGACCATCCCGATCGCGATGCGCAGTTCGGTCATATCAACCGCGCCGTGAAACGTGCTTTGCGGGCGGGCGAGCCGGTGATCTCCGTAGACACCAAAAAGAAGGAATTAGTCGGCAACTACCAGAACCAGGGCCGCCAGTGGCGCCAAACGGGAACGGCGCACAAGGTCCAGGGACATGACTTTCCCGGTCCCGAGGTGCCCCGCGCCTATCCCTACGGCATCTATGACCTGGGACGCAACGCCGGGTTCGTCAATGTAGGCACGGACCACCACACGGGCGCATTCGCTGTGGCTTCCATCCGCGGCTGGTGGCGCGCCGAGGGCCACCGCCTGTATCTGTGCGCGCGACGGTTGCTGATTACCGCCGATGGCGGTGGCAGCAACGGCTGGCGCCTGCGGCTGTGGAAATGGGAGTTGCAGCGACTGGCCGACCAAACGGGACTGACGTTGACCGTCTGCCATTTTCCGCCAGGCACCAGCAAATGGAACAAAGTGGAGCACCGCTTGTTTTCCTTCATCTCGTCCAACTGGCGCGGCGAGCCGCTGCGTGATTACGAGACGGTGGTGCGGCTGATCGCGGGGACGACGACGGCCAAAGGCTTAAAAGTGACCTGCCGCCTGGATCACCGCAAGTACCCCGTTGGACGAAAGATCACGGATGAAGAGTTCGCTCATGTCAACCTGAATCCTGACAAATTCCATGGCGAATGGAACTACACAATTCATCCAAATGCTTAACGTTACTTGTAAATCTTATTTATTTACGTTGCCTTAGCGATTGGACAGCGTTGTCCAATGAGCTGGAGGAATCTCACCGCGGGAGGGAATCGGTTATGGCAGTCTGGCAGCAAAAGGCGGAGGACCGCGACTTGCGCACACACGGGAAGCTTTCAATGTTCACGGACTTGCGCCACGACGTGCTCTACGGATTGCGGGTGCTGGCCAAGAGTCCCGGCTTTACGGCTGTGGCGATACTGACGCTGGCGCTGTGCATTGGCGCCAACACCGCGATTTTCAGCATCATCAATGCGGTCATGCTGAAGTCGCTACCGGTGCGCGATCCGAAGCACCTCATGCTGTTCGAATGGAGTGCGCGCAAGCATCCCAAGATTCACAGCTCCAGCTCTTATGGGGACTGCAACACCGTTTGGGAGAAGATCAATCCGCGCGGTTGCTCATTTTCGAAGCCATTTCTGGACGAGGTGCGAACGCTCGACCTTTTTTCCGGGATGGCGGAGTTTGCGGGAGGTGGACAGATTACAGTGAGCGGAAAGGGCGCCGCTCACCAAGCCAACGGACAATTTGTTTCCGGAGACTATTTTCAGACTCTTGGTGTCGGGGCGGCGGTCGGACGAGTCTTGGCGCCGGCCGACGACCAGCCGGGTGCCGCGGCAGCGGTGGTACTGCACCACGGCTATTGGGTGCGAGAGTTTGGCGGTGATCCGTCGGCGGTGGGAAAGACGATTCATCTCAACGGACTCCCTTTCACTATCGTTGGCGTTGCGGAGGAACGGTTCTCCTATCTGACGCCCGGAACTGTCCGTGAACTGTCCATACCCATGGCGCAACGCCGCTACCTGCGGCAAGGATGGACCCCGCATTGGGATGATGCAGGTTCCTGGTGGATCGTCACGGTAGGCCGGCTGAAACCCGGCGTTTCATCCGCATCCGCGCAAAGCCGCGTGAGCGCGCTCTTCATCAACGATCTGCTGCATGGGGAGAAGCCCATGGCTAAGGCCGAAGATGCACCAGCTATCACGCTGGTGCCAGCGCAGACGGGGTTGACCGGTGTTCGCCGGCAGCTCTCCTCCATGCTTTACGTCCTTATGCTAGCCGTCACAATCGTATTGCTGATCGGCTGCGCGAATGTTGCGGGTCTCCTGCTGGCGCGTGCTACGGCGCGGCAGCGAGAGATCGCAGTGAGGCAAGCGCTGGGCGCTGCGCGCAGCCGGCTGATGCGGCAGCTAATGACAGAGAGCTTCACGCTTTCAACACTCGGAGGCGGCATGGGCGTGTTGTTGGCATATTGGGGGTCGCGCGCGCTGCTTGCTTTTGCGTCCAGCAGCAGCAGGCGTCCGCTCGGCATCTCGGCCGATCTCGATCTGCCCGTGTTGGCGTTCACTTTTGCTGCAGCCATTTTGACGGGGACGCTGTTTGGGCTGGCCCCGGCGCTGCGTTCGATGCATGTGGATCTGACACCCGCCCTAAAATCCGGCCCCGATGGCGGACACGGGCGTCAAGGTTACTTCAGGCCGGGAAACATCCTGGTGGTCGCCCAAGTGGCGCTCACCGTGGTCGTGCTGGTTGGCGCCGGCCTGCTGATCCACACGCTGCAGAATCTCCGCAAACTCGATCCGGGCTTCGCCACCGAGAAGCTTTTGACTTTTAGTGTAGATCCCACCCTAACCCACTACAAAGGCGAGCGGCTGCTGGAGTTCTACCGCAACCTCCAGGATCGCTTCAGCGCCATCCCCGGTGTGCTCTCGGCAGCCTACTCGGAGTCGCCCCTGCTCAGCGGCAGCCTGTCCGAGACTTCCTTCCACTTGCCCGGCACGCCGCCCAAGGAGATGACGCAGGTAGACTATATGCCCATTGGTCCTGGTTTTTTCGAGACGATGAAGATCCCCTTGATCCGGGGACGCAAATTCAACCCCGAAGAATACGAACTGGCGACCAAGGTTGCAGCCGATCCGAAGGCGGAAGCGCGGCTCGTGGTGCCGGCCATTGTGAACGAATCGTTCGTGCACGCGTATTTTGCCAAGGTCAATGCGATGGGCCGGGCGTTTGGGGCGAACAGTCCAGGCATGAGCGGCGATCCGGACACGGAGGAGACCGGCGGCTGGACCATAGTGGGCATGGTGAGGGATGCGAAGTACAACAATCTGCGGCGGGAGATCCATCCCACAATGTATGTGCCTACCGGCGATGCCGGCTCGTTCGAACTGCGCACCGCGCGCGATCCGATGTCGGTTGTTCCCGACGTGCGCGAGGCGGTCCGGCGCGTGGGCAACGACCTGCCCATCGTAAACGTCAGCACGCAGACCGAACAGATTGATGAGATGCTCTTCCAGGAGCGCTTGATCGCACGGCTTGCGAGCCTGTTCGGTCTGCTGGCGCTTCTGCTGGCGTGCATCGGCTTGTATGGGTTGCTGGCGTACGAAGTGACGCGCGGTACGCGGGAGATTGGCATCCGCATGGCCCTGGGCGCGCCGTCTCGGCAAGTGCTACAGAGCGTGGTGCGGCACGGTATCGCGCTGGCCGTCACCGGCGCTGCCATTGGCATTGCGGTCTCTCTGGCCGTTACGCGGTTCCTGAGCAGCATGTTGTTTGAAGTCAAGCCCGGCGATCCGCTTACGCTAATCGCTGTCGTGGCATTGCTATTGTTAGTGGCGCTGGTGGCCTGTTACATTCCGGCGCGGCGTGCAACATGCGTGAATCCGCTGGTCGCGCTGCGGCACGAGTAACTGGCGGGTTTGCTCTCCACCAAAGGCAGGCCGCGGTGGTCACACCCGTTCAAGCCACAGCAAATCGAACGCGTAAGAAATGCTATGGGTCCCGGCGGCGCATCGGATCGCCGAACCGAGGCTTGCCGTCCGGGCCAAGCTAAGAACGATTTCGCCGTCCAGCACGGCGTCATTTACGCTGAGGCACGCGCCACGCGAGGCAGAGCGCCTTGTTTTCGATGCGCGGAAGGGTTTCGGCATTTAACTCTAATGATCGGACGTGGGAGAGGAGAGCAACATCTTGGGGGGCCAAATTCCCAAAACGTGAATTCCAGGTGCCCGGCGGTTAACGGTTTGCTGCGCCAGAGGGCGATCCGGGTCGGCGCAGACCCCAATTCCTCTATAGCGTTGCGTCGTTCCGGACGGCACGCAAATTCTCTTCAGTAAAATACCTATCCGGGCGACGTGTGCAACCGTCAGGGTTGTGGCCGCACCCCGTGTTTTCTGGCGTCGAACTCTCACATTCTCTGGTTAACGAGGCCCGGTGGTTAACAGGCAGGACGCGTACAATGCGTCACCGTCGAAAAGAACGAGGTAGATCCTGCGCGCACACCTGGGCGGGGGAATGTCTTCAGGCTCGGCAACGAACACCGGTATGCGCGGATAAGGCTATCGCAGAATCTCCACGAGCAGCACCCAGGCGCTCATCACGCCGGCGACGAACGAGAAGATGATGCCCGGCACGAGCCAGTACAAGCCGTCGGGATTCCCGACCAGAAGAAGAATGCCGGCAATGCAGAACGGCACGGTAGCAAACTGGCTCATAATTGCTCGCGGTAGCAGCCAGCTCCTGGGATGGCCCGGCAGTGACCTCTTATAGCGGATCTGACAAATAACCTGGAAAAACCAGGAGCCGATACTGATAGCCAGAATCTCGATAGCCAGCACGTTGAGCGGTTGCCTCGGGATTAGCGCCACCGTCGCGACGAAGAAAACCTGGAGGAATTGCACAATCGACTCGCCGGCCCGTCCGGGCAACCCCGGCGCCGCCATTATCCGGCCGAGATTGATGGAGACCGCGACAAACACCAGGCCAGTGAGTGTGGCTGCGGCTCCAGTCTGTACGGCA
This sequence comes from Bryobacterales bacterium, assembly GCA_963756605.1. GTDB lineage: Bacteria > Acidobacteriota > Terriglobia > Bryobacterales > Bryobacteraceae > Bog-159. The sequence goes on along the minus strand of CAVWOT010000014.1, from coordinate 21,976 downwards.
AGAAGCGTGTGCCATTCTGATAGCGGCGGCATGCGGAGTTCGATCTTATCACGGTGCCGTTTGAAGGATGATTACGGTCAGGGAAGGTCAGGGAAGGGTTTCCCCAGCGGGGTTAGTCTGCTCAAAGGAGCAGCACGTCGCGCCGGTGTGCATGGACCATGTTCTCGCAGGCGGACCACTCAAAGACCGTGAAGCGCCCGTCTTGTGATGCTACGAGCATCCTCCTCGACATGCTGCAAGCATCTTTGCAAAAAATCGATCTCCAGCGCTTGGCGGCCCACCTTACGCTCCAGCGCAGCCACGCGCTCTTCTTCTGCCCGTGGCCGGCCATTGCCCGCGAACGCTTTAACCCCGTGGTCATGCAATTCCCGCTTCCAACGGTGCAGCACGTTCGGGTTCACCTCACACGCCCGCGCCACCTCGTCTACGGAAGCCCCCAGTTCCAGTCGCCTCACGGCGGCCTCCTTGAATTCAAGGTGAATATCGAGTTGCACTAGCGGCGCGTCGCTAACTGCCTTGCAGCTGTGGATCTCGCCGGCCCTGATGACAAAGATATCGCCAGCCGCACCCTCGAAAGCTTTGCCGTTGACCATCCACACCCCGCGGCCTTCGCGGATGAACTGGATCTTGTTATAGGGATGCCGGCGTGGACCCGGTCCCGAACCCGGATTCCCAAGGAACAGGAACACCGAAAACACCAGTGGCACCCTGCTCAGATCCCACAAACTCATGCGAACTACCAACCAAAGGCAGCTTCTCTTGCCGCACCTGGTGCATTCTCATCGCCCTCCCAGCAGTATCGGATAAGTCTTGCTTCCGGTCAGGTTCGGGTAATCCACCCCACGGCGCGCGTTCTGTCCGTACTTGGCGGGGTCGATGAGGGCATATCATCGCTCGGCTCCTTGCTCTGTGGTGGCGGGGATTCGAGGGCCAGGGTCGCCGAGTTACTCCGTTCGCAGCGCGCGGGCGGGATCGGTGGAGGCGGCGCGGCGCGCAGGAATCATGCCGGCAATGCAGGCGGCGACCGTGAGGCTGAAGATGGCCGTGAGCAGGACGCCAGCGTCGATACCTTTAATTTCGTAAAGCTGGGATTCGACGAAACGGACGGAGAGCAGCGCGGCGGCGATGCCGATGGCGAGGCCAATGCCGATTTGGATGAGGGCTCCCCGCATGACCATGGCGATGACACCGGTGCGGTTGGCGCCGAGCGCCATGCGGATGCCGATTTCGCTGGTGCGGCGGGCGACGGCGAAGGCGGTGACGCCGTAGAGTCCGACGACGGCGAGCAGGAGGGCCAGCGCGCCAAATAATGCGGTGAGGCGGGCGATCATGCGCTCTTCGGTGAACTGGCCGGCGATCTGTTCATCGAAGGTCTGGAATTTCACGATGGTTAGGTTGGGATTGATTCCGCCGAGAGTGCGCTGTGTGATGGCTGCCATCTGGTTAATGGGCCGTTCGGTGGCGAGGACGACGGCCCCGGCGAACAGGGACTCATCATGCTCGATGGGACCTTTGGCGCTGGCGGGCCGCTGCAGGATGGAAAGAAAATACATGCGGTGATTCTTCCAGCGCACGGTGGTGTAGGTGGTGTCTTCGACGACGCCGACGATCTGATAATCGCCGGAGGATGTGTCGCTAGTGCCGAACGAATGACCAATCGGGTTGCGGCCGTTGAACAGCTTTTTGGCGAACTCCTGATTGATGACGGCGACGGCGGGAGTGCCCGGTATGTCCTTTTGGCTGATGCCGCGGCCCATGACCAGGTGCGTTCCAACGGAATCAAAATATTCGGAGCTGACTTTGACGATGGAGGCGCCGATGTGGGGATCGGGCTCGCCCTGGACGCGGATGCCAGTGCCCCAGTTGTTGTCTTCCATGGGGGTATACAGGCTAATGCCGACCTTTCTTACGCCGGGGATGGCGTGGAAGCGATCCTCGATGGTGCGATAGAGCGCCGGCAATTGCGTGGCGGAGTAGCCCGCGGCTTCCGGGTTGATGTGGACGATATAGCGGTTGGTGGTTTCAAGGTGCAGGTCGGTGTGTTGGAGCTTGTAGAGACTTTGCGAGAACAGGCCGGCGCCGACCAGAAGCACGAGCGACATGGCGGCCTGTAGGACGACGAGGCCGCGCTGCAACAGAGTGGCGCCGGAGCCGGTGGTGCGAGTGCCGCTGCGCAGGGCATCGGCAGGATCGGCTTTGGCGGCGAACCAGGCGGGGGCAAGGCCGGACAGGATGCCAGTGAGTAGCGAGAGTCCGAAGGCGAAGGCCAGCACGGGCGCGGAGGGGCTGGCGTGGATCGGGAGATTTTCCGCATCGGAAAAGGCGAGGGCGAGAAGCATGCGGGTGCCAGCGTAGGCGACGACAAGACCGGCGATGCCGCTCAACACGGCGAGGAGCACGCTTTCGGTGAGGAACTGACGAATGATGCGGCTGCGTTTGGCGCCCAGTGCGGTGCGCAAGCAGATCTCGGAGCGGCGGCCCATACCGCGGGCCAGCAGCAGATTGGCAATATTGGCGCAGGCGATCAGGAGGACGAGCGCGGAGATAATCATGAGCAGGCGAAGGTTGGAAGAGTAATTCTCCTGCAAGTTCTGGATGCCTCCGCCGCCGGGTGTGAGCACGACATGGACTTTCGAGAGCAGCGCCTTCCCTTCCCCGGCGGAAAAAGTCTCGCTTTGGGCGAACGAGTTGCGCACCATAGCGCTCAGCTTCTGCTGCAGGGCGGCCAGCGAGACGCCAGGCCTCACGCGGCCGACCATGTACAGCCACTGCATATCGGCATCGTGCACGTAGCCGACATTCGCCAACAAGGGCATGGTTTCGATGGGCAGATAGAAATCCGGCGGCGCGCTGGCGAGGCGATCGCCATAGAAGCCTTGGGGAGCGATGCCGACGATGGTCACGGGCTTGGTATTGATCCAGAATGTGCTGCCGATGACCGAAGATTCGCCGGCATAATTGTGCTGCCAGGCGGAGTAGCTGATAACCGCGGTCATGGGGGCGCCCGCGACGTCATCCGGTTCGTTCAACAGGCGCCCCGCCTGGGCTTGAAGACCAAAGGTGCGGAAATAGTTGCCGGAGACGAATTCGCCCATGACGGACCGCGCGCCAGCGGGATCGCCATCGCGGCGGGCGATGACGGGGCGGTAGCCGAAGCCGGCCTGCATGGCGGCGAGTTCTTCGAATTCGGGCACGTTCTTCTTTAGCAGTTGCCAGGTTTCGGTGGGAAACAGGGAGTAGTCGCCATCGCTGTGCGTGCCGTTGTTGACACAGCAATCGTTGTTGTCGCCGATGCGCACCAGCGTCTTTGGGTCCGCGACCGGCAGGTTTTTGATAAGGACGGCATTGACCAGGGTAAAGATAGCCGCATTGGCGCCGATGCCCAGTGCGAGTGTGAGCATGGCGGTGGCAGTAAAGCCCGGGGTCTTTCGAAGCTGCCTTAGCGCGAAGCGAAGATCCGGTATGAGCGTTGCTTTCACGTTGTACCCCAATCGTCAGGAGCGATCTTTAATTGGACGCTGGGGGAAGGCTTCGGTTAGCGGACGGTCACGGGGCGCAGGCTGAACGCTGAAGAGTTGACCTGGAGAGCGGCCTTATCAGGCGATATCGGCCTTTATCCGAATGACCGAAATGTAACCGGAGCACCCGCGCCGGCACTTCCCGGAAGGACTTCCGGGCGGACACCTTCGAATAACGCTTATGGTTTTTGCGGCCCGTGCATATACGGGCCCACACGCCACCTTTAGCCGCCTCTGGCAAACGTTGCCGGGCCTGTTTCAGATATCAAGGACAAGTTTTCGTTTCCTCCCCGGCACCGTAGAACTGGCGCGCCAGAGCACATATTCGCCGCTCTTGGAACCCTCGCTGAATATACAGATGCCCGTGATCTCTGGAGGGAGCATCGGGGTCACTGGTATAGGCTCGAAGTCTGACAGCGGAACCCAGGCAAGAGTAGTAATGTACACCTAAACCGCCAAGTGGCGCTCAGAGACCCCGGCCGCACCGAGCTTCTTTCGGTTATCCGTTTGTAAAGCTTCCTGCTCCGCAGCTTCAAACACGGTGCTTACGCCCACAGCTCCCCCGTTTCCCGGAAGGGACATGACAATGTTCCCGGATCCTATCCACGATGCAACCGAGGCGCTGATCACGCCGAGGTCCTGATATATGGGGCCTCTATGCTTCGACGATCATCTGTTGGTCCCCAGAATTTCTCGATGCCGGCCTTCTCGATGGCGGCGAGATACGGGTCCGCATTCTTTCTAAGCGGATTTATGCGCGTGTCCGGGAGCAGATGGATGTGCCAACTGTTCTTGCAGAGGCGAGTTGGGATGGACGAACCGCCCTTACCCTTGTCGATGATGGTCGATGATGGCGTGGTGAGTTTCCTCCAACGCTTGATCGACCGAGGACGTCACCTCGACGGCGGAAACACGCCCGTCCGCGTAATGCAAGTCGAAATCGTATTCGCCCTTGCTTTGTGACGCACGGTACTCCATGCGGGCGCCGGGTATGACGGACTCGAACAAACGCTGCGCAACCTTCTCCGCTTGGTCCATCTCTGTATCGTCTCAAATCTCACGCGGCGATTGATCGCTGCCGTGAAACAGCCTTCGAGGAGACCGGCCCGAAAAGAAACGCTGTTGAGAATCCCTACTCGTCAGGCGGTTTCAACCCGTCAATCGTCAAACTTCAGCGTGCCTCCTGCTCCAGTATGCGTGGTCTCATCGCTAGGCCTCCATCAAGAATCAATTCGATGGCAACTGTCAGGATCGGGAACTCGATGGCGAAGAACTGGTAACGCAGATTCCAAGCGCCTCCCATGATCCCCAGATCCCGCGTCGGGACAACGTCGAGCGCGCTGTTGAGATAGGCCCGTCTTTGTCCCCGATTGGCCGTATCCGTGCCGATGCATAGGAGGTCGGATGCTTCGTGGGACTGGGGAAAGATGGTGTGGGAGAATCCCGGTTGTCCTGTCGCCTTGAGAGGACTGCGTATCGGGGAGGGTCGCAACGTGTCGCCGCTCGGCCCATATTCAAACAGTTTTGCTGTGCATTCCAGGGCAGCGATGTCAGGGCGGTCGTTATGGATGTCGAGATATAGGAACCACCCCGCCAGGTTTCCGTAAATAATGGGCGCCATCGGGTCTGACAACCGAAGCTGGCCCGCTCTCAATCTTCTAGAATAATTGGGTGCCCATGCTGCGCGGTCAATGGCCCGCTGAACCACCCCACAGCAGTCGGCATGATCGCGGAACGTCTCGGTGTTGATTCCGATATACCGAAGCATCCCTTCAGGCACGACGCCTGCTTGATTGATAACGAGGAGCCTTTCAAAACCCAGCGCGTATGCAATCGCAAACTCCTGGTTCGAGAACAATGACCCGCGGAATCCACTGCTGATCGGGCACGGCAGAAGTTGACAAACAGGTAGCAGTCGCTATTCTTGAGTTCGCGGATTATGCCAGCGTTGATTTCAAGAATCGTCTGAGCCTCGATTGCCAAATAAACATCAAAGCCTCGTCGCCGGAGCATTTCACAGACGTCACGGGCGATCTGTCTTTCTTCGGCGCTATGCTGGCCACAACTGACGAACACCTTGCTCTTCACATCGTCATTATCCGTCGAAACGTGGTAACCAAATCCTGGTCCTGGCGACGGCCCGTCCAATAAGCCCCGGCAGAGACGCGGCGTTGTGGCATATCGGACACTAACCCCGGCCACGGCAATGGTCCGCATTCGGCGTGCCCGCCCGCGAGGCCCCGCCAGAAAGTAGGGGAAGAGTGCCCGACCAACCGGTTAGAATATGTTCCCACGGCTCCGCTGGTGTACTGACGTCGATATGCCATGTTTGAGATGCCTGGAACGATGCGCCTCGGCCATTGACTCGCGCGGTCGCGTACCGGGCTACTGCAGCCTCGCGTATTCCGCCTTGGCTTGCTTCAGGATCGGGATGCCTGGATCGGCGTCTTTCCAGAGGTTGAGGAAATCCTGATAGGCAGTCTTTGCCTTGCTCTCATCTCCCGACATAGCGAAGGCTCTGCCCAGTTGCGGGCGCGCCATTGCCCCCACGGGATCGGTGAAAACGATGCCGCGGCGAACGAGAATCTTCTGAAATTCCGCGACGGCTTCGGGGCCCCGATGCGCCAGCAGAAAGGCCTGGCCGCGCAGGTACACCGGATAGAGGTTCCCGAAGATACCAGACCCACTACCCGATACGGCAAGCTCGTAGGGAGCTGCGATTTGCAGCATCTCGACCGCCTTGGAAGAATCGCCATGGCCGAGCGCCCAAAGTGCCCGAAGAGTGGGCAGGTAATTGAATCTGACGTATGTATCCTCCGTTCTCTTTTTCAGATCGCTCGCAAGCGCCTGGGAGCGCGCCACGTCCCCCGAGAGTGCAAGCGCGAACGCAGCGCCGTACTCCACATCTCGGCCCTTGGAAAGGTCGAGGGCCGCTGCCGCATACCGCCTTGCCTCTCGCGCATTCCCGAAAAAGGCTTCCCGCACTGCCGCTCCAGCGTCGTAGGTGGCCGCATTTTCGCGGCCGTGGGGCGTCCGCTGGGCCAAGTCCACTGCCTGGCGCGATTTCCTTCTGGCCTCCTGCAAACGACCCGAATAGGCCAAAACGGATGCCTCCGCGTGGAAGGCCCAGTCTGCCACGTCGGGATTAGCCTCAGCCAGAGCCGCTTCCCGCCCCATTCCCGTCGGGTCACCCCGTAAGAAAGCCATGTAATATCGCATGATCGGAAACTCGGGGTACGCGACTTTATGTTCTGTGGCTCGCCGCAGAGTGTCCTCGGCCTCCGGCAGGCGGTCCGATTGAACATAGCCCCAGGCAAGGTTGTTGTAGCCGGGAGGAAAGTCCGGATTGAGATCGACCGCTCGTTCGCCTTCTTCGATGGACTTGTCATACTTGCCGAGTTCCTGGTAAATCCAGGACAAGTATCCGCGGGGCCGGACATCGCGAGGATAAGTTTCGGCCCACAGTTCGGCGGTTTGTTGGGCCGTTTCCAGGTTCCCCGTTACATCCATATCATGGGGGACCGTGATAAAGAACCGTTCCGGGTCGCTGACGCGATTCCGCAACCGATAGGCTTTGCCGGCGCTCTCCGCCGCGAGGACAGGCTCCCAGAGCTCGCTATACATGCGCCCGAGGAGTGCATGGGCCATCGCGAATTGGGGGTCGATCCCAATCGCGCGCTGGAGATGTGGCACAGCCGCTCCAGGGCCCGTGGAGGACCAGACCTTCCAGGCCGTGCTATAGGCCTTCAAGGCTTCGAGCGATGGTGTGGTTGCCTCGGCGAGCGGCGTATCGTGCTTTTCGACCGTGGCCAGCGATTCGCCGACTCGGGTTCTAAATCTGCCGGCAATTTGACTGAGGGCAGTCAGAACGTCTTCTTTCCTGGCGGCTTGCCCCTGCTCGTCGTCAAGAACGTCGCCCGTGCGGCAGTTCCGGGCGCGCAAGGCCAACACGTACTGGCTTCCGAGGCTGCGGATCGAGCCATCCAGGACCGCGGAGCTGGCGGTTCGTTCGCAGATTTCGCGGGCGAGGTCCGGAGTCAGTGGCGCATCCGCCGGGCGACTCATCAGGAGCAGTGTCTTCCGCATACGCTGCTCGGAGACCAGGCTGAGGAAAGGCGACTGTTCAAGCTGTACCGCCAGGCCTTGGCGAAGCGTTCCGTCGAACACAGGGTCGCCCGTCGTGTTGACGAAATCGGCGAGGACAATGGTGTCTTTGTCCGTGAGTTTCGGTGTGCGCTGGAAATAGAAGTAGCCGGCGGCGAATAACGCCAGCACAACCGCGGCGGTCGCGGCAATCGCCTTCCAGCGTTTGGGCTGCGCAGCGGTTGTCACCCGGCCCGGACCCGCAGGCTGCCCCGTGTCCCGCTTGAGGCGCTGAAGGTCGGCGCTAATCTCCGAAGCGTGCTGGTAGCGCAGGTTGCGATCCTTTTCCAGACACTTGTCGATGACGCGCTCCAATTCCGCGGGCAAGCCGGGATTCAGACGCACGGGAGGCACAGGAGCGCGATTGAGGATGCCATCGAAAACCATCCCCGAGCTTTCCCCGCGAAAGGGCTGCTTGCCCGTAGCCATTTCATAGAGCACCACCCCGAACGAGAACAGATCGGTGCGGGCGTCCAAAGGTTGAGCGCGGACTTGCTCCGGCGACATATACGGCACCGTTCCGAGGGCGCTCCCTGGATTGGTGGATTGGTCTTCGATGGTGGCGGTCGGTTGCGCCGTGGCGCCTGCTCCAGCACCTGCGCCGGGGCCGCCTCGATGGCCGGAGGCGGGATCGACTTTGGCCAGTCCAAAGTCGAGAACTTTGGCATGACCGCGCCCGGTCACGAAGATGTTCGCGGGTTTGATGTCGCGATGGACGATCCCCGCGGAGTGGGCCGCGTCTAACGCGTCGGCGATTTCGCTGCCCAACGAAAGAAGCGCTTCGATTTCCAGTGGGCGTGCGGCGATGCGATGCTTCAGCGTAGTTCCGTCCAGGAACTCCATGGCGATGAAGGAGCGGCCATCCTGCTCGCCGAAGTCATGAATGGTGCAGATGTTGGGGTGATTTAAGGCGGATGCGGCGCGGGCCTCGCGCCGGAAGCGATGCAAGGCCTCCGGGTGACGGGCGAATTCGGCGGACAGGAACTTGAGAGCGACAAATCGCTGGAGCCGGCTGTCCTCAGCCTTGTAAACCACACCCATGCCGCCGCGACCGAGCTTCTCGACGATGCGGTAATGCGAGACGGTCCGTCCGATCGGGAAATCCGCGCTATCCTGGGCGGGGTTGCTCGGATCGTGGCTCTGCCCGCGAGCCATGGCCCGCGCGGCCACTTCCATCGCCGCATTCTCGAGGAAACGGCCTGCCCGGTCATCCGACGCCAGCAGGGAACGGACTTCCCGCTCCAGCGCCTGGTCGCCCGCGCATGCGGACCGCAGAAACGCATCGCGCTCTTCGGGCGCACGGTCCAGCGCCGACTGAAGGACTTCGTTAACTTGTTTCCATCGTTCGGAGTCCATCGTCAGTCCCGCTGGTCAGTTCGCGGTAGAGCCAGGCCCTGGCCGCCCTCCAGTCGCGCTTCACGGTGACAGGCGATACTTTGAGCACCTCGGCCGTCTCTTCCACGCTGAGTCCGCCAAAGAAGCGCATTTCGACAACTTGCACCTTGCGGGGGTCGATCCGCGCCAATCCGTTCATGGCGTCGTCGAGCGCCACCAGGTCCGCGTCCTGGTCGCTGTCCAGTATAGCTGCTTCGTCCAGCGAGACGTGCTGCACGCCGCCTCCGCGTTTCAGGTTGTGGCGGCGCGCATGCTCCACCAGAATGCGCCGCATCAACTGGGCTGAAACAGCGAAGAAGTGGGCGCGATTCTGCCATTGCATGCGCTCATAATCCACCAGGCGCATGTAGGCTTCATTGACCAGGGCCGTGGTTTGGAGGCTGTGGCCGCAGCGTTCGCCTTTCATGTAGCGGCGCGCCAGGCGGTGGAGTTCGCCATAAACGACAGGGGTCAGCCGCTCCAGCGCGCTCTGATCTCCGTCGCTCCAGGCGCGGAGAAGCGTGCTAACGTCCTCCGCAGCCGCTTCACCAGGTTGTGACGCCCTCTGCATCGCCTCCGAATTATACCGCCGCTGGTGATCCGCCCGCGCCGCATTCTGCGCCTATTCAGAGTGGAGGCAACTTGATATGAAAACGATCTTGACTTCGATTGCCGCGAGCGGCCTGCTCGCCGCGCTTGCAATAGCACAGACGCCACGCTACACGGTCACCGACCTCGGCACGTTGGGCGGAGCCGGGACGAATAGCAACGCCTTTGACATGAACAATGCGGGCTGGGTGGCCGGGTCCTCGAACCTGACTAGCGGGGGCCCCCAACACGCCTTCCTTTGGTATGGCGGCGGCCACTTGTACGACCTCGGTACACTGGACGGAGCCGCTTGCCCCACATGCAATAGTGGGGCGGACGGACCTAACGGCAGTGGCGAGGCGGTGGTTGGTTCCGAGACTTCCGCGATGGATCCGAATGGGGAAGACTTTTGCGAGTACGGCACCCATCGTCAATGCCTCGCGGCCATCTGGAAAAATGGTGCACTGACCGCGCTTCCCAACCTCCCAGACGGCCACAACGCCAACCCTTTCGCCTTGAACGATCAAGGCCAGGTGGTTGGGTTCGCGGAGAATGGCACTCCCGATTCCACCTGCGCAACGCCCTTTCAAGTTCGCCGTTTTGAAGCTGTGATGTGGGGACCAAAGGGCGAGATCCATGAACTCCCTCCGCTCACGGGCGACACTGTCGGATTCGCCATCGGGATCAACGACATGGGCCAAGCTGTCGGCTCGTCGGGTTTGTGCTCGAACACCACCATTCCCCCAAACCCCAGTGGGGCCCACGCCGTGCTCTGGGAAAAGGACGGCTCGGCCACTGACCTTGGCAACCTGGGAGGCACTTTGAACGTTGCCGCCAGCATCAATAACCTGGGTGAAGTGGTCGGCGGGGCGCAATCGTCCACCGACGGCAACATTCACACCTTCCTGTGGACCAGGGGTAGAGGTATCGAGGACCTGGGCATTTTTCCAGGGTCCATCGTGACCGTGGCCCCCTGCTGCAACACCATTAACGACAGAGGCGAGGTGGTTGGTTTATCGATAGATGGGACCACCTTTAGCTCACGCGCTCTTGTCTGGCAAGACAAAGTGCCGGTGGACCTGAACACGCTCATCCCGGCGGATTCGGGTTGGTATCTGCAGGCGGCTCAATCGATCAACGATGCTGGAGAGATCGTGGGCTATGGCACGATCAACGGCAACACTCACGCATTCCGGGCCACTCCCAGGTGACTAAATCGAGCTAATAAGGACGCCAAAGACGACCACGGCCTTACTCCCTGAGTGTGCTGCGCCGTGGTCGCCTCGCCTGGTTTTTGCAAATGGCTCTTGCGGGCCACTCACGCCATCAGAGACCGATTCTCGCTCACTGCAATCTGAAGGATCTCTCTTACGGGCGCGTTCGGGTACTATCCACCTCCGATAATCCACAAACCCAACTGCCGTATCACGGCGCACCCTTCTACTACTTTTCAGACTGCGGTCCTGGGGCAGGGCCGAGGCTCCGCAAAAAGTAGATGAAGGGTGGCCGACGATCTATCCAGAAACGACGGACCAATGCAATCGTCCGAGTTGATTCAAATTCTTCCTTGGAGACTTTGAGGGAGCCAACATCATAGGCAAGTGCAGGTCGGCGCAATTGTCTGTCTGATCGCGATGATCACAGCTACTTCCATTGACACCGCACGAGGCGGCCCATCATACACACTATTACCTGATTACCTGCCAGAGCGAATTTCTCTGATCTTGAACTCTCCTCACGTCCGGAAAAGTGGGATGAAAAGAACCCAAGAGACGTACGTGGGGCTCGGCTGGCCGGAAAAAACCTGTCGTATGCAACTGTGAAACATAGAATCAATCACTTACAGACTTTCCAAAAGCCAGTTCCATTCCGTTTCATTCCAAAAACTTTGGACTGCTGAGACTCGCATCTCGGATGGAAGTTGGCTTAATGTGCTTGTGAGGTAAACTCAGGGTGCCTGCTGGAGGCGACAGGCAGGCTGTTCTTAATATTCTTTTCTGGCGCGCGCTGTTGACTATAAGCGATGCAAGGCTGACCGTGCATGTACGCGTCGAATATGCTCGTGCAATGGCTTGGCGGCACTCCGCGAGCGGCGCTTGATAGGGTTAGGTGTAACTCCTGTATCCGTCGACGGCCCGGAAATCCTCTCACCCCAGTCGAGTGAGGGATGATCTTACCGGCCATCCCCCGTTCCAGGCACGATCAGCCAAACTTCAGCTTCGGCTGCTGAACCGGGATCCAGGCGTGGCCCACTCCCGGGTAGAAGCGCGTCACGGCCATGGGCCGCACCACGGCGTACATGGCCGTCCGGTCCACCGCGTTTTTGCGCATGCCAAAGATATTTTTCTTGTACTGGTAGTAGAAAATCGTGGCGTTCTCCTGGAGATAGAAGCTCCAGTTATGAGTGATCGGATCGCGGAATCCAAGCACCGAGCCCCAAGGCTGCGTGGCGAAGATCTCTAGGCGATTCTGATAGTGGTTGGTCAGGAAGGTCTGATAGTTGACCGCGTTGGTAGTGGACCCGTGGTTCTGTCCGGTTAACCCGCCCACGACATTGGGTTCGGAAATGTACTGCGTCTTGTCGACCGTGGTGATGGCACCTCTCGTGTTGTCGTAGTTGGCGGTGATGAGGGCGTCCCAGTGGGCAGCCGCTTGCACCGGATCGTCGACATGTCCGGTCTTTCCCCCGGCGTGGTAAATAATCGGCGAATCTGCGTTCCCCTGGACGAAGATGGAACATCCGCTGATGGACGCGGTGAAGAACACACTCGGGTTGGCAATGTTGTTTCCCTGAGCGTTCGGGACCTGCGGATGCGCGTTGAAATCCTTGATTTTGAGATGCACGACGCCGCCGTCGCCGGCCTTGATCCACGGCAGGAAGTAAACCGGCACCGCGTTGTTGTCGGCGTTGAACATCCCAATCACACTCACGACGTCCGCATTGCTGCCGGCATACATGGTGTTGGCGGCGTTGCCGCGTGCTTTCTTGGTCAGCTTGACGTATGCGATCCGCTGCCCTCCCTTAACCTTCCTCCACTCGTGCGTTATGCCCTCGTGGACCGGGCTGTGCAATAGGTTCCCGCGTTTATCCTCGATGTCGTCGGCAACCGACAAAGCATACTTTTTGACCAGCTTCTGCGGGTCGTTGACCAATAAATCGTTGAAGTAGTTTGCTGACCGGCCCTTGCTCTGGTAGTCGCTGGACATGACGTTGCGCTCCTCTCGCGAATTGGATTAGCCGGTGATCGGCATCTCAGTGATCTAATCTAGTTTAGCTAATCAAGGAACAACCAAGTCCTGAGTGACGGCGCATCCGAACAAAAATCCTGGTTGAACGGATCAGCGATTATGGCCGTCCGCGAATTGCAGTGGTGGCTTACTTCCCGTATCTCTTGGCAGCCTTGCCAATCGATGGGCCGGCCTTGGCAAGATCTTGCGGGTTCATGATCGGCCGCAGCGAGACTTGTGCGTTGAAGGCTAGAAACCAAGGCTCAGCGACGGCCGGAATCTGCGATGGGTCCTTCATGTCGAAAACGATAGAGCCTGATCGTTGGCCGCCGTTGTCCGCGAAGAAATAGGCCGCTTCCGGCTTGAGATCGGCCAGTATTCCCTCGATGGTGGGACCCAGGGTTCCATCCTTGGCGGCGGCATTCCCGGCCTCCACGGGAATCGATACTCTCAGCAACATTCGCATACGGTTTTCCTCCTTTAAGGAAAAGGTGCCAAACGATTATAGCCGAGTTGTCCGTGTGCCGGGCTAGATGAGCGTTCTCTTATTATCTATACAATGATCGTCTCGTCCATTTTGTACTTCCAACGAAAGACGACCGGGGCCGCGTTGATTTCGTCGAAGTATTGATGAATTCGGTCGATCAGTTCCTGCTTGCTGCTCACGCGAATTCCTCGCAGCATTGTACGCGTCATCTTGCTGAATTGATTTTCGATCAGATTCAGCCACGACCCGTGGGTCGGTGTGAACACAAAAACGAAGCGTTGGGGCATAGTCTGCAAATAGCCGCGCGTCTCTTTGGAGATGTGCGCGGAATGGTTGTCCAGCACCAGTCGTATTTGATGGTGCTCCGGGTAGGCGCTGTCCAACTTCCTCAAAAAGGCGATGAAATCGACACTGTTGTGCGTGTCGCTGACAGTTTCGATCATTCGGCCGCTGTGCAGATCCAATCCGGCCAATAGCGATACCGTCCCCAGCCGCACGTATTCGTAATCCCGGAGGTGACTGGGATGCGTTCCCACCACAGGTGGCCGATCGGGCGTCGTCGTGGCCAAGGCTTGAATCCCGGGCTTCTCATCGTAAGAGATCGTCACCATACCCAGTTGCCGGCCGGTCTCACCCCGCCGGTATTCGTTGACGATCTCGACCTCTTTGTAGACATGCAGCACACTGGCCATTTTGCTTTCGAAGTCCGGATCTCTTTTCTCCACGTAGTATCGAATTTTGTGCGGCCGGAGTTCGCCCTGCCGCAGGATCTTGTGAAGTTTGGAGCGGCTCAATCTAAGCAGCGCCGGATGCCCTACGGCGACGCAGCGTTGGCGTATGTGAGCGAGCAATAGCCTATAGGTCCACAATTCGTAGGAATAGCCCAATTCCTTCGGCTTTTGGCAAGCACAATCCTGCACCCAGGCAATCGCGTCGTCCGGCAGTTGGCGCGGCTTGCCGGGTCGCGGTAATTCTCCCAACGCCGCCTCCAGACCGAACTGGAGAAACTTCCCAACACACAGCACAACCGTGCTGCGGCTGACATGGTGTTAGTGCCGACTTAAAATACCCGCAGAATTGCCGGTTTTGTCGTTAGAAAAGGCTTTGGGCGGGAGCGCGAGACACACGAGTACGGTGGCGCGGGACGTATGCGAACGTGGAACTGCGTCTGGGAACTGCGCGATGACGGACAGCCGAGTTGGTTAGCCGATACCCGACCCTCCCGCGCCGTCAGCAGGAACAGGAGCAGCGGAAGCCAGCGAGTGCTTGGTGTCGAGCCGGACCGATTCGAGCACGAGGTAGAGCTTATCGGCGCTGTTGACCTTGCCCGCTACCGCATAGGCCACGCCGGGCCGGAGGAGCAGGGACTTGGTGAAGTCATAGAGCCGGTAAACGCGCTGCGTGTCGAGGTCCCGCAGCAAGAACACCGCACACTTCTGGTATTCCGTCCGTGAGAGCAGGAGCAGGTGATTGGCGCTGAAGTTGAACATGTGAGGAGAGGAGACGAACGAGCGGGAGCCGAAGCCCCCGCCCGCCCTGGTCAGCGCCGTTGAGGGGTTACCCGGCGGACTCCTCCGGCCCGGGATATCGCCACAGCGCGGCGCTTGCTCGGAGCCAGCGCGAACTACTCGACTGGCGGAATCGGATTCTTGGGCTTACGGAGGCTATCGCCTCCGAACAAGAAGATCTCGGAGTTTTCAACGAGGCGGTCGGCGATGGCCGTGGCGATGGTGGTATTGAAGAGTATGTTGCCCCAGTCGGAGAATGGTGTGTTGGTGGTTATGATTGTGGAACGTTTCTGGCTGTGGCGGGTGGAGATAACCTGATAAAAGAGGTTCGACGACTGCTGGTCGAGGGCCAGATATCCAAGTTCGTCACAAATGAGCAGCGCCGGTTCGGTATAGGCCTTGAGCTTGCGGACGAGGGAGTGATCGACCTGTGAGGCGAGTAAGTGATTGAGCATGTCCATGGCCGTGGTAAACAGGACGCGCTGATTCGACTGACAGGCGCGCCAACCCACGATCTTAGATAAGAAAGTCTTGCCGACTCCAGGATTTCCGATGAGGACCAGGTTGGTGCCGTTGGCGATAAAGCTCAGATCGAGCAGGCGCAAGACGCGATTCCTGTTCTGCGAGCGGCTTTTGTGATGAGCGAAGTGAAACGCGTCTATGCTGGGCTGGGTCTGCAATTTCGAGCATTTGAAACGGCGCTCGATGGCCCGGCCGTGACGCGCCTCCAACTCCATGTCGGCGAGCCATTCCAGAGTCGCGGCCGCACTGAGATTCTTGGTGGCCGCCTCAGAGAGGGTCGTCTCCAGATGGTGGCTCATGACCGTCAGATTCAGATCGAGGAGTTTCTGTTCCAGGGGTATCATCGGATTCCTTTTCGGATGCCAGAATGAAAGCGTCATAAGCCAGCAGCGATAGTGGGTCGGTGGCGAGTTCATTCAATCGAGGATCGCGGAGGCGAAGCGGTGGCTGTTCGCGGCGCGGACACTGCTGCTGCCGCAGAATGTTGGCGACGTAGTCGGCGCCGAAAGCGCGAGCGATGGCGGCCTTTTCAATGGCGCCGGCTACGGCGTCCGGGCCGTACTGGCGAATGAGTTCGAGCAGTTCGGAGATCTGGCGCGACAGAGAGCGATCGCTATCGGCGATGTCGCGGAGATAGGCTTCCAGCGCTGCTTTCGAACAGAGTCCGTGGAGAAAAGAGAACAGCCGGTCTTGGGCGCGCGACCGCTTGGCGGCGGGCCGGAACTCGGCCAGTTCGGCCTCGAATCGTTCGGCTCCAAAGGTCTGGCCCCGGCGCCACGAACGCACATAGCTGACGATCTCGGTCACCCGATCGTAGATGGTGACCGAACTGGAGTCGGCCTTCAGTGTGAGACGGCGGCCGGCGAAGCGATGCGGCACGCAGTAGCGATTGCCGTCGAATTGCAATCGTATGTCTTTGTGGACCAGGGCCTCGACGGTGTCGCGATAATCCGGAATGATGGCGGGCAAACTGCGGAGGGCATCGGGTTGGAAACGATCAATGGGACGCTCTCGCGTTTCGCTGTGCAATCGCCGATTGGCGATCTGATCGAGCCACTCACGCCCCTGACGGTTCACGTCGTGGAGGTCGAGAAAATCGCGCAGCGGCCAGAAGTTCTGCCGGACGTAACCGATGCCGCCACGTTCCACTTTTCCCTTCTCCCAGCCACTCGCTGGATTGCAGGCGCGCGGGTAAAAGCTGAACTCACGGGCAAAGGCCAGGAATCGCGGATTGAAGCGAACTAATCGTCCATCATGTTCAGCGACGGCGGTGGCCAGGTTGTCATACCAGAGTTCACGGGCAATGCCGTTCAGCCTCTGAAAGGCGTGAATGTGACACCGCACAAAGGTCTCGAAACTTTGACTGTGCGTGAACTCCAGATACTGCATCCGGCTGTGCCCGTCCACCAGGGCGAAGGCGTATAACTTCCGCTGATCGCCTTGGTAGTGGAGCGATTCGAAGTGACCCCAGTCGACCTCGAAGCGTTCGCCCGGCTTTGGCTCCATGCGCACGAACGCCCGTTGCGGCTTCAACAGGGGGCGCACTTCATGCACGTAGTGACGCAGAATGCTGCCACCACCGGTGTAGCCCAGCGGGCGGAGTCGCTGCCCGATAACGGCGGCGCTGGCGGAAGGATCCTTCTCCAGCAGTTCGGCGATGGTGGCTTTGTACGCGTCGAGTTTGCTGGACCGGGGTCGTCCCGCGGGAGTTTGGGCCGGCATGTCCAGATACTTCTTGATCGTCTCCCAACCCATGTGCAAATGGCGTTCGATCTTGCGGATCGGCCAGTGATCGGACCAGTACAGGCGATGCAGATCGTTGATCTGTTCGGTCGTAAGCATGGGCTCGAATCCCATTTATACGCGCAGCGGGTCGCCGAAACCAGAGCGATGTTCTTTACAAGACTCCACCGGCGCGGGGATAACCCGTTGAAATATCATGACTTCAGAGAAAGCCACGTTGTTCTTTACAAGATCGGCCACATCCGGCCCAACCAGCCAAACCTCTGCCGCGGAATGCTTTAGGTCCACAGCTGCGTTGTTCTTTACAAGCGTGGTGACGCGGCGCTGCCGATGGAGTTGCCGTTGTCGCTGTCGGTTGCGGTCGGCGGCCTCGGGATGCGTGCGCCAGTAGGTCTTCTGATAATCGACATGCTCGGCGCGCCACTGCTTCCGGCTGTCCTGGACCACCTGCGCATACACCGGGTCCGTTTGAATCTTTAGCCTGTGGTAATCGGCCCGGCGATGCCGCTGACACTCCGAATGGCTGCAAACGCGCTGCTGGAGCCGATAGGGGGGTGGATGAAAGCTTTGCCGGCAATACGGACAGCAGCGGGACTCGGTCAATGCGTCTCCTCAGAAATCGAAACGGATTCCAACCTCTGAGCAGAACAGAGAACACCGTACGAACAGGAAAGATATAGAAACTACTGTAGAGTACCTACCGCGTCCCCGCCCAGGTTGCCGCCACCGCGGGTCGGCAAAACCGGCAAAATTGCGGGTGTTTTATCCCGGCACTGACAGACATGGTGGTGTCGCGCAATGGCCTCGTCAGTTTGGCCGGATTGCGAGTCCAAAAGGAACGCCGCTCGCAAGGTGCGCCGTTTCTCCTCGGTTCGAGACTTGCGGATGGACTCCAGTTTCAGCAAATCCAGCTCACTGAACTGCAAGGGACAGCGCTTCTTCGGGAAGGGCATGACCCATTAAAACATAAACCGGGTCAAATGTACCGATATTTAGAGAACGATAATCTAGTACACGCCGCAACAGGAAGTTCACAAGACGACGGCGTTGTCCTGTGATGATCGGCATAGGGGCGGCGGTCACCCGCCGTCCCCTGCCACACCACCGTGCGTACGGGTCCGTACACGGCGGTTCGAGAGGGTTACGCTAACATTCCTCGAATAATGAGGGAAGGCCGAGCGATTTGAAGTACGCATTAGAAAGCCCTACAGACAGAGCTTTAGCCTTCGCGAGGTACCAAGGGCCGCGACCGCTGCCAGCGGTATTGCTCGCCAGCCGCTCGCGTACCCCCAGTTCCAACAGAGCCGCCCGACGACGGCGCGGTGTTTTCCACTGCCGCCACATAGCCGCCCTGAGCCGCAATCGGACCCAGCGGGTCAAGCCGATCAACACTTCAGGCGTTTCGCAGAATCCGAAATAGCTGCGCCAGCCCCGCATATACGGGGCCAGTTCCTCCATCGTCGTCTCCATGCTGACGCCTTTGGCCCGTCGCGTGATCTCCCGGATTCGCCGTCTGAACCGATCCAAGGCCTTGGGTGCAATCACGCGCTTGACCTCCGGACCAGCCGTAAAGCTGAACCCGAGAAACTTCCGTTCCTGCGGTCGTGCCACCGCACTCTTCGTCTCATTCACCTTGAGCTTGAGCTTTTGCGTGATGAATTGCGTAATGCTCTCCATCACCCGTTGCCCCGCCCGCTCGCTGCGAACGTAGATATTACAATCGTCCGCGTATCGAACGAAACGATGGCCCCGGCGCTCCAACTCCCGGTCGAGTTCGTCGAGCACGAGGTTACTGAGCAGTGGTGAAAGTGGGCCTCCTTGTGGAGTCCCTTCTACGCTTGGGCTGACCAACCCGTTCTCCATCACCCCGGCATTCAAGAATGCCCGGATGAGTTTCAGCAGCCGCTTGTCCTCGACCCGTTTGGCGATCTGACCCATCAGTTTGTCGTGATTGACCCGATCGAAGAATTTCTCTAAATCGAGATCAACACACCAGCCGTGGCCTTCGGCGATATACTGCTGCGCCTGGATATTCTGCTGCTTGTCGTCCTTGAGACGCATGGCCTACTGGCCTCTCCTTCTCGTTCGGGCCTTCGGCCCTCGTTTCCGGTTCGGCCTATCCGTTGCTCCGCCTTTCGGCTCTCGGAGTGCCTCACTAGCCTTGCCGACGTCATGACCTACTATGCCCTCTGCTGACTTCTGCCCCGCGGTCAGGCCATCTCTCGACAGCCTCAGTCCGCTAACGGACACGGAGCAGATCTCCTGGGGTAAGCTCAGCCGCCTTCTGTGCACAGTCGCCGGATCTACGCTTCGCACCCTTAATGGATATGGACTTCGCGGTAAGTTGCCCGCTCGTCCGGCGCTGGCGCCTAATATCCGGTTCTTGTCCATCGACTCGCACATTTGCTATACGCTTCTTTCAGACCCCACTTCGCGGCGGTAGCCCTTGCGTTCTCACTAGCCCTTCACCTCCATCAGGTTGGCCAGAGGACTTGCACCTCCAAACTGCTGAGCATGCCCAGCACACAACGAAGCTGCTCGCCGCAGCAGACGCTACGCGTGGGCGTTGTTCGAGCGGGGCGGCACCTATCGCCGCCCGCGCTACGTCACAATCTAGCTTATGAGCGCAATCATTCGCAAAATGACGCTGCCCCTCCTTGCGGTGGCGGTTTTCGCGCCGACGCTGCCGGCCGCCAGCCCTACGGTTGCCGAAGCGCAGGCGTTCATGGACCGGGCCGAGGCGGATTTGCTGAAGATCGGCACCCTCGATCAGCACGCCGACTGGGTCCACGAGAACTTCATCACCGACGATACCGAAATCGTCGCAGCGAGCGTGGACGAAAGACTCATCGCCCGTACTACAGAGCTCGTCAACGAGGGCAAACGATTCGAAAAGCTGAACCTGCCGCCGGATCTGAAAAGGAAGTTCCTCCTGCTCAAGCTGTCGCTGCCGATGCCCGCTCCCTCGGATCCGAAGCTTCGCGAAGAACTCACGCAGGTCGCATCGTCTCTGGACGGCAGCTACGGCAAAGGCAAGTACTGCCCGGGCCCCGGCAAGCCGTGCCTCGGCATCGACGATCTCGAAGATCGCATCGCGAAGAGTCGCGATCCGAGGGAAATTACTGATATGTGGGTGGGCTGGCACAAGGTCGGAGCGCCCATGCGCGACCGTTACGGGCGTTTTGTCCAGCTTTCGAATCAGGGCGCGAGGGAACTGGGTTTCGCCGATACCGGCGCTCTGTGGCGTTCCAATTACGACATGACGCCTGAACAGTTTTCAGCCGAGCTCGACCGCCTCTGGAAGCAGGTCGAGCCCTTCTACAAGGAGCTGCACGCTTTCGTGCGGCGCAAGCTGATCGAGAAGTACGGCGCGGCCGCCCGGCGCACGGACGGAATGATTCCGGCGGATCTGCTCGGCAACATGTGGGCGCAGGAGTGGGGCAACATTTACGATCTCGTGGCGCCACCCTCCTCCCCGCCCACCTACGATCTGGGCGAGATTCTGACACAGCGGAAGACACCGGCGAAACAGGTGGTGCAGTACGGCGAAAGCTTCTTCCGGTCGATCGGTATGCAAAAGCTGCCGGATACTTTCTGGGAGCGGTCGCTTTTTGCGCGGCCGGCGGACCGCGACGTGGTCTGCCATGCGAGCTCGTGGGACATTGACAGCGATCTCGACGTACGGCTTAAGCTCTGCATTCATGACACGGCGGACGACTTCATCACGGTGCATCATGAACTCGGGCACACCTATTATTTCCTTGCTTACCGCCATCAGCCATACTTATTCCGGAACGGAGCCAATGACGGCTTCCATGAGGCGATCGGCGATTCCATTGCACTCTCCGTCACGCCCGAATATCTGCAGAAGATCGGGCTGATCGACCGCGTTCCGCCGCCTTCGGCCGATCTGCCGCTGTTGCTGCGGACTGCCATGGACAAGATTGCGTTTTTGCCTTTCGGTCTGCTGATCGACAAATGGCGGTGGGAGGTCTTTTCGGGGCAGGTTAAGCCCGCCGATTACAACAAGGCGTGGTGGACGCTGCGCGAGCAGTATCAAGGAGTGGCGCCGCCAGTAGACCGGAGCGAGTCGGATTTTGATCCGGGCGCGAAGTTTCACATCCCGGCCAATACGCCTTACGCGCGTTACTTCCTCGCGCGCATCTACCAGTTCCAGTTCTATCGGGCGATGTGCCGCGCCGTGGGCTACACGGGTCCGCTGAACCGCTGTTCGGTCTACGGATCGAAAGCCGCCGGGGACAAGCTGGAAGCGATGCTGGCCATGGGGCAATCAAGGCCATGGCAGGAGGCGATGAAAGTGATGACGGGCGAAGATCGCGCGGATGCATCGGCTCTGGTCGAGTATTTTCAGCCGGTTCTTACGTGGCTGAAGGAACAGAATAAGGGCGAGAAGGTGGGCTGGACTACCGAGGCCGATCCGATGAAGGCACGGTGACCATCGCCTGAGATGTAAATGTAGAGGGGCACAGTCCGGGCTTCACTACCTCGTGCAGTTGCCGGAAATTTCGGTGGCTGCCGGCGTCACATTTGGACTCCAGTTGGACTCCAAGACCCGGGTCCGAAGGAGGTCGGTATCTGTAAGTCTTTGAGGAATTTGGTCGGGCCGCCGAGATTTGAACTCGGGACCTCTTGCACCCCAAGCAAGAAACGGCCCTCCACCGGCTCCAAGAGCTTGCCGTAATTTCAATGGCTTACATTAAATCGGGGCATCTGCTTCCGCTCACCGCAGATGGCCAAGAGACGGCATTCTCGCACAGTTTCTCGCACGGTTTGAAGGCGTTCAAGGGACACTTGCTTGGCACTTGCTTTTTTTTCGCGCATCGCGTCATCGCCTATCGAGACCT
>CAVWOT010000013.1:0-44309 GCA_963756605.1 Bryobacterales bacterium | reverse complement strand
TGCTTACTGGGAGTTCCGGAAATCCGGCAGGACGTAGCGGCGCTGGATGCACCGGTGGTGGACCTGGCAATGTTCGAACGTCTGTTTCATGTAGGATGGCGGCGGGCCATCGATCGACGCATGTTCGGCGCCTGCCAGACCGGCCAATCTCTACTCATTGACCGTTCTGAGTTGGTGCGGCAACTGGAGCTTTGGAAGCCGGCACGGAGTTCGCCATCGAGCGGCGACGCAAATAGCGGCTGCTGGATTCCCTGGAAAAGGTCCGTAAGCACCGTGCGGCGGCCGCGGTGCGCATTCCCGTTGCGGATCCATTGGCCGAGCGGTCTGTCACCAGTCTGCCAATAGGTGTTTGCCTGCAGGTCGGCAGCTTGCACGTGGACTTTAGCGGCGGAAGATATTCGAACTGGCGCGGGCGGCAAGCGATGATTTTGAGCTATTTAAGTCCCTGGTCGAGCGGCCAGCATAAATCAAAGCGACCATCGTCTACCGCCGCCATCGCGTTGGCGATGACCGTTTGTTGATCGACCGGGCTCAGTGAAGTAGTCGGTGTAATCGTAGTCGTCAAACTGATACCCACCAGGTCGGGCGCCACCGCAATACCAGTCAAGGGAAATGCGATGTTATCGTTTCAAAGCCGTCTGCACACTCTGCAGCAGCGCGGAAGAGCCATCCGAGGCAATGCCGTAAACAAAGCACGTGAACGTGCCGGCGGCCGGCGAGAAGACCACGTCCTGTATCCCCGGAATCAGTAAGCACTGAAAACGCAGAGCGACCTCATTGGCTCCGTTCGGCGATTGTATCTTCAGCTGAATGCGATACCTGTAATTGTCGTCGAGCTCGGCGTCGTGCCGCTCACCATGCCGTAATTATTGGTCACCAGAAGTGAGCCGAAGGCACTCTCCGTGTACCCGGTGAAATTGCTCACACAGAAAATGCCGGAAGCCGCATTGCCCGCCGAGCCGGAGAGCAAACTGGTGGCGCTGAAAATACTGCGAGGTGGCGCCTGCCGGGCAGGTAATTGCTGCGCTCAAAGTATAGACAGGTCCGTTCTGCGCCGCGGTGTAAATCTGCACGCCGGCCGGCACCAGGATGTCCTGTCCGGCATTGATCGAACCGAAAGTCCCATTGCGCACGTACCATTCGAAGTTCTGCTCAGTGATATCCACGCTGGCGTTCCTGTGCTGTGAGCCCGTGGCGAACCCCGAAGATTTCGCCGATCAAATCCAGGCTCACATCGGTGGCAAAGGCAGCAGCGACTGCGACGTCTTCGGCAAACTGGCGGCTTTCGAGCTCGCCAACCGTCGGCTACCACTCGCCAAACGCTCGCGCTTTGCCGCCGGGCGCCAACTGGCCAATACCTGTAGTCGAAAGCGCGGCCAGGATGTCGGATTCGTAGCCGGTGTAGTTTTGAGGAGTCTGGATGGCCATGAACTTATCTCTTCGGTAAAGGAGTGGAGCGACACTGACCAACCGCTTGGTCTTAGCCACCCTGCCCGACACCCAATGAGCTGGTCGGATCGATCGGAATGATTCCGCCGTTCAGAACGCCGGCCTCCAGGGTGCCGAGACGGTGAATACCTGGGTGGCAATTACGTTGGAACCGTTCGACGCGGCATTCCAGGTGGAAGGCAACGACGTGCAGGAGTTCGTCTGGCAAGAAGCGAGGGTGGGCACGCCGATCGAGCGCACGATGAACCGCATAAGCAGGTCGTGAATCAGGAATACCTGTAGCTGGTAATCAGGGTGGCGGTTTGAGTCGAAGCCGGAATGGTTGCGGTAATCGAGCCGGCGCCGCTGGCCGGAATGCCTGTCACCGAAGTGGAGGTCGTACCTGTGTAGGTGAGGACCTGGCCGTTGACCGTCAGGCTGCCCATCGGAGGAATGCCGGCCGTGCTGACCAGGTTGAGCACCGTGGATCCCACACCGGCTGCCTCGGTAGTCGTCACAGTTGGACCGCTCTGTGTATAGCTGCTGTTCGTGAACAAACGACTGCATGGCCGAGACCTGATAGCTGGGCAACGGTTGAATTACCAGCACCGGAACAGGCGCGGTAATGCTGCGCATGTCCAGCGTGAGCATGTTCACCGAGCCGGGCTCGAAAGTCAGGCAGGTCTGCGGCCCGGTCCCCGAAGACCAGCAGATATTGACGGTCTGTTGGCCGACAAAGCGGCCGCGCACAACGCCCGCGCCTTGCCGCCGGGCGCAGTTGGCGGATGCCGGAAGGCATTGAGGGACTTATTTTGTTGCGTAAGTCACAAGAAACATGATTTTACCCTGGGTTTTCGCGCCGCTCTGTTCGGTAGCCACGCGCGCGCGGAAGATCTGGCCTTCGAAATCTTCGACAATACCCGGGTCAGATGCCTGCGGGAGCCAGACCGCAATACGCAATCGCTGCGGCCCACTGCGGTCTTGGAATGAGCAGACCATCGAGATGGCTGCCTCTTGCTGCCCCGGGAACCTCAAGACTCAGTTCCGGAAAAGGTTGGAATTGGCTGGTGGCGGGCCGGCTTGCTGGCTTTTTCGGCGCTATACTGTCGACTTTTAAGAAGAAACACTGAAAACAAAAGAGAACCAGTTTTAGGTCAAATGCCTTCGTATATGTTGGGGCTAACGCTAGATTAAACTCTTGTTGGAGAGCGCCGCAAATGTTTCTGAAGCGATCCAGCGCCATGTGCCGCCGCAAAAGTGTCCTGGATGTGGATCGAGGTGGTTTCGAGAAGCTGCGTTTTTCGAATTTTTACCAGGACGATACCACCAAGACCGGGAGCGCGGGCTGGAGATGACTATTTTGGTCTGCGGCTACCCGCTCACCCCGCCGTTGAATGCCGGCGCCGGGGCGGCGACTTGGCAGACGATTCTGCGACTCCTGGCATGCAGCGGGTCGAACAGCGGTCTAAAGTGTATGAAGACGCTACTTTCCTCGTCCAGGGCGGCGGCGTCGAGTGGCCGGCGCTAAAAAACCTGCAACCAGGGCTGCGGAAACTGGAACGCGCCGCCGGCTGGCAGTTGGCAAAGGAAGACATCGCCGCCGGCCGGCGCAAAACGCGCGGACGCCATTGGCAGCCGCCGCGGTCCGACACAGTCACTCCGTCCAGTTCCGGGACCAAGGGCCGCCATTGGTTGGAGTCTGAGGTACGGCAATGCGGGCTGACAGCCCGGGAGGCGCACGCCGTGACTGCGGCGATTCTGGCGGCGATTAAAGAGGGCCTGCAACGCGATGCAGAGGTCGAGACACCCCTGGGTAAGTTTTTTTTGATGCGCCGCACCGCTCCGTACCAGCGGAAGCGCTGGGGATCCAACCAGAATCTGCACCAGCACGGCACACGGGTAGCCTTTCGATCTGACCCGGGTTTGATTGTGGAAGGAGAGAGCAAACAAATGACGACCCCAGCCAAGCAGGATAATTGGGAGCAGTGTCCCGCATGTGGGTCGACGTTTTTTCAGGAGGTCGAGGTGCGGCAATACGTGGTGTCGCCTGCGGTTCTGCCCGGTGGCGGGCTGCACCCCAGTGATCACCGTCGCCAGGTGAAGATCTGCCTGTGCGGTCACCTGCTGCCGGTCAACTTCGTAGGGCGCATGGACGAGGAGGGCCGGAGCCTCCAGGAATCTTTGCAGCGGGCGCGGCAATACCGTGCCAACCTGGAACCAGACCAGATCCTGGCCGATCTGGCGCGCGACTTTGTGACGCGCTCGGAACTCCAAACGCTGGCGGAACATCTCGACCAGCTGCAAACCCTGTTGCAGCCGCCCCACAAAGACGACCCTGCGCCAAACGCGGCGGATTAGTCTTCTTCGCTGGGAGGCGCAGCCGACGCCCTGTGCATGAGCAACCCCGCCGGATGACTAATTACCTGGGCGGCGAATTTATGTTTTTGGTGCAGTTTTAAGCGCCCTCTGACGGCGATCCCACTCCTGCCGAAATACGGAAGGCACGCGGGGGTAATAGCCCTCAGTGCATTGATTCCACAAATCGGCGAGGAACACCTCGATATTTTCGTGAGACCGTTGCTGCTGGGCCATCCACTCCCTAGAGGCGAATGCCAATTCGCTGTTTGGCACACATTCCTGCGCCCGGCGGATATCGGCCAGCGTAATTTTGTGATAGGGGACGCGCTGCTGCATGGCCGCCCCCAGCCGCTGTTCTAGCGTGGGCGGCGGCGGGGCAGGTGGTTCCACAGATGCGGGCGGCGGACCGGCCTGCGCCGGGGCGGCGGGCGCCGGTTCTGCAGGAGCGGATGCCGGCGCCGGAGCTTCCGCGCTGGTTTCGGCGGGAGGCGCGGCGGAATCTCCTGATTGAGCAGCGGCTGGCGTGGAACTGGTTTCATTGAAACGCCCCGCCGGCGCTGAAACCCGGGATCCTGCACCGTGTGCAGGATCCGGCGTTGTCTGGGAAGTCGCATGGGATGCGGCAACTGGCGTCTCCGCCGCCGCAGCCGGAGATCCCGCACCAGATGCAGGAGCTGATTTGGGTCCTTCTGCTGCCGAAACCGGAGCTCCCGCACGGCCCGCAGGAGCCAATTCCGGAACCGGCGTTGCTCCCGCTTTTTCCGTTGGCAGCGGCGTAGCGTCCCGGATCTCGTCCGGCAAGCCATACCACCAGCGCCGTGCCTCCATCCTCATCCGGAGCACGCCTTGGTCGGCCAGCAATCTGCGATATTTTTCAACTGTCCGCTCGCCCAGCCCAGTGTGTTCCGCCAATTCGCGGGCTGAGAGGCAGACCTCTTCGCCGCCATTGGCTTCGATAGCCTCGTAAATCTTAGTTGCCAGTTTCAAGGGAACGGGCGGCAACTCCGCCACTCGCCGGTTCACCTTCTTGGACAGCGGCGCTTGGTTTGCGACGCTTCCGTTTTCGTTCTTCACTTCTTGACGCAATACGTGCCTCCTTGCAGTCAAAAGGCGATTACGGAGGTATAGCTCCGGAATTGCCGTGCTCTTCACAGATTAGTCGCTTGCACCGGGATCCGCACGATGCCGCCAACGGTGTATAGCGCCTGTTGTGCACCAAACCGGTCGTACGGCTCTTCACGAGCTCGCGCATAATGCCGCGCCTCGAATTATGCCGCACCGACCGGCGTTTCCTTGCGGAAATGGGTCGAATCGGCCCACACTGTCAGAATCGTACCGTTTTGGCGACCTCAACTATGCAAAGGAGGAACTCCGGGCCGAACTTGCCAGCGTGTTCATGGCAGCGGAACTGGGTGTCCCGCACGATCCAGCAAACCACGCGGCGTATGTCGGTTCCTGGATCAAAGCTTTGCGCGAGACAAGAATGAGACCTTCCGGGCGGCGCATGAGGCGTCAGCTGCCACTGATTTTGTTCTGTCGCTGGGCATGGAGGTTTCCCGAGCGGAGACGTTGGAAATGGCGGGTTCGGGTGTCTCGTTGCAGCGCCCGGAGAGGCCGCGCGAACAGAACGAAGCTCGCAACGAAGTCGAAACCTTTCACCCCGATCGAGAGCTAGTGGCCGACGCCGTCAGTCCGCGGGCATTTCCATGAGAATGGCGTACGGCAGGCAGCCGTCAAACTGACGATAATGCAAATCGGAACGCGGCGAACACCGGCAACTTGGCGGCGTCATTCGCTGCTGCCAAACAAATGACCGCGCATGCGATTGGCGAGTCCGCACGGACATTCGGGGCCCAGTCCGATAGGGCAGGTACAACGGGCGGATCATTGGAGAGACCGCGCATCATGTTGTTCAGCGCTTGTCCCCCGGAACTGCGCTGGCTCAAGTAAAGCATTTGCTCGAAAACCTTCCGCACGCCGGCGACAACGTCACAATTGCTTATTCGAACGATCACGGCCTGGTAAGGGATATTCGGGAGCGCGTCAACACTCAGGAGCTTGGTCGCTAGCGCGAGGAGCGCACCGCCGATTGTGTACAGGGCCCGAGATTCGTGCGGCTTTCGCATTCGGCTGCAACTGGAGAGCGACCACGGTGAGTCTTACTCTTCTGATTATCTTCGAAATCGCTGGATTCTCAACACATCATTACGAGTCATGATACCAGCGGACAGTTGGAGGTCCCTCCTTCGAGCGCCTTGCGATAACGCCCTACCGGTCGTTAGCGTGCGGCACTTGCGGTTGAGTATCCGGACCTGCTGCCGTGCGCGGCGATTTTCAAGGTCACCGTAAAAGAAGGCATGGACGGCTGCGACAATGTGCGAATAAACTGAGGAGACATCCGTCGTTGTGACCGCCGTACGGCATCTAATGGCGCCCCTGCCGACCAGGATGGCAACCTGCTCATTGTGAATACCTCAGGAGCTTTTGACCGCCGACAGCGCGAGAGAGACCTGCTCACCGGGAGGTCTGCAAGATTGCTTCGTGGTTGGAACCGGAAGGGATGCCTTGTATCAAGAGACTCGGGCGATGGCCCGGATGCCGATACTCGTACAATTGGACTGGCGGAGTCATTGTTGGATTCAGTTGTTGCCCAACTGCAACCGCACCTGGTGCCGGACCGGCGTAGAAAAGATGCCAGCGTAACGCGCCAGGAATCCTTGCGAGGGCATCCTCGAACGCCTCCCTTGCCAGCCGTGCTAACTCGATCAGTTGTCGAGGCGACCGGAGCCAATTTGTTCTTGGATCGGCAACATTGATTGACAGCACTTCCATCGTCCCCGGCAGCAGCGATCGGACACGATCACGGTCTACGGATGCGCTTAGCTCGAACAGGAACGCCACCTCGGTCGGATTGTCGGCTCGGCAAATCGTGTCGATCGACAATCCACTCCTTGCGCCGGCGTTTGCCGGCCACTGCCAGGGGCGCTCGTCACGATGAAATTGAAACAGCTGCACGGATGGGCGGTTCGTGAGGAGATATCCGAGGTAGAGGCAAGTGCTGACTGGGGCCAATGGAAACACAGCGAAACGATTGTTGAACGGGTCGCCTGCCGAAAAGAGGGTGCCGACATGTCTCGGAAGAACCGCGGATATTGCCGGCCAGTCGTCGCCCGCCGACACTGTGTTCACCTCGGTCACGCTGCCCTCGATGAAGTCAGGTGAGAGTGCCGCTTCAAAGGTGGTCGCGTCGATCGGGTGCGCAGCGCGCAGCAGAAGAGCTCGCCAGCCGCGTTTCGTCCTGCCCCGCTCTGGAAGGCTCGCTCTTACCCACGCCTCATGATCGCTCTTTAGTCGGCGAATAAAGTCCACGGAATAGGACCCGTGCTGTCGGTCCAGCTTGGCATGGCAGTGAGCGCAGAGCAGAATCAGATTTTCGTAGGCGTCACGTTGTCTTGGAGAAAGCCGCCTGTTGGCCCTTGGTCCTCCATCTGCAGCGCCTTCCACGTGAGCGATCTCGCCGATCGGAACGGCGGGATCGTGGTCCGTTTCGTCAGCAATGAGGTCGAGGCGGCATGTTGGCAGTGCACACCGGCCGGCGGCACGCCCCCACAGGAGTTTGAGGGTCTGCGGCGTGTAGCTTCTGCTGGGTACTCGTTTTGACAATGTCGACATCAGGCGGCCGGTTTGTGCTCAGGCCACTCGGGGTGGGTCCCTTCGCCCTCCCAATAGCCCGTGTCCAACCAAACCTCGTAGAAATACAACCAGCCGCAGATCCAAGGGAAGATAATGGCGGCGATTATCATCGTAGCGTTCCAGTCCCCGGCCTCATGCACGCAAAGGAGGTCCCCTGGAAAACTGTGTGGGAGCCTTTGGCAGCCTTCTCGTCGCCGCAGCTCGGGCACAAGGACGCGAATCTCGGGGCGTCGTGGAACTACGTATGTGATTTCAAGATGGTACCGAGCGCTTAGCGCCGTTGGCTGGAGATCTCCCGTCCAAATAACGCGGTCGCCGCGGTTGCTCGCGGAGCGAAACTGCGGATATCTGGCCCGCACCCACCAATCCTGCTGGCAGATCGTGAGCCACTTCGGGCCTTTGTACTTATGCCGCGCCATGAAAGGTGTTGGGCTTCATCGAGACCACCGACGGTGCCGCCAAGGCGATGGTTCCAGCGGGCCGAACTTCAAGCCGATTCGACCTACGAGCCTCCTGCAGCTTCTGTGCCTGGATGACGACCGCCTTTTGAACGGGCTCGCCAAAAAGACTCTGAAGGAGACGGTTCGTTTCGCGGCCCGCGTTCACGGTCTGCAGCCAATCTTGATGGAACTGTCTAATCCCCGCCTTGAATGCGGCGTACGCCTCCTGGTTGCCGTCCCACCGCTCGCTGAGAACCTCCAACTCATTTGCGGGATTGGTAATGACGAGCCGCTCGCCCCGAAGATCGGCTGCGTGAATCGCGGACACGATGCGGTCTAAGATTCCGGACAACGCACCGCTGGTGGATGCCTCGCCGCTGTAAGTGCGGCCGGCCAAACTCGTCAGGATGATCGAAATCGGTGCCAACTCGGCATTGTCGTAATACAGGTCGCGCCAGCGCTTGATGAGTTGCACCGCCAACTGGAGCGGGGCCTTGTCATCGGCCTCTTGCTGCTGCGGCACGGGCTCGGCTGCCTTCTCCATTAGGAGTCCCCGACAGAATGCAGCAACCGTCCGGAACCATTTCACGTAGCCCTTCGGGTTGCTCGGGCACCAGCCGGCAAGTTGCAGGTCCGGGACTTGGATGAACGTTCCGCCAAGCGAAGTGTCCTTGCAGGCGGGCAGCACGTCCATGTAGAAGTCGTTGGCGTACGTGAGCCGAACACAACGTCTTTTCGGGGACACGGAGTGCAACAACACGTACCGCAGCCCTGGGAAGCCCGTGGATGGCTCCAATTTCCTTTGCGATCGCCAATGCCGGTGCGCGCGAAGAAACTGCATCTCAAGCGTTCCGCTTGCCGCCTGCCACTCCGATACTTTCTCTTCGGAGAGCCGCAGAAACAGCCCCTCGCCTCGTACTTCGGCCGCCGGCACCCATGCGGCCGGACCTCGCCTCAGGGGCGCCAGCTTTGCAGGTGAATCGTCCCCACCTGCTTCCAACCGGGTGAATCCTGCCAGGGCCTGCACTTCGCGTAGCCGCTCGATCAGTACCACGCTCTCGATCCACGGCGCATACTTCGCGGGCGGCGCTCCCACCCTCAGCCGCATATTGGGGCCGTTCTTCGACGGGTCGGGTTTTGAGAAGAGCATCCATTCGGGGAGTTTGAGATCCTTGGGCGTGAGCGGCGCAGTGCCGTCCATTGCCCGCAACTTCTGAACCGCCGCCCATATTTGCGCGTCGGTGTATGCGTCATATCGCGCGTGGCCCTTGCGCGCCAGTTTAACGTCGCGCTCCGACTCCGCGTCCTCGAAGAGCGCAGTCAGATCCTGCTCTACCAACTGCTCCAGCGGATCTACCGACGAGGGGATCGAGAGCGCTGAGAGGGTCCGTGAAAACCACATATTGGTCGCGCCAAGCGTAATCGGCTGGACTGCCAGGCGACACTCCTCGGGCGGCGCTACCCTTAGATGCGGATGCCGTCCGCGGCACGCCGGTAGCCCCGCCCTGCCATCGTCGGAGAAAGCAGGCGCCATTGGCTTCCGTTTCTGGCATGCCCGGCAGATTAGCATGACGTCCGCCGCCTCGCCGCTCGCCCCCACATCGCGCAATTCCAATGGACCCGGACACGTCTCCGGTTGGCCGTGCAGGTATTCGTCCCATGGGAAGTCGTCGATGTGACCGCTCTCGCACGCCACCAGGAAGCGTGCCGGAATCGCCGTCGCCTTCGCAAGCCGAGGGCAGTTCTTATGGATGAAGCACGAACGCTCCGGCCGGTTCGTGTCCGCACGAAACTCGAACAAACCCGACCGGATGGGCGCCAGTAGCCTGCATTGTGTGCACACCAGCCAGCGTGGAAACGCCGCCACCGGCACCCCGTCGCCCGCCGATTTCCGGAACAACGGGCCGGGCGTGTCCTCCCGTAGCGGGGCGGCCTTGAGTTGCCGGACCTGCGCGCCCAATACGTGCCGCACTACGCGCAGCAACCGATCTTCGCGGATCTCCTCCATGTCGCCGGCTGGCCAGTCGTCCAGACCCATCACCATAGCCGAGAATTGCGGTAGGTCCACCGTCGATCCAACTCCGTAGCTGTAGATCAACTGCGTCGGCCTTACGGTCCCTACATCCTGACCGCTCATTGGCCTACCTCCGAGCTATCCATTCCGGTGTCGTCAAACGTGAGCGCAGCCTCCGATTCCACATCGCGCAGCGAATTCAGCACCGTGAACTCGCCCCACGCTGCCGATCCCGCCATTTCCAACAGCCCGACGGTAACACCGTCGCGACCATCGCTGTATCCGAGCCGCGCGCCACCCTTCATTCGCATGGCGCGGCCCCGCCAGTCATCAATCCGCTGCTGCAGAGCAGCCCGCACATCGTCTTCGAGTTTGGCGCCGCCCGTCCCGGCTTCCGCGGCGCGCACTGGTAGCGATGCCAGTGCGGTCTGCACCAGCGCGTTGGCGGGCTGCATCTGCTGGGCACTGTCGTTGCGGTTGTACTCGGCGCCCGCCTGGCGGATGGCGCTCACCAGTACCCCAGTTAAGGCCCGATCCATCGCGCCAATCGAATACGGGGTAACGCTCAGCGCTTCCACCTGCCGGTAGAAAGTGGCGTGATAGTGGCAGAAGCTCTCGAAATGAGAAAGATCTCGGGGACGCCCAATTGGCGACGGTGATTACCAGTCCTGGACTCGCACGCCCGACGCGGCTCGTCGCCTGAATGTACTCCGACGTTGATTTCGGTTGTCCGGCCACAATCATGAGCCCAAGCCTACCCACGTCGACGCCCACCGATAGCATGTTGGTGGCTAGCAAAACATCGATCGGCGGCTTCGGCGCCTTCTGCCCAAATGGTGGAAACTTGCACTTCATTCGCTCCAGCACATCGGGAATCTCTATCGCCGACTTCCGCGAGGTCAATTCTTCCACCGCTTGCGGCAGCCTCAGGTTCCGCTTCTTCAATCCCCGCGCATCCACCTGCGTCAGGCGCGACCGCACGT
Source organism: Bryobacterales bacterium (assembly GCA_963756605.1). GTDB lineage: Bacteria > Acidobacteriota > Terriglobia > Bryobacterales > Bryobacteraceae > Bog-159. Next base: position 33,393 of record CAVWOT010000013.1, on the reverse strand, counting down.
CGTCGTCCACCAGCCGCCGCATTCCGCCCAGCTCGCGCAACGAGCTGAAATACCCAACCGCGGTCAAAAACGGATCGACAGTCTCACCGTACTTCTCATATAGTGTCTGTCCTGCGGCCAGCACTGCCACATAAACGCGGATCAGCGCGCCTTTCAGCTTCCGGCCCGGCGCGCACGCGCCCACATACAAACGCCCTGGCGCGTCATCGCTCACGGGCAGTTCCCGCGAAAAGAAGTTCGCGCCGGCCTCCAGCCCTGGAGGCGGAAACACCGTTACCCTCCGATTGAATAGAGCAGACACCTGTGCCGCCGCGCGCCGCACCGTAGCCGTCGATGCAATCACCTTGGGCCGCACCTTTTTGCCATCCACCTCCCACGTGGCCAGTTGATCCACCGCGCCTTCGTAGATCCCCACCAGGCTGCCCAATGGACCGCTGATCAGGTGCAATTCGTCTTGAATGATCAGGTCCGGAGGGCGCAGCAGTGCATGCGGGCGCGTGGCAATCGCGGGAAATCTCCCCGCTGCTTGATGGGAGTTCGTATCCTCCAGCTCCGGCGAGCGGAACCCGTGGCGTGGGCACCAGCCTGTCACCTGCCCAAACAACGTCTGAACCGAACCTTGCCAAGCCATCTGTGCGAACTTGTCCACCGTGGCGATCAGCATGGAAGGTGGCCGCCGGTAGATCTCCTCATCCACCACCACCAGCGGCAGACCCTCGTCCGGCGACTTGCGCCGCGAGTACTCGCATCGCCCCAGCGAGTCTCCACAGAAGACAGTCGTGCGCGCCCGCCCCGATGGGTAGTGCTCCACGGTGATGTGTTGCCCGGGATCGATCGGCGTGCCGCACCACGGGCAGGCCGAGAACTGGTGCGGTGATCCGACGCCGAACACTGGTCGCCCTCCACTGCGCAGTTTCTCCACAACTTCCGCGGATTGCGCGGCGCGGTTTGGTGTCGTCTTGCGACCCCACCCATAGCCCCAGGCGGAAGGGAGTCTCGCCCCAGCGCTCTGCATTTTTCTGCCGGATCTGCTCGCAGGCGCACATCAGCGTGGCGGCGCGCTGAAACTGCTGCAACGTGAGCAAGCGCAGGGTGTACCGCATCAGCACAGCCACGCCGTTCTCCCCGTCGCGACCGCCGGCATTCTTCTGCAATCTGCGGATAGCCATGGTGTAAGCCGCCAGACCGAGGTAAGCTTCCGTCTTGCCGCCGCCAGTGGGAAACCACAGCAAGTCGGCGCCAGCATATGAGTCGGCTCCTCGGTCCGGGTGATGCAAGCTGGTCAGCGCCGGCAGGTTGATCAGGATAAAGGCCAACTGAAACGCGCGCCAACTGCGGTTCTTCGGGATGTCCACATCGGCCAAGGGGAGAGCAGGCTCTGCTTTGCGCGCCTCGATCCACACGGAACGCACACGCTGCTGCCACATCGCGAGGTTGGCGAAACGAAACGCCTCGCGCGCTTCAACGTTCGATTCGAGCAGGGCAATCCCCTCTTCCAGTCGACCCAGCACAGCGCGCGCCCGCTCCACCACCTGGGTTGCGGCGTCGGCGTACCCGCTCAGATCCGCCTCCGCCGTCCTCCGAGCATCGAGTTCCGCGATCCACGCGGCGTACTCGATCGTGAGAGACCGGAGCTTTGCAGCCAGATCGGCGTCGCCAGCCTCAGCCAGTTCCTTCATGTCCGTGATCAGGCCTGGGACAGAGCACTGCTCCACGGTGCGCACTACCGCGCGCGGCATGACGGCGGTGCGGATCCGGACGGCTTGATCCAAGCGCTCCTGCGCCAACTCGCACTCAACGCTGATGCCATGGCCGCGGGCAAACTCCACATCGCGCCGGTAGAGCATCTCATTGGTGCGATCTTCCAGACGCGAGACCTGATCCAGGGTGGAGACGTGACCCTGCCCGGGACGGCTCGCGAATCGCCCGCGTACGGCCAGTTCCGCCTGGAACAGCCAGTACATGTCGCGGGGACGGTCCTCCACTTGTTCGTTGGAGAGGAAGAGCGTAACGCTCCAGTGGCCCGCGCGCCGCCGAATCCGTCCGCGTACCGTAACCTGAGGGCATTCCGTCTCCGGGGACCATACGGCCAGATTGCCTTCCTGCAACGGGATGCTCCGGCTGCTACCCCGCGGATATCGCTTCCAAACGGTCCTGCCATCGGCGTCCGGTTCCCGCAAATACCACAAATCCCGCTATAATTAGCGGGGTATCATGCGCGCCTATGTTACCCTGGCTCTGCTCCCGCTTGCGCTGATTGCAGCCGCGGACGTTCACGACTTTTCAGGAAACTGGACTCTGGACCGGCAACAAAGCAACCTAAGCGGACTTCCCGCCGTGCCTGGTGACCTGCTCACTATAAGCCAGGAAGATTCTACTCTTAAGTGTACGGAATCGGGTGTTAGCTGGCTCTTCCGTACGGATGGCGAAGAGAGTAAGTATCAGGTCGGAGACTCCACCATGAGCGCGACCTCGAAATGGGAGGGTGGCGCGTTGCTTATTTCCACATTGGTCAGCGGACCACATAACTACGTCGTCGAGGATCGTTGGGAACTCTCCAGGAACGCCGCGGTTCTCACCATCACGCGGACCATCCGACGTGGTGCAGCGGCGACTGAGGCAACGCTGACGTACACCAACCAGGAGCGCCTGGATGCGTTGCGCGGGACACCGCCAGCCGTTCCGGCCGCGCCCGCGGTAATTATCGTACAGGCCGGCACACGAATACCGCTCTCGTTGGTAAACACGCTGGATACCAAGCACAGCGCGGCAGGTGACCGGGTGTATCTGGAAACTGCTTTCCCGGTGACCCAGAATAGCCACATTATAATTCCCAAGGGCAGCTACGTGGCCGGCACCGTGACGGAAGTGAAACGCGGCGGCAAGATGAAGGGCAGGTCGGAACTGTATGTGCGATTCGATTCTCTTACGCTGCCCAACGGCGTGACGCGCCAGTTTCGCTCGCGCCTTGACAGTGCCGACGGCAACGACGTGGATCGCCGGGAAGGCGCCATCCGCGGCGAGCGGGATAGGGCAGGCGAGGCGCGGACCGTCGGCGAGGCAGCCGGCGCGGGCGCCACCGTGGGAGCTATCGCCGGCAGCGTGGCAGGTCACGCGGGCATGGGCGCCGGCATCGGCGTAATTGGAGGTGCGGCGACCGGGCTGATTGCCGTCCTGGCAACGCACGGCCCGGACGTGATCCTGCCTAAAGGCACCACTCTGGAAATGGTGCTGGATCGCGAGCTGCGTTACGAGCCGGGCGAACTGGCGATGCGGCAGTGACCCCCCTGACGCGAAATGCCGCACCCCGCTGGCGGCACGGCTAGGTTCACATTGGCAGGCACTATTGTCCGGCCGTTTACTCAGCGGCGGAATCGGCCCTAAACCTTCCCCGCCTCCCGTCCGATAAACCACTAGGATCGCTCTGGTGAGCGCTCCCCTAAGTTAAGCCGACGAGGAGACGAAAATGCAAGTGAGCACGATGGCGCCGCCGGAGAGCGGTTCGGCCACCAAAAGCGACAGCCGCATCGGAAAATACCTGGCTTTCCACCTGGGCCGCGAGGAATTCGCGATTCAGGTGTTGAAGGTTCGGGAGATCATGGGAATCCAGGACATTACGGCCGTTCCCCAGACGCCGGCGTTCGTTAAGGGCGTCATTAATCTGCGGGGTAAGGTGATCCCTGTAGTGGATCTACGCCTGAAGTTCGGTCTGCCGGAAGTCGAATACACCCAGCGCACCTGCATCATCGTCGTACAGATTCAGGGGCCGGGCGGCGGTGTGTCGTTGACCGGCATCGTCGTGGACGAAGTTTCCGAAGCGGTGAATATCGCCGCCGGCGAGGTGGAAGACACGCCGGATTTCGGCGACGGGGTTTCCACGCCATACATTCTGGGCATGGCCAAGAGCAAGGGTAAAGTGAAGATCCTGTTGGATATCGATAAAGTGTTGCAGGCGCAGGAAATCGAGGGCCTCACGGCCTTGATGGGCTGAAATAGGAGATCAAATCCATGAAAGTCAATTGGACGATAGGTACGAAATTACTGGGCGGGAGTGCTGCCCTCTTGTTGCTGGCCGCGATTTTGGGCTATAGCGGGCTGAGCACCGCCGGCAGATTCAAAGACCGGTTTGACGAGGCTGTGGATCGAAATGTGCAGAAGATCGCGCTCAGCAACCAAATCGGCACAGCGGATTGGGAGCTCGTCTCGGCGCAAAGAGGCATCATACTTGCCGCATTTGCCAAGGACCATGCGGAGTTCGAGAAAAACCGGCAGATATTTGAACAAGGAGCCAAGGACATTCGGAAGGCGTTGGACGAAATGCGGCCGCTGATGGTCCGGGATGAAGCTAAGGCACTCATAGCCGACATCGCCACGCAGCTTGCAGAATGGCAGCCGCACTTTGAAGAAGTCGTAAGGCAATCGGACGCAGGGCATTTGGCGGAAGCCAACCGTATCCGGAAAGACATCACCGTGCCAATCTATAGCAAAATAGCCGCGGCATCTGCCCGTCTGCAAGCCATCCAAGCCGAGATTCTGGCTGAGGACAAGGCTGCCGTGAATAGTCAGAGTGCTTCCAGTCAGCGGATCGCCGTCGGGCTCCTGGTGCTTTGCGCCATTGTGGGATTGATCGTGATCGTCGTCGTGCGGCGAGTCACGCGGGATGTCGGTCAAGCCGCCACACAGCTCGCGGAGGGCGCCGAACAGGTGGCCAGTGCGGCCACCCAGGTCTCCGCCGCCAGCCAATCGTTGGCCCAGGGATCCTCTGAACAGGCGGCTTCTTTAGAAGAGACTTCGTCCTCCAGCGAGGAAATCAACTCCATGACTCATAAGAATGCCGAGAACTCCAGAGTCGCCGCCGAATTGACCAGCCAGGTCGATCAGCGGGTGGGGGTCGCCAACCAAAAGCTAGAGCAGATGGTGGCGTCGATGACCGAGATCAACACGTCTAGTGAAAAGGTCTCTAAGATCATCAAAGTCATCGACGAGATCGCCTTCCAGACCAACATCCTGGCCTTGAACGCTGCCGTTGAAGCCGCCCGCGCCGGAGAGGCGGGCATGGGTTTCGCGGTCGTGGCCGACGAGGTCCGCAACCTGGCGCAACGCTGCGCGCAGGCGGCCAAAGACACTGCTGCGCTGATCGAAGAATCGCTTGGCAAATCTCGCGAAGGCATGTCCAATCTGGACCATGTGGCTGAAGCCATTCGCTCCATCACCGAAAGCTCCGCCAAGGTAAAGGTATTGGTGGACGAAGTGAACCTGGGCAGCCAGGAACAGGAGCGCGGCATCGAGCAGATTGCGAAGGCTATCGTGCAGATGGAGCAGGTCACCCAGAAGAATGCCGCGAACGCGGAAGAAAGCGCCTCGGCCAGCGAGGAACTATCCGGGCAGGCTGAAACCATGAAGGCGGTTGTCGGCCAGTTGCAAGCGCTGGTGATCGGGCAGGAGAAGAACGCCGGCCGCCCCGCTCCAGGCGGGTATCACGCACGTCCGAAGCCGGCTGCGGCGGCGAAGAGCGGGGATCATAGTCGCGGTCTGAAAGCGCTCCAGTCGGCCGTCTCAGGTAAGAGGGTAGTCCCGGTAGCGAAGGCCGAACCAGTGTGGGCCGGTAAGGTAGATCGCACGGAGCTGCCTTTGGATGACGACTTCAAGGAATTCTAATGAGGGGACAGAAGGCTGTATGCCCGAGCAAATAGAGCTGAGCACGGAAATCGAAGCGCTGGCAACTAAAGTTGTCATGGAGGATTTATCCTCCGAGAGCGGCTTTAACCAGTCGCTAGCCGCCTTGGCTAGTGCGGTGCGCGGAGTACGCGAACGCGCCGAGGCGGGCGGCTGTCAAGAGGTCGCGCGCATCGCGTCGGAATTGTGCGCGACGCTGAACATGCCCGACAACATGGCGCGCGAAGCTCTTTCGCAGGCGCTCGAAACCGGTGTGGTAGCCATGCAGCAGGCGCTTCACGGTGCTTCTGCTGGCGCGAAGGCGGAGGAACCCGAGGCGTATTCGCTGGCGCAGGATCCGGAACTGTTATCCGATTTTGTGCTGGAATCGCGCGAACACCTGGCGGCTATCGAAAGCCGTTCCCTCGCCCTGGAGCAGGACCCGGGGAATGCCGAAGCCGTTCATTCCATCTTCCGCGCGTTCCACACCATTAAGGGACTGGCCGGCTTTTTGGAACTGGATGCCGTGCGGGAAGTCTCCCACAACGTGGAGACCGTTTTGGATTTGGCGCGCAACGGCAAACTGACCATCACTTCGCACGTGATCGACGTGGTTTTGGAAAGTGCGGATTACCTGAAAGTCTGTGTGAACGGCATAGAGTCGAGGTTGCATGGACATGAAGCGCCCGCCGTGCCGGACAATACGGCCCTGTTGGAACGCGTTTTGAGTCTCATGAGCGGCGGCGCGGACCCCCAGGTTTGTGTGCCGCCTCCGGCCGCACCTAGAGCCGCTGAACCCGCTGAACCCCATGAGTCTGCTGAACGCGCTGCGGCGGCTGGTCCGCGCGAACTGGAGCCGCCCGCTGTGCCGAGCGCCGGCCGGCCACAGAACCTGCCGAGCGAAGCCAAAGCCGTAAAAGTAGACACCGGGAAACTGGACTACCTGGTGGACATGGCGGGAGAACTGGTGATTGCGCAGTCCATGGTGCGCCACGATCCCGAACTGGCGGCTTTGAAGAGTCCGAAGCTGCAGCGCAATCTGGCCCAACTGGCGCGCATCACTTCTGAACTGCAGAAGACTTCCATGTCCATGCGCCTGGTGCCGATCGGGCAGTTGTTTCAGCGTGTAGCCCGGCAGGTGCGCGATCTCTCACGCAAGATGGGAAAACCCGCGGAACTGGAAATCAGCGGCGAGGAGACCGAAATCGACCGCACCATCGTGGAAGAACTGGCGGATCCCCTCATGCACATGGTGCGTAACTCGCTCGACCATGGCATTGAAGACCCGGAGGGACGGGCGGCCGCCGGCAAGAATCCGGTAGCGCTGATTGGCTTGCGCGCGTGCCACCAGGCTGGCCACATCGTCATCGAGATATCCGATGACGGACGTGGATTGGATGCCAAGCGCATTCTGGCCAAGGCGATGGAGAAGGGGTTGGTCGCCAGTCCGGAGAATTTTTCGGAGAGCGACGTCTTTCATCTGATCTTTGAACCAGGCTTCTCCACCGCGGCGAAAGTTACGGATGTCTCCGGCCGTGGTGTGGGCATGGATGTCGTGCGCAGGCAGATACAGAAGCTGCGCGGCCATATCGAGATTCAATCCCGCGCGGGCCAGGGTGCCACATTTACTCTGAAGGTGCCGCTGACCTTGGCGATCATCGACGGCCTGGTGGTGGGAGTGGGAGCGGAGCGCTACATCGTGCCACTGTTCGCCGTACATGAGATGTTCCGGCCTGCGCCGGATGCTCTTTTCACCGTGCAGAACCGGGCCGAAATGGTGATGGTGCGCGGAAACCTGCTCCCTGTACTCCGGCTCTACCGCAAGTTTGGGGTCAGGCCGCGCTCCGAAGATCCGTGTAAGGGCCTGCTGATTGTGGCCGAAGGGGAAGGGCACAACTTCTGCCTGATGGTCGACGAACTGATCGGCAAGCAGGAAGCCGTCATCAAGAGTCTGGGTGACACGTTCAAGAACATCGTAGGAATTGCCGGGGGAGCCATCTTGGGAGACGGCCGCGTGGCATTGATTCTGGATTTGGCCGGCCTCATCAAGGAACGGATCCAATGAATGGCGCAAGCCAGGATACTGGCGCGGCGGAGCGATCGGGAAAACTGAAGCCTCACGAATTTGACGCCATCCGGCGCTTGGCCTATGAAAAGTTCGGCCTCGATCTGCGCAAGGGAAAAGAGGAACTGGTGGCCGCCCGCCTGGGCAAACGCATGCGCGAGGGCCGCTTCGGTTCGTTTGAGGAATATTACCGGCATGTGGTCGGCGACGCCAGCGGCGAGGCTCTGGTGGGCATGATCGATTCTCTGGCCACCAACCACACCAGCTTCCTGCGGGAAGCCGCGCATTTTGAATTCCTGCGGGAAAACGTGTGGCCAGTCCTGCGGGAGCGTCCCCGGATCGAACTATGGAGTGCAGCCTGTTCTACTGGCGAGGAGCCGTATACATTGGCCTTCTCACTGTTCGAGCAACTGGGTGCCCAGGCCTTCAAGAAAGTACGCATCCTGGCTACCGACATTTCTACCAAGGCGCTCGACGCCGCGCAGAAGGCGGTATATCCCGCGGAGCGATTTAGCAGTTTGCCACCCACCTGGCTCCGTCAATTTCTCCTGCGCGGCGAAGGGCGTTGGAAGGGGTCGTACCGAATCAAGCCGGAAGTGCGCAGCCAGGTGGAGTTCGCGCGCCTGAACCTGGTGGAGTCTTTTTCCCAGCGCAGCCTTTTTCCGGTAATTCTGTGCCGGAATGTCATGATCTACTTCGACAAAGTCACGCAGGAAGGCGTGGTCAACCGACTGGCCAGTTGCCTGGAACCTGGCGGATACCTGTTAATCGGGCACGCGGAGAGCCTGACGGGCATCAAGCACGAATTGACTTACATACGGCCGGCAATTTACCGAAAACCGGGTTCTGGAGCGGGACGGGGGTGGCGATGGCCAACGTAGTCGTGGGGATCGCGGATTGCCAGGTCAGCAAATCGCGCGATGAGATCCTGGTGACCTATGCGCTGGGTTCGTGTATCGCGGTCGCCATACACGACCCGGTGGCGGGAGTTGGCGGCATGCTGCATTACATGCTGCCGGAATCCTCAATCTCGGCGTCCAAAGCGGCTGAGAATCCGTACATGTTCGCCGATACCGGCATACCGCTGCTATTTCGGCGCGCCTACGAATGCGGCGCCGAAAAAAGGCGGCTGGTAGTCCGGGTGGCGGGGGGAGCTCAAGTGATGGATAGTGAAGGCATTTTTAACATCGGCAAACGAAATTACCTCGCCCTGCGCAAGATCTTGTGGAAGGCGGGCGTGCTGGTACAGGGAGAGGATGTGGGCGGCAATCTCTCGCGCACCGTGCGCCTGGAAGTGGGTAGCGGACGATTCTGGCTGCGGGGGCCCGGTTCGCCCAGTGAGCAGGAACTGGGTTACCCCGGTTCCGGCCCGAAAGGAGCACAATCGTGGCCTTCTGCGTCCTGATCGTCGACGACTCGCCCGTCATGCGGGCTTTCATCCGCCGCATCATCGTGCTGTCCGGTATGGAGGGTGCCGAGTTCCTGGAAGCCTCCGATGGCCATGAAGCGCTGCACCTTTTGCGTCAGCAATGGGTGGATGTCGTACTGACCGACATCAACATGCCGTCCATGGACGGCGAAGAGTTGGTGCGCCGCCTGGAAGCGGACGACGTGCTGAAGTCCGTGCCGGTCGTCATCGTATCCACTGACGGCACCGAGAAGCGTATGCAAAAAATGATTTCCCTGGGCGCGCGCGGTTATGTCAAGAAGCCCTTCATGCCGGAGACCTTGCGCGAGGAACTGGAGCGCGTGTTGGGAGCCGCTTATGCCCGATAGCGAATGGAGTACGATGCTGGCGGCCGCCACAGGTGAGGTTCTGGAAACTATGTTTTTCACCAGTGTTGGCGGGCCGGCGGCCCCCGCCGAACCCACCGCCGAACCGCGTCTGGCCGTGCGCCTCAGCTTTGAGGGCACGCCTAGTGGTGCGCTGGCTCTCAGTGTTTCGGAGGAGACTGTGCGCGCCTTGGCGGCCAACTTTCTGCCGTCAGAGGAAGATGAGCCGCCACTCTCGCAACTCGGCGGCGTGGTATGCGAACTGGCCAATATGATCTGCGGCTCGATGCTGAGCCGCGTGAAAACCGAGGAACATTTTAGATTATCCAGCCCCGAACTGGTGCCGGAGGGCGCCGCTCTTCTGGCTGATCCGCCCAGTCAGTCCCTGGCTATGGGTGAAGATGCAGCCGATGGGACGATCGATCTCTGGCTGGTTCTGGAGCCGCATGCCTATTAACGGAAAAATTCGAGTGTTGGTGGTGGATGATTCCGCCATCGTGCGCAAAATACTGACGGAAGCCCTCTCCGGACAACCTGACCTGGAAGTCGTGGGAACGGCTCCGGATCCATATATTGCGCGGGACAAGATCCTGGCGCTGCAGCCCGATGTACTGACCCTGGACATCGAGATGCCGCGCATGGACGGATTGACCTTTCTCAAAAAGCTGATGCGGTTCCGCCCGATGCCCGTGATCGTGATCAGTTCACTGGCACAGGCTTCCTGCCAGACTGCTTTGCAGGCGCTGAGCCTGGGGGCTGTGGAAGTGCTGGCCAAGCCCGGCGGCCCGTATTCGGTGGGCGAGTTGCGGCTGGAGTTGGCCTCCAAGATACGCGCCGCGGCATCCGCCCACGTCCGTGCGCCTGCTAAGGCCGCCGCGCCCCAACCGCCGCCTCGTCTCGTGGCCAGCCAGTGGACGCCATCGACCGTGATCGCTATAGGCGCCTCCACCGGAGGGACGGAAGCCATCGCCGATATATTGCCGCGGCTGCCGGAGGGCGTTCCAGGAATCCTGGTAACGCAGCATATCCCGGCCGGTTTTTCACGGGCGTTCGCCGCCCGACTGAACCAGCTGTGCTCGTTCGAAGTCAAAGAGGCCGAAGACGGAGACGCGCTAGTTCCGGGCCGGGCGCTGGTGGCTCCAGGAGACCTGCATATGGTATTACGCAAGAGTCCGGAGGGATATCGCGTCGCAGTAAAAACCGGTCCGCGCGTTTGTTACCAACGTCCATCCGTGGATGTGATGTTCAGCTCGGTGGCCGAAGCGGCGGGTGCGCGGGCGGTCGGAGTGCTGCTGACGGGTATGGGTTCGGATGGGGCGCAGGGCCTGCTCAAGATGCATCAATCCGGGGCACGCACTATTGCGCAGGATGAGTCCAGTTGCGTGGTTTTCGGCATGCCCAGAGAAGCGATCCGTCTGGGCGCGGCTGACCGCGTGATGCCGCTGCCGGGCATCCCACAGGCAATCCTGGCCGCCATTTCGCAGAAGGGTTAAGAATCATCGTTCGTGTGCGGCACCGCCAGGCGATACTGGCGGTGAAAGCAGACTTCGCAACGGTGCGGGCTGCAATTCCATTAGGTCAGCAGTTTATCTGGCACGCCATAACGAGCCGAAATGTGTACGGCCAGACTGCCACGGTGACAACAGTTCGGTTTCCTGGATATGTGCCGTGCTTGTCTGACTCTGAGCCTGAACACCGTTCCATGATACGTATTCTGGCTGTCACAAGAAATTTGGCGATTTTCTGTTCCAGGACGTGCGGCGCATGGGGTGGCAATGGCCGAGGGCGGAGGTTCCGCAGTTGCGGGAGTGCCCGGTCTCTTATTGTCCATCAATGTATCGCGGTGCGAAACGCGTCCGCAGCCGGCCATTCTCGGCGAAGGTTTGCCGGCGGTGCACCTCTCGCGTACCGAGGGTTGGTTCGAGGCGGTGCACGGGCATGGGCAGAAGGAGAATCAGAGCCAGTCCACTGTGCCGGAGTGGCCGGGGACGGCCGAAGTGAAAGCCCTGGCGTTACGGCAGCGGTTGGCAGACGCGAAATGGCTGTACGCGCCGTGGATCGAGAACCGGAAATCGCGTTTATGGATGCTAAGTAATGCCATCTGAACCGGCACTCGAAGCAGCCAAGGCGGGCGACTTTGCATAGAAATCTTCGGACTTGAACGGCGGCAAGCTGGTGGCGGGGTCGGTGGAGGAATGCCGGCGCGAGGCGGCGGCGGAGGCGCGGGAAGCGACGGCCGCACCCGTGCAGACCGGCATCCTGATGACCAATGACTTCGTCATTAAATTGATCGACCGCAACGTGGCCGAGGAAGCGGTGTTGAGGATGATCGCGAACCAACCTGGTCGCTTTCGTCCGAGCCAGGGGATGTGGAGCGCTCGGAACCGCCCATTTGGCGGCCACGCCGGCCTCTTCGCGCTCTGGTACGCTGATTCGCTAAGCGCAGTGCGGGTCCTGGAGGACCCGCGCAGACCTGGAGGTCTGCCCCACGCTAGCTCGCCCAGGTAATCAAGCCCGGCACAAAACGCGCGGCCAGATCTGGATGATGCGGCAGCACGCGGACGGTGTAGCCCTGCAACCCACCACGGCAACACGGGACGCCAGTCGATTCGAAAACGTGTTCGCCCGCGCCCGGACTGCCGGCATGGCGCATGGGGAAGGTAGCCGGCTGGGTGATTTCGCCGGCGGCATTCAGCGCGCCTAAGTAGAGTTCCACAGTCACGTCGGCCGGGCACAGCGCGCCCAGGCGCAGGCGCGCCCGTACACTCAACAGATCGCCTACCTGGGCCTGCGCTGCGGGACCTTCTTCGAGAGCCTCCACGCGCACCGCGGGCCATTCCTGGCGGACCTTACTCATCCACGACGCCAGCGCGCGCGCCGCTGCGGCGGAATCCGCCTCCAGCCGGCCGAACCGTTCGAAAGCCGGCACGTAGATTCGTTCGGTGTACTCCCGCACCATGCGGTGCGTGTTGAAGGTGTAACAGAGATTCTTTAGAGACCCCTTCATTAATGCAATCCAGCGCCGCGGCAAACGGTCTCGCCCCAGGTCGTAGAAGGTGGGGACCACATCCCGTTCGAGCAGATCATAGAGAGCTTCCGCCTCCACTTGATCCTGCTCGGCAGGATCGTTGTAGATTTCGCCATTGCCGATGGCCCAACCGATGGACTCCGCGGCGGGCCGGGGTGCGCGCCAAGCTTCGTCCCACCAACCGTCCAGCGTGCTGAGATTGAGCGCGCCGTTGGCCGCGGCTTTCATCCCGCTGGTGCCGCTGGCCTCCAGCGGCCGTAAGGGCGTGTTCAGCCAGACGTCGCAGCCCTGCACCAGATACCGGCTGGTGGCCATGTCGTGATCTTCCAAGAAGACGATACGGTGGCGGAACGCGGGATCGCGCGCTAAGGCCACGATGCGTTGGATCAACTCCTTGCCGCCGCCATCGCGCGGGTGCGCCTTGCCTGCATAGATGATCTGCACCGGCCGCTTGGCATCGCCGAGAATGCGCTTCAACCGCTCAAGGTCCCGCAGCAGGAGCGTGGCCCGCTTGTAAGTAGCGAACCGGCGGGCAAAGCCGATAGTTAAGGTGCCCGAGTCCAGCACTTCGCCGGCTGCTTCGATTTCAGATTGCGGCGCGCCGCGGCGCTCTAATTGATCGCGGAGTTTGCGGCGGGCAAATGACACCAGCCTCTCCCGCCTGCGTTCATGGGTGCGCCAGAGTTCTTCAGCCGGAATTGTCTCGATCCGTTTCCACAGATCGCCATTCGCCGCATCCCGCCATTGCGGACCCAGGTAGCGGTCGTACAACTGGTTCATCTCGTTGGAGAGCCAGGTACGGAAATGGACTCCATTGGTGATGTGCCCGATAGGCACTTCCTCCAAGGGCACACCGGGCCACATACCCTGCCACATGCGCCGGCTCACCTCGCCGTGCAACTTGCTGACGGCGTTGCTGGACGCCGCCAGGCGCATGGCCAGTACGGTCATGCAGAACTGCTCGTTAGGGTCGCGCGGATTCCGCCTGCCCAGCCCCAGAAAATCTTCGCGGCTAAGTCCCAGCGCCTGATAATACTCGTTGAAATAACGGTCCATCAAGTCCGGAGCGAAGTAATCGTGCCCGGCTTCGACGGGCGTATGCCCAGTGAAGATCAGGCTCGGCGAAGCCAGTTCGCGCGCTTCATGGAAGCAAAGCTGGTAGCGCTCCATAAGCCGCCGCACGTGTTCCAAAGACAGGAACGCGGAGTGACCTTCGTTCATGTGATAAACCGCCGGCAAGACGTGCGCGGCCTCCAGCGCCCGATACCCTCCAATGCCCAACAGGAGCTCCTGCCGAAGGCGCATCTCGTTGTCGCCGCCATAAAGCTCGCCGGTAATCTCGCGGTCCGCAGGGCTGTTCACGGCCAGATTGGTGTCGAGCAGATATACGGGCACGCGCCCTGCCTGCACCCACCACACGCGCGCGGTGACCATGCGGCCGGGGTATTGCACTTCAACGCTCAGCGGTTTGCCGTCGGGCCGGGTGAGTGGACGCAGCGGCAGATTATGAAAGTCGTTGGTGACATACTCTTCCTGCTGCCAGCCGGCCCGGCTCAGATATTGGCGGAAGTAGCCTTGCTGGTAGAGCAGACCTACGGCCACCAGCGGCACGCCCAGATCGCTGGCCGACTTGACGTGATCGCCCGCCAGCATACCCAATCCTCCCGCGAAAATCGAGAGGCATTCCGTGAGGCCGAACTCGGCGGAAAAGTAGGCAACCAGCAGCTTTCCGGCCGGCGCATGTACGCGCTGGAACCAGGAATTCCGGCCTCCCAGGCGGGTGGTCAGCGCGCTCGATACGCGCTCCAGGTGCGCCAGGAACGAATCGTCAGCGGCCGCCGCGACCAGGCGCATCTGATCAACGGTACCCAGCATTTTGACTGGATTGTGTCCCGTGGATTCCCACAGGTCGGTATCCAGACGCCGGAATAATTCAATGCTATCGTGATCCCACGCCCAACGGAGGTTATAGGCAAGTTCCCGCAACGGCTCTAACGGCTCGGGCAGGGACGGGATCACATGAAAAACGCGGACCGGTTTCAAAACTGTTCCATCCTGAGCATTTATCGGCAGGATGGCCAACCATCATTATGGCGTCGAGTATAGCGTCGAAGCGTGCGGGGCTGAAGCCCCGCGCCGGCTAAAGCCCGCCCTCCACTCGTTATTGTAAGATCGCCGTAGAGCATAATAAATGACGCTCCGCAATCTTAGTTGGGTGTTGTACTTGATGGCACTATGTGGGACTGGCGCATACTCGGCCGACCTGGGATTCCAGGTTAATGGCAACTGTCTCATCGGCAGTTGTCCAGCTACGCAGCTTCCCGTAGACGGGATCGCGACTCTGTCCATCGCAAATACAGTCGGCTTGATCCCGGTATTCAGGTCATCTATCTCGGCAACGGCAGCGGCGGAGCATCGCAGGCGGACACGCTCATTATGGATCTGTTCTCGGCGTTTCAGAGCAATTTCGGCACGGGCGTCTTCACCGATGGCATGACGGGAGCATTCAGCACCAACATCGCCAGCACCAGTTCCGTCCAGGCATGTGTGCAGACGGTCTGCTCCAGCACGCCGGGTCCGCCGTCGCCATTTAACCTTACTGTACAGTTTTCCGAAGCACCCTCGAGCGGCGGGTTTTCGTTCGACTACACCGACATCACCTTCTTCGGCGCCGGTTCGCCTGTGGGCTCCTACATTCTGTTCGGCCAGCTTGCGCAAGGGCCGCAAATTTCAGGTGTGGTGAGCGCCAGCGCGTTTGGCGAGTTTTCCGCATCTCGCCCGGCTCCTGGATCGAGATTTACGGAACCAATCTCGCGGTGGGCACGCGTACGTGGGGCAGCAGTGACTTCAACTGAGTGAACGCGCCCATCACGTTGGGCGGCGCCAGTGTAACAATCGGCGGCATGCCCGCGTATGTTGACTACATCAGCCCACTGCAGGTGAACGTGCTGGTGCCCAGCGGCGTGAGGACAGGCCCCAACCGCCGATAGTCAGCACCGCGGCAGGCGCCAGCACCCCTTTCACCGTTACGGTGAGTGCCACCGAGCCGGGACTGCTGGCACCCGGTAACTTCAAAATCGGCGAAACGCAATATGTCGTCGCCCAGTTTCCGGACGGCACTTACGTCGCACCGCCGGGCGCGATATCCGGTGTGACGTCGAACGTGGCGCAGTCGGGCGACACCATTGTGATCTACGGGATCGGCTTTGGCTTCGTCAATCCGAGCATGCCACCGGGACAGATGGTATCCCAACCCAATACGCTCGCGCTACCCTTTACCATCGCGTTTGGCGGCGTGGCGGCTACCAGCTTATGATGGACTGGCTTCCGGGTATACGGGTCTCTACCAGTTCGACGTGGTGGTTCCCCCGGTCCCGGCCGGCAACGCGGTGCCTTTAACCTTTACTCTGAACGGTACCGGCGGCGCGCAGACTTTGGCGACCGCCATCGGAAACTAATACGCAAGCGGCGGACCGGCGCGTGCGCCATGATTTCCGCCAAGCGGCCGCGGCGCTTGCTCTGCGCGCCAATTGGCCTATAATTGTCCTGTGGGAGCGAACGAAATAAAAAAGAAGCTGCAGGACGAGATCACCACGCTCGAGTACGAATTGCGCAATGAACTGCCCCGGGAAATCCTGAAGGCGCGCCTACACGGCGACCTGAGTGAGAACGCCGAGTATCACGCCGCCAAAGACCGGCAAGGGTTCGTCAACGCGCGCTTGAACCAGTTGAAGCAGAGGCTGGCCGAGATGTCCATGGTGGACTTCTCCAAGATTCCCCACGGCAAAGTCGGTTTGGGTTCCACGGTTGTGGTTTTGGATACTAAGAAGGAAGAAGAGATTACCTACCTGCTGGTCACTACCGAAGAGGCCGATGCGCCCAGCGGCAAGATCTCGACGAGTTCGCCGATTGGCCGTGCTTTGCTGGGCAAGGAAGTGGGAGATGCGGTCCGCGTGCAACTCCCGGGCGGGTTCCGGGACCTGGAGATACTGAAACTGACCACCATCCACGAGGCCGCCGACTGAACGATGACTTACACGCGTGTCATCGGTATCGTTTTCGGCGCCGCCATAGACCGGATTGTGCGGTGGCTGGCGTTATCCCGCATTCACCCGAACGTGCTCACGTTCCTGGGACTGGTGATCAATATCGTGGCTGCGTACCTGTTCGCGGCGGGCAGTTTTCGCTGGGCCGGCGCCGTGGTGATCGGCGCAGGGCTGTTCGACATGGTGGACGGGCGGGTGGCCCGCGAGACCAATCGGGTCACCCGCTTTGGCGGCTTCTTCGATTCGGTTCTGGACCGCTATTCGGATCTGGCATTGCTGATGGGTCTGCTGGTCTACTACGCTTCCATCGATCGCTTTTTCTATGTGGTACTGACGGCCATCGTAATGACCGGGTCGGTAATGGTAAGTTACACCAGGGCACGCGCCGAGAATACCATACCCAAGTGTAAAGTAGGATTTCTGGAACGGCCCGAGCGCGTGGTATTGCTGATCATCGGCGCGCTGTTCGACAGGATGGCGCCGGTGTTGTGGGTAATCGCGGTGCTCTCCAATCTGACTGTCATTCACCGCATGATCTACACCTGGCAGGAGACCCGGCGGCTCGAGGACGCACAGTTACGCGCGGTCCCCAGGTCCTCGAAAGTCTGATAGTGGCACGGGGGCTCTGCTCTTCGATTAACGGCACGGGACAATGGGATTTCCGTCACATTCATGCCCAAGCGATACACGAGCCGGGAGTTGGTCCAGCTGGCCGAGGAATTTGGATGGAGATTGGTCGGCGTGAGGGAGACCACCAGAACTTCAAGCATCCGCCGAGCCGGTTTATAGTCACCATCGTACATCCGCAAAAAGATGTACCCGGTGGGGCGAGCGGTGGATACAGTGAAGAAGATCAGACTGAAGATCAAGTAATGCGATTTCTGATCATGCTGGAACAAACCGAGACGGGATTTGCGGTCGAAGCACCCGATTTGGCTATAGCTACCTACGGAGAGACCATCGAAGCAGCGAAGCGAGCGGCAAGTGAAGCAATTCAGATCAACCTCGAAGCTATCACCAGGCCGGACAACAGGTACCTGAAGGGCAGAGCGTCTCAAGCCATCTTGAGAATCCCGAATTTCGGGATTTGTTGTTCGCGTACGTCGAGGTAGCGGAGCCTCAGGGGAGAATCGCCGCCTAGAGACCTAGCCAAGGGCTGCGCCCTTGAAAACCCGAGGAGAAGCCCCGTAACATGTACATCCCCTCCGCCCGGCCCGAAATCTGAGAGATGGCTTCTCAGACTTGCGCGGCTAGGATTCTAGAGAGGACGTAACGCTCTTGGGTAGCGCTTATGTTGGGCAAACCGTGGCGTGTGGCTCGCTCGCAGGCCGCCCGCATCCTAGCTCTCCAGAATCACATGCGCCATTCCCAACTCCGCTGTATGTGTCAGCGACAGGGCGACAGACTTCACGCCTAGCGCGTCCGCGAAGCGGGCAGCCTGACCATGAAACCTCAACGTGGGCTTGCCGGACGGCAAGTTAGTCACTTCGAAATCCTGCCAGCGCACACCTCGCCGCCAGCCTGTACCGATCGCTTTCATGCCGGCCTCTTTGGCCGCGAATCGGGCGGCAAAACGCTCGTAACGGTTAGCCTTCCGCTCGACGTAGGCGATCTCCGCAGGCGTGTAAATCCGCTCGATGAAGCGCCGGCCGTAACGCTCGATCGCATCCCGAATGCGCGGGACCTCGGCCAGATCCACTCCGGTGCCCACGATCATTTTAGTTTTCCACTACCCAAGAGTCCCCCTCCTCTGGAAGGGCGGACTTTAGTCCGCGCGGGTCCCACTAGCCCAGGTTTGAGCGCAGCCCCGTCTGCACGGGCATCCAAGGGTTAGCTAAGCTTTAGCGGCGGCCGCTTTCTTGCGATGTTCCGCCCAGCGTTTCTTCTGTGCGGCCGCGATGCGCTTGCGCGCAGCGGCGCTCAACACCCGCCGCTTCGGCCCACCTTCGCTCGGTGCCGCTGGTGTCCCGCCCGATGACTTTCCGCCTAGTTGCGATTGAATCTCATGTATCTTGGCGACAATGCGTTCTTTCTCGAGTTCGTACCCTACAAGAGCCATTTGCAGGGTAGTCTGGTCTGGTTTTGCAGCTGCTTTACCTCTCGGCATTGGTTTCTCCCACGGCCACTATAACATAGGTTTGTGAACCGTGTAATTACCAAACATGTATAATATTTCGCCGGCTAGACCTGCTCTGTGAGTAGACCAAATTTGGTAGCCTCGAAGCATGCGAGTCGTGATTCAACGCGTGAAACAGGCCCGCGTCGAGGTTGACGGACGAATAAGTGGATCCATCGGACCGGGGTTACTTTTGCTGCTCGCCATCGCGCGAACAGATTCCGAGACAGACGCGCGGTACCTTGTGGAAAAAGTACTACATCTCAGGATCTTCCCTGACGACGAGGGCAAAATGAATCGCGACATCAGCGAGGCTGGTGGAAGCTTGCTGGTGGTTTCTCAGTTCACGTTATACGGCGATTGCCGCAAGGGCCGCCGGCCAAGCTTCGACTTAGCCGCCCGCCCCGAGGACGCTATCCGGCTCTACCAATGCTTTGTCGATACTGCCCGTCAGACGGCCGTTCCCGTAGAGACCGGCGTCTTTCAGTCCTCAATGGAGGTGCACCTGGTCAACGATGGCCCAGTGACTTTGCTCTGTGACTCACCCGACTGACCGCATAAATCGAATTACAAGTGAGTTGGGACGGCGGGTCTGGAGACCCGCCGCAGGACTGCAGTCCTGCCCCACGCTGTCAGTAATTGGATCTGCTACCGAGTGAGATACTTCTCGTAAAGCCGGTGGTGCTTGTTTTCCAGATCCACCGCCGCTCCCTTGATAAACACCTGTTTGATTTGCGTGCGCGTTTCCAGCGGGTCGCCGTCGGTCACGATCAAATCGGCCCACTTGCCCTTGTCGATAGAGCCGAGTTCGTCACCTACACCCCAGATCTGCGCCGCGTACAGCGTGACGGCCTTCAGTGCTTCTTCCTTCGGCAAACCGAAACCTACCGCGGCGGCCGCTTCGTATGGTAGATTGCGCGGGTTATCCTCCGCTCCCGGTCCAAAGCTGGCGAAGGCGATCTTCACGCCTGCCTTCCATAACTCGCCCGGCATGCTGAACGGTTTATCATAGGGGTCGTCTTCTTCTTCCGGCAAGCGAAGAGTAGGCGGCAGCACCACGGGGATGTTATGCGCCTTCAATTCGGGCGCTACCTTCCAGGCCTCCGCCCCGCGCTCCAGGATCATGTGTACTTGCTGTTTGTCGGACCACGCGATAGCCTCTTTGATCGTTTTTTCTTTCTCTGCGCGGATCAACATAGGCAGCTTGCCGTCGAGCACGGGAATCATGGCTTCCAGCTTCAGGTCGGTCTCGAAGTCCGGGCCGGCCGCGGCTTTGGCCTGCCGATAACGCCGCGCGGATTCCATGAAGTCATTCAACTCACTGAGCTGTTGCTCGTACTTTTTCTTCGCGTCCGTGTAGGCCGATGACCCCGCCCGGCCCGGCGTTTCCGCGCCGCCAAAACGACCCGGCATGCGAATGCGCGGGAACTCCAGCCGCATGGCGGCAGGCGAGCGTATGGCCATCTCTTCCATGGTCCAGCCGTTCAGGTGCATCAGTACGCTTTGGCCGGCCACAATTCCGCCGCCCGGGCTGGTAATCACACTGGTAATGCCGTTGGCGCGCGTGACCGGGATGTGCTCACTCGCGGGATTGACCGCCGTGGCGGCGCGCAACTGCGGCTTGAATAATCCGATATCGGATATGTCGCTCATCTCGCGCACGGCTTCGATCTCGGTCAGTCCGATCTCGGTTGCCGAATCGATCATACCGGGATAAATGTGCAGGCCCTTTAGCTCGATGACGCGCGCGCCCTTCGGCAGGGCGATGCGCGCGCCCACTTCGGCGATCTTACCGTCGCGCATCAACACCGCACCATCGGCTATATCCGCACCGGATACCGTATGTACAGTGGCGCCGCGCAGCAGAATCACTTCGGAGCCGGCGGCGCGCACGGACGCGACCGTGAGGAAGACAGCCAGACAGGTTCTCATTCGCCACCTCCGGGTTCTTCGCTCTTCTTGTCATCTGCTGCGTCGGGCTTCTTGCGTTCTTTCTTATCTCGTGCCTTCAGCTTGTCGAGCAAGGCTTTCTTGCGTGTCTCCTTGCCCGGACGCTCCTCCAGATCTTTGTCGCGGTCGAAATAAAGCTGGCCGTCGATGAACACCTTAGTGACTTTGGCGTAATTGGAAAGCGGATGCTGATCGTAAATTGTCAGATCGGCATCCTTACCAGGCTCGATAGATCCCACCTGTTTCTCGATGCCCAATTGCTTGGCCGGATTGATGGTCACGAGAGAGAGCGCCTCCGTCTCGTTGAGCCCGCCGTACTTCATGGCCTTTGCCGCTTCGGTATTCAGGTGCCGCATCAGCTCGGCGGAATCCGAGTTCACCGAAACCAGCACTCCCTTGCGCACCATCAGCGCGGCGTTATAAGGAATCGCATCGAACGCCTCGGCCTTGTAAGCCCACCAGTCGCTGAAAGTGGACGCGCCCGTGCCGCGAGCCGCAATCTCGTCGGCCACTTTATAACCTTCCAGCACGTGTTGCAGCGTCCGGACCTTGAATCCGAAGTCATCGGCCACATGCAGCAGCATCATGATTTCATCGGCGCGGTAGCAATGCGCGTGTACATAGCGCTTACCTTCCAGCACCTCCACCAGCGGCTCCAGTTTCAGATCGCGGCGCGGCGGAACGGCCTGCTCGTGGCGATCAAGCTTGGCCTGATAGTCGCGCCATTCTTTCTGGTATGCGCGCGCTTCGGTAAAGGCTTCGCGAATGACATCCTCAACGCCCATACGGCTGGCGGGATAGCGCAAGCCGGGCGATGCGCCGAAACCGCCGCCGGGCGATCCCGAGCGTTTCACGTTCTCACCCAACGCGAACTTGATTCCCGGCATGGCGCCTTCAAAGACCAGACCCTGGGCATCCTTGCCCCAGCGCGTCTTAATCACCTGGCACTTGCCGCCGATCGGATTGGCGCTGCCGTGGAGTATGTTGGCGGTAGTCACTCCGCCAGCCAGCGCGCGATAGATATCCGGGTCGTCCGGGTTGAGCACATCTTCAATGCCCACCATCGACGAAACCGCCACCGCGCCCTCGTTGATGCTGTCCGCCGCGATGTGCGAGTGACAGTCGATGATGCCCGGCATCACATATTGGCCGCCCGCGTCGATGACCCGCGCCCCATCCGGGACCAGCACTTTCTCGCCGGCCTCCACGATCTTGCCGTCGCGGATCAGGATGGAGCCTTGGAACGTTCCCTTGGTGACCGTGAGGACTGTGGCATTGCGGATGACGGTTGTATCGCCGGCCGCCAGCAGTAAGGCCGGCAGGAGCGCCGGCAACAGCACGCAGAAAAGAGTACGGCGTTTCATTCCACACCTCCCGGCGCCGGGCGCCCTTCGCGATCGCCCGAGGGCGGCGTCTCCGCTACGGGCTCGTACTTCACGCCATCAATGTAAATGGATTGTATCTTAGCCTTCTCATCGAATAAGTTGCCCTTCACCACCAGCAGATTGGCGATCTTACCCGGTGCGATAGACCCCACGCGATCGGCCACGCCGTAGATTTCCGCGGGGGTGAGGGTCAGTGCGCGCACGGCCGCGGCTTCGCTCAGGCCCGCGTCCACCGCGCGTTTCAGCGCTTTGCGCATGTCTTTGGGCGCCGTCCCGCCCGCGTAGAACGCGAAGTGTGCGCCGGCCTTTTCAAGAGCCGCAGGCGTGGAGGGCGCGCGATCGCGCAATTCCAGAGTACGGTAGCTCTCCTCCTCATCCGGGTCGGCATCTTTGGGTTTCTCGGGCCACTTCAGGCTCACCAGCAGCGGCACGCCGGACTTCGCGATCAGATCGGGCACCTGGTAAGCCTGATGCCCGCCGTACAGCACCGCCGGACGCTTCAACTCCGCGGCGAAGCGGATCATGCGATCGAGCTGCTTGGCGTCGTCGGCCGGCAGCAGCATGCGCGGCGATTCCAGCAATCCTTCGACAGCGCGATCGTAATTCGGCCGCTTCTGTCCCGCGGGATGGCCGGTGTAGGCCGCGAGCGCCAGTTGATAGTGATCGGCATCGAAAGACACCTGCCGGATGTATGCGATCACACCCATCAGCGAGCCGGGATAGGTGCCGAAGCTATGCGTGGCCAAAGTGACATACTGGCCGACCGGGGAGGCCACCACCATGCGCCCTTGCTTTTCGCCCGAGAGGTTGAGAAACGCGCCCTCGCCCGCGAAGATGCCGGCCGAGGGGAAGGTCACCACCGAAGCGAAGCCGGCGCTACGGGTTTCTTCAATGCGCCGGTCGGCCGGATTTACCAGATCGGCCGCGCGCACCCACGTGGTGGTGAAGGGGCGGAACTCGGGACCCTGCTCCACGGGCACGGGCAGATCGCCGCCTCCGAATCGGGAGGGCGCCGCGGGAGTCTCGGCGCGCGGCGCGGCGGACGTCGCGGCAGTCTCGGGCAAGCCGACGGTGCTCAGGGCATCGATCAGGCCTGGGTAGATGGTGAGTCCCTGGCCCTCGACCACCCAGGCGTCTTTCGGTAAGTCGATATTTTCGCCGACAGCCTCGATGAGGCCATTGCGCAGCAGTACAGTGCCTTTTTCGAGCACCGGACCGCTGACCGTGACAACGCGGGCGCCGCGAAGCGCGATGGGGCCGGGCGCTTGGGCGTAGATGAAAGATGCCGCGGCCAGCAGCATCGTGGTGACGTGTTTCATGCCTGTTTAGATAAAGAGGCATGATATTACATTTGAGGCGGCCAGTGGGGTGGGACTCCAGTCCTGCGGCGGGTCTCCAGACCCGCCGGCCACGATATACTGAGGGCCTATGTCGAAAGCAAACGCGGCGGACTCTGGCTTCTCCCATTGCTCGGATGCGCGTTAGCTGCAATGACGACAAGGCCCGCGCCAGCCCAGCCGGCCACCGAAATCGTTCTGCACAGCTTCAAAGTCGACCCGAACGGAGGACCCTCTGAGACGAACTTGACCCTTGACCCGGCTGGCAACCTGGACGGGACGTCGTACCTCGGCGGAACCGCGGGCCTCGGTATCGTCCACAAAGTGGATACGGCCGGCCACGAGAAAGTACTGTACAACTTTACAGATCAATGCTTCCCGTCGGCGGTAGTCCTCGACACGGCCGGCAACTTATACGGCGCCTGCTTCGGGATAGCGTCGACGTACGCGGGCGTGGTGTTCAAGCTTGATAGCACCGGTCTCGAGACGGTGTTGCACACCTTTACGGGTGGCGCCGATGGAGCAAACCCGATCGGAGTAATCCTCGACTCAGCCGGAAATCTCTATGGCGCCACTCAATACGGCGGCGCGGGGGGCGGCGTGGCGTACAAATGGATTCAGCCGGAAATGAGACGGTGCTGTACTCGTTCGTGGACAATGGGTACTATCCCAGTAGCCTAGTTCTTGACCCCGCCGGCAATATTCATGGAACCACGCTGCAAGGCGGGATCTATGGCGCGGGAGTGGTTACAAACTGGATACGGCCGGCCATGAAAGGGTGCTCTACGCGACGACGCCATGGGCTTTATCTGGGGCCTTGCCCGCGGCGGACCCACCAACGGCGGCCTGTTGTTTGCGCTGGATGGATTAGGCAATTTCAATGTGGCGCACGTTTTCGGGGCTGAAGCCGGGGATGGCGTCGACCCCAATCCGGGTTTAACCCTCGAGGGAGCCAATCTCTACGGGACCACTATAAGTGGAGGCGCCTTTCCGGGTCTTGTAAAACAGCGGGTTCTTGCGATGCAGAACGGCCGTCTTCAGCGCCCTTTCCAACGATGTTGTTTTCCAAGCGGCTCGACGATTTTCGGGACGTTTCGCGAGAGGGCACCGCACATTTTGCACGGAGGGGAATGATGGGCGGCAGGTCGCCAGACCGCAGTTTCAAGACCTCCGCCAGATTCTCGCCAGCATGCTTGCACCCCGTGAAATACAGCGGAATCCGCCACTTTTGGACAATCCACACCAGCCCGCTGGTGAACACTCCGGTCCGCTCCGGCGAAATATCCGCTATCGCGATCCAGCGATAACACGCGCATTGAAGTATCGTCGTTGTGGACCACTTCGCCTTGGGCGGCTTGGCGCTTGAGTTCCTCCAAGGCGGGCTGGAGCGGGACCGCGTTCGTCGCCAGACTCTCGCACTGCGTGGCCGCTGGCAGACCGGCCTGTCGGGTTCACTTCACGGGTCGGGAATTACACCTCCAAGTGGATAACTTCCGGATGCGCCATCCAGGGTCAGCGGCCAAGTGGACGCCCGAGACTTGCTGAAAGACCACAATAGAGCGAATATGGATAGCGGCGAGCCGGGGCATTTCTCCCTGCTCGAAAAAATCGGCGAGGGCGGCATGGGCCGGGTCTACAAAGCCCGGGACGAGCGCCTGGATCGTTTCGTCGCCATCAAGCTGCTGGCCGAAGCGCGCAGTACCGATGCCGGCCGCCACGCCCGCTTCGTGCAGGAGGCCAAAGCCGCTTCGGCGCTGAACCACCCCAACATCATCACCATCCACGAAATCGGCGAGCAGGACGGGCAGACCTTCATCGTCATGGAACTGGTGGATGGCAAGCCGCTGACCGAGCTGATCCCGCGCAAAGGCATGCGGCTCACCGAAGCATTGCGCATCGCCGCGCAGGTGGCTGGCGCGCTCGCCGCTGCGCAGCCGGCATCGTGCACCGCGATCTGAAACCCGCCAACATCATGGTGGATGCGCATGGCCGCGCGAAGGTGCTGGACTTTGGGCTGGCGAAGCTGTCTGCGCCCGCCGCCGTCGTCGGCGCTGACGAAGCGACCCGTACCCTGGCTGTGGACCAACAGGTCAGCGAGGAAGGGGTGATCGTCGGCAGCGTTCCCTATATGTCGCCGGAGCAGGCCGAAGGCAAACCCGTGGATCCGCGCAGCGACATCTTCTCTTTCGGCGCGGTGCTCTACGAGATGGTCACCGGGCAGCGGGCGTTTCGCGGCGAGTCGAAAATCTCCACGCTGGCCGCCGTAGTGGAGAAGGATCCGCCGCCGGCCAGCGAAATCTCTTCCACCACTCCTCCGGAAGTGGAGCGGCTGATCGCACGGTGCCTGCGCAAGGACGTCAATCGGCGCAGCCAGAACATGGCCGATCTGAAGTTGGCGCTTTAAGAATTGCGCGACGAATCGGCATCGGGAAAGCTCACGCGGCCGCCCGCGCCGGCTCACAGGAAAGCGCCGCTGGGTGTGGGCGGCGATGGCAATCGCTTGCCTGCTGATCGCGGCAGCCTCCTTCGTCTGGTTGTATCTTCGCGGAGGTGAATCGAAAGGCCCGAATCTGGTACGATCGCCGCAAGACGGCCACTCCTATTACCGGCGGCCGAACAAACCCGTTCCCCTACCGCGCCGCGTGACGGCCAGTACCATGGAAAATCCGGCGGCCTCCATGGCCATTTCGCCGGACGGCAAATACTCGCGTATGACGACCCTCAGTCCATCACCATAAAGATATTGCAGTCGGGCGAGACCCGTTCCATCCCCTTGGGCCCCGGCGTCATTCCGGGCAGGGTTGTCTGGTATCCCGACGGTACCCGGCTGTTAGTCCGCGAGAGAGTAAAGGATTCGCCTGGCATTTGGGTGTTTTCCCTTCCTCAGCGGAAGCTTAAGTCCGCTGCGGCAGAATGCTGCAAATGAGACGGTTTCGCCCGACGGCGCCCGTATCGCATATACCGACGGGAGCCTCCGCGAACTTTGGCTGATGGGCGGGAACGGAGAGAATGCCCGGCAAATCCTGACTGTCACGCCGCCCGACAAGATGTACCCGATGTTCTGGTCGCCCGATGGCGGAAGAATATGGTTCGCGCGCGTGCATTGGGACAAGGACCACGAAGCGATAACCATCGAGACCTGCGACCTCAAGGGCGCCAGTCGGACCGTGGCATTGTCGGACAATAACCTCCGGGCTTTCACCTTATTGCCATTGCCTGGGGGAAGGCTGATTTGTGCACTGAGGGAGAACTCTCAGAACTTCACCAACCTCTGGGAACTGCCGGTGGACCCGGCCTCAGGGACAGCCGCAGGCCCGCCACACAAGCTTACCGACTGGACGGGCTTCAGCATTTCCGGAATTACAGCTACCGCGGATGGGAAACGTGTCGCCTTGTTGAACGGGACTTGGCAGGCGGACGTGTACGTCGGGGACCTGCGGGCCGGCGGCGCCGAACTGGCGAATCCGCGGCGCTTCACTCTGGACGACAGCGACGACGCGCCGGCATTTTGGACAGCCGACGATCGGGCTCTGGTCTTCGAATCCAATCGCAAGGGCAGGTCCCAGGTCTTCCGCCAGCGCCTCGACGAGAGCACCCCGGAATTACTCAGCATGGATTCCGGGGAGGCCGTGGACCGCAGTTCGGGGGACAGTGGATCTACTACCGCTCGGTACCAGTCGGCGATCGTACATCCTGGAACCAGCCTTCCACGATGCGCCGCCTCCCGGCGAACGGAGGGGCGTCCAACGACGTCCTCCGGGACGTCGGTATGGACATCGGTTGCGCCTCGGCGCGGCCCGGGATCTGCGTGATCGAGCGATTCAAAGGCAATGTGCTGACGTTCTACCGTTTCGACCACGACAAGGGACAAGGCGCGGAAATAGGCCACATGGAATTTGAATCGAACTCGTTCCCCTATTTCGAGGTATCGCCGGATGGATCGGAGATCGCGGCGGTGGATCAGCGGGGCGCCGGCAATCGAATCCGGCGCATCCCGATGAACGGTGGCGCCGCCTCGGAGGTCGAGGTGCCGGGCCGCCGGGTATTAGCAGGCCTCCACTGGGCTTCTGACGGCAATGGCTGGTTCTTGAGTAGCGCAAACACCAGCCAACGGGGAATACCTGCTGCATGTGAATGCGCAGGCCGAATCCAAAGTCCTTTATGAGCAACCTGAGGATGGGCGGACCACCTATGGAATTCCGTCGCACGACGGGAACCATCTGGCTTTCCTGCGGTGGACCGCCGCGATGAACTTCTGGACAATCGACGATTTTTAATCGCCTGCGCGGCACGCAAGTGTGATCTGGCGGTTCCGGACGCGGCTCTACTCCCCGCGCGGGAAGGGCGCCGCTTGCAACGTCAACCCATGAGCCGTTTCGCTGGCTGCCCAGCTAACATCTCTATAAACAAATCGTTGCCGTTTCTGGCAAGAAACTTTAACGTGCGGGTGCCGCGGCAAGATTGGGGATGGCGTAAAGGTCCTTTAGCTTGAGTCCGAGGGTGATGACTTGCTTGCCGAGGGAAGTGAGGTAGTACTTGTAGGTCTTGCCGATCTTCTTGATGAGGCAGTGGGTGCGAAGACGTTTTAGCCTTCGGGAAATCTGGCCGCTGGTCTGCCCTGAAGTTGGTGGCGCAGTTTTTTGCTCTGGAATCCGCTGATGTTGAACTCACCCCTGGCCAGCGACTGGAATAATTCCACGTCCTCCTCATCGAAGAAGTTGAAGCCGCGATACGCGCGGCCGTTTTTTCTTCCACCGCCTGCGAGATCTTGTTGAGCTTGTCGGTTCCAGCAGTGTCGTCTGCCGATCGCAGAGAGGAGTTTCAGATAGTCGACGATTGGCTGCCAGCAGCAGTTCCCGCAGCGCCGGCAGACTGTAGATCGTCTTGGGCATGTCGGCATTTTCATTTCTTTGGTTCCGTTCCGATGTTCTACCTGGCGGTAGTGCTTGAAGAAGGACCGTCGCCTCGACGCGCAGAATCAGGCCGAACTTGTCGTACAGTTTGATCGAGACGGGCCCCATGCTGTGTTTGATCCGCGTGCCTTCGATGCGGATGTTGAATCGATTCCCCATTTCACCCTGGTAGTTTCCCGTCAGTTTCTTTCCCAGGAAGGTGGCAATATGGTCTGGCTTCACGGTGTGGATGGCTGTGCGGGTAAGGTTTGCGTGGATCGCCTGGAGATCCGCTTGCCGCCGGAACACCACGTCCGTGGCGTATGCGCCATATTTACCGGCCAATGTTCTGAGTGAGGGGAGCGCGGCCGTCAGCGCAAAGCGGTATTCTCTTTCGTTCGGAACTGACTTTACCTCGAGGGTGAAGGCCAGTCACCAGATCGAAACTTGGCAGCGACGGTCAGGGCCAGCCTTCACACTAGCCGTGATTCTCTTTATCGCACTGCCAGAACCAGAAAACAAGACCGACCCGGGGTGACCGAGATCCCGCTGGATCTGCTTCCTCTGCCCGGTTTGCGGCGAGCGGACCATCATCGGTCAAGGACAGCGCCTCAAACTGGCGCACGACTAGGTGCACCAGCAGATCTGGATTCGCCGGGGCCGCTGTCGTCCTTGCCACAAGACCTTTACGGTGTTGCCCAACTGGTCGCCGCCGTCAGGTCACTACACCCTCCCCTGCCGGCAACCAGCGTGGGATCTGCGGCACCAGGCGGGATGGCACCTGGGAGCGCTCCGTTCCCGACATCGCAGATGCATCGCGGTCGCCAGACCCATCCATGGCGAAACGGTGGGCGGGACGCCTGCTGCATCTGGGAATTCTGCTGACGACTCTGCTCTGGCGGGCCATCGGATGGAGCATTTTGATGGCACCCACCATCCTTGCCTGGGAGGGGGCCGCGATCCCCCATCACCAAGTTGTTGGGACCGGCCAAGTGGAACTTCTATCTCTACGTCATCCTGGACGTCTTCAGTCGCTACGTCGCCGGCTGGATGATCGCTCCCCGGGAAGGCGCCGAATTGGCCAAGCAGTTCATTGAGGAAACCATCTACAAACACCAGGTCCCCGCCGGCCAGCTCACCATTCACGCCGACCCCGGCCGGGTCATGACTTCCCAGCCGGTCGCCTTTTTGATGGCCGATCTGGGTGTCACCAAAACTCACAGCCGGCCTTATGTTTCCGACGACAACCCTTATTCAGAAAGCCAGTTCCGCACTCTGAAGTACCGCCCGGAATTCCCGGATCGCTTTCGGCTGCATCCAGGACAGCCGCGCTTTCTGTCAGCAGTTTTTCCACTGGTATAACGAGGAGCATCGCCACTCCGGCATCGGTTTGCTGACCCCGGCCGTGGTGCAGTTCGGAGAGGCCCCGGCCGTTCTGGCCCACCGGCAGGTGGTGCTGGATGCTGCTTATCTGGCCCACCCGGATCGCTTCGTTCGGCAGCCTCCCGAACCACTGCCTTTACCCTCGGAGGTCTGGATCAACAAGCCGATTCCACCCGACCCAAAGACAGAGGAAAATAGTCACTAAATATCTATGCTCGGTGTCTCAAAGTGCTTGACACGCGCCGGGCGTTTGCAAAATTGAAGATGTTGGGAGCAACTGTTCCCTTTTCGTCCAATTCTGATGCGCCACGGTTCCGTGGAAACCGGGTGGATCGGAAGTCAAATAGTAATTCAGCTCTTGAAGAACGGTCCCACAGAGAACCGTTCCTCGAAGGGCCAGATCCTTCCTAATCCGCGCCCCGCCGGCCTAGCCCGTCTTCGCCGATTCCGCCTTCTCGGCCTTCGGCAGCTTGAAGTACCCCACGACCCCGATTCCGACCAGCATCGCAGCGCTTCCATAATAGAGATTCGGAATCCCAATCTTTTCCGCCACCGGACCAGCCACGAACATCGAGATCACCTGCGACCCTGCCACCAGCGACATCAGGCAGCTCATCACTCGTCCTAATAGTTCGTGCGGTGTCTCGTGCTGGATCAGCGTCGTCGCCGTGATGAAAATCGAGGAAGCGCACAGGCCCAACCCGAGCATTCCCGCCGCGGTCGATCCTATCCTGGCGAACGCCACCGTGGTCAATACCGCTATGCCCATTCCGCTCAGACCGTACACCACCAGGTTCTGCTGTGGGATGTGCCGCGCAAACCGCGTGAGCAACTGCGTCCCGATGATCATGCCGACGCCGATCAGGGTATTCAGCACTCCGAACACCGCGGACGTCGAGTGCAGCACATCGCGCACGTAGATCGAGAGCAGCGCGCCGAAGCAGCGCATCGCGAACATCCCCGCCGTTATCGAGAGAATCACAAACGAAATCGTCGAGTGCTTAAAGATGAAGCCGAATCCGTGCCGCATCGAATCGAGCACCGCGCTCGGTTCCGTGCGCAGCGCCTGTCGGTCGATGGTCAGCGTCATCACCAGCGCCGCCGAAAAGAAGAAACTGAAGCTGTCGTAGAGGAAACAGGAGTTCGCGCCGACAAGCTGCACCAGCTCTCCGGCGACGCTCGGGGCCACGATCAGTGACCCCTGCTGCGCCTGCGACGTCAATCCGTTCACTGCCAGGAGCCCCGCCATCGGGACCAGCGTGCGCACGGCCACCGATTGCGCCGGAACGAAGAAGGCTGATACCACGCTCATCGTGAACAGGATGACATCTATGAAGTACAGGTCGTGCACGAATACCAGCGCCAGCACCAGCACGCCGCGGATCAGGTCACTTGCGATCATTGTCCGCTTCAAGTGCCACCGGTCCACGAAGACCCCGGCCAGCGGGCTGACGATCGCCAGCGGCGCCATAAACGATACCAGCACCATCGCCACCTGCGTTGCGGTACCGTGCAGCTTAAACGTCACCACCGCGATGATCGCGAACACTGCCAGAAAGTCCCCGAACACGCTGACAATCTGCGCGATCCACAGGCGCCGCACCGGCCGAAGCCGCAACACATCACTAAAAGATAGCGGTGTCCCTGGTGCGGCCATACGTGTGAGATTCCTCTTCCCCAAGGCGGTGTTAGGCGACGTCGATTCCCGCGCGGGACCAACATTCGACGCCTTCTCGTTCTTGATCGACCCATCAAATCCGTTTAAAAGCCCAGGCATCCAATCTCCTTTTCACTGCGCGTATTGCCTCAAGTTCAGGGCTGTGGAAAGCGGAACGATGGCCATCGCGCGCTTGGTTGCTGCTTTCAATTTCAGGGAAGCAGGGCTGCCTAAATCACCTGTGCTGTTCTTCCTCACTCAGGCTAACCGAATTTGGCCCGGAAAATCGAGCCTTCTGATTCACCAACTAAAGACTCTATCTGGCTGGTTATCAATGCGTTAGACTTCTAGTTAGCCGGACTGCTATCCTTGAATTGGGTGCAGCGTGCCCACTCTGGCTCGAAAGTCAGCCTTGCTTGTCGTGGGGCTGGATAACCTCCCAAACTCGGGATAAACGGCGGAGCGATCACTCGTGCGAGATCTCCCTCACACCAGCTAAGCGCCGGGCTCCGGTTCTGGAAGTCGTCCTGACCGCTAGCGATATTACCTGATGATCGGCATAGGGGCGGCGGTCACCCGCCGACCCCTGCCACACCACCGTACGTACGGGTCCGTATACGGCGGTTCGAGATGGTTACGTCAACACTTCTTCGAACAATGACGGAAGGCCGAGCGATTTGAAGTACGCATTAGAAAGCCCTACAGACAGAGCTTTAGCCTTCGCGAGGTACCAAGGGCCGCGCCCGCTGCCAGCCGTATTGCTGGCCAGCCGCGGGAGAATCCCCAGGTCCAGCAGAGCCGCCCGCCAACGGCGCGGTGTTTTACACTGCCGCCACAAAGCCGCCCTGAGTCGCAACCGGACCCAGCGAGTTAAACCGATCAGCACTTCGGGCGTTTCGCAGAATCCGAAATAGCTGCGCCAGCCCCGCATATACGGAGCCAGTTCCTCCATCGTCGTCTCCATGCTGACGCCTTTTGCCCGTCGCGTGATCTCCCGGATTCGCCGTCTGAACCGATCCAAGGCCTTGGGTGCAATCACGCGCTTGACCTCGGGACCCGCCGTAAAGCTGAACCCGAGAAACTTCCGCTCCTGCGGTCGTGCCACCGCACTCTTCGCCTCATTTACCTTAAGCTGGAGCTTTTGCGTGATGAATTGCGTAATCCTCTCCATCACCCGTTGCCCCGCCCGTTCACTGCGAACGTAGATATTACAGTCGTCCGCGTATCGAACGAAGCGATGGCCTCGGCGCTCCAACTCCCGGTCGAGTTCGTCGAGCACGAGGTTACTGAGCAGTGGTGAAAGTGGGCCTCCTTGTGGAGTCCCTTCTACGCTTGGGCTGACCAACCCGTTCTCCATCACCCCGGCATTCAAGAATGCCCGGATGAGTTTCAGCAGCCGCTTGTCCTCGACCCGTTTGGCGATCTGACCCATCAGTTTGTGGTGATTGACCCGATCGAAGAATTTCTCTAAATCGAGATCAACACACCAGCCGTGGCCTTCGGCGATATACTGCTGCGCCTGTGCCACCGCCTGATGAGCCAACCGTCCCGGCCGGAACCCATAGCTATGACCGGAAAACGTCCGGTCCCACTGCCTCTGCAGAACCTGCATCACCGCCTGCTGGATGAATCGATCCAGCACCGTCGGGATGGTGGTTTCATAATGCACTTCCTCCAATGACCTTCATGATACCGGCTGAATCCTTCGAGACCTGCGTACCCATTCTCGAAGCCTCTGTTCGTCTTGATCGCTGAGAGTGATCCAGTGCGGCATCCCGGGGTTAATGCGCCGCGACCGGATCACGCTGTGATCGATCCAATAATAAACGACCTGATCGCTCGTGCCAAACCGTTCGGCCACTTGTCGGACTGTCAGTTCCTCGGGTCTCTTGATTTCGGCAGGTGGAATGCGGTATCGGCAACGGATCCACTGGACGATCTTCACTGTGTAGGGTAGCCCTTTCGCGCTGGCCTGTCCTTCCCGGTTGAGCTGATCGGCGATCTCATCATCAGGTAAGTTGCAAGCCAGTTTTCGAATTCTATCGACCACTACGGAAGGGTAGCGCACGCGGTCTGCGATGTTAAGCGGGAGTTGCACAGAGATCT